>JARSSH010000029.1 GCA_029624815.1 Candidatus Competibacter sp.
ACCCTGATAGCGATGTCAGGAATCCTCGCCCTTCAGGGCGGGGAGGATGTCAAGACTTGTATCCTAAATACGTGGGGTAATCCCCCGGCTCTGTCGGGGTGACAGTAGAAGTTTGACATTTTCTGGAGTCCATCTGAGAGACTCCGCAGCGTGAGCCGCCAAGCACACGATTGTGGAGAATCCAGATGGACGATTCCGAGAGCCTAAGTCACTCCCGTTGGGAGTGCAAGTATCACGTTGTATTCATACCGAAATATCGGCGGAAAGTGTTGTATCGGCAACTCAGGAAACATCTTGGTGAAGTGTTTCACCGGCTGGCGCGCCAAAAGGAGAGCCAGATCCTGGAGGGGCATTTGATGTCGGATCATGTTCACATACTGATCGCGATTCCGCCGAAATATGCGGTTTCGCAGGTGGTGGGTTTCATCAAGGGGAAAAGCGCGATCCATTTGGCACGTATCCATGGTGAACGCAAACGCAACTTTGGTGGGCGACACTTTATGGGCACGTGGGTATTTTGTCTCGACGGTTGGCCGCGATGAGGCGACGATTCGTGCCTACATTCAAAATCAAGAGCGAGAAGATCAGCGCCTGGAACAGATCAATCTGTGGCGCTGATCGGCCGCCTTTAGGCGGCTCATGAACTGATGGGCCGCGTTAGCGACCCCTTTGCCGCTTTGAGCGACTCACGAATTCAAAGCCCCCGGCTCTGCCGGGGGATTGTTACCCGATCAATCAGTTTATCGGCCAATTCAAGATAGGCGGAAAAAGCGCTATCCAGACTGATCAACTGGGTTTGCCGTTCGATGGCGGTCGCGATGATGAAGCGATCCGCAGGATCCCGATGGTGTTTGGGGAGGCTGGCGGCACGCACGGCGATAGGCCGGTCGAGCGGGATACAAATCACATCCGAACCCTGTAACGCCTGATCGAGCCAGTCCAGTAAGCTTAGCCTGAGCTGCAAGCGACCTCGCCGAGCCAGCCAGGCGACCTCCCAGCAGGTAATCGCGCTGACCGCCAATTGCTCGGCGGTTTCGATGCAATCGAGGATTCCAGACGGTAAGGGGTTCGCTTGGGGATCGACCCAGCGAACCCAGATATGGGTGTCCAGCAGGATCACTTCAGGGCGTTCCAGTCTTCTTCAGGCACGGCAGGTGTAATCAGGTCATCGTGCATGACCACCGAATCGGCCAGCTTCGGTGATGGCTTACGACGTGGCCGATCTTCTGGCCGCCGCTTGGGGACTTCAGTCATCGCGTCGTCCAGGAGCAACAAAACCCGGAGCCGGACGCCGTCGGGCACATGATCCGGCAGTCGCAGCATGTGCTGGTCGGCGATGGCTTCAAACTCGATGGCTTGCATGGTTAGGCTCCTTTCGCGAAGACTTCAAACAGGCGAAAAGCCAGGATCGTTCAGTGTCCGCCGCTCGCCTTGAAAACCTCCCCCAGGCGATCACTGGGGGTACCGAGAGTCTCCCGATTCGTTGAGCGTCGATTTGATGCCTGTTGGAAAAGCGGTTGAAATTCAAACTGCTGAATCGGAAGTCGATGCATTGTGGGGTTTCGTGGGTCACTCAATCGTTTGGCAGCCAGTCCAGTCCCAACACCTGCTCGGCTAACCAGGGACAATATTCGGGAAAACTGGACAATCCTGTTTCTTCAGCCGCCTGCGCGGTGGCATCTTCCCAGACCCCTTCCCACCACTCTGGTTCCTGCAAATCGGCCTTCAGACTCGGCGTTTTGTGCAGACGACGGATAATGCCTTTCCGTTGATTGCGAATCGTCACTTCCCACGACGCGCCCCGGCGACCGGACTGGTGCTGCCACTTGAGCAGATGAGCCAACAGGACCGCCATCCGGCTGGCTAACTCCCGCTGTTCGCTCTTGCCCACGTCTTCAATCTCCTCAGCCAGATGTTCTAAATCCAACTGATCAAATCGACCCACTTTCAACCACTGCGCTTGCTCGCGAGACCAAGCCACAATGTCGGTTTCATAATCAATCTTTCCGGGCATCTCCTCCTCCTTTGAAGCCACCCGATTACCCGCAAGTCGATAAAATCCAATAAAATCAAAGATAGTTGTGATAAAAATTATATTGATTTGATTAGGAAATTTGAACTTGTGGGTAATCGGATGGGTTTGAACACGATCAAAGTCAGCAGCGGTCCCAGCACCACATCCAGGCCGGCCAGAATCCGCGGCACTTTCCAGCCGCCGTCAATCTCGAAATAGGGGGCCGGATACCAAACGAAAAACATGATTCCAAGGAAGATCAGAAAGATCGTGACGCTGGTGGCCAGATGAATAACGAAGGCGTGTAATTGGGTCATCGGAGATCGACCGGCACGTCGGCGTCAATGCGCACCGTTAATTGTTTTTTGACCGGACGGTAGAATTGTCCGCGCCGTGCTCCCTGCCAGTCTTGCTCGGTCGTGGCCGGCAAACCGGAAAAGTCGATTTCATCGTGATTAATAGTTCCAAGGTAGTGTTAAGCACTACTTGGTATTTTGGTAGGAGATTCCGCCGCCGGCAAGTCGTTGATCCGAAGCATGTCCCGATCCAAAAAATGTGGTTTTCGAGACTATCAATAATCCTCCAGCCACGGGCTGATGGAGATGGAACCCACCGGCATGCCGTCCTTGGGCGACAGCGCCATGACGATGTCCTTGTTGTTGCCCTTGAGCGGTAGGTATAGGTAATCCTCCAGTCGTCCACCTTGATTGATGACGAAAGCATCGATGGCTTGCTTGGCGTCCGCGCTCGCGGCGGCGATTTTGGACAGATCGATGCCGCGCGCGCGGAGTTGTTGCGGGTCGGGCCGGTAGGGTTCGTACAGTTCGGCCCGGAATTCCAAATCTTTCTGACCCCCTAAAACGACGCCGAACAGCAATTCCTGCCGTTGCTGGAGATCCTTGGGCGGTTTGGCTTCCGCCAGCATCGGCCCGATGCCGGCGATGCGCTTCAATTCTGGATACCGGAGTTGTTCGAAATCCACGTCCGCCGCCGGCACGGTAGTGAAGCGGTCGACCCCGAACACCACGAAGGCTGGGCGTTCCTGGTAGATGATCGTTCCGCCGTAGATCAATGCGCCCAATTGCGCCACCACGATACAGCTCATGTCGAACTTCAGGCCGGGCTTGCCGGGTTTGAACACGATCAAAGTCAGCAACGGTCCCAGAACCACATCCACGCCGGCCAGAATCCGCAGCACTTTCCAGCCGCCGTCCGTTTCGAAATACGGTGCTGGATACCAAGCAAGAAACATCACGCCCAGGAAAGCGAGAACAATGATCGCGCTTGCGGTCAAGTGGATGGCAAAAGCGCGTAATTTGGTCATTGGAGAGCAAAGCACCTGTTCAGAAACCCAGAGCGAATAGAAGCGCGGTTTTGACCTGCTCCATGCGTCGGTCGTTGAGGGTGGCGATGCATGGCCCGACCTTGGCCTTGGTAACGGTTTGTACGTGATCGAGATTGATGGCGCAGGTTTTGGGCATTCCGTCTTCTGGAGTCAGGATCACTTCGCTGGGAATGTGCCGGATCGTGGAGGTGATCGGTGCGATGGTCACTTCGCCCAGCACATCCAGAATCGAGTCTCGCGTCAGGATCAGTATCGGTCGTTTTTTGTCGGGCGTCTTGAACGTGTACCAGCGAATTTCACCGCGCCGCATCAGTCGCCCCAGACTTGTTCGTCTTCGAAATCGCTGAATTCGCCAGGGCCGACGGGCTGGCGGAGGTAACCTTCCCGGTGTTGCTGTTCCAACGCGTGCGCTTCCAGTTTCGCCAAAGCCGCGCGCAGGGCGTCGCGGGTAAAAGCCGAACGGGATTGTCGGCGCTGACCGGCGGCCCGGTCCACCGCCGTGACCAGGTCGTTTTCCAAGGTGAGCTGCACCGTCCTCATGATTCGATACCTATTTGGATAGCGGTAATTTTAGGGATGGTAATGCGGATATTGATAGCGATCAATTATCAGGACAGGTGACTTCTCCATCATTGGTAATGCTTCAGACGTGGATTATTGAGTTCAATAACTACTTTATATTCATTTAGTTGATGGCTATTATATCCACGTCAGGAACACCGCCGACGATATCCTTATTGCTGTGCTCCAAGTTTTTGTAATAACTTAACGTTATTATCCGCAGAAAATTCAATTAATGAATTGCCTTTAGGTGTCGAATATTCAAGATATAAATTAACATCCGTTGATTGCAACCATTGTAGTTCAGGATCAAATTTTTTCATGATTCGATCAACCTCGGAAGGAGAAAGCAAGAGGCTTTCTTCGAGCGTCTTTACGGATACTTTATAATTTTCCGGATGAGCGCCAAGCTTTTCCCTTGCTTCAGAGTTGTTCAACGCAGCAGGCGAATTAGATGCCACGATAATGCCTTGCCCTCCTGAAAAGTAGATCCAGACATATTTGAATTCGGAACGAACAGACCCAAGAATATGCAATAGATCCATTGGGCGCATATGATGTAATTGTACCCACTGCTGTAAAACACCTTGGTTTTTGAGGCGCTTTCTAGCTAATGTATAAAATTCCTTATTATATAAGTTAGCGGCGCCCGCAAACCAGATGCTGGAAATTTCCATACTAATCAAATCATATTGGCGATCTTGAGTCAGCAGAAAGTTTCGCCCATCTGTATAATACATTTGCACGCTAGGGCTCTTTGATACTAAACCATTAATATTGAAAAAGTGTTTGTCCGCCATATCCACAATATCCTTGGAGAGTTCGGCAATATCGATGTCCCTATATCCTTCTTCATATAAGACGTGTGCTGACATTCCGGTGCCATAACCAATGACGAGAGCATCGTCGCGTCGCTCCGTATGCAGCAAAGGTATAAGTGCAAAAGAAGCTTGTGCCACCATTTCGCCTCCTTTGGCATTGTTTCCTTGAAATTTTCCATTTGTCAGCAAAGTAAGCAGACGATCTTGCCTGTCAGGCGCTTCTTGGGCGGCTACTGTGGTCAATCCTCCTTCCGCGCTTTCTGCACTGTCAATCACACGGCCCCAGTTTTGAAAATGGAAATACACGTTGCCCCCTTGAGAAAGGGCCGTGTAATCCCAATGTTTTGGGAAAAATGGTAATAACAGTATCGCTAATCCAATAGGTGCTAGTTGTCGCCATTCCCAGCGATGCCAGAAAGCCTGATTCGACATGGATTGCCTATTTTTTGCGCTTGTCAGCCATATAAGCAATGCGAGAAAAATAGCAACACTCATGAGTCCAAGATAGACAATGCGCGATCCATAGTATGGCAATAACCAGAAAGCTGCCAGTATGACTCCAGTGATGTTACCCAACGTATTTAGTCCACTCGCTATTCCTAAACCTTTAGTCGCCTTGCTTTTACCAAGCCAGTCAGCAGCCATGCCCATTGCTCCTGGATAGCTCATGCCAATGAAAAAGGCGGGTGGCATCATGGCGATAGCACAAACGATGCCACGAATGATTTCACGCCCGGCAAATCCAATGTGAATATGATAATATTGATAAGAAAATCCAAAGCTACCTAAATAATCCGCCAAGCCATCCCACACAAAAGCTGTCAATAAAATGGTAACCGCTACACCTGATTGAGCCCAAATTACTACTGTGGCGCGTTCTATACGGCGGAGTAAGTACTCTCCGATCGCCGAACCAGCTCCCAATCCAAGCAAAAATGTCGCCAGCATTAGGCCAAAAGCATAGACGCTATTGCCTGCTACGACTGCCAGCATATGCATGTTCAGTACTTCCAATGCCAAGGTAACCGCACCGCCGATCGTAAGCACAGCCACGGATGCCCATCCCAATTGGTGCGAAATACTTGAGGTTTGAGCTTCCGTACTAGTCGCTTCTGGCCGCGCCGCTAAATTGCTTGCATCCAGCGCAGGTTGAGTTTTCAGTTTTTCTATCACGTACAGCGCTACCAGCAGGCTGATCAACGCCGCCATATAAGTGGCGCTATTGCGCCCCAAGGTTGGCAGCAAGACGTAGCTCCCGGCTAGCGCGCCAGTAGCCGCGCCTAGCACGTTCGCACTATATAGCGGGGCGATGGCCCGCTCGCTCGCCATGCCCATTTGCTTAAGTTTTTTGAACACGAGCGGCAGGGTGGCGCCCATCAATACGGTAGGTACGCCCAGTACTGCCACGCCGAGCGCCACGCGCAGGACTGTCAGCCAGGAAGAATCAGGCGGTTCGTTTAGCGCTATTGCCACGTACGCGTTCTGAACCCAGTGGAAAAATGACGGTGTCAGCAGAGCGTAAAATCCAATCGCAGCTTCGCAGATGGCGTAAAGCCACAAGGGGCGCGTGCTGCGCTCAGCCAATAAGCCTCCCATCCATGCACCTAGGGCCATGCCACCCATATAGGTTGCCAATACCGTATTGGAGGCGAGCGTGGTGCCGCCAAAAGTAACACCAAGCGCCTTGGCGTAAACGACCTCATACACTAATCCGGCAAACCCGGATATGAAAAAGATTCCGATCAGCCAGCCGCCAGTGGCGCGCAACTCCTGAGGTAATAAAAGACGAAATCCCCAAGCGGTCTGGGTTGCGGGCATGTTTGGGGCCACGGTCTCCTGATGCCCCAAGACGTCTTTTTCACGCCAGACCATCCGCGCATAAATAATAAACAGCACCAACGCAATCAATATACTCCAGATGGAAAATAACTGGATAAACCACAAATGGGTATAGAGCCACTCGGTGGCCAAACGCATTAGCCCCATCCAGACAAAAAACGTGCTTCCACACAAATAAAAAATCGCCTGCTGTATCTTCGTTCGCTGTGCCCAAAGCGGCGGGGAAATTAAAAGAACCCCTAGCCATATCACGAAAGGTAGTGCCACAATTAGATCTAAAAAATAATGTTCACCAGTTGTCAAGGTGGCACATGCCGTTATTCCAGCAAACACACACAGCGCGGCAAAAATCAGTTTATTTCGCAAGCCGGCCGATACCATGACAAGCAGTAAGGCGGCTGACAGATGCATGGATGGCATGGCATTTCGAGCCACTGGTATGACTATCGATAAAGCAGTGGGAACGTGGTCTAGTGAAGGTAGATTGTATGGAAAAAGGAGTCTATTGAAAGCATAAATGGGTCCAGTGGCGGGCAGCCAAGAATAACACAACCAAGCAACTCCATAAGGAATGACTAGAATCCGCCAGACATTGAGCGGTTTTGTCTTTGATTCGCGTATCAGAACCCCCATCACGAGTAGTTGTGCCACAGTAACCAGATTGTAAGTAGCTTCAACAGTAGCCTGCCAAATCGGCCAAGCCGTATCGTTCCATTTTGCCAACGATGTTGCCAACCCACCATAAGCAGCATCCATGTGAAAAATGTAATAATCAAATGTCGCCGGAAAAATCACATCTCCAATCTTCAGCATATTCCATGTGGTTTCTCCAACAAGAACAACGAATAAAGAGAACCAAAAGAGATCATAAATCCATTGTGGAACAGGTTGTTTCCGGTATTTAGCGGTAACCGCGATAAAAAATATCCTAACCAGTGCAACGGCACCAAACGGAGCTAATACGACGAACAGGTTAAAATGCTGCGCACGCATTTTTCCAGGGTAGAAATAATAATAAGAGAATAGCAAAGCGAGGCCTGCACCGAGGCAAAAACAGGCAGCGCGCATGCTCAAGTTGTACTTGTTGCCGATCCAGAAGGTGAAAGATGATAAGCCCGCATAGGCTCCGATAAATAGTGTTGTGCCAATTACGCTGGTGAAGGATGATAAAAAAGTGGTGGTCGCGTAAGCCTCCCCACGAATACCGAAAAGCATGATTTCAGAAATGATGGCAACGAATATTACCAATACAGTCCAGTTGCGCATCTGCGTATCGGGTTCTGATCGATTCATGTCAAGCCCTTTTTAAAATCCGTCCACCGAAGTATAACCGACAATTTTTGCCTGATCATTGAGAAGCACAATCCAGCCATCCAGTATTTTCTGGCTAGTCAGTGGCAGGTAATATAAACGGTCTAGCGCCAGATTAATGCTGTGCGCGGCGGCATCGATAACGGCCCGCGCTTCGACCGGGCACTGGGCGCGCAGGTCGCTCAGCTTCTTCATGCGGGCCTGCACCTCAGTCTCGCTTTTCTCATAGGCCTGCCACCAACCGGGGCGTGCGCTCGGCTCCACGCCTTGCAGCGACTGATCGATGCTGGCGAGCATTTCTCGGTTGTCTTTGGGGGTGCGTGTGCCGATCAGCCGTGGCCCCCGCCATGATAGATGCCGCAAGTCTGG
This sequence comes from Candidatus Competibacter sp., assembly GCA_029624815.1. Lineage (GTDB taxonomy): Bacteria > Pseudomonadota > Gammaproteobacteria > Competibacterales > Competibacteraceae > Competibacter. The sequence continues at coordinate 8,261 of JARSSH010000029.1, forward strand.
CGGCGCCTGCGGTAGTTGCGCCGGGTCGATCTGCGCGGCGGACACCGCCACAAAGCGGTCTGTTTCAAATGCCAGCACCACCGGGCGCGCCAGCGCCATGCTATGCAGGCCGTAGCTCAGCGCGCCTAGTTGCAGCAGGGCGACCAGCGACAAGTCCAACAGCAGAGCACGGCGTGACTTGTAGGGGTTATACAAAATAGCGCTTAGAAGCGGGCCGCATACCACGATCACCCCTGCCGTCAGCCCTAACAGGCGGTCACCGCCGGCCAGACTGTAAAAGGGAAAGGGGTACCACACGCCCAACACCAAGGTTGCCGCCAGCGCGGCAAGGCTGGCGCTGATGCCCAAATGCACCGCGCCAGCCTTGCAGGCTGCATGGAGTCTGGTTTTGTCCATCGTTTTCAATAACGCGGAAATCATACCTCTCCGCCGATGGCGGAAAAAGCATCAACGACACTGGGCGGGGGCGTACTTGGCCAGCATCGTTGCGCCGCCGAGTACCGTGATGCCACTGGCGCTGGCCGTAGCGCTAGTTGCGGACGCGCAGCCCCAGTCCACCGCGCCCGTATCGCCGGCGGCGATGGCGGCGGATAACCCTTGACCACCGCCTGCGGCGGCATTGCGCACCCACGGGGTCAGGGTAAGAACATTCTGAGCCGATGCCACGCCCACGCTTGTGGGGTTGTACGTAACGGTGATAAGGCCTGTACCGCTGTCGATCAGCACCGAGTTGACGAATTTGGAGTTGGCGCCCGTGCTGCTGGCCTGCGCGTTCCACGCCGTGGCGACGCGTTGCAAATCGATGCTGGCGGCAGCGGCTTCCCCTGCAATCATCAGCTTGGCCGTTTCGGCCAGGGCCAGCCCCTCGGCGACACGGGTGCGAATGGTGTAATCCTGGTAGGCTGGAATGGCGATGGCGGCCAGAATGCCGACGATCGCCACGACGATCATCAATTCAATGAGGGTAAATCCTTTTTGTAGCGATGCGTTCATCTCGAAAACCTCTCCGTGCAAACGGGTTGATGCACCCGAAACTCATCGAGTGGCCGATCCATAAAAAAAGGGCACCGAAGCGCCCTTTTTGGACCGTATTACGTTCGAATCAACGGCACTGAGCGGGGGCGTACTTGGCCAGCATGTTTCCGGCGGTGCCTACCGTGATGCCACTGGCGCTGGCGGTGGCGTTGGTTGCGGACGCGCAACCCCAGTCCACCACGCCCGAGTCGCCAGCGACGATGGCGGCAGCCAACGATTGACCGGCGCCTGCCGCGGCATTGCGCACCCACGGGGTCAGGGTAATCAGATTCTGACCCGATATCACGCCCACGTTCGCGGGGTTGTACGTGATGCTGATAACACCTGTGCCGCCAGCGATCGTCACCGAGTCGACGAATTTGGAGTTGGCGCCCGTGTTGCTGGCCTGTGCGTTCCAAGTCGTGGCGACGCGAGTTAGATCGGCAGCGGCGGCGGCGCCATCGGTGGCAACGGCCAGTTTGGCGGGTTCGGCCAAGCTCAAGCCTTCAGTGACGCGGGAGCGAATGGTGTAATCCTGATAAGCCGGAATGGCGATGGCGGCCAGAATACCGATGATCGCCACGACGATCATGAGTTCGATCAAGGTAAAGCCGCGTTGGAACTTGTTCATGGGATGCTCCTTACTGCACTTGGATGAAAACCCGTTGGGGGACTTGAGAGTTTTCGGGGATCATTGTTCGATCCCGTCGCGTACCCTGTTGCAGAGGGTGTGCCAATCAGTCCAATGATGGGAGAATTTTATTTAACATATTGTTAAATAAAGAATAATAATTGAAATCCTCTGTGGCGTCATGCTAAACAGTCCCAAAAGTACGTCATTCGTCTCGCTCAAGAGTGACCCTGATCGGCGTAGGCTGACAAAAATGGTCAGAATCAAAAGACGCCCTGACCCTTTAGCGTCGCCAATTCCACTTCACTCAGCCCCAGCAGCCCGCCGAACACCTCCGCGTTGTGGCGGCCGATCTCCGGCCCCGGCCAGTCGGTCGCCCCCGGCGTGGCCGCCAGCCTGGGCAGAATAGCGGGAATTTTCAGCGGCTTACCGTCGATCTCCACCGTCTCGAACAAGCCGCGCGCCTGAAAATGCGGATCGGCGACCATGTCCGCCACGTTGTAGATCGGTCCCGCTGGCACGTCCGCCGCCGCCAGCCGCGCCAGCGCCTCCCCGCTGTCCAGCGTCGCCGTCCAGGCCGCCAGCGCCGCGTCGATCTCGGCCTGGTGCTCGACCCGGCCGGCGTTGTGGGCCAGTCGCGGGTCTTCGGCCAAATCCGCCCGCCCGGCGGCGTGCATCAGCCGCTTGTAAATCGAATCGCCGTTGCCGCCGATGATCGCGTACTTACCGTCCCGGCAGCGATAGGTGCCGGTCGGCACGATGCCGGTCACGGTCGAACCGGACGGCTCGCGAATCGCGCCCGCGCCATCGTATTCCGGCACCACCGCCTCCAGCAGATTGAACACCGACTCGTACAGGGCCACGTCCACGGTCTGGCCAGCGTGCGGCGCGCGGCGCAAGCGGTCGAACAGGGCCAGCAGCACGCCGAAGGCCGCGTGCAGGCCGGCGAAGGTATCGCCGAGGCTGAGGTTAGGCCGCACCGGCGGCTCGTCGGGCACGCCGTTGACGTAGCGCAGCCCGCCGATTCCCTCGCACACCGAAGCGTAGCCGGGCCGGGCGGCGTAGGGGCCATCCTGTCCGTAGCCAGAAATCCGCGCGAAGATCAGGCCGGGATTGACCGGTTTCAGATCGTCCGGCCCCAAGCCCCAACCTTCCAGGATGCCGGGACGGAAGTTCTCGATCAGCACGTCGCAGCGTTCCGCCAGCCGCCGGGCCAGCGCGCGGCCGGCGGGATCGCGCAGGTTCAGAGTCACGCATTTCTTATTGCGGCCCAGACTGCGCCACCACAGCGACGCGCCGTCGCGGACGATGCGCCACTGCCGGATCGGATCGCCGCCCGGCGGTTCGACCTTGATCACCTCGGCGCCGAAATAGGCCAGCAGGGTGCCGGCGAACGGGCCGGCCAGCAACTGGCCGAGTTCGAGCACGCGGATGCCGTCCAGCGGACGGGGAGTGGAGGTAGGAACGACGGACATGATGCGATCACTCCATGGGCCTAATATTGCGTTGTGGTGTCTTATGGCAAGGCGAGTTCCAACAGGATCCAATCCCAAAATATAACCGTTCGCTCCCCTCGCCCGCTGGCGGGAGAGGGGCTGGGGGTGAGGGTGTCCGTCATCACCGATCAATCCACAACTCAAAGAGGATCGCTATATGGCTCTTTTCAATGAGTTGTGAGCGACTCGGAGGCGGAAATCCCCCCAACCCCCCTTTTTCAAAGGGGGGCACCGCGTCAGCGGCTGGGGGGATTTAGCTCGAACGTCCACCAAAACGATCCAGTCCCAAAATATAACCGTTCGCTCCCCTCGCCCGCTGGCGGGAGAGGGGCTGGGGGTGAGGGGGTTTGAATCATCCGGGCGTCCACAACCCGAATAGGATGGCTATAAGTGAAAAAGTTATAAATTTATGGTTAAAAAATGCTTTATGGGCATATGCGGCAATGCTAGTGTCTGAGCATAGTCGCCCACGGTCGATTTTGCCGGGGCGCGATCAGTGGATTCTCAGCGGGAGCGACGACGATGTACCAGTACGACCAAGTCGACCAGACGCTTGTGGACGAGCGGGTCGCCCAATACCGAGGCCAGGTCCGGCGCTATCTGGCCGGCGAGCTGAGCGACGACGAGTTTCGGCCGCTGCGGCTGATGAATGGTCTCTATCTCCAGCGTCATGCGCCGATGCTGCGGGTCGCCATTCCCTACGGTTTGCTGTCTTCCGATCAGTTACGAGTGCTGGCCCATATCGCCCGCCGCTATGATCGGGGCTTTGGCCATTTCACCACCCGCCAGAACATCCAATACAACTGGCCCAAACTGGAAGAGACCCCGGATATTCTCGCCGAACTGGCCCAAGTTCAGATGCACGCCATCCAGACCAGCGGCAACTGCATTCGCAACGTCACCGCCGACCATCTGGCCGGGGTTGCCCCGGACGAGATCGAAGACCCGCGCCTCTACTGCGAAATCATCCGCCAGTGGTCCACTTTTCACCCGGAATTTTCCTACCTGCCGCGCAAGTTCAAGATTGCCGTCACCGGCGCTCGTCATGACCGCGCCGCCGCCCAGGTCCACGATATCGGCCTGAATCTGGCGCGCGGCGAGCGGGGCGAGATCGGTTTCCGGGTGTTGGTCGGCGGCGGATTGGGCCGCACCCCGCTGATCGGCCACGTCATCCGCGAGTTCCTGCCCCAGCGCGATCTGCTGTCCTACCTGGAAGCGATCCTGCGGGTCTACAACCAGCACGGCCGGCGCGACAATCTCTACAAGGCCCGCATCAAGATCCTGGTCAAGGCGCTGGGGCCGGAGACTTTCCGCCAGCAGGTCGAGGCGGAGTGGGAACAGATCAAGGATTCGGGGCTGGTATTGGATCAAACCGAGGTCGAACGGGTACGTCGCCATTTCGCGCCGCCGCCCTACGAGGCGGAGGCCGCTGGCGATTCCAGCTTCGAACAATGGCTCAAGGCCGATCCGGCGTTCGCCACCTGGGTGCGCCACAACGTCGCCGAGCACAAGGTGGCGGGTTATCGCAACGTGTTCGTGGCGCTGAAGGAGCCGGGAGCGCCGCCGGGCGACATCGACGCCGACCAGATGGAGGCGGTGGCCGATCTCGCCGATCGCTACAGCTTCGGCCAGATTCGCGCCACCCACCACCAGAACCTGCTGCTGGCCGATGTGCGTCAGGCCGATCTCTACCCGCTGTGGCGCACGCTCGATGGGCAAAAGCTGGCCGCGCCGGTGATCGGCACCCTGGCCGACATGATCTGCTGTCCCGGTCTGGACTTTTGCAGTCTGGCCAACGCCAGCTCGATCGCCATCGCCCAGCAGATCAACGAAAAATTCGACCGGCTCGATTATCTTTACGATCTGGGCGAGATCCGTCTCAACATGTCCGGCTGCATGAACGCCTGCGGCCATCATCACGTCGGCCATATCGGCATTCTCGGCGTCGATAAGAAAGGCGAGGAGTGGTACCAGATTTCCCTGGGCGGTTCCTCGGAAAATGATGCCGCGCTCGGTGACATTCTCGGCCCGTCCGTGCCCAAGGCCGAAGTCGCCAACACCCTGGAGCGCATCCTGCGGGTTTACGTGGAGCGGCGCACGGAGGGCGAACGCTTTCTTGACACCGTCCGGCGGATCGGGCTGGAGCCATTCCGGGTCCGGGCCTACGCGCCGGGCAGCAAAGAGGCCAAACAGGAGGAAAAGCGCTATGCGGTCGGTTATTAAAAACCGCCAGATCGTCGAGGACCGCTGGCAAGCGGTCGGCGACGATGACGAACCGCCGACTGGGCCGCTAATCGTGTCGCTGGCACGCTGGCGGCGGGAGCGGGCCGAATTGCTGGCGCGGGGCGGGCCGTTGGGGGTGCGCTTGCCGAACACCGCCGATGTGGCCGAACTCGTCGCCGATCTGGCGCTGTTGGATCTGGTGGCGCTGGAATTTCCCAAATTCAGCGATGGCCGCGCCTATTCGCAGGCTCGGCTGCTGCGGGAGCGCCACGGCTATCGCGGCGAAATCCGCGCGGTGGGCGACGTGCTGCGCGATCAGTTGTTTTTCATGGCCCGTTGCGGCTTCGACGCCTTCGAAGCACGGGCCGACCGCGGCCTGGAGGACGCGCTGGCGGCATTTGACGACTTCAGCGCCAGCTACCAGCCGGCCGCCGACCAGCCGCTGCCTCTGTACCGGCGCGGGCGCTGAGCGCCGCTCGCCCGCGCCCCGCCCGACGAAAACGGTCCGCTTCCGCCGGGAGAGGGCCGAGGGCGAGGGGGCCGTCTCTCAATCCAGATACCAGTCCGGCGGAATCGGGTCGTCGGCCGTTGCCGATCCCGGTTCCTCGGCGGTCTCCAGAGCGCCGTCGATGTTGACCACCACGGTGGTGACGTTATCGCTGGCATCCCGCATCAGCGCGAGGTGGATGAACGCCTTGACCGCTTCGTGGCAATCATGGTCGCTATGGATCAGCAGACGGCCGATCTCCTCGTCGCTCACGGTCTTGTTGAGACCGTCGCTGCACAGCAGGAACATATCGCCGGGACACAGCGGATGGATCACTTCGTCGATAAGCATCTCGTCGGCCGATCCGACCGCCCGGGTGATCACGTTGGCCAGCGGATGGCGGTGCGCGTCCTCGGGGGCGATCAGCCCCTGGTCCACCAGTTCCTGCACATGGCTGTGATCGCGGGTGAGTTGCTGGAGCTGATCGTCCCGCAGCCGGTAGATGCGACTGTCTCCCACCCACAGGCAGGCGCACTGCGCCCCGTAGGCCAGCAGCACCACCACCGTGCTGCCGATGGTGCGGTTCTGGTAACGCTGAGCCGATTCCTGCCGCAAACGCTGGTTGACCTCCTGCATCCGCTGCCGCACCGCATCCAGAAAATCCCGCCAGTCGAGCGGCGGCGGGATCTGTTGCAGGTTCTCGATCAGCATCTGGCTGGCGATGTCGCCGGCTTCGTGCCCGCCCATGCCGTCGGCGACCACCCAAAGGCCCATTTCGGGCATCACCAGGCAGGCGTCCTCGTTGATCGCCCGCACCATGCCGACATGGCTGCGGCCAGCGGACGACCATTTGAAGGTTTGTTGTTGGGTCATGATGCTTCCTCTTCGGCGGCGGGCGGCTCGCCCGTGCGACGAGCGATATCGGCGGGCGCTCTTTCGTTCCAACCCCATTGGCGCCAGTTTCCGGCCAGCAGCGCCGCGAAACCGTCGCTCAGCGGCAGATCCTTGCAGATCAGCAGGCAGCGGGCGATCCAGTCGGAGCCATCGGTCCACCACAGGCTGTGCAGGGGGAAACCCCGCCGCAGCAGGTCGCTGGCCAGAAACGGCGAGATCCCGGCCGTTTCCAGCGTTTGCGGCAGCGGACAATACCAGGCGTTGCCGTCGCCCGCCGAACCCGTCGCCGGATAGCCGGTCGCGGGCGGCGCGCCCAGCTCCGCCACCTGCTGGCTGAAGCGGTCCAGATCCAGCTCGTCGCGCTCAAGCGCCGCCAGCGCCAGTCGCTCGGCTTGGCGAAACCACTCCTCGTTGCCGGCCGGTAGCGCGAACAGCGGCCAGTCCGGCGCCAGCGCGGCGGCGATCGCCAGCGGGTAGTAGCGTCCCACCCGGTCCATGCTGGGCATCATGATACCAGCGTAGGCGGTGGACCCGCATAAGTTGGGGCCAAGCGCAAAGCGCCAGACCGGGCTGGTGCAATAATACTCCTGCCAGTTTTCGCCCAACTGTTCGCGACTGTGGGCGATGGCGGTTTGCAGCCAGCCATCCCAGGGGCCGACGAAGCTTTTGGGCAGATGGCGGCCGATGAAATCGCCCCGGCTGGGCAGCTTGCCGAAGAAGCCGGCCGCCGGACGCTCCAGGGTGGGGGTCACAGTTGCTCCGGGCACTGGAAGCCCACCAGCTCTTGCAGGCTGAAGGGGTTGGAGGAGCTGCCGGGGGTTCGCATCTGGTAGATGGCCTGCAAGCTGCCCAACTGAAATGTGATCTGGAACTGGCCGGCGCCCAGCGGGCGGATCTGGGCCTGGTCGAGCAGCTTGAGCCAGGCCCAGGGACCGGTTTCGCTCAGTTGCGTCGGGCCGCCGCCGGACTGCGACAATTCGACGCGCGCCTGCCCGGCGGCCCCGGTCCATTGCAGATCGGCGACTCGCCCGGCCTGGCCGGCGCCGTAGCTGAAGGTTTGGCCGTCCAGACTGATCGTGGCCTGACTCACGCCGACGCCGAGCTGGAGAGGAGTCAGTTGAAAGCGGATCGTGGGGTTCTGGCTACCGTCGAACAGGGCGGCGCGCACAGTGGCGGCGCGCTGGAAGGCTTGCAGCGCTTCCGGGGCGATGCTTTGCTCCGGTCCGGTGGGGCCACGCCAGCGCCAGCCACCCGGCGAGGTATCGACGTGGGCTTGCAGGTGCTGCTTGAAGAAACCGTCCATCAGACCGTTCGGGCCAAAAAACCGGCCGAAGGCGGCCAGGGTGGCGTCGGGCGGTCCCGCCGCCGCCGGCGAGCGGATTGGGCTGACGGGGCCCTGCCCGACCCATTGAATCGAGTTGACCGGGGCGCTGGAGTCCTGAGCGCCGCCCGCCCCGGCGCCGCTCCACTGAATCGAACTGCGGACCAGGGGGTAGCGACCGCGCAAATTATCCTGAAAAAAAGGGGCGACCTGCGCCGCTTTCCACTGAGCGTTTAGCCGGTCGCGCAGGCCGCGCACGATATCGGCGCTGTCCCGGGCCAGCTTGTCCAGCAGGAGGTTGAAGGGCGGCGGCTTGCGGGTGGCGTCCACCTGCAATTGATTGACCACGGCGCCGAACTGATCCTTGAGATTCTGCGGCACGGCGCCGTCCGGGCTGGATTCCCGGGCGCGGGCGATGGCGTTCATGTGGCCATACAGCTCGTTCAGCGCCGCCAGGGTTTTGTCGAAGGGTGGGATGGTTCCGCCGGCGCCATCGATTTCCCGGCGGTACTGGGCATCGAAGCCGGTCAACCGGGGGTCGATGGCGCAAGGTTGCAGCAGCGGGTCGGCGGCGGCGTCGCTCTTGCCCAGGATGCCGGCGATCTTGTCGGTCAGCGAGCGGTCGGCGGCGGGTTTGCCGGCTTCCGGCGGCGGCGCGGGCGGCTGGTCCAGCGCGGCTTCGCGGGCCACGGTTTCGATCAGGGTCCGCAGCGGCGAGGCTGGTCCCGATAGCACTTGCAGGATGTCGAGCGCCTCTTGCGGATTATTGAATGTCTTGATTTTGACGTCGCCGAGCAGATCCTGCCATTGCTTCAGGTAGTCGCCGAGATACAGGCGGCAGACGCCTTCGGCGATGCGCTGGCGGTCGGCGGGGTCGCTGGAAATTTGCAGGGTTTGGCCCAGAATCCAACTTTCGTCGGCCAGGTGGGTCACCAGCTTGGGATTTTCGTCCAGAAAAAACTGGTAGTAACCCTTATAGGTATATAAACCGGGAACCCCGCTGTTCAGCGCCTGGCCGCTTCCGCGGTCGAACACCCGCGGCGTGTCGGGGCCGGCGGCGAGGGTCAGGCCGATGTCCGGCGGCGTGCCGGCGCCGCGCTGGCGCTGTTTGAGCCGTTCGTAGATGCGCTGGGACAGAGGCACCTGGTTGAGCAGGTTGCGGCTGCTCTGGATCAGCGCGTTGTCCAGCGCGATGGGCGATTGCAGCGGCGCCAGTTCCAACAGGGCATCCAGGTGGGCCGACAGTTGTTCGCGCTGCTCACGGGTGAAGCCGCGCGGCAGATTGGTTTGCCACTCCTGCTCCATCCAGTCCTTGACGATCTTGGCGTCGAAGCGCTCGGCATCGTCCAGCATCAGGTAGGCCTTGAGCGTGTCGTACAGCGCGCCGGTGTTGCCGCTGTTCTGGCGCAGCCGCTCCTCCATGCGCAGCACGATGCGGGGCAGAAACGCCCGTTCCAGCAGCCGCCGGTAGATCGCCAGCGCCTCGCCGCCGAGCTTGTCGCCCTGATAGAGGCCGAAGCCCATCAGCCAGGGTGTGCCGGCGTTGCGGTCGTCGTAGCCGCCGGGGATGGCGCGGGCGGCGGTCAGCAGGGACAAAGCGGCGGCGGGATCGATCTGATCGGGCGAGAGCGCCTGAATCTGCTGTTCCACCTCCAGCCGCTGTTTTTCCACCGCCCGCACGTAGATTTCATTGCGGGCGTAACTGGTTAGCCACAGCAGGGCGGCAATCACGGTGATCAGCAGAGCGGCGGCGTAGGCGCCGCGCTGGATCCAGCCGCGCCAGCGTTCCGCCTTTAGATTGGCGCCGGCGATCTCGGCCTCCGGGAAGACGACCTCGCGCAGCAGCCGGGTGATGAAGTAGCTGCGGCCCTTGCCGGAGAACGTGCTCAAGGTCTGGCGGTGCAGGCCGAAGGTGGTGGCCAGCGAACTCATCAGCCGGTCGATCGGCGTGCCTTCCTGAGTGCCGCTGGTGAAATATACCCCGCGCAGCAGCACCCGCTCCTCGTAGCGGCTGGGTCGGAACGCCTCCTTGAGGAAGCGGTCGGCAACCTGCTTCAGCGACGCGAACTGCTGGGGCAGGGTGTAGATCAGGTCGCGCCGCTGGGGATCGCGTTCTTCCTGCAGGCGCTGCACCAGCCGGTCGTTCAGCCGCTGCTCCAGCAGTTCGAATTCGGCGGTGAACTGTTCGACCACGCCTTCCGGGTTTTTGGGGTCATCCAGGGGGAAGGTCAGGCCCCAGACCTGAGCCCGCTCTTCCTGACCCAGATCGCCGAAGAATTCGATAAAACCGGCGATCAGGTCGGCCTTGGTGAACTGGACGTAGATGGGGAAGCGGATGCCGAAATGCTCGTGCAGCTCCTGCACCCGCTGCTTGATGGCCAGCGCCTGGGCGGAGCGTTCCTCCTCGCTCTGCTGCATCAGGTCGGCCAGACTGATGGCGATGAAGGCGCCATTGATGGGTCGGCGGCGGCGGTGCTTCTTCAGCAGATCCAGGAAACCGCGCCAGGCGGCCCGGTCCACTTCCTCGTGGCTGTCCTGGGTGGTATAGCGGCCGGCGGTGTCCAACAGCACCGCTTCGTCGGTAAACCACCAATCGCAATTGCGGGTGCCGCCCACCCCGCGCACCTTGCCGGCGCCCAGCGGGAAGCGCAGGCCGGAATTGATCAGCGCCGTGGTCTTGCCGGAACCGGGCGGGCCGATGATGATGTACCAGGGCAACTGGTAGAGGTATTGGGTGCGACCGGTCTTGCCGCCCAGCTTGGCCCGTTTGAGGACGGACAGCGCCTCGTCCAAACCCTGTTTGAGGGTGGAGATTTCCTCGGCCGAGGCGGCTTCCTCTTCCTTCTTTCTCTGACGCTCGCGGGCGGCCTGTTCGCTGTCGCTGGCCGCGCCGCCCTGATCCGCCGCGCCGCCCGTTCCGCCCGTTCCGACCCCGGCTTGACCGGCCAGATCGGCCAGCATGTTGCGGTTCCGCTTCAGGGTGTCGATGTAGTACAAAAGCTGGTACAGGCCATACATGCCGCCGACGGTCATGATGGTGCCGACACGGCCCAGGTCCGTGGCCAACGGGGTCTGGCCGGCGACGGCGATCAGGGGGCCCAGATACCAGATCAGACCGGCGACGGCCAGGAAGCCGGTGATGCCGATAAACCAGCGGCTTTTTAGAAAATTCAGGATCTTGTTCATGGTCCCCGCCTAATTGACTCGCGCCAGCAGGATGATGTCGACGCGCCGGTTCAGCGCGCGGTTCTGCGGGGTGTTGTTGGGGGCAACCGGCTCGGTGTCGGCGCGGCCTTCGCTGATGAAACGGCCGGGCTTGTCACTGACGGCGGCCAGCAGTTGCACCACGCTGTCGGCGCGGGCTTTGGAAAGATGCCAGTTGGAGGGGAATTGCAGGGTGCGGATCGGGACGCTGTCCGAATGGCCGGTGACCAGCACCCGTCCCTGGACCGTGTTCAGCTCCTTGCCGATTTGCGCCAGCAGCGGCAGGAAGGCCGGTTTGACGTTGGCGCTGCCCGAATCGAACAGGCCATCGCCGCGGATGCGGACCGTGGTCTTGTCGGGATCCTCGAGGACGTCGACCAAGCCCTGCCGGATCTGGGGATCGAGAAAGCTGCGCAGATCGCGCGATACCCGGTTGAGGTCGTTGAGAACCTGCGGTTTGGGTGTTGCGGGCGCCGCCGTCGCGCCGCCGCGGCGAACCATGGCCACGCTGTCGCCGCGGACGCCGCCGAGCGCGGTGAGCACCGGGTCGGAGGCGCTATTCAACAGCCAGTTGAACAATGCGTAGGCGATCAGCAGCAAGGCGGCCGCGACCGCCGCCACGACCCAGAGTGGCACGTAGCGGATCAATGGGTTGCGCTGGTTGAGGACACCGCGCCAGTGTGGGGATAGCTCCCGCTCGAACTCGCCGTGGGCAGTGCGGATGGCGTTGTAGGTGCGCTCCCGCTGTTCGTCCAGCCGGCTGCGGCCGTTATCCAACAGCCGGTAACGGCCCTGAAAACCGAAGGCCAGGCACAGATACATCAGCTCCAGCAGGTGGAGATGCTTGCGCGGGTCGGGAAGGGTGGCGTCCAGCAACTCGAAGAACTTCTCGCCGCCCCAGGTTTCGTTGTGGAACGTGATCAGCAGGCTGCTCTCGCTCCATTCGCTGGCCCGGCCCCAGGGCGTGTTCAGCACCACCTCGTCCAGCGTGGTGCACAGCACATAGCGGGCCCGGAACACGGTTTTTTCGTGGACGCCGGCGTTGCGGGCATTGACGGTAAACGCTTTCATTTCCTCGATCATGCGCCGCCGCAAGCGCTCGGGATCGGGATGCGAGTGGGTGTTCTTCAGGCGCATGATCAGGCTGAGCAGCGGCGCGGCCGCCGCTTCCAGCGGGTTCAGACCGACCCCGGCCGACACCGGAGCGGATTCGGCCGGCGCCGGGCGGGGCGGGGCGGGCGGGGGCGGAGCGGACGGTTCGGCGCGCCGGCCGCCCGGCGCCGGCCGGATGATGGTGCGGTCGCCTTCGTCCCCGTCGGCGGCAAACGGATCGTCGATGGTCACTGTTCGCTACTCGCTGAGTCTTTGATGGCCCAAAACGCCATTTCCATACCCGGAAACTCGCCGCCGACATGGAAGGCGAAGCCGCCCGAATTGAGCACTTGTTTCCAGAACTCACTGCTGCGGTCGAGCCGGAAGTAGATGAAATCGGCCTGATAGGGGATCTCGCGCGGCGCCACCGGCAGCGCGCTGACCCCGATGCCGGGCAAGTGGTGGTTGACGAACTGCGCAATGCGCTCGACCGGGCCGATCTTGACCTGAGTCGGGAAGCGGGCGCGCAGCAGATCGGTCGCCATGTCGGCGCGGACCGCCAGAATGAAGGTGGCCTTGGTCAGCAGCGGGCGTTCGCGGTCGGTGATGATGGCTACCCGGATGCCGTACTGACGTTCCTCGATCGGAATCCGGATCGCCGCCTGCTCCTCGACCAGACTGAGCGAACGGCGCAGCTCGCCGATCAGGGCGCCGAAGGTTTTTTGCAGATCGTCGTGGTCGTAGGCGGGGAACAACGGCGGTCGGCGCTTGGTTTTGCCGGTGAAGGTGGACATTTCGCCGGCCAGTTGCAGGGCGATCTGATAGAACGTTTCCGGATGCAGCCCCTGCATGGCCGCCAGATGGGCGAATAGCGGTTCGAAGCGGTTGACGGTTTGCAGGCGCAGGAATTGGGCGATGTCCACGCCCGCGCCACGCGCCGTACCCGCTCCCGTCACCCGTTCGGCCAGGGCGTCGCCGCGCTGGTGCAGCAACCCGAGCACCTCGGTGGCGAAGCCGTTCAGCACCGGCACGCCGCGGCAGTCCAGGCAGGGCGGCAGGTAGTCGGGGTCCAGCACCACCGTTTGATCGGGCCGCTTTTCCAGAACCCGGGCGATGCCGATGCTGGTGTGCTCGCTGGAGTCGCGGGTGTCGAGGAACAGCCGCAACCGGCGTTCGCCGGTCTCGACGAAGGCGCTGTTGTTGGCGGTATCGACGTTGTTGTCCCGCACCTCGCGGGCCACGGCCCGGTAGCGAGCGGCGGTGTCCTGCTGCTCGCCGCGTTCCACATCGGCCATGCCGGCCCGCCGCAGGGGTAGGGCCAGCATGATCCGGGTGTCGCGCACGTCGGCCTCGATCGTTAGCGGCGCGGGCGGCGGGTCGTGGTCGGGGATGCTGAACGGCGTGCCGTCGGGCAGCAGGCCGGAGGCGGTGGTGATGGCGATTTTGCCCAGGGCCAGCGCTTCCCGGTCCAGGGCCAGATCGGCGACGCCCCAGTCGTAGGGGCGCAGATGGCGGCAGGATTGCCGGACCAGGGCCTCAAGATAGCGGTCCTGTTGCTGGAAGTGCTGGGGGCGCAGGAACATCCCCTCGGACCACACAACTTTACTGTACCAGCTCATGGTGGAGTCGCTCGTTATATCGCTTCGTTGAGAGTGAGGGTCACCGCTTCTAAAGCCTAGCATCCAAACCGCATAACGGTAGCGGTTGCCGGATCGGGGTCGCGAAGATCAATGTTCGCGCAAGCGCTCTTCGTAGGCACGGGCAAATTCGTCGCCAAACAGTTCGTTGAAATCGTCCTCGGCCTCTCGGGCGATGGCTCGATATTCGGTCGTGAACAGATCCCAGTATTTAGCTTTGCGGTTGCCCGGCCAGAGGTTGTCGAGCACGCTCTGTTCGAGCCGGGTTTCCAGATTGCCTGGATCGAAGCGTTCGAGAAGGCGGGCCAGAGCGGCCTGAATCCCGGCCATGACCGCCAGTTGGTGGGCCTTAACGTCGTTGAAGCCCTCGCGCACCGCCTGCACGGGCGACATGTAGGCGTCTTTTTGCCGCACCAGCAACAGGGTCATCACCTGTTCAGGGCTGAGCGGCGGTTGGCCCGGCGACGTTTTGAGCGGATTGTTTTCGATGGGGCCGATGGTGGTGCGGTGCAAGCGGAACTCGCCTTTGACATCGCCACGAGCGAGCAGGATTTCCACCAGGCCCTGCACGGTCTCGCGAAAGATCTCGCCGAGGGTGCGCATGCACTCGGGCAGTTGTTCGGCCGTCAGCGGTAGGCGCGGCAGGCCAGCGCCCTCTAAGAAGGCGCGAATCAGGGCGTCGGTGTCCGATCCGTCCGGTTGGACGGCAGGGCTGGGTTCGGGCCGCGCCGGCCGTGCGGGGGGTGGCGCTGGGGGTGGCGCTGGGGGTGGCGCTGGGGGTGGCGCTGGGGGTGGCGCTGGTATCTCGGGGACGGGGCGGCGAGGTTCGGCGACCGGTGGCGCGCTGGGTGGTTGCGGTGCGGGTTGGGCGGCGGCGGACGGCGCCAACCACCAGTCTTCCGGGATGGCCGGCGCTGCGTCCGGCGACGGTCCGGGGATATCCGGAGACGGTTGAGCGGGCGGCTCCGGATCGGCCCACGCCGCGGGCGGTTCGTCCGTTGGCGGCGATTCGGTTTCGAGCGGCGAGGGGGGCGCTTCTGGAATCGGCGCCGGCGGCGTTTCGGGGATCAGTGCCGGCGGCTCGAAGGAAGCCCGTTCCGGTTCCATCAAATCGGAAGGCGGTTCGGTGGCCACGGCTCCTTTGCCCGATTTCCCCGAAGCCAGGCCCAGGCCATCCCGGCCCTCGGTCATGATATCGCTGAAGGATGGTTTGATCATGCTGTCGGGACCGCCACCCAATTCCGCGGTGCCGGAGGCGGGTAGCAGATCCGGAACCGGTACGGCCTCGGTGATCGGTCCTTCCGGTAGGATTTCCGCCGGTTCAGGCGCTTCGGATAGTAAGGCGACCGCAATCTCGTATTCGCCCAGCACGAAATGGTCGCCGTCCTTCAGCCTGACCTTCTGGTTGCGGCCGACACGCTCCGTCGAATCGTTGAGATAGACGCCGTTGGTGCTGGTGTCGGTCAGAAAGTAGCCGCCGTCCTGATAGTGGAGGGTGCAATGCCGGCCGGACAGGATGCGTTCCGGGTCTTGCAGAACCCAGTCGCTTTGTGTTGCCCGCCCGATGCTGAGCGACCCACGGTCGAGCGTCTTGGTGGTTTCCTGACCGGGAGAGAGCCGCTGAAAGCTGGTGATGGTCAATCGCAAGGGCATAACGCAATTTCCGTTGGCAGGGAGGTCCGCTTGGGTCGCCTGGGCGGAGTTCATCAAACCAATCGCATAAGCTTATTGGATTTCAGTCTATACCGCCCAGGTAATCGCGCCAAGCGGGGCTATACTTGAAAACCGACAATCGATGAAAAGGCGCACGACCGATGAGTGTGATCGAAATCGAAGCATTGCTGGGTGATGTCGCCGCCAGCGCACCGTGCGGCGAAGATCTTGAATACGACCCTTTGTTCGCCGAAATGGAGAAACTGGCGCAGGAAACGCCCGAGCGTCAGTACGGCGACACCATCATTCCGGCCGAGCCGCCCGACTGGCGCGGCGTCAAGAAAGCCGCCCTGACCCTGCTGGAGCGTACCCGTGATTTGCGGGTGGCGGTCTATCTTACGCGCGCTTTGTTGCAGAGCGACGGCCTCCCGGGTTTCGCCGAAGGTCTGGCCCTGGTGGAGGGTCTGGTCGAGCGCTACTGGGAGGGTGTTTATCCGCTGCTCGACCCGGACGACGACAACGATCCAACTTTGCGGATCAACACGATCGTGGCGTTGTGCGATCCGGAAACCACCCTGCGCGACCTGCGGGAGGCGCCGCTGGTCAGCTCCCGTGCCCTGGGGCGATTTAGCCTGCGCGATATCCAGGTTGCCACGGGCGTGCTGACGCCCGTGGCGGGTGACGACGAGGAGTTGCCGACTCAAAGCCGGATCGAGGCCGCGTTCCAGGATGCCGATCTGGAGGTGTTGCAGGGCACGGCCGGGGCGGTCGCCGATGCCTTCGGCCGGGCCGAGCGGATCGAGGCGCTGCTGACCGATTGGGTTGGGGTGACCCAGGCGCCCGACATGAGCGATCTGACCGGGGTTCTGAAGGAAGTTCGGCTAGTATTGGCGGAGCAGTTGCAGCGGCGGGGAGCGAGCCTACCCGGTGAAACCGGGGAGCAGGCCGAAGCGGAGGAAGGCGCGACGGCGGGCGCGGCGACAGGCCAACGGGTGGTGGTGGGCGAGATTGCCAGCCGCGAGGACGTGATTCGTATGCTGGATAAAATTTGCGATTATTTCGCGCGCTACGAACCGTCCAGCCCCGTACCATTTTTGCTAAAACGTGCTAAAAATTTAGTCACGAAGGACTTCATGGAGCTTATGCTCGATCTTGCGCCGGGAGGGGCCGAGCAGGCCAATCTGATTTTCGGTCTGCAGGGCGAGGGTTCCGGCGAATACGGCTGACAGGCCGGATCGCCGCCGGGTAGGGGGTAGACCACATGCTTTCGAATTCAGAGAGGTAATTTTCCGATGGCGATGAGCAGCCAGAAATTTATTGCCCGCAACCGGGCTCCACGCGTACAGATCGAGTACGACGTTGAGGTGTACGGTTCGCAGAAGAAGGTGCAACTGCCGTTCGTGATGGGTGTGATGGCCGATCTGTCCGGTAAGCCGGTCGATCCGCTGGCGCCGGTGGCCGAGCGCAAGTTCCTCGAAATCGATATCGACAATTTCGATAGCCGCATGAAGGCCATGAAACCGCGCGCGGCGTTTCGGGTTCCCAACTCGCTCACCGGCGAAGGCGAGTTGAGCGTGGATCTGACCTTCGAGAGCATGGACGATTTTTCTCCGGCCGCCGTGGCGCGCAAGGTCGATGCCTTGAATCAGTTGTTGCAGGCGCGCGAGCAACTCACCAACCTGATGACCTACATGGACGGCAAGACCGGCGCCGAGGATCTGATCGCCAAGGTTCTGAACGATCCGGCCCTGCTGCAAGCCCTGGCGTCCGCGCCCAAACCCGAGGGCAAGACGCCCGCCGCCGAGGAGTGATGAGCCATGGCCGAAACCGACACCAACGCCCAGATCCAGCCCGAAGTCCAAACCGAAACGGTGGAAGCCAGCGAGTTTGGCTCGCTGTTGCGGCGGGAATTCAAGCCCAAGTCCGATCAGGCCAGGGAGGCGGTCGAGAGCGCCGTCCGCACGCTGGCCGAGCAGGCCCTGCAGCATACGACGCTGATTTCCAGGGACGTCCTCAAGTCCATCGAGTCGATGATCGCCGCCATCGACCGCAAGCTGAGCGAGCAGATCAATCTGATCATGCACCACTCGGAGTTCCAGCAACTGGAGGGGGCCTGGCGCGGACTGAACTATCTGGTTTCCAACACCGAAACCGACGAGATGTTGAAAATTCGGGTGATGAACATCTCCAAGAAGGAGTTGGCGAAGAACCTGAAAAAGTTCAAGGGAGTCGCCTGGGATCAAAGCCCGCTCTTCAAGAAGGTCTACGAAGAAGAGTACGGCCAGTTCGGCGGCCAGCCGTTCGGTTGCCTGGTGGGCGATTACTACTTCGACCATAGCCCGCCGGACGTGGAATTGCTGCGAGGGATGTCGCAGATCGCCGCCGCTTCTCACACGCCGTTCATCGCCGCCGCCGCGCCCACCACCATGCAGATGGATTCCTGGCAGGAGCTGAGCAATCCGCGCGATCTCACCAAGATCTTCCAGACGCCGGAATACGCCGCTTGGCGATCGCTACGCGAATCGGAGGATTCCCGTTACATCGGTTTGGCCATGCCGCGGTTTCTGGCCCGCCAGCCCTACGGGGCCAAGTCCGACCCGGTCGAGGAATTCGATTTCGAGGAAGATGTGGAAGGCGCCGATCACAACAAATATGCCTGGGCCAATTCGGCCTATGCGATGGCCACCAACATCACCCGGGCCTTCAAGCTGTATGGTTGGTGCACCCGGATTCGTGGCATCGAATCCGGCGGCGCGGTGGAAAATCTGCCGACTCATACCTTCCCGACCGACGATGGCGGCGTGGACATGAAGTGCCCGACCGAAATCGCCATCAGCGACCGGCGCGAGGCGGAGTTGGCCAAGAACGGCTTCATGCCGCTGATCCACAAGAAAAACAGCGACTTCGCGGCTTTCATCGGCGCCCAGTCGTTGCAAAAGCCGGCCGAGTACGACGATCCGGACGCCACCGCCAACGCCAATCTGTCGGCCCGCCTGCCCTATCTGTTCGCGGTCTGCCGCTTCGCGCACTACCTGAAATGCATGGTCCGCGACAAGATCGGTTCGTTTAAGGAACGCGATCAGTTGCAGCTCTGGTTGCAGGAATGGATTTACAACTACGTGGACGGCAATCCCGCCATTTCCAGTGACGAGACCAAGGCCATGAAACCCTTGGCCGCCGCCGAGGTGGTGGTGGAGGAGGTGGAAGGCAATCCAGGCTACTACACCTCGAAGTTCTTCCTGCGCCCCCACTACCAACTGGAAGGGCTGACCGTGTCGTTGCGCCTGGTGTCCAAGTTGCCTTCGATCAAGGGAGGTTGAAGTCGGGGAGGCTAGGGATCTGGACGGGTCAGAGTGGACTCCAAAGGGTTCGTTCTGAGCCGTTCACAGGGAAGAATATTGAAATAAGTCGTTAAAACAATAGCTTGTGTTTTGGCACACAAGGTGCAATCTCTAGAGCGACGACGGAACTTCCAGTCTTTTACGCCCAAGATCGGGCGGGAAAGGCGCCGTTGCTCGCAGGGGCGGGGCGACCCGCCGGCAGTTTCCATACCCACATCGAGAGGATACGATCATGGCTGATGCATTTTTGAAAATTGGCGACGTGAAGGGCGAGTGCAAGGATCACGAGTTCAAGGAGTGGATCGAAGTATTGAGCTGGAGTTGGGGCGCCAGCCAGCTGGGCACCGCCGGGCACGGCACCGGTTTGGGCGCCAGCAAGGTGAGCTTGCAGGATTTCAGCTACACCATGCACTTCTGCGCCGCTTCGCCCGAACTGCTGCTGTCGTGTTGCTCGGGCCACCACTACCCCGAGGCCACCCTGGTGATGCGCAAGCCGACCGGCAAGGACGGCGGGCAGAAGAAATTCCTGGAGTTCAAGTTCAAGGACGTTCTGGTCAGCAGCTACCAGACCGGTGGCAGCGACGGCGCGGGTCTGCCGGTCGAGAGCCTGTCGCTGAACTTCACCAACATGACCCAGGAATACTTCACCCAGGATGAGAAGGGTGCGACCAAATCGGCTGGCAAGGCCGGCTGGGACGTCAAGACCAACAAGAAGGTTTGACGGTAAGGGAGCTTTCGTTTCGGGGTCAAGACGCGAATTCCGCGCATTCGGACGGCGTTTGGTCCGGGTGCGCGGCGTTTTCCTTCCAACCAGCGGGACACGCCGTTATGCAAGCCGAGCAAAGTGTACGCGAAGGCCGTTTGCAGGACGCCTTGGCCGAATTGCAAGCGCAGGTGCGCAAGGAACCCGCCAACGCCAGATACCGTATTTTCCTGTTTCAGTTGCTGGCGGTGCTGGGCCAGTGGGAACGGGCATCGAACCAGTTGAACGTGCTGGAGGAAATGGATCCGGAATCCCTGCCGATGGTGCAGACCTACCGCGAAGCCATCCGCTGCGAGTTGCTGCGCGCCGAGGTATTCGCCGGCCGCCGTTCGCCGCTGATTTTCGGCGACCCTGAACCGTGGATGGCGTTGTTGCTGGAAGCGCTGCAGTTGACCGCCGGTGGTCATCACGCCCAGGCCCAAGTGGCGCGCGACCAGGCGTTCGAGGGCGCGGCGGCGACGTCGGGAACGCTGGACGGCCAGCCGTTCGAGTGGCTCGCCGACGCCGACCCGCGGTTGGGACCGATGCTGGAGGCCGTCATCAACGGTCGTTACTACTGGATCCCCTGGCAGCGGATCCGCACGCTCGCGCTCGAACAGCCCAGCGACCTACGCGACTATGTCTGGATGCCCGCTGGCTTTACCTGGGCCAACGGCGGTGAAACCGTGGGCCTGATTCCGTCGCGCTATCCTGGCTCGCAGACCAGCGCCGATCCACAGGTGCAACTGGGTCGCAAGACTGAATGGCCGGAGCAGGAGGGCGGGATCTATTCAGGCATTGGCCAGCGTATGTTGGCCACCGATCGGAACGAATATCCGTTGCTCGATATTCGACGAATCGAGCTGATCGTTCCGGAAGCCGCGCCACAAGCGACGACCGATTCCGGCGATGGCTGAACTCACGCCCAAGGAACGGCTGCAACCTTCGCTGTTGGATCGCCTGACCGACGATGAGCCGGAAAAGCCGCAGGAGTCGCGCGATAGGCGGGTGTTGTCCACGAACCGCCTGCGCGAATGTGTGCTGCGCGATTTGGCTTGGCTGTTCAACGCCAGCCGGATGCCGGACGACAGCGAAATCGAGCGATATCCCTTCGCTGCCCGGTCGACCATCAATTTTGGCCTGCCGCCGCTGGCTGGGGTGACGGCCCGCAGTCTGGACGTGGATGGGCTGGAGCTCATCCTGCGTCAAGTGATCCTGGACTTCGAACCGCGCATCCTGCGCAATTCGTTGCGGGTGCATACGGCGTTTACCGAGGAGCGCATGAACCATAACGCGCTGACCTTCGAGATCGATGGAGAATTATGGGGGCAGCCCATGCCCCTGCAATTGTATTGGAAAACCGAGATCGATCTGGAAAGTGGTCAGGTCAAGGTCGAGGAAACCAACCGGACGAGGGAGCGCTGATGGATGCCCGCCTGCTCGAATACTACAACCGGGAACTCCAACACCTGCGCGAGTTGGGCGGGGAATTCGCCCGCGAATTCCCGAAGATCGCCGGTCGGCTGGGGCTGGAGGGGTTCGAGTGCGCCGATCCCTACGTCGAGCGATTGCTGGAGGGTTTCAGCTTCCTGGCGGGGCGGGTGCAGCTCAAGATGGACGCCGAATTCCCGCGGTTTACCCAGCATTTGCTGGAGATCGTCTATCCGCATTATCTGGCGCCGACGCCGTCGATGCTGGTGGCCCGCTTCCAACCGGATTCGACCGAAGGCGCGCTCGAACAGGGGTTCGTGATTCCCCGCGACAGCCAACTGCGCAGCCAGCTTGGCAAGGGGGATCAGACCCCCTGCGAGTACCGGACCGCCCATGACGTGACGCTGTGGCCGCTGGAACTGACCGAGGCGCAATATTTCGCCGGCCGGGAACCGGTGGCGCAGCTCGATCTGCCGGATCTGGCCAAGGTCCGCGCCGGCATCCGGCTGCGCCTGCGCACGACGCTGCCGGGCTTGCCCTTCAACAAGTTGGCGTTGACCCAATTGCCGTTGTACCTGCACGGCAGCGAAGCCATGCCGGCCCGGCTGTACGAGCAATTGCTGGCCAACGCGGTGATGGTGGTGGCGCGACCCGGTCAGCGGCCGGCGCCCTGGTACGAGATCGCGGCCAAGCACGAGATCCGGCGACTCGGTTTCGAAGACGAGCAGGCGCTGTTGCCTTGCACGCCACCCTCGTTTCAGGGCTACCGGCTGTTGCACGAGTATTTTTCCTTCCCGCAGCGCTACCTGTTCGTGGAATTGGGTGGTTTGGGGCCGGCGGTGCGTCGCTGCGCGGATTGTGAACTGGAAGTCTTGATCCTGCTCAACCGCGCCGACCCGACGCTGGAAAACGTGGTGGCGGCGGAAAATTTCGCCCTGTTCTGCGCGCCCGCGATCAATCTGTTTCCCAAGCGGGCCGACCGTATTCACTTGAGTGATCAGGTGGCCGAACATCACTTGGTGCCGGATCGCACCCGACCGATGGATTTCGAGGTCTACCAGATCAGCGGAGTGACCGGAATCGGTCCCGAAGGCGAAGAGCAGGACTTTCTACCGTTCTACGCCAGCTATGATCGGATCGACCAGCGCCAACAGCGTTCCTACTACACACTGCACCGGTTGCCGCGCCTATTGTCCAGGCAGCAGCGGCGCGATGGGCCGCGTTCGAGTTATGTGGGCAGCGAAGTTTTTTTGTCGCTGGTGGATGCCGACGAAGCGCCCTATCGTGGCAACTTGCGACAACTGGCGGTCACCACCTGGTGCACCAACCGTGATTTGCCCCTGCTCATGCCGATCGGGCGGGGTGACACCGATTTTACGTTGGCCTCCGGGGCGCCGGTCGGCGCCGTGCGCTGTCTGGCCGGACCCACTCGGCCATGGCCTTCCCACGCGCACGGCGACACCGCTTGGCGGCTGATCAGCCATCTGTCCCTGAACTATCTGTCGTTGGCCGATACCGATGCCCGCCAGGGCGCCGTGGCGCTCCGAGAGTTGCTGGCGCTGTATGGCAGTCTGGCGGAAATGACCGTTCGCCGGCAGGTCGATGGAGTTTGTTCGGTACAGGCCATACCGGTGACCCGGCGTGCGCCGATTCCCGGTCCGATCGCCTTCGCCCGCGGATTGGAGGTAACCGTGACCTTGGACGAAGCCGCCTTCGAAGGGGTGGGCATCCTGCTGTTGGGCGCGGTGCTGGAACAGTTTTTCGCCAAGTACGCTTCCATCAATTCCTTCACCGAAACGGTCGTTAGATCGACCGAGCGGGGCGAGATCGCTCGATGGCCAGCCCGGATCGGACGCAGGCATACGCTGTAGCTCTATTCGAGACGCTACGGCACAAGCCGTATACCTTCCATTTCTTCCAGGCCCTGCGGCGGCTGGAGTGTCTGTATCGCGATAAGCCCCGATTGGGTAAGGCAACGCGGTTGAGCGACGACCCCGTGCGTCTGGCGCAGGAGCCGTCGATGGCTTTTGCGCCAGCCACGCTGGCGGCCTTCGATCCGGGCGACGAGGGTCGGCCGCCGCGTTTGTCCGAATATTTTCTGGGGCTTTTTGGTCCGCACGGACCGTTGCCGCTGCATCTGACCGAATACGCGCGCGACCGGTCGCGCAATTACGACGACCGGACCTTCGCCTGGTTTGCCGATGTCTTTCACCACCGGATGCTGAGCCTGTTTTACCGGGCATGGGCGGATACCCAACCAACCATCAGTTTCGACCGGCCGGAAACCGACCGTTTCAATGTCTATGTCGGCGCTCTGTGCGGTTTGGGCATGCCGTCGTTGTGGAATCGGGACACGGTGCCGGATCTGGCCAAGTTTCATTACGCCGGTCGCCTGGTCGGTCAGACTCGAAACCCCGAGGGCCTGCAAGCGATCCTGGCGGATTTTTTTAAACTGCCGGTGGCGGTCGAGAGCTTTATCGGGCACTGGTTGCCGTTGTCCGAGGCCAGCCGTTGCCGGTTGGGGGAAGCGCCGGCCACTGGACTGCTGGGAGCGACGGTGGTGATCGGCGAACGGGTGTGGGATTGTCAGTACAAGTTCCGAATCGTCATGGGGCCGATGAGCCTGGTGGAATTTCAGCGCTTTTTACCCGGTGGCGCCAGCCTGCGGCGGTTGGTCGACTGGGTGCGCAACTATACCGGCGACGAACTGTTATGGGATGTGAATCTGATCCTCCGCAAGGAGGAAGTGCCGCCGTTGCGATTGGGCGAGGGATCGCGGTTGGGCTGGACGACGTGGCTGACCAGCCAGCCACTGGATCGCGACGCTGACGATCTGAAGCTGGACGCCGTTATCTACTGCACCTGACTACTTCATTGTCAATGACATCTTAACAACGCCACTGGAGTCTGAATCTTATGGCCGAAATCAGTCGCGTCACCGCATTCGGTAAGCTGAACAGTCTGGGCTATAAAGCCATCGAAAGCGCCACCGTTTTCTGTAAGCTGCGCGGTAATCCTTATGTGGAACTGGTGCACTGGCTGCATCAAATCCTGCAATTGCAGGATTCGGATCTGCACCGGATCGTCCAGCACTTCGGTTTGAATCCATCACGGCTGGCCAAGGATTTTACCGAGGCGCTGGACCGGCTGCCGCGGGGTTCGACTTCGATTTCCGATCTGTCCTCCCATGTCGATGCGGCGGTGGAGAGCGGTTGGGTGTGCGCGACCCTGATGTTCAAGGACGCCCAAGTGCGCACCGGTCACCTGCTGGTCGGGATGCTGAGGACGCCGGACCTGCGCAACGTGCTGCTGGCCATTTCGCGCGAGTTCGACAAGATCAAGCTGGACGAACTGGGCGACCGGTTTGACGATATCGTCGCCGCTTCGCCGGAAACCGGGTTGCGCGCCTCGGACGGTTCCCAGGTCGGCGGCGGCGCGGCGCCCGGCGAGGCCAGCGAGGCCGTGGCGCCGGCGCAGATGGGCAAGCAGGAGGCCCTGCAACGCTTTTCGGTGGATCTGACCGAGCGGGCGCGCAAGAGCGAATTGGACCCTATCGTCGGCCGCGACGAGGAAATCCGCCAGATCGTCGATATTCTGATGCGTCGCCGCCAGAACAATCCGATCCTGACCGGCGAGGCCGGGGTGGGCAAGACGGCGGTGGTCGAAGGTTTCGCCCAGCGCATCGCCTCCGGCGATGTCCCTCCGCCGCTCAAGGACGTGACGCTGCGGGTGTTGGACGTGGGTCTGTTGCAGGCCGGCGCCAGCATGAAAGGCGAGTTCGAGAACCGGCTGCGGCAGGTCATCGACGAAGTGCAATCCTCGCCCAAGCCGATCATTCTGTTCATCGACGAGGCGCACACCCTGATCGGCGCCGGCGGCGCGGCCGGCACCGGCGACGCCGCCAACCTGCTCAAACCGGCGTTGGCGCGCGGCAAACTGCGCACCATCGCCGCCACCACCTGGGCCGAGTACAAGAAGCATATCGAGAAAGATCCCGCCCTGACCCGTCGCTTTCAGGTGGTGCAGGTCGGCGAGCCCAGCGAGGAAAAGACCATCCTGATGATGCGCGGCATGGCTTCGACCATGGAGCAGCACCACCGGGTGCAGATTCTCGACGAAGCGCTGGAGGCGGCGGTCAAGCTGTCGCATCGCTACATCCCGGCCCGGCAGTTGCCGGACAAGGCGGTCAGCCTGCTGGATACCGCCAGCGCCCGGGTGGCGATCAGCCTGCACGCGGTGCCGGCCGAGGTCGAGGATTGCCGCCGCCGTATCGAAGGGTTGAACATCGAGATGGAGATCATCGGCCGTGAGACGGCGGTCGGCATCGACACCGCCCAGCGTCGGACCGACGCCACCGAGAAGTTGCAAGCCGAGCAGGCGCGACTGGGGGAACTGGAAGCCCGCTGGCAGGAAGAAAAAGGTTTGGTGGACCAGATTCTGGAACTGCGCGCCAAGCTGCGCGGCGACGGTGGCGCGGTCGATGCGTCCGCCGCGCCCGAGCCTGACCCGCAACGGCAGACTTGGTTGACGGAGTTGAAGGATCTCCAAGTCAAATTGCATGAGTTGCAGGGCGAGACGCCGCTGATTTTGCCTAGCGTGGATGCTCAGGCGGTGGCCTCGGTGGTCGCCGACTGGACCGGCATTCCAGTCGGGCGCATGGTCAAGAACGAGATCGAAACCGTGCTCAAGCTGGCCGACATCATCAACCGCCGCATCATCGGTCAGCGTCACGCCCTGGATATGATTGCCCGGCGGATTCAGACTTCGCGCGCCGCGCTGGACAACCCCAGCAAGCCGATCGGCGTGTTCATGTTGGCCGGCCCGTCCGGAGTCGGCAAGACCGAAACGGCGCTGGCGCTGGCCGAGGCGCTATACGGCGGCGAGCAAAACGTCATTACCATCAACATGAGCGAGTTTCAGGAAGCGCACACCGTTTCCACCCTCAAGGGCGCGCCGCCGGGCTACGTCGGTTATGGCGAGGGCGGGGTGCTGACCGAGGCGGTGCGCCGCCGACCCTACAGTGTGGTGCTGCTGGACGAGGTGGAAAAGGCCCATCACGACGTACACGAAATCTTCTTCCAGGTCTTCGACAAGGGGTGGATGGAGGACGGCGAAGGGCGGCACATCGACTTCAAGAACACGCTGATCCTGCTGACCACCAACGTTGGCACCGATTTGATCATGGGCATGTGCAAGGATCCGGATCTGCTGCCCGATCCGGACGGTTTGGGCAAGGCGTTGCGGGAGCCGCTGCTCAAGGTTTTTCCGCCGGCGCTGCTCGGCCGTCTGGTGACGATTCCCTATTACCCGCTCAGCGACGAAATGATCGGCGATATCGTGCGCCTGCAATTGGGGCGGGTTCAGAAGCGAGTTCTGGAAAATCACAAGGTTCCGTTCGGTTACGACGACGAGGTGGTGAAGCTGATCGTCAGCCGTTGCACCGAGTTGGAGAGTGGCGGGCGGATGGTGGACGCGATCTTGACGAATACCGTATTGCCGGCAATCAGCCAGGAGTTTTTGAATCGAATGGTGGAAGGCAAATCGGTTTCGCGGGTGCAAATTAAGGTCGTGGAGGGGGAGTTTGGCTTCTCTTTTGAGTGAGAGAATCTTTGGGTTGAAATGAGCCGGTCCAGAATGAGCGACGAGCGTTCATTCTGGACCGGCTATTGAGTCTTTTGGGCTGGCTAGCATGATAATCTTGAATTGAAATGCTTGGATGGAGTGGCATGGAACGTGCTCACTGAGCAGAGTGTTCGATGAGCAGTAGTCATTCACACTCTCCGTCGTTGACTTCTCTCCGAAAGGGGAGCATGGAGGACTGAGAGCCGAGTCACCAGCTCACGGTCGCCGAGCAGTCGGGTGCCGTGGGATCGACAAGGCGGCACGCTGGGCCACACCGCGCTGCCTTGCCCCGGTAGAGGGAGAGAACGGCTACGAGTTCCTATCCTTTGTGACTTTGCGATTGTATCAGGAGGATCGAATCATGGTAAAAATTTCGGCGTCTGTGGGCCAAGGCGGGGTAAACAAGAAAGCGGATGTTCTGACGATTCAAAAAGCGCTCAACCAGATCCCGCCGAACAAGGGCGGTCCGGTCCCTAAACTGAAAGAAGACAGCTTGGTTGGGCCGAAGACAATCGGGGCTATCATCAAGTTCCAGAAAGCCAACTCTGGTTTGGCTCATGATGGACGTGTCGACGTAAACGGTCCCACGCTTGCTTGCATCAACAAGCTGCTTAAAAGCAAGCCAAACTTTTCGGACGAGAATCTGTACGGTCCCGGCGGGCCCTCCGCCAACGATATTAAGCAAGACGCGTTCGGTGATTGCTACTTCGTCGCCACTCTGGGAGCGGTCGCGCAGCAAAATCCCACGATGATTCGGAACGCCATTCACTATGACCCAATCACACAGCAATTCCGAGTACGGCTCTATGACCTGAAAGGCCAGGCCAAATTCATCTGGGTGACCCAGGCGGAGCTGGAGGATAACGTGAAACGCCACGGCGGAAGCTATGTCGATAACACCGGGAAGTACGAACGTACCTGGCCTGCCGTGATTGAAACAGCGTATGCCAAGATGTTCGACACCAATCCGGCGGATGGGTTGGGTGAGGGCTACCAGAAGATCATCAATGGTGGTTGGCCTTCCGATGCCATGATGGCGATCACCGGAAACGCGGGAACCAAAGTGGCTTACATCTACTATCTTAAGCTTGGCACGGTCGGTTCCGTGGCCTTGCTGGGCGCGAGAATCTCGACCGCTTTGAGTCAACGCAAGAGCGTCACCTTGTGGTCGGTGCCTGAGAAAGACTCTCGTAGCTATTGGCAAAAGCTGACCGGCGCTCCGATTCCCCAAGACGGGTTAGTGGATAACCATGTCTATACGGTCTTGTCGATCGCGCGGGCAGGAACGGATTGGAATGTCACTTTGCGGAATCCCTGGGGAACGAACATGGGCGTTGGCGAAGGCAAGGATACGGCGTCGGCCACGATGGTGGTTTCGCTGCAGAGTCTGGTGGCGACCGGCGGTCTAGAGTCTTTTCAAGTGAGTCAATGAAATGAAGAGAGAGAGAAATGAGAGCATGGAAAAACACGGGAATCGTAATGACGTTGGTGTTGGCAATATTTGCCTGGGAGTGTGGGATGACTGAGACCAGAGTATTTCAACCGAAGCCACTCGATGGCATGAAGGAAGTTCCGGCATCGAAGAGCAGCGAGAAACTCGACGCCGAAGCGATAGCGTTCTTCCGGGGCCGGTTCTCCATCCAGTCGGCGCGCTATTATCAGGTGCCTGGCGAAATTCCTTGGATTGCGGTTTCGAAATCCGTGCAGAACCAGATGGCGGAGAAGTCAATCCAGCGGACAATGCTCGAATGGTACGAACCGGGTATCGATTTTGTGGAAATCTATCCGCAAGGCAGCAATGGCGCTGCCTTCGCGGTAGCGATGCCGAAGGAGACCGATCTCAGCGCGGACAAACTGGTCGGGTTTTACGTTCTAGGCGCTCCTGCGGGCGCGCGGTGATTAAGCGGCCAATCTCACGCAACCCATGGTCGCGTTGGATTGGCTGGTCTCCTTTCCCGCGCTCGGTCCGCTTAGATGAAGTAGCCGTTCGGACCCTCCACAACGCTTTGTCGAAAAAGTGGTTCTCCGGCACTAACCTACTTCACGACTTCACCGTTTGACGATGCAGGGTCCGCTCAAAAACCGCAGGGGATCTGAACAGCTACGGAGGATCAAGGGTGGAAGCCGATAATTTTGAGTTTTTAAACCGCGACTCAGCCCCCTGTACCGTCGTGTTCAAATGGACCGGAGCCTACGCGGGTTTTTTCAATAACGATCGGTTGTTCGACAAATCCGGACGCTATCTGGGTTGGCGCGATTCCAGTGGCGCCGTGTGGAAATACGACGGGGAATGGCTCGGTCGCGTTATGGAGGAAAACTATTTGGCGCGCGACCTGCGGGCGTTGTCTCAAAAGCGACCGCCTCCGGTGCCCCCGGTGCCGGCGCGGCCGCCGACGCCACCCACGCCGCGAGTAGCGCGACCGCCATGGCCCAACTGTTGCGACCCGCTGGAGGCGCTATTGCGAGTGCCGGTACTGGAAGAGTTGATTGGCGAGTGGCGCTCCCAGGACGAGAGCCTGCGGCTGAGCGAGGACGGTTCCTTTCATTGGACGACGGTGGAGTCGACGACGAATGCCGTCGGTCGTTGGGAGTTGCGCGGACAGGAGTTGCTGCTGTGCTGGGAAAGCGTCGAAGAACCGGAAAGAACCTACTGGGTCATCGAATTCAGCGGGGATTCGCTGCTGCTGCGTTGGATGAGAAAAACCGGTCGTAGCCTGCCCTTCCGGCTGCATCGCCGGGCCGCCCAGCCGGATGTTGGCGCCGATGAATCGCAAGCAGCGTAGAGCACTCGCCGGCGCGGCGGGGACGAAGATGCCCGCCAGCATGGAACAGCAGGTCGAGCAGGCGATTGCCTTGCACCGGCAAGGGCAGATCGATGCGGCGGAAGCGCTTTACCGTCGGATACTCCATCGAAACCCGCGGCAGGTCGACGCCCTGCATTTTCTGGGCGTGCTCGCCGCGCAACGACGCGATAACGATGGAGCCATCAAGCTAATCCGTCGCGCGCTCGAACTGAACCCACGCTATGTAGACGCCCACAACAACCTGGGCAACGTGTTGGCCGCCATGGAACGGTTCGATGAGGCGGCGGCGGCCTACCGCCAGACTATCGAACTGGCGCCCGGCAATATCAACGCTCACTGCAATCTCGGCGTGATGTTGCGACGTTCCGGCCGGTTCGAGGAAGCGATCGCCGCCTGCCAGCAGGCGTTGGCCCTGGATGCGCGGCTGGCCGAGGTTCATCTCAATCTGGGCAAGGCGCTGGTCGCGCTGGAGCGTTATGAAGAAGCATTGGCCGCGCACCGCGAGGCGCTCCGCCTGCAACCCGGCCATGCTTCCGCCTATAAAAGTCTCGGCATGCTGTTGTACCGGCTCGATCGCGGTGAAGAGGCCGTCGAGCTGTTTCAGCGCTGGTTGGAACAGGATCCGGCCAACCCGGTTGCCCGACACCTGCTGGCGGCGCATTCCGGGCGCGGCGCGCCGGCGCGAGCGGCGGACGATTATGTCCAGGAACTGTTCGACGGCATGGCTGGCAGCTTCGACGACCACCTGCGCCGCTTGGACTATCGGGCGCCGGAGTTGATCGCTCGGGGACTTGCCGCGGTGCTGGACGCGCCGAACCGGTCGCTTGAGGTGGTGGACGCCGGTTGTGGCACGGGACTTTGCGGGCCGTTATTGCGTCCTTACGCCCGCCGCCTGACCGGAGTCGATCTGTCGCCACGCATGGTGGATCGCGCGCGGGCGCGTGGGGATTACGACGAACTGGCGGTCGCGGAACTGACCGCGTTTCTCACCGCCCGGCCGGCAGCCTACGACCTGGTCGCGTCGGCGGACACCCTGATTTATTTTGGCGACCTGCGGCCGGTATTGGCGGCGGCGGCGGCGGCCCTGCGACTGGGCGGGCGGCTGGCGTTTACCGTGGAGCGCGGCGAGGGTGGAAAAACGGAGGACTTCCTGCTCAATCGCAGCGGTCGCTACCAGCATACCGAAGCCTATCTGCGCCGAGAGTTGGTCCGAGCCGGCATGATGATCGAAACTTTGGAAGCCATGGATTTGCGTTTGGAAGGCGGCCAACCGGTTGCTGGGTTTCTGGTATTGGCACGCAAATCCTTGGCCAGCGTGGGTTGATGCGTGACCGAAACAAGCTTAGGGAGGTGTTCGTGAACGGCAATGGCGACAAGTCCAAGGCATTTGATGGCGACCTGAGGAGCACAGTGGTGGCCGGATGGTTTGACCAGGCAATGGCACGGCATGGCCAAGGCGATCTAACCCAGGCGCAGGTTTTTTATCAGCGGGTGCTCGATGCCCAGCCCGAGCACCCCGAAGCCTTGAATTTCCTGGGAATCCTCATGCAGCAACGAGGTCAATCGACCCAGGCGGAACAGTTTATTCGCCGGGCCATCCGCAGCGCGCCCGGTTATGCGGCGGCGTATACCAATCTGGGTAACGTCCTGGTCGTCCAGAGGCGCTACGAAGACGCCATCGTCGCCTACCGGCAGGCCATCATTTACAAGGCGGATGAAGTAGAGGCCTGCGTGAACATGGGCGCGGTGCTCAGAGGGTTGGGGCGGCTGCCGGAGGCGCTGGAGGCGTACCGCCAAGCCAGCGAGCGGCGTCCCGCGAGTGCTGAAATTCACCACCGCCTCGGTCTGGTGCTGGCCGAGTTGGGGCGGTTTGAAGAGGCGATTGCCGCCCAGGAAACCGCGCTGCGTTGCGATGCCGGCCACGAAGAGGCGATCAAGCAGTTAGGGGGCTTGTTGCATCGCGAGGGACGGTTCGAGGATGCGCGGATGGTGCTGGGCAACGCCGTATTCCAATTGGGAGATAGCAAGGCCGCGCTGGCTCTACTGCAATATTGGCTGCGGTTGATGCCGGACGACCCAATCGCCCAGCATCGGTTGGCGGCCTGGTTCGGGCAGGATCGGGTGCCGGCGCGCGCTTCCGACGCCTACGTCACTTATCTGTTCGATCGGTATGCGGAAGGGTTCGACCAGCATTTGGTGCAGGAATTGAACTATCAGGCGCCGGCGGTCGTCATGGAGCGGATCGCCGAAATTCTGGATGCGCCCACTGCCGGCCTGGAGGTTCTGGACGCCGGCTGTGGCACCGGCTTGTGCGCGCCGCTGTTGCGCCCCTACGCCCGTCGTCTGGTGGGCGTGGATCTGTCGCCGCGCATGCTGGACAAGGCGCGCGAGCGGGGCGGGTACGACGAACTGGTCACCGCCGAGCTGACCGCGTTCCTGGCAACGTGGCCACAGACCTACGACCTGATCGTTTCGGCCGATACGCTGGTGTACTTCGGAGCGCTGGAGACGGTTTTCGCCGCCGCCGCCGCCGCCTTGCGCCCCGGTGGCTGGCTGGCGTTTACGGCGGAAGCCGCAACGGGGGATGTCCCACCGGGCGGATTTCGCATCAATCCCAGTGGTCGATATAGCCATACGGCTGAGTATTTGCGGCAAGCCCTGGTGGGGGCTGGCCTGGAGATCCGCTCGATGACGACAGCCACGCTGCGGCAGGAATGCGACAAACCCATGATGGGTTATGTGGTGCTGGCTTGCCAGCCCGTCGCCTCGATCGGCTAACCGCTGGATTCTTGTTCTCGGCAAGACTATCTTGACAAGCTCTCGGCGCGCACGGCGGCCGGCAACCCGCCGGTCGCCGTGCGTTGCCCTTTCCCATCCCGAGGAGGCGGTTTTGATGGTCGAGTTCGATGACGTGCGGCAGTTGGTTGGCGAGATATTGCAGTTGGGAGACCGGGTTCCGCGGCTCGGCCCGGATACGCCGCTGCTGGGGAATATCCCGGAGTTCGACTCGATGACGGTGGTGACCTTGATCTATGCCCTGGAGCGGCAATTCGATATTCAGGTTGCCGACGACGAGATTAGCGCAGAGATCTTCGAAACCTTGGGGAAAGTCCATGAATTTGTCCGCGGCAAGCTCGTGGCGGGGAATTGAGCGCCGTCGCGTCCGCCGAGCCGCCGCCGGATCCGTGCCACCGCGCCGCTAGAAACTCGGAAATCCTCTGTTCCAGCCAATATTCCGCCCACCACGGCCAGCGCCCGGCAATGAAACCGACATGGCCGCCTTGTGAGCCGAGTTCCAGCCGCACGCGGGGCGAAAGCGCGCTGGCGTCCGGCACCACTTCCGGTCACATGAGAGGACCGTCCAGTGCGTGCGGGATCAAGGTCGGAACGCGGACGCGCCGCGGGTAGGACCGGCAACTGGCCCGGGTGTGGTAGTCATGGACGCCGGCATAACCGTGCAGGGGCGCGGTGATCCGGTCGTCGAAGGTGTGGAAGTTCCGCGGCGCCGCCAGCTTGTCCCAACGGCACGGGCGCATCTGGACGATGCCGGAATGTGTCGCGATCGCTCTTTTTCAGCGCGTGCGGCAGGTCACTTGGAACAGTCTCTAGGGCGCGGCCTATTCGCCGCCGCGCCCTCCAAGGAATGGAAACGCACTAGCGCCGGTTCATTCGGGCTGCGCCAATTCTTCCTCGACCGCGTCCGGGGCGGTGGATGTCGGCGGTTTCGCGGCCGGTTCCGCCAGCGGTTCTTCCCCGATCGCCGTATCGGCCAGTAGCTCGCCCAGAGCGGTTGTGGTCAGCACCGGTGCCGGCAGCGGTTCCGGACGAAGCACCAGGCCGCCCAGCGGTGGCACGGTAATGGTGATCGAGTAGGGATGCTCCATCCAGGGTCGTTCCTCGGCGATCAGATCGACCCCGCCGTTGCCGATGCCGCTGCCGGCGTAGTAGTGGGAGTCGGAGTTGAACACTTCCGTGTAACGGCCCGCCCGCGGAACGCCGATGCGGTAATTTTCGCGTGGGACCGGCGTAAAATTGACCACGACCACCAAAAAGTCGTCGTCCTTCTTGCGCAGATAGCTCAGGATGGATTGCTCGGCGTCATGACAGTCGATCCAGCTGAACCCTTGCCACTCGAACTCGTAGTGATGAAGCACCGGATCGCTGTGATAAAGCCGGTTCAGGTCGGTGACCAACTGCTTTAAACCCCGGTGGAAATCGTATTGCAGCACCCACCAGTCGATCGGGTTGGCGCTGTTCCACTCGTTGCCTTGGCCGAACTCGGTGCCCATGAACAGCAGTTTCTTGCCGGGGTGGGTGAACATGTAGAGATAAAGCAGCCGCAGGTTGGCGAAGCGCTGCCATTCGTCGCCCGGCATCTTGTTCGGCATCGAGCCCTTGCCGTGCACCACTTCGTCGTGCGAGAAGGGCAGCATGAAATTCTCGGTGAAGCAGTACAGCATGCTGAAGGTCAGCAGATCGTGGTGGTACTTGCGATGGACCGGGTTCTGCGCCATGTAGCGCAGGGTGTCGTTCATCCAACC
Source organism: Candidatus Competibacter sp. (assembly GCA_029624815.1). Taxonomy (GTDB): domain Bacteria; phylum Pseudomonadota; class Gammaproteobacteria; order Competibacterales; family Competibacteraceae; genus Competibacter. The sequence goes on from JARSSH010000029.1 coordinate 42,394, forward strand.
CATGTTCCATTTCATGCTGAACCCCAGCCCGCCGAGATAGGTCGGCCGGGTGACTTGTGGCCAGGACGTGGATTCCTCGGCGATGACCATCGCGCCGGGATGCTCGCTGTGAACCACCGTGTTCAGCTCGCGCATGAAATCGATGGCTTCCAGATTCTCGCGCCCGCCGTATTTGTTGGGAATCCACTCGCCTTCCTTGCGCGAATAGTCCAGATACAGCATGGACGCGACCGCGTCCACCCGCAGGCCGTCGAGATGAAACTCCTCGATCCAGTACAGGGCGCTGGACAGCAGGAAGTTCTTCACCTCGTAGCGACCGAAGTTGAAGATCAGGGTGGACCAGTCGAGATGTTCGCCCAAGCGGGGGTCGGCGTGCTCGTACAGCGGCTCGCCGTCGAAGCGGGCCAGACCGTGGGCATCCTTGGGGAAGTGGGCCGGCACCCAGTCGAGGATCACCCCGATATCGTGCTGGTGGCAATAATCGATGAAATAGCGGAAATCGTCCGGCGTGCCGAAACGGCTGGTGGGCGCGTAGTAGCCGGTGGTCTGGTAGCCCCAGGAGGCGTCGTAGGGATGCTCGGTGACCGGCAGCAGTTCGATGTGACTGAAGCCGGTTTCCTGGACGTATTCCACCAACTGGTGCGCCAGCTCCCGATAGTTCATGAACTCGCCTTCCGGCCCGCGTCGCCACGAGCCGAGATGAACCTCGTAGATGGACATCGGCTGGTGCAGCCAGTCGGATTTCTTGCGCCGCTCCAGCCATTCGGCGTCGCGCCAGGCATAGGCATTGGGTTTGGTGACGATGGTGGCGGTGCTGGGACGCAGCTCGAACTGCTGGCCGTAGGGATCGGATTTGAGCAGGATCGCGCCGCTGTGGCGGTTGCGGACCTCGAATTTATACAGGTCGCCTGGGCACAGGTTGGGGATGAACAGCTCCCACACCCCGCTGCCGCCGCGCACCCGCATCGGATGGATTCGGCCATCCCAGCGGTTGAAACTGCCCACCACGCTGACCCGTTCGGCGTTCGGCGCCCAGACCGCGAACAGCACGCCGGCCACCCCGTCCGCCTCGTGCCGGTGCGCGCCCAGGAAGCGGTAGGAATGCCAGTGCTTGCCCTCACCGAACAGGTAAAGATCGAAGTCGGGCAACTGCGGCGGAAAGCAATAGGGATCGTGGGAGATATGCTCGTGGTGGTCGGCGTCGCGCCAGATCAGCCGGTAGCGCTCCGGAACCTGATCGACCTTGCCCTGCCACTCGAACAGGTCGGTGTTGGGGATTCGCTCCAGCGGCAGGTTGCCCTCGGCGATATGCACGTCCTGGGCGTAGGGCAAATGGGCGCGCACCACGACTTTCTTGTCTTGCGGATGGCGGCCCAATACGGAGAAAGGATCGTGATGGCGGGCTTCGACAATGCGTTGCAGTTCGGGTTGAAGTTTCGGGCTCGTCACTTGGTTCATCCTGTTGTGTTGACGGTTTTTGGGGCCATGTCCGACGATGGCTGATGTTCCAACCGCAAGGCCGGACGGCAACGCGCGGATGAGAATCGCGGCATTGCGCGGGATCGGGAAACGGCAAGCGTCTGGAGTCGAGCGTCAAACGCCATGCGCGCTAATGGCTCTAGTATAACGTAATCCGCCAAGGCATGACTTTCCGTGGAGGATATCGGCGGATAGCCCGCTTGTAGAGCAGCCGGCCGCTCTCCGGTTTAACCTCCCCCCATCGGCCTTATTCCAGCCGTTCGATGCCCAGCGTCCGCAGTACGTATTTCTCGTACACCGGTTCCGACGCGCCGGTTTTGATCTTGTGGATGAAGTATTTTTCGAAAGCGATTTTGGCGTAGTGAACCCACTTGCCCTTTTTGAACCAGTTGACGTTGCGCGGCGGGATTTGCGGCAGCGCCACGAAGGCCGCGCCGGTATCGCCCATATCCGCCAGGCAGATGGCGTTCCAGGTGCCCTTGGCGACGGCTGGCTGGCCGGCCAGATCGGCCTGGATGTTCTGGACGATGGCGGACACCATCGATTCGATCATATAGCCGGTCTTGGGTACGCCAGTGGGCACCGGCGTGGCTTCGACCGGCGGGATCGCCACGCACACCCCAGCCGAGAAGATGTTGCGGTACTTGGGGCTGCGCTGGTTGGCGTCGATCAGCACGAAGCCGCGCGGGTTGCACAAGCCGTCCACGGCGGCAACCGGATCAACGCCGCGAAACGCCGGCAGGGTCATGGCGAACTTGAAGGGTACCTCGTGTTCCTTGATCACGTCACCGCGTTCGTTGTATTCCTCAACCAGGGCTCGATCAGATTCAATCCGGGTGGTTCTGGCGTTGGTGATCCATTTGATGTGCCGGTTGCGCAGGTCCGATTCCAGCATGCCCTTGGAGTCGCCGACGCCGCCCAAGCCCAAGTGACCGATATACGGTTCGCTGGTGATCAGGGTCATGGGTACATGTTTGCGCAGCTTGCGCTTGCGCAGGTCGGCGTCGAGGATGAACGCGCTTTCGTAGACGGGTCCGAAACAACTGGCCATGGGCATTGCGCCCACCAGGATCGGGCCGGGGTTCTCGCAGAAGGCTTCATAGGCTTCGTAGGCGGTCTGGGCGTGGTCCACCGCGCAGACCGAATGGGTGTGGCCGTTGTGGGGACCGGCGCCCGGCACCTCGTCGAAGGCCAGTTTGGGGCCGGTGGTGATGACGAGATAATCGTAATCGACGGTTTGCCCGTCCTGTATCGTGAGCCGGTTGTGGGCGGCGTCGATCCGGGTGACCGGCCGGCCGATGAAACGGATGTCCTTCTTTTCGAGGTAGGGACCGATCGGGAAGGCGATGTCGTCGCGCCGGCGCCAGCCGACCAGCAGCCACGGGTTGGAAGGAAGAAATTGGAACTCCTCGCTCGCGTTGATCACCGTGATATCGTGGGTCTTGCCCAGTTTTTCCCGGGCTTCGTAGGCGAAGGGAATGCCGCCGATACCCGCGCCCATCACAACGATATGAGCCATGGCTGTTTCTCCTGAACCCTCCGCAGGGTGCTTGAGATGGTCGTTTGGGAAGCCGATTGAGGTGAATAAGGTCTTCAAATTAAAGCATAGAGCATTTTCGCGGGCCTGGCCGGATGCCGGCGCGTGACGATTCGCGGCGCTTTGGCGTCCCCACGCCGCCGCAGTCTGGTAAGATATGACGGTATCATCCAGACGTATCCGATAACCCGAGCAGGTCAAAACATATCCAAAGGACGATCCATGAACTCTCGTAAATTGCTTGCATTCGCATTGGTTTCGGGGTTGGGCATGTTGGTGGGTTGTTCCGGCGAACGACCGGACAAGCCGGTGAGCTTCCAGAAGGACGTGTATCCGATTCTGAAAGCGAACTGTGCGGAGTGCCATACCGTGCCCAATGGCGAGGGCTATACCAAGAGCGGTTTGGCGCTGGGCGCCTATGAGGATCTAATGAAGGGCACCAAGATGGGTCCCGTCATCATCCCCGGGCAGAGTCTCAACAGCAGTTTCAACCGATTGATCGAAGGCCGTCCCGGCGTGGATCCTTCCATTCAAATGCCGCACGGCAAGGTCAAGCTGCCGGAAGAACAACTGGCCATCATCCGTAAGTGGGTCGATCAGGGCGCCAAGAACAACTAGAAGGCCCGTACTGCTTTCCGCCCGCATTCCGGCCCTCCCTCCGACGCCAGAGGGAGGGCGCGGCGCCGGCCGATCTTACCCACCAAAAAAACAATCCGGCTCGTCCGCCCGACCCCCATCCTTCGTTCCGCCGCCTGTCCAACGTCGGAACGAGCCTGTTCCATCGGATCGTTTTGGGAAGGCATCATGGTTAGCTCTCGGCAGACCGCGCTGGCCGGCGCGGATTTCGATACCTGGTTGAGTACCCTGCAAGTCCGCTGGTCGCCGGCTCAGATCGAGATCGTCCGGCACGCCTACGCGCTCGGCGGCGAGCCGGAACTGGCGGTGGCCGACCTGCTGGCCGACCTGCGCGTGGATCACGAAGTGGTTGCCGCCGCACTGCTATACGAGCCGGTTGCGGCCGGGCTGACCCAACTGGCTTTGGTCGAGGAGGAATTCGGGTCGGCTGTCGCGCGTTTGGTCGACGGCATCGCCAAGCTCGATGCCATCGGCGAATTGCATCAGAGCGGCCAGCATGCCGCTCATCAGTTGGAAAGCCTACGCAAGATGTTATTGGCGATGGCGCAGGATGTGCGGGTGGTGCTGATCAAGTTGGCGATGCGATTGCACGAATTACGCCAGTTTGGGCAGCGACCCGCTGCCGGGCAGCACCGCATCGCCCAGGAGACCCTGGATATCTTTACCCCGCTGGCCAATCGGCTTGGCATCGGTCGTATCAAGTGGGAGATGGAAGATCTGGCGCTGCGCTACCTGGAACCGCCGGTTTACAAGCAAATCGCCGCCGCCCTCGACCAACGCCGCGCCGATCGGGAAAATTATATCGAACGGGTTGTGGGGGAATTGCGCGGTCGCCTGCGCCAGGTCGGTATCCGCGCCGAGGTCAGCGGCCGAGTCAAGCACATCTACGGCATCTGGCGAAAGATGCAGCTCAAGAAGCTGTCCTTCGAGCAGATTTTCGATGTGCGCGCGGTGCGAGTCATGGTCGATACGGTGAACGACTGCTATGCCGCGCTCGGCGTGGTGCATGCCTGCTGGAACCATATCCATCAGGAGTTCGACGACTATATCGCCCATCCCAAGCCCAACGGTTATCAATCGCTGCATACGGCGGTGGTGGGGCCGGAAGGTCGGGCCCTGGAAGTGCAGATCCGAACCTTCGCCATGCATCAGAACGCCGAATTGGGTGTCGCCGCCCACTGGCGCTACAAGGAGGGCGGCGAGAGTCCGGGCGCGGCGGCCGAACAGCAAGTCGTTTGGTTGCGGCAGATTCTGGAGTATCGGGAGGAAGAAGCCGGCGACGGCGACCTGCTGGAGCGCTTCAAGGCCGAGGCGTTCCAGGATCGGGTGTACGCCATCACGCCCAAGGGCGCCATCGTCGAACTGGCGCAGGGAGCGACGCCGCTGGATTTCGCCTACCACATCCATACCGAGGTCGGCCATCGCTGTCGGGGCGCCAAGGTCAACGGCCGCATCGTGCCGCTCACTTACGAACTCAAGAACGGCGAGCAAGTGGACGTGCTGACCGCCAAGACCGGCGGCCCCAGTCGCGACTGGCTGAGCCCGCATCTGGGTTACGTCAAAACCAATCGGGCGCGAGCCAAGATCCGCCAATGGTTTATCCAGCAGGATCAGGATAAAAGCATTATCGCGGGTCGCGGGTTGCTGGAGCGGGAGTTCCAGCGGTTGGGAATCCGGCAGATCAAGCTGGAGAAAGTGGCGGAAAAGTTCAACTTCGCCAAACCGGAAGATCTGTTCGCCGCCATCGGCCACGGCGCGCTGACCACCGCGCAGGTGGTGGCTAAAATCCAGGATCTGCTGCCGGCGCCGCCCGCGACCGCGGATCATCCGCCCATCACGCGCAAGCCCAGAAGCGTCGAATCCGGCAAGGACGACGTGCGGATCCGCGGGGTGGGCCGGTTGCTGACGCAGATGGCGCAATGTTGCCAACCGGCGCCGTTCGAGCCGATCGTCGGCTATATCACCCAGGGGCGCGGCGTGACCATCCACCGGCAGGATTGCGCCAACTGGCTGAGCCTGGCCAGCCAGCACCACGAACGCGTCATCGAGGTTGGCTGGGGCGAAACGCCCGCTACTTATCCGGTGGACATCATGGTGGTCGCCCACGATCGCTCCGGTCTGTTGCGCGATATCACCTCGATTCTGGCCAACGAACAGGTCAACGTGTTGGGCGCGAATACGTTGACCGACCGGGAAACCTCGATCGCCCGCATGGGGTTGACCCTGGAAATCACCGATGTGGTGCAGCTCAGCCGGGTGCTGGACCAAATCGGGCAGTTGCACAATGTGGTGGAGGCGTATCGCAAGAGCTGAAGCCTTGGTGGTTTACGCCAGACTAGCCAGCAGTCGCCGGGTTTCCCGCAGCAGGGGGTTGCGCCGCAGCAGCAGCGTCAACCGGCCGCCGCCGCTTTGTCGCCACAGGGTCGCCGCGCGGATGCCGGCCAACAGCAGCGCCCGAATCCGGTTGCTGTTCTCCGGGTTGTTCAGGTGGACCGGTGCGCCGCTGACCATGATGCGCGGCGACAGCGTGCTCAGGCTGTTCAAGTAGATCTCGGCGAAACGGGCGACGGAGTTGCTGTGCCCGACCGGAAAATGCGCCAGGTTCGGAATGATGTTCTCGATGCCGGCGCGGACGGCCCGCAACAGATCGGCGCGTTGGAATAGCTTGCGCTCCAGACTCAGCAACGTTATCGCGTAGCGGGTCAATTCCATGTCCCGCGGGTTGCCAAGCTGCTGCTCAAGCAATTGCAGGCCGGCGCGTAGCCGGGGAACGCCACCGTACACGTCGTCGCTGCTGGTGGCGTCGATCTTGATCAGGCTGTGCAGGCAGGTTTCGATATCCTCCGGGTTGGCTTGGCCGCGGCGGGCAATGCCGCGCACCAGGTCGGCGGCTTGCAGCACGCCGGCCAGAGCGATGGCGCGATCACGGTCGGTTTGGGGCATGGGATGGGGATCGGGGTTGGAGAGTTGGATTTAATCCCAGGTGTCATCGATCACCCCACCGCCCAGGCAGTCGTCGGCGAGGTAGAAGACAATGGACTGTCCGGGGGTGATGGCGCGCTGCGGTTCGGGAAACCGGATCGTAGCGCCTCGCGCATCCAATGCCTCCAACACGCACGCCCGATCGCTTTGGCGATAGCGAATTTTGGCCTGACAGCGCAATGGCGTGGTGGGTGGCCGGCCTGCGATCCAGCGCAGTTGCGAGGCGCGTAAGCGCCGGTGAAATAGAGCAGGGTGGTCGTGACCCTGCACCACGGTCAATGTGTTGCTTTCCAACTCCTTGCCGGCGACGTACCAGGGGAGGCCGCTGCCGTCGCGCCGACCGCCGATGCCCAGTCCCTGTCGCTGGCCGATGGTGTGGAACATCAAGCCGGCGTGCTCGCCCAGCGGATCTCCGTTCGGGGTTCGGATCGGCCCCGGTCGGGCTGGCAGAAAACGGTTCAGGAACTCCCGGAACGGGCGTTCGCCGATGAAGCAAATGCCGGTGCTGTCCTTTTTGGCGTGGGTGACCAGACCGGCGCGGGCAGCCCTATCCCGCACCTCCTGCTTGTGGAGGTTACCGACGGGAAACAATGCACTGGCCAGTTGGGATTGGTCGAGTCCGTATAGAAAGTAGCTCTGGTCCTTATTGGGGTCACGGCCCTTGAGCAGGTGCTGGCGGCAATCGCGCTCCTCGCGCCGGACATAGTGGCCGGTGGCGATATGCCCGGCGCCCAGCCGGCGGGCATGATCGAGAAAAGCCCTGAACTTGATTTCGGTGTTGCACAGGATGTCGGGGTTGGGGGTTCGACCACGGCGGTATTCGTCGAGAAAATAATGGAATACCCGCTCCCGATATTCGGTGGCGAAGCTGACCTGGTGCAAGGGAATGCCCAGCGTGTCGCAAACCGAGCGCGCGTCCTCCAGATCCTCGGCGGCGGAACAGTAACCGGCCTCGTGGGAATCCTCCCAGTTCTTCATGAACACGCCATGCACATCGTGGCCCTGTTCGACCAGCAGCAGCGCTGCCACCGAGGAATCCACGCCGCCGGACAGGCCCACCACGATCCGGTTTTTTGCCATCGAGAGAGTATCAGGAGACCGAGGTTAAGAATGCGAATGGAGAGATTAGAATACCAAACGGATCTCGCCGGGACAGCGCCTGCTTAACCGCGGGCCAAAGAAAAAGGCCGAACCCCCGGTTCGGCCTTGCGGGGCAAGGCGTGACCTATTTGCCGATGCCGGCCAGACTGTCCTGCACCAGCTTGTCGAATTCGGCCTTGAAGCGCGCCGTCAGATCGGCCAGCGCCTTGGCGTCGTCCATGAACTTCTGATTCAGGCTGGAGATCGACTCGGACTGCGAGGTCAGGAACGCCTGCAAACTGGCGAAATCGTTGATGTCGGCGGCGTTTTTCATCCGGTTCATCGCCATGTCGACATAGGATTGCAGGGCGCTCATCTGAAAATTGACCAAGGCTTCCAGATTGGTGGCGGACAGCTTGTTGGCCTTGATCACCGGAGCCAGGAAGCTCTGGTACTGTTCGGACATTTTGGCTAGGGCGTCGTTGGTCATGGCGGTGGTTTCCCCATCAGTGGTTGGTCGATGGAAAACAGCATAAGGCAATTTTTGTTGCAGTGCAATATAAACCTGGATTTTTGTTGCAGCGCAATAAATGGAAAGCGTCCGCTTGGCTTGGCGTCCGACGGGCATTGGCGGATAATGCCGACCTTTGCGGCGATGGATAATTCCCATGTGGTTCAGGAATCTGACGTTGTTTCGCCTGGTTGAGCCATTGTCGCTTTCGGCCGAGACGCTGGCGGCGCGGCTGGAGCAGCATGCGTTCCAGCCCTGCCCCAGTCATCAACCGAGCAGCGCTGGCTGGGTTCCGCCGCTGGGCCGCAAGGGGCGCGATCTGGTGCATGTCGCGCTGGGTCGGTGGCTGCTGTGCTTGCGGATCGAAGAGAAAGTCTTGCCGGCGGCCGTGCTTAACCAGATGGTGGACGAGCGCATCGCCGAGCTGGAAGACCAGCGGCGACAGCCGGTGCGGCGTCGTGAAAAGCAGGAGCTGCGCGAGCGGATGGTGGGCGAACTGCTGCCGCGCGCCTTGTGCCGGAGCCGGCATGGCTACGCCTATCTCGATCCATCGGCGGGCTGGCTGGTGGTGGGCAGCGCCAGTCCGCGCGGGGTGGATGAACTGACCGGAATGTTGCGCAAGACATTGGATACTCTGCCAGTCGCTCCACCGCGAGTGCGACAGTCGGTGGCGGCGGTCATGACGGCGTGGTTGGCCGAGGGCCAGGCCCCCGCGGAATTTACCCTGGGAGATACCTGCGAGTTGCGGGAGGTGGGAGAAACCGGTGGGGTCGTGCGTTGTCGCGGACAGGATTTGGCCGGCGCCGAAATTCGCGGTCATCTGGCCGCGGGGAAGGAAGTAACCCGGTTGGGCCTGTGCTGGAACGAGCGGATCGCCTTTGTGCTCGACGAGGCGCTGGTGGTTCGCCGACTTCAGTTCCTCGATGTGATCCGGGAGTCGCTGCGGGATATCGCCGATTCTCCGGAAGCGATATTCGACGCCGAGTTCGCGCTGATGGCCGGCGAATTGGCGCTGTTGGCGCCGCGGTTGCTGGATCTGTTTGGGGGCGAGGCGTAGATAGTCGGTCTTGGGCCGAGATAGACGCTAGAGTTGAATGACAAGACGGGCCGTATATGCTTCGGCGGTCCAAAAAAGGCGGCACATGAGCAGTTGGCAACTAACGGGCGTGATCGGATTGCTGGCGGCGCTGGTGAGCATGGGAGTGGCCGGCTGGCTGGTTCTGCGCTTTATCCAACAGCGCAAGCAGCGGATGGAAGCGCGGCTGGCGGCGCTGCGGAAGGCAGTGACGGAGAAAGCGGCGGCGGAGAAAGCGGCGGCGGAGAAAGCGGCGGCGCACAGCGCGGCGATCGCGCGGGCGGCGGCGGAGCGAGTGGCGGCCAAGCGGGTGGCGGCGGAGAAAGCGGCGGCGGAGAAAGCGGCGGCGGAGAAAGCGGCGGCGGAACAGGCCATCGCCGAATGGGCGGCGGCGGAGCAGGCCGAAGCCGAGCGCGTCCAGCTCAAGCGGGCCACGGTGGAGCGGCGGGAATCCGAGGAAGTCGAGGCGCGGATGCGCGCCGTCGAGGATGCCATCACCGAATGGTTGGACGCGGAACGCGAAGGCAGCCGATTGGCCGCTACCGTTGCCGCCAAACCGGGCAGGGCGCCGAAAAAGACCTACACCCGGGCCGAAGCGATCCGTCAGCAGGTGCGCACCACCGCCGAGAAGGTGGAAAGGGAGGCGCAGGAGTTGGAGTTCATCAAGAACCGTATCCAGGCCGGGGTGGATTTTCTACCGATCGAATTCAAGCAGACTATCGATGACTGGAAGGAAGGGCGAGTCTTCCGCCACAATACCTTCGACGATCTCAAGCTTAAATTCCGCTACAAGGCCTACTCGGTCGAGGACGGCTACGAGCTGCTGTATCAGTACAACGAATGGATGGCTCAGCAACGCGAAAAACTCCGGGTCTTTATCCGTCTGCTGGGCACCGAGGTAAACAAGGGAGAAAGCATTCAGGGGGCCATCGAGCAGGCGGAGCGCAGCGAGCGGCAGAAGTACCTGGAAATGGATGTCGATGTGATCTTTACCCTGCGCGAGATCCGCACCATCCTGGACCGGCTGATCGGCATGGAGACCATTCTGAAGGAGCTCGAAATGGTCTGTCGCAAGCGTTCCGAACAGATCATCACTCCATCCTGGGAGGCGAAGGGGTCGCTGTAGCCAGGATCGCTCTTTCAGCCTTGCCCACCCAAATACGCCCGCCGCACCTCGGGATCAGCCAGTAGCTCCTCTCCGGTTCCCGATAGACGAATTTCGCCGTTCACCAGCACATAGCCACGCTGGGCCAGTTTCAGCGCATGATGCGCATTCTGCTCCACCAGAAAAATGGTCGCGCCGCTATCGCGAATTTCCCGGATCGTGGCAAAAATGCGCTGCACCATCAACGGCGCCAATCCCAAACTGGGTTCATCCAACAGCAGCAGGCGAGGCCGGCTCATCAACGCCCGGCCAATCGCCAGCATCTGCTGCTCGCCGCCGGAGAGCGTGCCGGCCCGTTGATTGCGCCGTTCCTTGAGTCGGGGGAACAGTTCGAACACATTGATCAGGTCGGCATCCATGCGATCCATCCCAACTGGAATCGCACCCATCAGCAGGTTTTCCTCGACGCTCATCGCCGCAAAGATCCGCCGTCCTTCCGGGGCCTGCGCGATACCCATCTTGGCGATCTCGTGGGTCGGCAGACCCGTGATGTCGCGGCCCTGGTAGCGAATCCAGCCCCCGGCAGGCCGCGGATCGCCAAACAGGCTCATCAACAAGGTCGATTTGCCCGCCCCATTGGCGCCGATCAGAGTCACGATCTCGCCGGAATCAATGAACAAGGAGACTTGGCACAGTGCCTGAATCGGGCCATAGCGGGCGTCCAGCTCATGGATTTGCAACAACGGCTCGCTATGACGCATCGTCGTTTACCGCTTCGGTTCCAAGATAGGCCGCCAGCACGGCTGGATGATGAGCCACGGTGCGCGGATCACCGTCGGCGATCACCTCGCCATAATCCAACACCACAATATGCTCCGACAGACCCATCACCAGACCCATGTCATGTTCGATCAGCAGGATCGTGACCCCATGCTCGTCGCGTAGCCGACGAATCAGCTCACTGAGTTCCGTCGTTTCACGCGGATTCAATCCGGCCGCCGGCTCGTCGAGACACAGCAACCGGGGACCGGTACACATGGCCCGAGCGATTTCCAGCCGACGTTGGTGACCATAGGGCAACTCTCCCGCCAATCGATTGGCGTCTTCCGCGAGCCCAAACACCTTGAGCCAGGCATACGCACGCTCCAGCGCATCGCGCTCCGACTGACGATAAGCGGCGGTTTGCAACAGGCCCGCCACCAGGTTGCGATTGAGTTGCAAGTGCTGGGCGACCAGCAGGTTCTCGATCGCGGTCATTTCCTTGAACAAGCGCACGTTCTGAAAAGTACGCGCGACTCCAGCCCGCGTCACTCGGTGGGTTCCGCCGAACACTTTGTAATATAACCGGTCGGCAAAAGCCGCCGGATTGACGAAATCGCTAGCCCGGAATGGCTGGCCAAGAATGTTAATCAAATCGATGGCGGCGCGGGAGGTATGCAGCGCGATTTGGCCTTCGGTCGCTTTATAAAAGCCCGTCAGGCAATTGAATACCGTTGTCTTGCCAGCGCCATTGGGACCAATCAAGGCGGAGATGGAGCCACGCTTGACCTCGAAGCTAACATCGTTGAGGGCCAGGATGCCGCCAAAGCGCATGGTTAATCCGGTCACTTCCAATAACGGCGGATGGATTGGATCGGTCGTCATGGACACAAGCCCTTGACCTCGAAAGCACGCCGCCTTGGGCGAATCAAGCCACGTGGCCGCCAGATCATCATCGACACCATCAACACGCCGAAAGTAAATACCCGATAGTCGGCAAAGGCGCGCAGCAGTTCGGGCAAAACGGTCAGTACCAGCGCCGCCACAATCACCCCGGTGGTGGAGCCCAGTCCGCCCAGCACCACGATGGCGACGATCAATGCCGATTCGAAGAAGTTGAACGACATCGGATTGATGAAACCCTGATACGTAGCGAAGAACACACCAGCGATACCGCCAACCATGGCGCCCATCATGAAAGCCGACAGTTTGACCAGAACATGATTGATGCCCAAGGCGCGGCAGGCGATTTCGTCCTCGCGCAATGCCTCCCAGGCCCGGCCCACCGGCATGTCGCGCAGACGGGTGACCACGACCACCATTAGACAGACGATCAGGAACAGCGCCAGGTAGATGAAGATAAAGCGGTGCAGTGGATCGTAGCTGATCTGGAAATATTCGTGAAAGGACATCCCGCCGTCTTTGGCGGTGCGGGTGAATTCCAGGCCGAACAGTTGGGGGGGCGGAGCGGAGATGCCGTTAGGGCCGCCGGTGAACTCCAGCCAGTTGTTCAGCACCAGGCGGATAATCTCGCCGAAGCCCAAGGTAACGATCGCCAGGTAGTCGCCATGCATCCGCAGCACGGGGAAGCCGAGTATGCCGCCAAACAACGCCGCCAGCATCGCCGCCAGCGGTAGCGCGCTCCAAAAGCCCAAGTCGAGATATTGCGCGCCCAAGGCCAATCCGTATGCACCAACGGCGTAGAAAGCAACGTAGCCGAGATCGAGCAGGCCGGCCAGCCCGACCACGATATTCAGCCCCAAACCCAGCAGCACATAGATCATCGCCTGGATCAACACGGTCAGCCAATATTTGCTGGCCAGAAACGGTAGGCTCAGAGCGAGAGCGACAATGACCAGCAGCCACCAGCGCTGCCGGTTGTTTTCCGAGATGCTGACCACCAGGATGCCCGGTTGGCGGCGGCGGGCGTTAAACCGTTCGAGCGCGGCCTGCCCGGTCGGCGTATGCATCGCCAATGTAACCAGGAATCGGCCCACGGCGATGATCGCGGCGATCAGCAACGGGCGTTGCAATTCGTTCTTGACTTCATAGCCGTCCAACACCAGACCGACGATGGGGCCCAACAGCAAGAGCGCCAGCGCGAAAGCGGCCGTCGCTTCCAGGACGGCTTGGCGGAAAACCGGATTCCAGCGAACCCCGCGGGTAGCGGGCGAAGCAGCGGTGGACGGCATCACACCTTCTCCACTTCCGGTTTACCGAGCAAGCCGGTGGGGCGGAAGATCAGCACCAACACCAGCAGCGAGAAGGCGAACACATCCTTGTAATCGGTGTTGACCATGCCGGAGAACAGCGCCTCCGACAAGCCGAGAATCAGACCGCCCAGCATCGCGCCCGGCAGCGAGCCGATGCCGCCCAGCACCGCGGCGGTGAAGGCCTTGATGCCAGTGACGAAGCCAATGTAGAAATCGAAGGAGCCGTAATTCAAGGTGACCAGCACCCCGGCGATCGCCGCCATGGCCGCGCCGATAACGAATACCGTGGAAATGATCCGATCGGTGTCAATGCCGAGAATCGCCGCCATCCGCCGATCCTGCTGCGTCGCGCGGCATTGCCGGCCCAACGAGGTGCGCTGGATCAGCCAGGTTAGCGCCGCCATGCTGGTCAGGGAGACCACGACAATCATGCATTGCACCAGGGTGATCTGCACGAAGTCATTCCCTTCGCCGAAACGCAGCGTGGCCGGGATCAGACTCGGCACCCCCTGAGTTTTGGCGCCCTGACTTAATTGCACCCCGTTTTGCAGCACCAACGACATGCCGATAGCGGAAATCAGCGGCGCCAAGCGAGGCGCGCCGCGTAGGGGACGGTAAGCGATGCGCTCGATGGTCCAGCCGTAAGCGGCGGTGATCAGCATGGTGGTCGCTAAAGTTGCCAGCAGGGCGAAGGGCAACGAGTCGATGCCGAAGGAGAACAAGACAGCCAGGCAGATCGCGGTCACATACGCCGAGATCATGTACACATCGCCGTGGGCGAAGTTGATCATGCCCACGATGCCGTACACCATGGTGTAGCCGATGGCGATCAGGCCGTAAATGGAGCCGAGCGTCAGGCCGTTGACCAATTGTTGGGCGAGAATATGCCAGTCCATGTGGATCGGACTACCGGATGAAGGATGGGAAAGGGCGGCGACCCTCCCTCGTGGGGAGGGAGGGCCGGGAGAAAAGAATTACTTCCGCATTTCCTTATAGGTTCCGTCCGGTTCCCAGACGAACAACGAGAAGCTGGTGTCCTTGAGGTCGCCCTTGCCGTCCCAACTCTTCGGGCCAAGCACGGTTGGCACGGTGTGGGATTTGAGCCATTTGGCGAGCTTCGCGCCGTCGCTGGTCTTGGCGCCTTTCATGCTGTCGGCAATGGCTTGCAGCGAAGCATAGGCGTACAACGTGAAGCCGGACGGGTCAAAACCGGCATCCTTCATCTTTTTGACGACGGCTTGGCTGGCAGGGATGTTGCGCGCCTCGCGGACCGAGGTCATGTAGGCGCCTTCGACGAACTGCGGGCCGCCGGCGGCGGTGACGATGGCCGGGTCCAGACTGCCGTCACCGGAGAGAAAGTTGACTTTCAATCCCTGCTCACGCAATTGCCGCAGCAACGGGCCCGCTTCGTTGTACAGGCCGCCAAAATACACGGTATCGGCGCCCGATGCCTTAATCTTGGTCACCAAGGCGTTGAAGTCCTTCTCGCCGCGGGTCAGTCCCTCGTACAGCACCACCCGGTTATCGGCCTTCAACTCTTTCAGCCGATCGCGCATGGCGTCAGCGATGCCTTGGCCGTAGGTGTCCTTGTCATGCACCACGGCGATTTTCTTGGCCTTGAGTTCCTTGACGATGAAATCGGCGGCCAGTGGCCCCTGCTGATCGTCGCGACCACACATACGAAATACCGTCACCAAACCGCGCTCGGTCACTTTGGGGTTGGTGGAGCCGGGGGTGATCACCAGGACGCCAGCGTCGGCATAGACTTCGGAAGCCGGGATGGTCGAGGACGAACAGAAGTGGCCAACTACCGCCGCCACCTTATCTTGGTCCAATAAGCGGTTGGCGACCGCCGTCGCTTGTTTGGGTTCGCAGGCGTCATCGCCCTTGACCAGCTCGATCTGCTTGCCATTGATGCCACCGGCGGCGTTGATGTCCTCGGCCGCTTGGCTGGCGCCGCGCCAGAATTGCTCGCCGAACGCTGCGTAGCCGCCGGTCATCGGACCGGCAACGCCGATCTTGATGGTATCGGCAGCGCCAGCCAAGCCGCTCAGGCTCAGTCCGCCAGCCAGAGCCACGGCCAACAGGCAACGCGGGAAGGATGGATGATCCATGAATGTACTCCTTGGGGGTGGGTTGAGAACGGATTTACGCGATTGGAGCCGCCGATTCGAAGCGAGTAGCGCCAAGGGGGCCGAATATTGCCAAGCCCTTCTCTTAATTTTTATTGACATTGCCCGATCTTGCCAACTTTTGCAAAGATTGCCGCGCCAGCGCGGATCGTCATCCGCGCCTGTCTGCCAAACCGGAACGGTCATTCCAGCCGGCGCCACTGAGGCATTGCCCGATGGCCTTCGGTCAAGGAGGCTTGTCTGGGGGTCTACCAGTCCGAAAAACAGGCATGGACCCTCTCGCCCTTCAACCACCGCTCAGCTCGACGCCGAGTCTTTTTCGAGATCGCGCTCCAGCAGCGCCTCGTAGATCGGTACGTCCGGCCACCATTCGGCGATGACATAGGCCGAGAAGCAGGCGGTGAACAGTGGCAGGATCAGGGAATAGTTACCGGTCATTTCGACGATCAGCACGATGCCGGTGAGCGGCGCGCGGACGATGGCGGTGAAATAGGCGGCCATGCCGGCGACCGCGACCGTCAGCGGTTCCGGCGCGACCAGCGGGAACCACTCGCGCCCCAGTTCGCCGATCCCCAAGCCCAGCAGCGCGCCCAGCACCAACAGCGGCGCGAAGATGCCGCCGGCCGCGCCGGTGCCGTAGCTGCCCATCGTCAGCAGGAAGCGCAAGCCGAACAGCAGGGCCACCGTCCAGAGATCGATGTATTCGCGCCCGCTCAAAATCCGTTCCACCAGTGGCTGGCCTCCCCCGCAGATCTCCGGCATCCACCAGCCGGTCAGGCCGATGATCACCCCCCAGGAGATCCATTTGCCTGCCAGCAGCCTTGGGCTTCGGACATCGGTCAAGCGCTGCGTGGCCATCAGCGTCCGGTTGAACAGGACGCCGAGGACGCCGGCCAAGATACCTAGGGCCAGGAACAGCGGCAGGCTGGCCAGATCGGGAATGGCGGTGACCGTGACGTGGAATATCGGATGCTGGCCCATGAGCCCGCGCGACAGCACGTCGGCGGTCATGGAGGCGATGAGCGCGGCGAAAAACACCAGCGAGGTGAAGTTTCCTTGCAATTCCTCCAGAACGAAGACCACGCCCGCCAGTGGCGCGTTGAAGATGGCCGATAGCCCGGCGCCGGCGCCGGCGGCGATCAGCGAGCGCTGTTCCAGGGTGTCGCTGTGGGAGCGGCTGCCCAGCATCTGCCCCAGCGCGCCGCCCATTTGCACGGTGGGGCCTTCTCGTCCCAGGGTGAGGCCGCCGGTGACGCCGATCACGCCCCCGACGAATTTTACCCACAGCACCCGGTGCCAGACCATCGAGCGATACCCGAGTAAAACGCCCTTGAGGTGGGGAATGCCGCTGCCGGCGGCGGCCGGAGCAAAAGTTCGGACCAGCCAAACCGCCAAGCTGACGGTGACGACCGAAAACGCAACGGACAGGGCCGCTCCCCATCGATCGAAGCGACTGGCAAAGTCGAGGAGGGCCAGCCGCAGCGCGTCGCCGGCATCCATGGCTTTCGCGAAGGCCACCGCCATCAGGCCCGAAAGCACGCCGAGCAAGAGGGCGCGCGGCAACAGGCGCAGCCGTTGGCGGTTCAGTTTCTCCATGCGCCGCTTGGCACGGAGCAGATTGCCGCCGGGCTGGGAAAAATTTTGATCGGTTCGGGCTGTCATCGTCTGAGGGAAGCGAGGCGCTAGCGGGTCGACGGGAGTCCGCCAGATGTTGAATCGGTGCCGTAACGACGGTTGGGTGTTTCAGAGATAGCCGAATAAATCCAGCGGATAGCGTCTGCCGGCCAGATAATCGTCGATGCAGCGCAGCACCATCGGACTGCGCAACTTTGGCCCCAGCGCCGCGATTTCATCGCGGTTCAGCCAAAGCGCTCGCTGGATGCCATGATCCAGCGGCTGGTCGGGATGGTGGTGCAGGGCGGCGCCGGCAAAACAGGTGCGGACGAAGGTATGACCCTTGGGGTAGGTCCAGTAATACAGTCCGACGATAGCCTCGACCCGAACTTCCCAGGCGGTTTCCTCCAGGGTTTCCCGGATGGCCGCCGCCGCCAGCGTTTCGTGCTCGTCCAGATGGCCGGCGGGTTGGTTGTAAACCAGTTCCTCGCCGTCGGCGTATTCCTCCACCAGCAGAAAGCGTCCGTCGCGCTCGATGACGGTGGCCACGGTCAGATGTGGGGTCCATTCCAGATTCATGTGGTCTCTCCTCTACGGCAGCGGCTTGGCGATGGTGAACGCCCCGCGCAAGTCGCCCTCCTTGAAACCGCGGGCGGTGTCGTTCGGGTACAGCGTTTTCAGCTTGGCGTCCACCTCGGGATCGAGTTTGTCGCCATGACAGGCCAGGCATAGCGAGGCGGTGGGTATCGCCTTCATGTAACGGAAGGTTTTCTGGCCCTGGTCGTCCTCGATGACCGCGAAGAACTCCAGTTTGCCGGCCGGCTCGCCTTGAGCCTTGCGAGCCTCGAACTGCTTGAGCACGGCCAGCTCCCAGTTGTCGGGGGCGTTGCCGGGATTACGGATCTTGAGGCTGGTCCGACCGACGATCATATCCAGTTTCGCGCCAAGATCGGCGGCGATTTTCCCCGCCTGGTCGTGGCAGATTGCGACGCCATTGGCCGGGCCGCCGGTCTTGATGGCTTGTTGCAGCGCTTCCTTCAGAGCGCCGCCGAACTGCTGCGCGGCGGTGCGGCTGACTTCCACCTCGGCGCCGACATCCGGTTGCTCGTCGACCGCGGGCTGCGGTCGAGCGAAGACAACGCCGGCCGCCAACATTGCGCCAAGAACCAGAGTGGACGAGTAGCGCATGCGGGTTTCCTCATTTCGGTCAATACTTAACGATCAGTATAAAGCGAAACGCCCCGTTCTGGCGGACTTTTCCAGGTTTCGCCGTTCTAAAACGCCAGATGCGGATTGCCGATAAACCAGCAAGCGAGGTGCATGATGGATCTGTCCCAGAAGACCTGCACACCCTGTCAAGGTGGAGTTTCCCCTCTTACGCACGGCGAAGCCGAGACGCTATTGCCGCAAGCGTCCGGCTGGCGGCTGTTGGACGATGGCGCCCGGTTGGAGCGGCGCTTCGAATTCAAGACCTTTGCCGCCGCTCTGGCTTTTGTCAACCGGGTCGGCGATTTGGCCGAGAGCGAGGGGCATCATCCGGACATCGGTTTCGGCTGGGGATACGCCAGCGTGCTGTTTTACACCCACAAGATCGGCGGCTTGCACGAAAACGACTTCATCATGGCCGCCAAGGTCAACGAGTTGTACACGGATGAGTACTCGGCGGCTTGAAGCGCTCAGGTCAGGGCCGCCGCCACGCCGCGCAGGGCCGGATTGGCGGCGGTGATCACCCAGGTCGGGATGGCCGCCAGATACGCGCTGAACCGACCCTTGGCCTCAAAGCGGCTCCGAAACATCGACCGGTCGAAGAAATCGCCCAGACGCGGCACGATGCCGCCGCCGATATACACCCCGCCCCGCGCGCCGAGCGTGATCGCCAGGTTGCCCGCCGCCGTGCCCAGCGCCCCGCAGAACAGATCCAGCACCTCTGTACTGTGCGGGCAGGTACCGGCCAAAGCACGCTCGGTGATGTCGGCGGGTGTCAGATTTTCCGCCGGCCAGCCTTCCAGTTCCGCCAGCGCGGTATAGAGATTCACCAACCCCGGCCCGGACAGCAGCCGTTCCGGCGAGACGTGGCCGAACCGTCGGTACAGAACTTGGCCGATGGCCCATTCCCGCTTGTCGGTTGGAGCGAAGGTGACGTGACCGCCTTCGGTCTGCAAAGGGAGCCAGCGATCACCGGACCATACCAGGCCCGACACACCCAGGCCGGTGCCGGCTCCGATCAAACCGATGGGGGCGCCGGCAATCGCCGCGCCACCACCGACCGCTCGGCGTTCTTCCGCGCCTAGTAGCGGCAACGACAGCGCAAAGGCGGTGAAGTCGTTCAGGATTAGCAATTGTTTCAATCCTAGCTCCCGCCGCGCGGTTTCCGTCGAGAACGACCAGTGACTATTAGTGAATTGAATCCAGTCGCCGGTGATCGGCGTGGCGACCGCGATGGCCGCACGGGTCGGGCGCGGTCCTCCGGTCGCTTGCAGATACGCCGTGGCGGCGGCGGTCAGACCGGTAAAGTCGGCGCAAGCCAAGATTTGCTCGGCGTAAATCCGCCGATGAGCGTCGACCCGAGCAAAACGGGCGTTGGTCCCGCCGATATCGGCGATCAGGTCATGGGGTCCAGTCGGAGATTCTTGCATCGCGGTCGTTCCGGGCGGTCGGGGAGAGGAGCATCGAATATCGATAATCGCTAGATTCTAGCAAGCCGAGGGAACCCGCGTCGCCGCGGTGCTTTTCGTGAAGGACGAACCGCCGAGTCGTTGTAATCCGCTTGTAAAATGCTGCATAGCCACATTAGAATAATTGAAATTACTTGTTGTGCGCTTGATTTCCCAATTCGAAAACCAAGCGAGATTGTGACGATCGCGCCGCGTCTTGCGGCAAGTCCGAGGCGTTTTTTGCGGCCGCTTCGCCCGACATCAAACCAAGCCCGTAACCCCAAAGAGGATCTGCACATGGCGTACCTCAGCGTTGAGCAACTAAAGAATGACTGGGCCGAAAATCCCCGCTGGAAGGGCATCACGCGCGGCTACACCGCCGAGGATGTCGTGCGGTTGCGCGGCAACGTACCGGTCGAGTACAGCCTGGCGCAACGGGGAGCCGAGCAACTGTGGCGCCTGATCAACAACGAACCCTACGTCAACTGTCTGGGCGCGCTGACCGGCGGGCAGGCGATGCAGCAGGCCAAGGCCGGCATCAAGGCCATCTACCTGTCCGGCTGGCAGGTCGCCGCCGACAACAACACATATATGTCCATGTATCCCGACCAGTCGCTGTATCCGGTCAACTCGGTGCCGGCGGTGGTCGAGCGCATCAACAACTCTTTCAAGCGCGCCGATGAAATTCAATGCGCTCGGGGCATTCATCCGGGCCACAAGGATTTCGTGGACTACTTCCTGCCCATCGTCGGCGACGCCGAAGCCGGGTTTGGCGGCGTGCTGAACGCTCACGAGTTGATGAAATCGATGATTCGCGCCGGGGCGGGCGGCGTGCATTTCGAGGATCAACTGGCCTCGGTCAAGAAGTGCGGCCACATGGGCGGCAAGGTGCTGGTGCCGAGCCAGGAAGCGGTGCAGAAATTGATCGCCGCCCGGCTGGCGGCCGATGTGTACGGCGTGCCCACCATCATTCTGGCCCGCACCGACGCTGAAGCGGCCGATCTGTTGACCAGCGATTGCGACGAAAACGACAAGCCGTTCTGCACCGGCGAGCGCACCGTGGAAGGCTTCTACAAGACCCGCAAGGGCTTGGAACAGGCGATTTCCCGCGGTTTGGCCTACGCGCCCTACGCCGACATGGTGTGGTGCGAGACCGGCACGCCGGATCTGAATTTCGCCAAGAAATTCGCCGAGGCGATCCGCGACCGCTTCCCCGGCAAGCTGCTGGCCTACAACTGCTCGCCTTCGTTCAACTGGAAGAAAAACCTGGACGACGCCACCATCGCCAAGTTCCAGCGCGAGCTGGGCGCGATGGGCTACAAGTATCAATTCATCACCCTGGCCGGCATTCACAACATGTGGTACCACATGTTCGATCTGGCGCAGGACTATGTGAAACGCGGCATGTCCGCCTACGTCGAGAAGGTGCAGGAACCCGAGTTCGCCGCCCGCGACCGTGGCTACACCTTCGTATCCCATCAGCAGGAGGTGGGCACCGGCTACTTCGACGACATGACCACCGTGATTCAGGGCGGCGTCTCCTCGGTGACCGCGCTGACCGGTTCCACCGAAGAAGAGCAATTCCACTGAGCGGGTCCGGTTCCGCCAGTCGCCGGTGAGCGCTGACGGAACCCAGCGATGGACGACAACCCGGAGGCGAACCCTCCGGGTTTTTGTCTTGGAAACCGCGATAAAATGATGCCCGCTCATTTTCATTTAACGAATGTCCTTCCCAGGAGTAGCCATGAAGCTGAACCTGCCTGCTGGCGTACAAGTGAACGCCCCACTTCATCCCCGTTTCGACGAGGTTCTCACTCACGACGCCTTGGCGCTGGTGGCCAAGCTGCATCGCGCCTTTGAGTCGCGCCGCCAAGAGTTGTTGAAAGCCCGCGTCGAGCGCCAGGCGCGCATCGACGCCGGCGAGATGCCCGATTTCCTGCCGGAAACCCAGCACATCCGCGAGGGCGACTGGAAGGTCGCGCCGCTGCCGAAGGCGCTGGAGTGCCGCCGCACCGAAATCACCGGTCCGGTCGAGCGCAAGATGATCATCAACGCCTATAATTCCGGCGCCGATTCCTACATGACCGACTTCGAGGATTCCAACAGTCCCAACTGGTACAACCAGATTCAGGGTCAGGTGAATCTGGTCGATGCGATCCGCCGCAAACTCAGCTTCGTCAATGAAGCGGGCAAGGAATACAAGCTCAACGACCGGATCGCCACGCTGCAAATCCGGCCGCGTGGCTGGCACCTGGATGAGAAACATGTGACGGTCGATGGCCAGCGCGTTTCCGGCGGCATTTTCGATTTCGGCCTGGTGTTTTTCCACAATGCCAAGGAGCAGATCGCTCGCGGCGCCGGCCCGTTCTATTACCTGCCGAAGATGGAAAGCCACCTCGAAGCGCGGCTGTGGAACGACATCTTCGTGATGGCGCAAAACGAGTTGGGCATTCCGCAGGGGACCATTAAGGCCACCGTATTGGTCGAAACCATTCTTGCCACCTTCGAGATGGAAGAGATCCTCTACGAACTGCGCGAGCATTCCGCCGGTCTGAACGCCGGGCGTTGGGATTACATTTTTTCCTGTATCAAAAAGTTCAAGAAAAACAAAAATTTTTGCCTGGCCAATCGCGGTGCGATCACCATGGAAGTGCCGTTCATGCGCTCCTATGCCCTGCAATTAGTCAAGATCTGCCACAAGCGCGGTGCGCCGGCGATGGGCGGCATGTCGGCGCTGATTCCGATCAAGGACGACCCCGTCGCCAACGAGAAAGCACTGGCCGGTATCCGCCACGACAAGACCCGCGACGCCAACGACGGTTTCGACGGCGGTTGGGTGGCGCATCCCGGTCTGGTGCCCATCGCCCACGAAGAATTCGTTAAGGTGCTGGGCGACCAGCCCAACCAGTGGGAAAAGCAGCGGGACGAGGTGTTCACGGCCAGGAATTTCCTGGACTTTCAACCCGAGCAGCCCATCACCGAAGCCGGTTTGCGCAACAACATCAACGTCGGCATTCACTACTTGGGCTCTTGGCTGGCCGGCAACGGTTGCGTGCCGATCCATAACTTGATGGAGGATGCCGCCACCGCCGAGATTTCCCGCTCGCAGGTGTGGCAGTGGGTGGTCAGCCCGAAGGGGATTTTGGACGATGGCCGCAAGGTCACCGCCGACATGGTGCGCGCGCTGATCCCCGAGGAATTGGCTAAAGTGAAAACCACCGTCACCGCCCAGGGCGAGGACACCGCGACCTACGATCAGGCGGCCGGCATCTTCGAGACGATGAGCCTGTCGCCGGATTATCCTGAGTTCCTGACCCTGCCGCTGTACGAGGCGATGGATTGATCTGATTCGGTCGGTGTTTGGTATGAAGCGGTGTTCGGGAAACCGGACACCGTTTTTTGCTGTTCAATACGCGGTCGATGATCGTGAGACCGCTTCGGTCGTCTGTTGAAATCCAGACTGTCAATCTATACTGAAAAAAATCAAGTAACTCATTGCCTTAAAGGCTGTGCTTCATTTTATGCCGCTTTCCGCCTACCAACGTGCTTTAGCTGACTTGACTGATCATGCCCGGCAAGCGGTGGAAGAGGTGTTCACCGCTGGGTTGACGGGTAGCACACATTGCCAAGTCAGTCGAAATATCGCCGATGAAACGGCCCTTTCGACTGCTGATTTTACGAGTCTGTTGGAGGTGTTCGCCGCGCAACTTGCCAGTGGTGATTTGCCGCTCAGTGCTTGGCAGACGGCTTGTCGGGCGCATAAACGGAAAGGGCGTGTAATTCCTGCCGCGGATTGTCCGGCGACGCTCGGTCGGGCCAAGGGGCTGGATCATCATGCCGCTGCCATCGCAAGGGCTTCCCATGGCGATCTCACGAAGGAACAAGCCAAGAAGTTGCTCCTCAAATACTCGGGTTCGATCGATCCTGATGGGTTCGAAACCTTTCTGCGGGAAGCTCTTTTGGGCGATTATTTGGTCTGGGCCACTTTTAACCCAGTCGATGCCAAGGCGAATCCGTTTGATCGGTTGCCCCGAACACAGCATGGCATTTGCACGGCGCTCGGTTTGGGGCCTTATACGTCGAGCAACACTTTGGTCATCCTCGCCTGGAATCATGCCGATTCCGGTTCGCCGCCGCTGCATCGTCCGACTGTGGCCGATGCTGAGGATTATCCATACTATCGACCGCGACCCGAGGCCGATGCCCCTTGGGGACTGACTGAACCGTTGTCCCCCAATCCCGATAAGCTTGAGCCCCAGCCCGAAGTCGTCATGCCTGAAACGACCAGTCGGGGATTGCGGCTGCCTTTCCACGTTATCCAAGCGTAGGCTCTATTGCGATGAATGCACCGGTGTCTGTTGATGATCTGAATCATGAGAAGATCCGCCGTTGGCTTGAGCGGGCGCTACACGGCCAGGAACCGTTACCGCTGCTCACGAGGGATGAGTTTCCTCACTTGGGTATTCTACGGTTGGAAAAGACCCTGAAACCCGCGACCCGCGATTCTTTGAGAGAAGGGGCTCTGCAACTGGTTCGTCGATTCTGTGCGGATGGACAGGGAGAAACCGCCTACTTGGAGGAACTGCTTGCGCTGGTTTCGGCCTTCAGAGATCCCGAAGCGGTACAAATGCTGGCTCGACTGGCTGAGCATTTCCCTGATGTGAGCCAGATTTCCACTGAAATCCGGCTTGCAGTATTGGCGGCGCTGGTCGATATGTCACCGCCTCAGCCAGCGGAGTTTTGGGTGCGTATTTTCAGGCAGGATCCCGAACAATATGCGGGTTTAGTTCTGTCCGGCATACTCGCGATCAATCCCGCATGCGCCATTGAAGTATTGCCGAAAATGCCCGATACCGAGCGTGCCGGGCAGGCCGCCGCGCTCAAGCTCGATCTTGCTTGGGACGATCTCCCACCGAAGCAGCGCCACCGATTCGTCCAGGATGTTCAGGCCGTCTTGACACGGTGCGGTTCGCGCTTTGTGGATCCCGTGCGGGCATGGGCGAACTCCAAGATAGCGCCTCATGGTCCTGAGGCTAACCCAGGGCTTTGGGCTGCCTTGCGAAAATCCCTTGGCCCAGAAGTTGCCCCAAGAACCCATACTCCAAAGCTCTGCGAAGCTGCCTGAGACATGAGCGAAGCAAAACCCAAGGCTGCGTTCGTCACGTTTTACTCCTTCAAAGGAGGGGTCGGACGTAGCATGGCACTCATCAACACCGCCGGTATTCTGGCTGGGCGAGGTTTTCGTGTGCTGGTCCTCGATCTTGATCTGGAAGCCCCTGGGCTTTCCTATCTTGACCCGAATGCGCCCGATATTTCGCCGGAGCAGCAGCAGCCGAGGGTGCGCCCGCTACAGCTTGGATTCGTGGATTTGCTGAGCGATGCCAAGGAGCGTGGAGAGGCGGCGGACTTGTTTATCCTGTCCGCTAACGAGATCGCCGAGCGGTACACTCAGCCCTACCATCTTCCCGAAGAACTTCGTGAATTCAAGGATGGTTCGCTCCACATTATGCCGGCGGGCAAATTCGATAGCGATTACGCACAGCGTTTCGATGCATTGAATTTGCGTGAGCTATATCAAGAAGGCTTGGGCGAACCGCTGATCCGCGTCTTCAAACAGAAGCTCGTGGAAGCGGATTTGTATGATTACGTTCTTGTGGATAGCCGAACCGGTTTTTCCGACGAGGCGGGTATCTGTACTCGTGATTTGGCCGACTATCTCATGATTCTGAGCGGTTTGAACCGCCAGAATATTGAAGGGACTTGCGAGTTTCTGAAGACATTGCGAGTGGCGACGGCCGGCGAGAAACGGTTCCAAATCATTCTCAGTCCAGTTCCCAATGGAGAAGATGCGCTTCTGGATCAGCGAGAGGCAATGGCAAAGGCATCCTTTGAAGCGGCTTGGGGGGCTAAGGTCGATCTTTCATTACAGATTCCCTACCACCCGCAACTCGCGCTTACCGAAGAGCCGCATATCTTCAGGCGGCGCCGGGGCTATTTGTTCGAGGCTTATCGCGCCATTGAGCGAAGTATGCTTGAGGCGCTAGGGCATAATGCACGAATGCTGTTGCGAAGGATCAAGGACACACTTCGGAGTAAGGATTATGCGGCCGCTTTACGCGATCTACGGCGCATGGTGCGTTTGGAGGGTGGAAGGTCGGTACTGTGTGAGCTTGTCTTCGATTTGGGGATGGATGACTGGCAATTTTTAAGAGGCAAAGCAGTAGGTGAATTAAGCCAAGAGCAGATCACGCTGAACAATATTCTCGGTGATGCAGTGGGGTGGCGGGTGATCGAGTTTATCGTGGATCATCTTCCTTTAGGCGAAAAGGAGTGGGGTACCAGTGCATTGCTTCAGCTACTAGAGGGTAGTTCTCCTGAATTGGCTAACCGGTTCTATAAACGTATGGTAAGTGCCACGCCGCATGACGCCTGTATCCTCAGCGACTACGCGATTTTCCTGGCGGATCAGCACGGCGACCTGGACGGGGCGGAGAGCTATTACCGACGGGCGTTGGAGGCTGACCCGAAACACGCCAACAATCTCGGCAACTACGCGGGTTTCCTAGCGCGGAAACGCGGCGACCTGGATGAGGCGGAGGCCTATTTCAAACGTGCGCTGGAGGCCAACCCAAAACACGCCAATACTCTTGGCAACTACGCGATTTTCCTGGAGCGGAAACGCGGCGACCTGGACGAGGCGGAGGCCTATTTCAAACGTGCGTTGGAGGCCAACCCAAAACACGCCAATCATCTCAGTAACTACGGACAGTTTCTTGTGGGGGTCGCCCGATTATCGGAGGGAGAACAGTTACTTGTTTCTGCCTTTGAGTATTCTGATCAATATGATCGATCTAATGTGGGGAATATAGCCGAGATTTGTTATTCGCTCTGGCTCGTTTCGCGGATGCAGGAGCGCTCTACGGAACGCTGGGAAGGGTATTTCAAATTCTTTATTCAAAAGGGTTTCAAGCGGTATCCATGGAGTTTTGAGCGAATGCTCGACCAAGCGAAGAAGATATTATCGCCAGAAGAGTTTGAGTACGCTGAAGCCTTGGCGCATGCCTTTCTCGACGAAAGTCAAGTCTCCAATCTTGATCATTATGAACGGTGGCGTACGTTGGAACCGTTGGACCCGATGGAAGCCAGTAATAGATATTCCGAGCGCACCTCCACTTCAATATCTTCAGCCTCTTCATGACATTACACCTCACATGGACTTGCAGGATTTACAGTCCGTTAGGTTGTCCATTCCAGCTCCAAATCGATTGAGCAGCCACTGAATCCATGGATATTTTGATTGACGTCATTCTACGCGCTGGCCGCTCGGCGGTGGAGTTGTCGCTGTTCGTGCTGTTGCCGGTAATGATTGTGATGTTGTCGCTGATGCGCCTATTGGAAGCGCGTGGCGTGCTCGATTGGATCGTGCATCGCCTTGCGCCGCTGCTCAAACCGATTGGTTTAACCGGGTTGGGTGTGTTCGCCGCGTTGCAAATCAGTTTCGTGAGTTTCGCCGCGCCCGTCGCGACGCTGACGATGATGGAACAGCGCGGTGCCTCGGATCGTCACATTGCCGCCACGCTGGCGATGGTGATGGCGATGGCCCAGGCCAATGTCATGATCCCGATGACGGCGATGGGACTGGATTTCGGCACGACGCTTGGGCTGTCGCTGCTCGGTGGGTTGCTGGCCGCCGCCGCGACTTACTACCTGTTCGGCCGGAATCTATCCGCCGAGGAAGGCGTGTTGGACGAAGCCTTGCACCACGCGGTGGTGAACAGCGGGAAGGGTGTGCTCGACGTGATCAATCGGGCCGGCGCGGAAGCCTTCAAGATCGCGGTGGGATCGATCCCGATGCTGGTGCTCGCCCTGGTAGTCGTGATGGCGCTGCGCTTGACCGGCGCGATCGATGCGCTCACCCGTGGCTTGGCTCCGCTCATGGCGATGCTGCATTGGGATCCGGCGATGATCCTGCCCACGCTGACCAAGTACATTGCCGGCGGCACGGCGATGATGGGGGTGATGGACGAGATGTTGCGTAATGGTGCCGTGACGGTGGCCACCCTCAACCACGGAGCCGGTTTCTTGATCCATCCGCTCGATCTGGCGGGTGTCGCGGTGCTCGTTTCGGCGGGCCGGCGCGTTGCCGGGGTCTGGCGGCCGGCGGTGCTGGGCGCGGCGGCGGGCATCGTGGTGCGTACCCTCGGTCACGCGATGTTTACTTGATGGCGTGTGCCTGTCGGCCTCACCCGGCGGATAATCGCACTCTCTCCACGGTGGCGGAAGCCCTCTGGTTTTTTTGCGTGCGAAAGGCTCTTGAGGAAACTTGTGTTCCGCGTATTATCTAACTGTCAGCCAATGCCAGCGAGCAGGGCGACGCACCGGTTGTGGTGCGCCGGAGGCAAGGGTATGTCCTTACGCCAAATCCAACGCGCATGCCATGAGTAATGAATATTCGTCAACTCCCGATCAAGACCGCGGCCTCGCGGTGGAGCCGGCAAAGCCCGAACTCAAGCGACCGCCGCTGTTTAAGGTGATCCTGCTGAACGATGACTATACTCCCATGGAGTTCGTGGTGCGGATTCTGGAACGCTTTTTCGGGATGAACCGGGAAAAGGCAACCCAGGTGATGCTGCACGTTCATACCCGAGGCCGGGGAGTGTGCGGCGTCTTCACTCACGAAATTGCGGAAACCAAGGTGGTGCAGGTGAACGAATTTTCCCGCCGGCACCAGCATCCGTTGTTATGCACCATGGAAGAAGCCTAAGTTCGAAACCACCCAGCGCGATTCGAGGTGTGAGTTATGTTGAGCAAGGATCTGGAGTTTTCCATCAATCTTGCTTTCCGCGAGGCACGGGACCGGCGCCATGAGTTCATGACCGTGGAACACCTGCTGCTGGCCCTGCTGGACAATCCCGCGGCGGCGGAAGTGTTGCGGGCCTGCGGGGCGCATGTGGACAAGCTAAAGCGGGACTTGCAAGCGTTCATTCGCGATCACACCCCCTTGCTGGGGAGCGACGATCCGCGCGAGACGCAACCGACCCTGGGGTTCCAGCGAGTGTTGCAGCGGGCGGTGCTGCATGTCCAGTCCTCCGGCAACAAGGAGGTGACCGGCGCTAACGTGCTGGTGGCTATTTTCGGCGAGCAGGAATCGCAGGCGGTCTATTTCCTCAAGCAGCAGGAAATCAGCCGGCTGGACGTGGTGAACTTCATCTCGCACGGTATTTCAAAAGTGTCCGACGAGCAGGACGCCGCCCCGCCGCAGGGCGAGGAAGGTTCCGAAAGCCAGAACGCCAAGCCGCTGGAAAATTTTGCCGCCAACCTGAACGAACTGGCGCGACAGGGGCGCATCGATCCGCTGATCGGGCGGCGCGACGAGATCGAACGCACCATTCAAATCCTGTGCCGGCGGCGCAAGAACAACCCCCTGTTCGTCGGTGAAGCCGGGGTCGGCAAGACCGCCATCGCCGAAGGGTTGGCGAAAATGATTGTCGACGGCGAGGTGCCGGACGTGTTGCGCAACGCCACTATCTACGCGCTGGATTTGGGCTCGGTGGTGGCTGGCACCAAGTATCGCGGCGATTTCGAGAAGCGGCTGAAGTCGGTCCTGGCGCAACTGCGCAAGGAACGGCATGCCGTGCTGTTCATCGACGAGATCCACACCATCATCGGCGCCGGCGCGGCCTCCGGCGGAGTAATGGACGCTTCGAACCTGATCAAGCCGATGCTGGCTTCCGGGGAGATGAAGTGCATCGGCTCCACCACTTATCAGGAGTATCGCGGCATCTTCGAGAAGGATCGGGCGCTGGCGCGACGCTTCCAGAAGATCGACGTCACCGAGCCGTCGGTCGAGGAGACCTACCAGATCCTGCGTGGGCTGAAGACCCGGTTCGAAGAGCACCACGATGTCAAGTATGCGGACAAGGCGTTGCGCGCGGCGGTGGATCTGTCAGCGCGTTATATCAACGACCGCCACCTGCCGGACAAGGCCATCGACGTGATCGACGAGGCCGGCGCCAGCCAGCGTCTGCTGCCGGTCGCCAAGCGCAAGAAAGTCATCAACGTCGGCGACATCGAAACGATCATCGCCAAGATCGCCCGCATCCCACCCAAGACCGTGTCCTCCTCGGACAAGGACGTGTTGCGCAACCTGGAACGGGATCTGAAACTGGTGGTGTTCGGCCAGGACGAGGCCATCGACATGCTGGCCAACGCCATCAAGATGGCGCGCGCCGGGTTGGGCAACGAACAGAAGCCGATCGGCAATTTCCTGTTCGCCGGTCCGACCGGCGTCGGCAAGACCGAGGTTACTCGTCAGCTCGCCCGGGTCATGGGCATCGAACTGATTCGCTTCGACATGAGCGAGTACATGGAGCGGCACACGGTGTCGCGGCTAATCGGCGCGCCGCCGGGCTATGTCGGCTTCGATCAGGGCGGTTTGCTGACCGACGCCATTCTCAAGCACCCACACGCGGTGCTCTTGCTGGACGAGGTGGAAAAAGCGCATCCGGACGTGTTCAACCTGCTGTTGCAGGTGATGGATCACGGCGCGCTGACCGACAATAACGGCCGCAAGGCCGATTTCCGCAACGTCATTATCGTGATGACCACCAATGCCGGAGCCGAACTGATGGACCGGCCCTCGATTGGCTTTACCATGCAGGATCATAGCAGCGACGGTATGGAAGCCATCAAGCGACTGTTCTCTCCGGAGTTCCGCAACCGCTTGGACGCCATCGTCCAATTCAAGGGGTTGACACCGCTCACCATCGCGCAGGTGGTGGATAAATTCCTGATCGAGCTGGAGACGCAGTTGGAGTCGAAGAAAGTGACGCTGGAAGTGGATGAGGGCGGGCGGAATTGGCTGGCCCGGCATGGTTACGATCCCAAGATGGGCGCGCGGCCCATGGCGCGGATCATCCAGGAGAACATCAAGCGCCGCTTGGCCGAGGAGCTGCTGTTTGGCCGGCTGGTCAACGGCGGGCATGTGATGGTCACCGTTCGCGATGACGATCTACAGGTGGAGATTGCCGAGGAAGAGGCGGTACCCTAGGTGGGATACAACGGGCGGTGCGGGGTGCCGGGTTCCGAAGTTGACGATGCAATACTGTGTGTTGTTAGCGCCCGCGGTAAACGATGCGCCCTTTGGTTAAGTCATAGGGGGTCAATTCCACCTTCACCTTGTCGCCGGTCAGGATGCGGATATAGTGTTTGCGCATCCGGCCGGAGATATGCGCCGTGACGACGTGACCGTTTTCCAGTTGCACCCTGAACGTGGTGTTGGGCAGGGTATCGATCACGGTGCCTTCCATTTCGATATGGTCTTCTTTCGACATAATTCCTCTCGCTACTACCGTATCTGCTCTGAAAAAGACGCGCAACCATAGCGGAAATCCCATGGCGCGGCAAGTGGATGACCGGAAACCCTGTCTGAATGCCGCTGTCCGTCATCTGTTGATTGTCTACCATTCGCAAACTGGCCACACCCGAGCGATGGCGCGGGCAGCGGCTTGTGGCGCGCGGCGGGTGGCGGATGTGGAAACCCGCTTGAAAACGGCGTTGCGCACCGGTCTGGACGATTTGCTGTGGGCACACGGCTTGCTGCTGGGCACCCCGGAGAATTTCGGCTACATGTCCGGCGCGATGAAAAATTTCCTGGATCGCACCTATTATCCCGCGCAAGGCAAGATCGGCGGTCTGCCCTACGCAGTCTTTATTAGCGCCGGCAACGACGGGACCGGGGCGCTGGCCAGCATCGAGCGCATCGCCCGCGGCTATCCGCTCAAGCCGGTTTGCGACCCGATCGTCGCACGCGGCGAGCTGACCGCCGAAGTTCTGCGACAATGCGAGGAATTGGGCGAAACCATGGCTTCGGGGGTGGCGTGGGGGATTTTCTGAAGAGATGGTTGCGCGGGTGGAGCGCCCCTGTCAAACCGGCCACCCGGCCGCCACCGAAACGTGGCCTGTTGACTCGAATCGGAAGGGGACTCTGGACGACGGCGTGGATTTTCGTTCTGATCTCGCTGTTTCTGGTGCTGATCCTGCGCTGGATGCCGCCGCCGGTTTCCAGCATCATGGCGCAGAATTGGTTGCGGGCGGCCTGGAACGATGGCGCGACGATCCGTCACCAGTGGATGCCGTATGAAAAAATCTCGCCCTATGCGGCGCTGGCGGTGATCGCCGGAGAAGACCAGCGCTTTCCCGAGCATGACGGCTTCGATTGGATCGAGATCCGGCAGGTGTTGGACGATCTGGAAGCGGGCAAGCCGGCGCGCGGGGCCAGCACCCTCAGCCAGCAGGTGGCGAAGAATCTGTTCCTATGGTCGGGGCGCGACTGGGTCCGCAAGGGATTGGAAGCGTGGTTTACGGTATTGCTGGAGTTGTTCTGGTCCAAGCAACGGATTCTGGAAGTCTATTTGAACATCGCCGAGTTCGGCGAATATACCTTCGGGGCGGAGGCCGCCAGCCGGCGATTTTTCGACAAGCCCGCCGCCGGGCTGACCATCCGGGAAGCCGCGCGGTTGGCGGCCGTGCTGCCCAACCCCCGGCGCTACCAAGTGGATCGGCCCTCGGCCTATGTGCTCAAGCGTCAGCGCTGGATCGAACGGCAGATGTGGCGGTTGGGCGGTATCGCTTATCTCGACCGATTGTGAGTGGACGGACATGGAACGAAAACCACGAGTCAGCATCACTTATTGCACGCAATGCCGCTGGCTGCTACGAGCCGCTTGGCTGGCGCAGGAGCTGTTGACCACGTTCGAACAGGAGTTGGGTGAAGTGGCGTTGCGGCCCGGCACCGGCGGAGTGTTCGAGATCCGGGTCGGCGACGAGCCGATCTGGTCGCGTCAGCAGGAGGGACGGTTTCCGGAGGCCAAGGAAGTGAAGCAGAGAGTGCGCGACCGGATTGCACCGGAGCGGAATCTGGGTCATTCGGATCGGTAAGCCGGTCCGATCTGTCTTCAACAACAACGTGTATTGGGCGTGTCATGCAGGATTTGCGAATAATCAGCGCCATCGCCCCGGATCGGCGCGGATGGTTATCCCGCCGGGCGTTGAATGGGCTGGGGTTTTTGATTTGCGCGGGTGGCTTGGGTTTTGCCTATTACGTCCAGCACTATCTGGGGTTCGAGCCGTGTCCGCTGTGTATTTTCCAGCGCCTGGCCCTGCTGGCGGTTGGGCTGGTGTTTTTGGTGGCGACTCTACACGGTCCGCGCGATTGGGGCGCGAAAATCTATGGCGTGCTGGTGGGGCTGGCCACCGGCATTGGGGCTGGGATCGCCGCCCGACACGCTTGGTTGCAGCATCTGCCGCCGGAGGAAGCGCCGCGCTGCGGGCCGAGCCTGGAATACATGCTGCAAGCATTTCCGTTGAACGAAACCATCCGCGAGGTGCTGACCGGTTCCGGCGAGTGCGCCAAGGTGGATTGGACCTTGCTTGGCTTCAGCATGCCGGAGTGGACGCTGCCGCTGTTTGTCGTGCTGGGCGTGGCGGGTGTGGTCGGCAACTGGCGGCTACGAAGCTGAGCGGGTGTTCAGTCGTTGCTGGGTCGGCATTCCGACGAGGGTTCAAGTCGTGGAAGAAGGACTCCGACAGGGAAAATCAACCGGGATGGAGCGATTCGCCGGGATCGGGGAACGTGACCCGGTCATAGACTTCGGCCAGATGCAGGGTGCAGGCGATGGTCGGGATTTCGATCCGAGCCTCCAGCCCGTCGGCGGCGGAATAGAGCCACTGCCCGTCCGCCTGCCGGCGGTAATGCTCGATGCGCGGTTTGTCCTGGGCGACCAGCAAGTAGTCGCTCAGGGATTCCAGCGTGCGGTAATGGGCGAACTTGTCGCCTCGGTCATAAGCCGCCGTGCTGTCCGACAACACTTCGATGATGACCGTGGGATTGAGCAGGGTGTCAACGTGCTGATCCTCGAAGCGCGGTTCGCCGCAGGCGACCACGATGTCCGGGTAAGTGTACAAACCGGTAGGGCTGACCTTGACTCGTATGTCGCTGGAGAAGGGCTCGCACGGTTTATGCTTGAGTTGGGAATGCAGGGACGCGGTCAGATTGACGGTGATACGATTATGGCCGCGACTGGCGCCGCCCATGGCGTAAGTACAGCCATTCAGATACTCGTTTCTGGTTTCGACGAGGCGTTCCCGCGTCAGGTAGTCGGCGGCGGTGACGAACAGTTCGGCAGGTCGTGACATGGCGAACCCTCCCCATCAAATCCGGGCGAATACCCGCCGGGCGGCGACGGCGGTGGCGTCGAGATCCGCCTCGGTATGCGCCGAGGACATGAATCCCGCCTCGAACGCGGACGGCGCGAAATAAATCCCCTCGGCCAGCATCCCATGGAAAAACCTCTTGAACCGTTCGACATCGCAGGCAGTGGCTTGGGCGTAATGAGTGACATTCTCCGCGGTAAAGAACAGCCCGAACATGCCGCCGACATGGTTCGTCGTCAGTAGCACGCCGGCCTCGCCGGCGGCGGTCACCAATTCGTCGCACAGTTGCCGGGTCTTGGCGGCGAGGTCGGTATGGAAGCGGGGGCTGGCGATGAGATCCAGCGTCGCCAGTCCGGCCGCCAGCGCCACCGGGTTGCCCGACAGCGTGCCGGCCTGGTAGACCGGCCCCAGCGGCGCCAGTTGTTCCATGATCGCCCGCTTGCCGCCGAAGGCGCCGACCGGCATGCCGCCGCCGATGATTTTGCCCAGCGTGGTGAGGTCGGGAGTGACGCCGTAGAGTTCCTGCGCGCCGCCCCGCGCCACCCGGAAGCCGGTCATCACCTCGTCGAAGATCAGTACGCTACCGTAGCGGGTGCACAGTTCGCGCAGTCCCGCCAGGAAACCGGGGGTGGGCGGAATGCAGTTCATGTTGCCGGCGACCGGTTCGACGATGACCCCGGCGATTTCCTCGCCGAGCTTCGAAAACGCTTGCCGGGCTTCCAGAAGATCGTTGTAGGTCAGCGTCACGGTGTACGCCGCCAGCGCCGCCGGCACGCCGGGTGAGGTCGGCACGCCCAGTGTGAGCGCCCCGGAGCCGGCCTTGATCAGCAACGAATCGGAATGACCGTGGTAACAGCCCTCGAATTTGACGATGATGTTGCGGCCGGTAAAGCCGCGCGCCAGACGGATGGCGCTCATGGTCGCCTCGGTGCCGGAATTGCACATGCGCACCAACTCCATCGACGGGACCAGTTCCCGAATTCGCCGGGCCATGATCGTTTCCATCTCGGTGGGCGCGCCGAAGCTCAGACCGTTGGCGGCGACATCCTGTACGGCCTGAACCACGGCCGGGTGGGCATGGCCGACGATCATCGGTCCCCAGGAGCCGACGTAATCGATGTAGCGGCGGTCGTCCTCGTCGTACAGATTAGCGCCCTCGCCGCGCTTGAAGAAGATCGGTGTGCCGCCGACGCCGCGAAAGGCGCGGACCGGCGAATTGACGCCACCGGGAATGTAATTTTGCGCCTCGGCGAACAGCTTTTCGGAACGGGTGGCCATGATGGATCTCCTCAGGCGAACAGGGTGGCATGGCGGGGGGCGGCGGTGATGGCGTACAGACCGCGACAACGGCTTGGAGTGTTCATGCCGAATCGCGATGGGCGCTGGCCCAGAACAGCCGGTTGGGCAGAAGTTGACCGCCGCCAGTTTGGTAGCCGGCTTGCAGCGCATGCCAAGTGTAATCCTGGGCGCGGCGCACGACGGAACTGAGCGTTTCCCATTCCAATTCCCGTCCCTGGGCGAGCAGGGCGGCGATGGCGGCGGCCAGGGTGCAGCCGGAGCCGTGATGGCGGCCGGGCAGTCGCGGCCAGCGGTAGCTCTCCAATAAGCGATTGTTGCCGTAACAGTTATTGATCACTTCCCCGGTCGGTTCGTGCCCGCCGGTGATCAGCACGTAGCGGCAGCCGTGCCCCAGTAGCGCCATGGCGCACGCATCCAGCGTATCGGCTTCCGGTGCCAGCCGGCGTGCTTCGACACTGTTGGGCGTCAGGATCGTGACCAGCGGCAGCAGCAGGACTCGCACGGCATTGAGCAGCTTGAGATTGGCCAGTTCGGCGCCGCCGCCCGCGGTCAGGATCGGGTCGAGCACCACGGGGATGCCGGGATAGGCGGCCAACAGCGTGTGCAGCGCGCTCGCGTTTTCGACGCTGCCGATCAGGCCGATCTTGATTGCCGCGACCGGCATGTCTTCCAGTACGGCCCGCGCTTGGGCCAGTAATTGAACCGGTTCGACCGGCAGCAGCGCGTGGACGTTATGGGTATCCTGCACGGTCAGGGCGGTGACGACCGGCGCGGGGTGGCAGCCCAGACTGACGATTGCCGTAATATCGGCCGCTAGTCCGGCCCCGCCGCTGGGATCGTTGCCAGCCACGGTCATGACCACGGGAGGAGGCGAGGAGGCAAAATCGGTCAAGTCGGTACTCCTGGCGGATGATGGATCGGGAGGTGGGTCCGACCGGCGCGCGGCAAGTGGGGACTTCGGGAATTCTAACAAACGCCACGGGTTTTTCGGGATGCGCCAGCGTGGGAAAATAGCGACCCCGAAAACATGGCATCAAGGAAAATAAAACCCAATGAAGAAGTACATGTGTCTGATTTGCGGATGGATTTATGACGAGGAGAAGGGCTGGCCCGATGATGGCATCCCACCGGGCACCCGCTGGGAGGACGTACCGCTAACCTGGACTTGCCCCGAGTGCGGCGCTGTCAAGGACGATTTCGAGATGGTGGAGATTTAGGAACTCGGGGAAGCGGAGTTTAGAACGGCTGCCCGGCAACGGTGGGAAAGGATGCCAGCTCCACGCCCGAGCCGAGCAGCGCCGCCTTGCCGCGCACGGTCAGGTCGGTGACGAAGGCGAACTGCTGGCGTGGGTCGAGCGGGTACGCCTTGAGGCGGTAATGGGTGCCGAACGGCTTTTCCCGCACGATCACGCCAATCGGCTGGTCGATTTGCAGCAGCGAACTGGTCAGGGCGACGTCGTACAATAGCCGGTGGATCTGGGCGGCATCGTGACGGGGATGAAGGTAGAAATCCGCCGCGCATTGCAGGTGCTGGCTGCCGTCGTTGGCGTTGAAAATGGCGTGGTCCCACAGCTTGAGATGCGGGATATGCACGACGGTATCGTCCGGGGTGACGATTTCCACCGTGCGCATGCCGATGGCGCGCACCTCGCCGTAGGTTCCGCTCACTTCAATCCAGTCGCCGGGCCGGTAGGGGAGTTCGTATAGAGCCACGATGCCGGCGATCAGGCTGCTGGCGTAATCCTTGGCGGCGAAGCCTAGCGCCAGGCCCAGCGCACCCAGCAAGCCTACCAGATTCTCGAAGGTCGGTTCGATAATGCGCTGCAAAACCAGCAGGATGGTGGTGATGATCACCAGCAGCCGCAGGACGGGCGCCAAGGCCAGCGCTTGCAGGCGCTGGCGGCCGGAAAGTCGGCCGGCTAGCGCCGGAATCAGGCGTTGCGCCAGGGCGATCAGCAGCCAGGCTCCGGCCGCGATCAACAGGATTTGCACGATGGCGGCTTCGCTGATGCTGCTCAGCGCCGCTCCCAGGCGGCTGGCCTCGTCGTTCATGGTGCGCTTCTCCTAAAAGCCGTCGATCAGGTAACCGTCGTCGCGGAGGAACTGCCGGACGGTGGGATAGCTCGCGGGCGATATCCACCACTGATTTTCGCACCGCGCGACCAGCCCGATGGCCTCCAGACAGGCCAGTGCCGCCTCGACCGGTGGGGTCGCCAGCGGCAGCAGTTGGCCCAGCAGCCCGGCTGTCAGGCCGGTGTGCAGGAGCAAGGTGTGCAGCAGGGCGGCGTGCTTGCGCAGCAAGTCGGATGCGGGTGTGGTTTGCCTGATCTGGCGCCACGGTGTCACCCAGATAGTGCTGCGCCCGCCGGTGGGATCCTCGTTTTCGGCCACCTCGGAAAGCGTTCGATCCGGCGCGGTCCGCAGATTGGCGCGCCAGATCGCATGGGCGATGCCGGGAATCCCTCGGCTGTGCGCGGCCAGAATCGACAGGAAATCGCTGGTTTCGATCGGCTCGTCCTCCACCGTGCTTGCCGACGACGGGAGCACGTATTTGCCATTGTCCGCTTGACGAAAGACCAGGCGATCCATTCCCGATCCGGCGATGAAGCTCTGAAACCAGCGCGTCAGCCCTTGCGAGTCGAAGCCCTGTAGGGTCAGCAGCGGTGGCTCCGGGCCGCGCCAGGCTCTTCGCAGAAACGCCCACGCCCAACTGTCGCAGCCGATGACGCCGCGCCCGGGGGAACCCGCGCAGGCGTGGTCGAGTAGCCGCCGCGCCAGGTCGAGTCCGCGGGCGTGCCGCAAGTAACAGCGTTCCAGGTTGGGGAGCACCCAGGGGATTTGATCCCGCGTCCAGTCGGCCAGCCAGGCTGGATCGCACGCCAGGATTTGTTCGGGGCTGGGTGGACTGATTACCCGCCATCCGCGGTTCGCCGCCCAGGCGGTCAGAATGTCGCCATTGCCGCCGTGCGGAGGAGAGACGACGAAAATACAGGCGCTGGCGGGTTGCTTGCTATCCAGCCATCCGGCAAGCGTCTCATCCAGCGCCGCCGCCGCCGGTTGCCAGTCGGGCGCAGGTACGATCCGCGCGATCCGCGCCTCGGGCACAGCCCGCAGCTCATCCTCGGTTTTGAGAGGAGGGGACTGAGGTTGGGCCGGTTTGGGTTGAAAATGTCGCCACAGAGCACACAGTCCCGTCTTGACCGTATGTTCGACGGTCGCGGCCGGAACCCGGTAATCCGCGATGGGAACATACCGCCAGAGCGGGGGTGTTTCCTGATCGGTCCGGGCAGGGGTGGCCATTTGAGTTTGAGTCGCCGGTGGAAGCCAAATCGGACTATAAAATTCGGATGCAATGGCGTCTTGTAAGAACTGTTCGGGGAGCAAACACTATGAACGTCAATCCTGGCCGAATCCAGCTTGTCTCGGACGATATTACCCGATTGGCGGTCGATGCCATCGTCAATGCCGCCAACCGTTCCCTGTTAAGCGGCGGTGGGGTGGATGGGGCCATCCATCGCGCCGCTGGGCCGGAACTGTTGGCGGAGTGTCGGACCCTGGGCGGTTGCGAAACGGGCCAGGCCAAGTTGACGCGCGCTTATCGCTTGCCGGCCCGTTACGTGATCCATACGGTGGGGCCGATCTGGCGGGATGGCGACCAGGGCGAGCCGGACTTGCTGGCGGCCTGCTACCGCAACAGCTTGAGGCTGGCGGCGGATCTGGGTGTCCGCACGATCGCCTTTCCCGCGATCAGTTGCGGGGTGTACGGTTATCCGCTGGAGGATGCGGCGCGGGTTGCGGTACGCGAGGTCGGGAATTTTCTGGCGGGCAATGACCGTATCGAAACGGTCTATCTGGTTTGTTTCGGCGAGGAGGTACGGCAAGCCTGCCAACGGGCGCTGCAAGGGGGTTAAACCCGCGGGCGGCGTCCTCCCGCCGGGTTTCATGGAAATGGGGTTACAGTCTGATGAGCGCGCCGCCGTTGGCCGGCGCCAGACGGGTGACCGGCTGTTCGCGGAAAGGCGGATCCAGATCGAAGCGATACATCAAGGTTTGCCCCTGGGTTTGCCGTTCGATCCGGCTTTGGCGCAGTGCGTCGATCAGCATGGCCGCGAACATGGCATCGGCGTGAGCGCGCCAGCGCGCTTCCGCTGCCGCCGGGTTGCCATCGGGCCGGACAGCGGGAGCGACGGTGGGTGTGGGGTAGTACAACAAGGCCAGCAGTAGGAAGCCGGCGATCGCCAGCAGGGAGGCGGGCACCAGATAAATAGCGAGGTTCCGGATGCCGCGGAATAGATGGCGCATATTTCACCTCCGGTAAAGCCGGCTTATGGAAAAGTTTTGTATAACTTAGAATTTTGAATTCTGTACAAACCAGGTTGCGGCCAAGTGTGAAAGAGATATTCGTATACAAGATGTATAACATACCATAGCAGAAGGTTTTTTGCGGCGCAAGCCGGAGGTCCGCCTCCGACTTGCGCCGCAGGGGTTCAGCCTTCCTGCTTTTGCTTCTGATGGAGGGCTTGCAGTTTCTGCTGAATGTCGGCCGGAACGGGATCGTAATGACTCAGTTCGATGTTGTACGAACCGAGGCCGCCCGTCATGGATTTCAATTGCGACTCGTAACCGTCCAACTCCGCCAGCGGCACCTGCGAGTTAATGACGCTCATGCCGCGTGGCCCGGCGTCGGTGCCGGCGATGCGCCCACGCCGACTGGATAGATCGCCAGTGATGGCGCCAACGCAGTCGGCCGGCACCCGCACTTCCAGGTTGACGATGGGCTCCAGCACGATCGGCTTGGCCTTGCCGACCGCA
The DNA here is from genome assembly GCA_029624815.1 of Candidatus Competibacter sp. GTDB lineage: Bacteria > Pseudomonadota > Gammaproteobacteria > Competibacterales > Competibacteraceae > Competibacter. The sequence goes on from JARSSH010000029.1 coordinate 82,496, forward strand.
TCGAGGAAGGCTTCGCGGCCAGCGGTGACGAAGGCAATTTCCTTGGAATCGACCGGGTGATACTTGCCATCATAGGCGATGGCGCGCACGTCCTGCATCGGGTAACCGGCGACCGCGCCTTCCTGCAACGCCTCGCGCACGCCCTTTTCCACCGCGGGTAGAAACGAAGTTGGGATGGTGCCGCCCACCACCGCGCTAACGAATTCGAAGCCGGCGTCGCGGGGCAACGGTTCGATGCGCATGAACACCTCGCCGAACTGGCCGGCGCCGCCGGTCTGTTTCTTGTGGCGGTGATGGCCTTCGGCATTCTGGCCGATGGTTTCCTTGTAGGCGATCTTGGGGGGGGTTGTTTCGACTTGCAGGTTGTAGCGCTGCTGCATCTTTTCCAGGGTGATGCGCAGATGTAGATCGCTCAGGCCACGGAGCACGGTTTCCTTGGTATGCGTGTTGTGCTCCAGCGTCAGGCAGGGATCTTCCTCCAGCAGCTTGTGCAGAGTGTCGGACAACTTCTGCTCGTCGCCGCGGGTGGCGGCGCGGATGGCCAGCCCAAACAACGGTGTGGGAAAGCGCAGCGGTCGCAGGTGGATTTGGTCCTCGTCGTGGGAGTCGTGCAGAACCACATCGCGGTGGATGTCGTCGATCTTGGCCACCGCGCAGATATCACCGGGAATGCCGGTGGCGATCTCGGGATGTTCCTTGCCGTGGATCTGGAACAGGTGGCTGACCTTGAAGGGTTTGCGGCCGTCGCCGATGAAGAGCTGACTGTCCTTGGTGAGGGTACCCTGGTGGATGCGGAAGATGCCGAGCTTGCCGATGAAGGGGTCGATCAACACTTTGAAGACATGGGCCACGACGTGTTGCTGGGGGTCGGGAGTGGCATGGAGTTCCTCGACCGACTCGCCGTCGCCCTTGAGAAAGGGCTCGGGGTTGCCTTCGGTGGGGTTGGGCAGTAGCCGGGCGAACACGTCCAGCAGTTCCTGCAGGCCGGCGCCGGTGCGGGCCGAGACAAAGCAGATCGGAATCAGGTGGCCTTCGCGCAGCGCCTTCTCGAAGGGTTCGTGCAACTGCTCCGGTTGCAGGTCTTCACCCTGTTCCAGATACAGCGTCATCAATTCCTCGTCCACTTCGACCACCTGGTCGATCAGAGCGGAATGGGCGGCGGCGACGCTGGAGAAGTCGCTGTTTCCGCTCGGGTTGAAGAAGCAGTCCACCACTGTGGCGCCTTGATTGGCCGGCAGGTTCAGTGGCAGGCATTCCTTGCCGAAGGCCTCTCGAATCCGATCGAGCAGGCCCGGCAGGTCGACGTTTTCGGCGTCGATCTTGTTGACGACGATCATCCGGCACTGCCGCCGCTCGGCGGCGCGTTCCATCATCCGTTGGGTGACCGCCTCGATGCCGGTTTGGGCGTTAATGACCACCGCCACCGTTTCCACCGCGGGCAACACGGCGATGGCCTGACCGATAAAATCCGGGAAGCCGGGCGTATCGATCAGATTGATATGGGTATCCTGGTAATCGAGATTGGTCAGCGCGGCGTCCAGCGAGTGCTGGTGAATTTTTTCCTGTGGGTCGAAATCGCAGACCGTGTTGCCTTTTTCCACGGCGCCCGGGGAGGAAAGCTTGCCGGCGCGATGCAAAATAGATTCCACCAGCGTGGTTTTTCCAGCCATGGCATGCCCGGCCAGGGCAATGTTGCGGATGGATTCGGTGGTATAGCTGACCATCATGGCCTCCTGTTGGATTCGGTGCGGACAACCAAGCGCTTGTTGTGATGAAGCGATCCTCAATGGATAGAGCGACCGGGATAAAGTGAAGAGTTTATAGAATCATGCGAGGTTTCCCAGCCGGCCCCGTCATTATTTTGTCATGATCGCCGAATCGCCGGGTTGCGGACCACTTCCCGAGGCGCCCGGTGCGAAACGGCGGACGGGCTGGTTTTCTGGCGGGCAGAAGCAAAACCGCCTAACATAACCGGACAGCGGAAAATCATGCCCCCCTACAGGAAAGCGACTTGACGAAGCGGCGACAATATCTGGGTTTCTGGATGCTCGGACTCTGCGCCGCCAGTGCGTGCGAGGCCGAGGGAAGTCCGGATTGGATCAAGCTGATCGGGGAAACCCCATCCGTACAGGTGGAATGGGCGGTACGCTATGAACACGGGGAGGGCTTGGCTCGGGATTACGCGCGGGCGATGCAGTTGTACTGCGCGGCTGCCCGTCGTGGTCATGTGGCGGCCCAATATCAACTGGGCTGGATGTATGCCAACGGCCGTGGCGTGGCTCGGGACGATGCCCAGGCCGCGGCCTGGTTCCGCTTGGCGGCGGCTCGGGGCGACGCCCCGGCCCAGCGAATGCTGGATCTGGTGGGCGATCCGGCCAAGACCGCGCACGCGAGTTGCCAGGAGCCGGTGGATCCGACTCGCCAGCCGGCGCCGGCCCGCTGGGTCCGATCGGGATCGTCCACGCCGGAGCAGGCCAAGATCGAGACGCTGGTCCGGCGGATGGCGCCGGACTACGGTCTGCAACCCGCGCTGGTGCTGGCGGTGATCGAGGCGGAATCGAATTTCGACAGCCAAGCGCTATCACCGAAAAACGCGCAAGGATTGATGCAACTGATTCCCGAGACCGCCGAGCGCTTCGGCGTGCGGGATCCTTACGACCCGGTGCAAAATCTGCGCGGCGGCATGGCCTACCTGCGCTGGCTGCTGGCCTATTTCCAGGGTGATATCCGTCTGGCTTTGGCGGGCTACAACGCCGGCGAGGGCGTGGTGCTGCGTTATGGCGGCGTGCCTCCCTATGCGGAAACGCAGGCCTATGTCGACCGGATCACCCGCGCCTACGGCCAACTGAGGCATCCTCCGGTGGCGCCAGTGACCCGCCCCGCCCCGCTGAAACGGCCATCGGCCGATTCCGCCTCGGCTCCGACGGCGTTGCTGGTTGCGGTTCGCCCACAGCCGTAGAGAATCGCCAAGCGCTTCCGAATATTTCGAACCTCCGGCTTGGAACGGTCGAGTGCGCGATTGTCACTTGACTGTCAAGCAGCTTTAAAGCGGTTGTCATTCGACTGACCTATCGTCGCTCGAACCCGCTTTATGTCGTTTGTTTCCGGAGGCCGTCTTGAACGTTCGATCGCAGCCTTACGCATCCGCCAGTCCACCGCCGCCCAAAGGGGCGTTACAAGTCGATTTTGCCGAGTCGGTGGAGGACGTGCGCGCCGCGCAGCAATTGCGCTACGAGATCTTCGCCGGGGAAATGGGCGCGCGGTTGCACAACCGCATTCCCGGTCTGGACCACGATCGGCTCGACGCGTGCTGCCGCCATCTGCTGGCGCGGGACTCGCTGACCACGCAGCTGATCGGCTGCACCCGCATTCTGACCGAGGACGGCGCTCGCCAAGTGGGCGGATTCTACTCGCAGGGCGAGTTCGAAATCGGAGCGGTGCTGGCCTTGCCGGGCCGCTTCGCCGAGATCGGCCGAACCTGCGTTCACCGCGATTACCGCAACGGCGCCACCATCGCCGCGCTCTGGTCGGGGATCGCGAATTTCGTGGCGGAAAACCGGATCGACTATCTTATCGGCTGCGCCAGCATCCCGCTGGGTGAAAACGGAACGATGGCACAGGCGATCTTCTCCGAACTGGCGCCGCGCTATCTGACGCCCGAGGAGTTGCGGGTGCGACCGCTGCTGCCCTTGCCTCGGCGCGACATGTTGGATAGCGGCGACTATCCGCTGCCGCCGTTGTTGAAAGCCTATCTGCGCATCGGCGCGCGGATTTGCGGCGAGCCGTTTCTGGACGAGGATTTCCAGGTGGCCGATGTATTCATTCTGTTGTCCACGCGGCAGTTGGCGCGGCGCTATGCCCGCCATTTTCTGGAGCGGGCGGCGTGAGCGGTGACGGCGCCTGGTCCCGGACGGGGCGCCGGTTGCGCCGAGCGCCGCTGGTGGCGCTGCATGTGCTGGCCGGGATCGTGGTGGCGGCGTTGTTGCGGCCGGGGCGAAACGGCATGGTGTCCGATCGCCCCCTGGTATTGTGGAGTCGGGTGCTGTGCTGGATCATGGGAGTGCGGGCGATCGTAACCGGAGTCCCGGCCGGTGGTGCGGTGCTGTTCGTCGCCAATCATGTTTCCTGGTTGGACATCTTCTGCATCGCCGGTGTGTGTCCGACTCATTTTCTGGCCAAGCGCGAGGTGGCGGACTGGCCGTTGTTCGGCTGGCTGAGCCGCCGGGCCGGCACCGTCTTTATCCGTCGCGGCGGCGACAACGGCGCGGGCGAGGCCGCCGAACAGTTGACTTGGCGATTGCGGAACGGCGGGCGGGTGCTGGTTTTTCCCGAGGGCACCTCGACCGTGGGCGAAACCGTGCGGCGCTTTTTCCCGCGCCTGTTTCAGGCCGCCATTCTGGCGCGCTGCCCGGTGCAGGCGATCGCACTGCGTTATCGCCATCGCGACGGCGTGCATCCGGCCGTTCCCTTTGTCGGCGATGCGTCCCTGCTGCCGCATCTGTGGCGGTTGCTGGGCGAACGCCGCATCGAGGTCGAATTGCGGTTCCGCGAGCCGCTGTCGACGCTGGGGCGGACCCGAAATGAATTGGCCGACCACACCCGTGCACAGATCGATGGCGTATTGTCCGGCGCCGGAACCGTGCGACCGCCGGCTAGCGCGCTGGTGGGTCAAGCCCAACCCGGTGGTAGAGGTCGAAACGGGTATTGGGCGTGACAATCCGTGCCGTGGGTGGAGGGCCGCTCAGGGCCGGCGCCAGCCGTGGCCGTTTCACCACCACTCGATTGCCGGCGCAGGCCAGCGCCACGGCCAGCAGGGTCGGCGCATCCTCATCGTCGCCGGCCAGTTGCCGCAGCAGGCGCATTTCCTTCCCAGCCCACGCCGATTTTTGGCGGTGCGGATACATCGGATCCAGATAAACCACATCCGGCCGTCGCCTCGCCGTCAGCCGGGGAAGAAGTTCCCTCCCGTCGCCGCTGTAAAGGTGCAGCCGTTCGGTCACGATCTGAGCAATTTCCATATCATGGGCGGCGCGGCGCAAGCCGTCCCGCAGCAGAACGGCGATGATCGGCGAACGCTCGATCAGCCAGACGGTGCAGCCCAGGCAAGCCAGTACGAAAGCGTCACGGCCCAGTCCGGCGGTAACGTCCGCCACGGTCGGCGCGACGCCGCCCTTGAGTCCGACCGCCCGCGCCAGCGGTTGACCGCGACCGCCACCGAACCGCCGCCGGTGGGCCATCGCTCCCGCGGTGAAATCGACATAGACCGGTCCTGGTCCTGGAGCGTCGGAATCCAGCGTCCGCAGTTCCAGCCGCGCCGGGGTGACCGCCAACAGGTGCGTGAAAGCACCGGTGAACGGGATGGTGGCCAGGGGTAAACGCAGCTCGGCCGCCAGATCGGTTGCCACGGCCAGATGGGTGGGATGTTCCGCGGCAACCGCAAGTTTGGGACTGACGATGGAATTCACGATCGTCGGAACGGGAAAGGCAACCGCCGCGCCGGGCGCGGTGGTTGCCGATCAAGACCGCTCCGGGATTCAGGCTGCTTTGGGCAACACATCTTCCAGAGCAGTCTTGGTCAAACCGTCCATTTCGGTCTTGAAGCGCGTGGCCAGATCGGACATCGCCTTGGCGTCGTGCAGCATCTTCTGCTGGACCGTCTGCGCGATGTCGGTTTGGCGCTTGTAGAAACTCTGTAAGCTTTTAACGTCGTTGATCTCGGCGGCGGCCCTCATCTGGTTGATGCCGATGTCTAGGTAAGCTTTAAGCGAGTTCATCTGGAACAGCATCATCTTTTCGATGTTCTCAACCATCAGTTTGTTTACTTTGACCAGGGGTTCCGGCAGGGATTGCGGAGTTTCCAGTGCCTTGCTGAACAGATCGATGACCATGGCGTATTCCTCGTCAGACGTGAGTAAGTTTGTTGCAGTGCAATATAGCGGGATTCGTGTTGCGTTGCAACATAAGAAAACGAACTTTTTTCCGGTCAAACGCCATCGGCATACGGGAAGATGGCTTTGCGGAATTCGCCACGCGAAATCGACGATGTGAACTATGCTTAATAAGGTAAGGCTGTCATGCCGTTTTCCAGTTGGAGTGCTGTGCGAGAGCGAGGCAACACCTTGAGCGATAATACGGTTTCCAGTTTATCCGCACGGTTGTGGCGGAAAGGGTTGCTGCCTTGCCACGACATCGGCCCGCGCGAGCGAGCGCCGAAGCTGGCGTTGGTGGCCGATTCTCGGGAAGCCGAATTGAACGGCGTATTTGTGCTGTCGCGGTTGGCGGCCTTTCTGCGCGGCATCGAGGCGGGCGAGCGGCGCGGTCTGCGTTTGCGCGAACGGATCGTGATCGTTCCCGCAATCGAGGGTCCGACACGGTCCGGCGGGCGGCGCGGCCCGAGCGTGCCGCGGGTCGCGACCGAGGCGATGGTGAAGCTGACCCAGGCCGCCTACTATCGGGTGAACATCCGCCCGGCCAGCCCCGAGATGGAGGATATGCCGCAGGTGTGCCTTTACGCACCCAACGACGACGAGCGCGCTAGCGCCTGCCTGTTCGGGTTGCCGGCGGTCATCGAGCGGCCGGTCGAGGATAGCGCTCCTTCCGAACTGATGCGCGCCTGGCAGTCTTGCGGCGGCGAGAATTTCGTGATGCACGCCGGACAGGCCGGCGGTTTGCAGACCTCGCATTGCGAGACCTTGTTTCGGGCCTTGGTGGCGTTTCTCGACCGCACCGGGATCGTCGGTGGCCTGCGACCCTCCAATGAAGATGAAGACCTGCATTATTTTGGCCTGGAACAGATCTGCGTCGTGCTGGCCGAACAATCCGGAATATTCGCCTCCGAACTGAGTGTCGGCCGCTGGGTCCGCGCGGGTGAGGCGCTGGGCCATATCCACGACGGCTTCAGCGGCGATATACGGGCGCGAGTGGTGACGCCGGTGGCCGGCCTGCTGGCGAGCGTGCGTCGGCAGCCGTTGCTGTGCGCCGGCGGCTTGGTGGCCCAGGTACTGACGCCGGACAACGCGATCCAGCGGGGCTTGGCGCGACGTCGGCTGGGAGAGCGGCATGAGCGACAAGTCCGTCGAGGATTATGAACGCGAGCACCGGCGTTTGCTGGAGCAAGTGATCGCGGAAACCCGGGAAACGGCCGATCTGACCGGTTGTTCCAAATTGAGCGAGCCGGTGCTGCGCGCGCTGGCGGCGGTGCCCCGACACCGATTCGTGCCGCCGGCCCAGCTCGCATGGGCCTATGCCGACACTCCGCTGCCGATTGGCAGCGGCCAGACGATTTCCCAACCCTTCATCGTCGCTTTGATGACCGAGTTGCTGGCGCTCGACTCCCGGTCCGTGGTGTTGGAAGTCGGCACCGGTTCGGGCTATCAGACGGCGATGCTGGCCAGTTTGGCGCGGCGGGTGTACTCGGTGGAACGGATCCCCGCGCTGGCCGAAGCCGCCGAACGGCGCTTGCGCGAACTCGGCGTCGACAACGTGGAAATTCGCATCGCCGACGGTTATCGGGGGTGGGAAGAGCAGGCGCCCTTTGACGGCATCATGGTCACGGCGGCGGCGGCCGAAGTGCCGCCGGCGCTGGTGCGGCAGCTCAAGCCGGGTGGCCGACTGGTGATTCCCGTGGGGCCACCGCAGCGAAGTCAGGATCTGCGTGTGATTGGCAAGGACGAATCGGGGGCGTCGCACAGCCACAGCGTGTTGCCGGTGGTTTTCGTGCCGCTGGTGCGGAACCTTGAGGGCTGAGGTCGATATCGAGGCGACGATCGCCGACTGGGCTCAGCCGGTCGGCAGCGAAATCCCGGTGAGCTTCTTGAACAGCGCCACGGCGTAGGAATCGGTCATCCCGGAAACGAAGTCGGTGATGGCCAGCACGCGGCGGTAGAGGTCGGGGTCGGGGTTGCGTCCGGGTCCGGCGAAGGATTCCGGGATCAGATGGATCAGCATCCGGCTTTTGGGCGAAGCGGCCGGACCCCGGGCGGCGAGGTCGTTGACGGTGGTGACGAAGGCTTCCAGCAAGCCGCCCAATACCTCGAAGCCGGCCGCTTCCACCTCGATCACCGGTTTGGAGACATACACCTGGGTCTCGCCGCATTCCTTCAACGCGCGCATCGCCTCGGCGGCGGGGATCGCGTCCAGCAGTTCGGCGGCGAAACCGCCGGCCAGAATCGCCGCCTCGTTGTCCATGAAGCACTGATGGACCTGATCGATGATGGTGCCGATGGCCTTGGCGCGCAGGTATTCGATTTTCTCCTTGGACCGGGTGATGTGGCGCATCTTGCGCTGGGCGCGGTCCGGCTCGCCGGTCAGCGGCAACAGCAGGTCGCGCACCTCGTCGAAGCCCAGTTGTTGCAGCCGAAAGGCATCCTCCACGTCGATGATCCGGTAGCAGATGTCGTCGGCCGCCTCGACCAGGTAGGCCAGCGGATGGCGGCTCCAGGCTCCCGGCAGTACCGGCTCCAGCCCCAGTTGTCCGGCGATTTCCGCGAACAGATCCGCGTCGTCCCGATAGAAGCCGAATTTCTTGAAGGCGATGCCGGGCGGAGGGGCGGTCGGCAGCGACGAAGCGCACGGGTATTTGGTGAAAGTACCCAAGGTGGCGCAGGTCAATTGCATGCCGCCCGGATTGTCGGGGCTTTGCAGCCGGGTGATGATGCGAAACCCCTGAGCGTTGCCTTCGAAACGCAGGAAATCCTGCTGTTGCGCGTCGTCCAACTGTTCCAGCACCGTCCGGCCGGTGGTGGAGGCGGTGAACCACAGCCGGATGGCATCTTCGCCGGCGTGGCCGAACGGCGGATTGCCGATGTCGTGCGCCAGACAGGCGGCGGCGACCACCGCGCCGAAATCCTGCGGATAGACCCTTTGTAATTGATGACGACGAATCACGCTGTCGCCGACCATGGTGCCCAGCGAGCGGCCGACGCTGGATACTTCCAGGCTGTGGGTCAGGCGGGTGCGGACGTAGTCGCTTTGGGAGAGCGGGAAAACCTGGGTTTTGTCTTGCAGGCGGCGAAAGGCCGAGGAAAAGACCAGGCGGTCGAAGTCGCGTTGGAAGTCGGTGCGCGCTTCGCTGTCGGGGTGTTGGCGGGAGACCCCCAGGCGGGCGCGGGAGAGCAGGCGATTCCAGTCCATGCGGTGCGGTCGGTGAGTGCGGGGTGCATTCAAGCATAGCCGATCCCTGCCTTGGTCGCGCCAAATCGCGCAAGCGCCACCGGGATTGCTGGAATCGACGGTCGGCGGGCGCTGACTGGCGAGGCCGCGCCTCACGGCCAGGCTCTCGGCGTAGGCGCGCTCGGCGTCCTCCAGCCGGGCGGCTAATCGTTGACCGCCAGTGTTTCCAATGCTTCGTGCAAGTCCAGCCATTCCGCTTCGAGCTGTTCCAGTTCGCCGCTAATCTGACCCTGGCGCAACAGCATTGCCTTGAGCCGATCCTTGTTGGCGTCATCGTAACTATGCGGTTCGGCAAGCGTGTTTTCAATGGCGGCTTTCTCGCCGTGTAACGTCTCCATCCGCTGTTCCAGCTTCTTGACGCGCTGCTCCAGCGGTTTGCGCTTGAGCGCCGCCTGCTGGCGACGTTCCGCCGCCTGCCGTTTCTGTTCGCGACGTTCGACAGCGTTGCCGCCATTGCCGACAGCGCGTGGCGCGGCGTCTCGGCTGGCGGTCCGCTGCTGTTCGCTCAGCCAGTTGCGGTAATCGTCCAGATCGCCGTCGAACGGCTGCGCTCGGCCTTCCGCCACCAGCAGAAACTCGTCGGTGACGGTGCGTAGCAAATGCCGGTCGTGCGAAACCACGATCAACGCGCCCTGATAATCCTGCAAAGCCAGGGTCAGGGCATGGCGCATGTCCAAATCGAGATGGTTGGTCGGTTCGTCCAGCAGCAGCAGATTGGGCCGCTGCCAGATCAGCAACGCCAGCGCCAGCCGCGCCTTCTCCCCGCCGGAGAAGGGCGCCACCGGTTCCAGCGCCCGGTCGCCGTTAAAGCCGAAGCCGCCGATAAAATTGCGCAATGCCTGCTCGCTGGCGCGTTCGTCCAGCTTTTGCAGATGCCGCAGCGCGCTCCAATCCGGCCGCAGTTGCTCCAACTGATGTTGGGCGAAATAGCCGACGGCCAGACCCTGACCAACGGTTATCCGCCCGGCCAGCGGCGGCAATACCCCGGCCAGCAGCTTGATCAAGGTCGATTTACCGGCGCCGTTCGGGCCGAGCAAGCCCAACCGCGCCCCGGAGCCGATGACCAGATTGACGTTGTCCAGTATCTTGCGTTCGCCGTAACCAGCGGCGACTTTCTCGACCGCCAGCAACGGGTTGGGCAAGCGTTCCGGTTCGGCGAAACCGAAGGTGAACGGTGAATCCACATGAGCGGCGGCGATGCGCTCCATCCGCTCCAGCGCCTTGATGCGGCTTTGAGCCTGTCTGGCCTTGGTGGCCTTGGCGCGAAAGCGGGTAATGAAACTTTCCAGATGGGCGATTTCCCGCTGTTGTTTCTCATAGGCCGCCTGTTGCAAGGCCAGTCGCGCCGCGCGCTGATCCTCGAAGGCGGCGTAGTTGCCGGTGTAGAGCGTGATACGTCGCTGGTCGATGTGGACGATGCGATCGACCACGTTGTCCAGCACGTCGCGGTCGTGAGAGATCAGCAACAGCGTGCCTGGATAGGCGCGCAGCCATTGTTCCAGCCACAGCACGGCGTCGAGATCGAGGTGGTTGGTCGGTTCGTCCAGCAGCAGCAGGTCGGAACGGCACATCAGCGCCCGCGCCAGATTCAGCCGGACCCGCCAGCCGCCGGAGAATTCGGCGACCGGCCGTTCCAGTTGATCGGTGGCGAAACCTAAACCAGCCATCAGCTTGCCGGCGCGGGCGCGGGCGCTGTAGCCGCCGATGGTGTCGAAGCGGGCGTGCAATTCCGCCTGCCGCGCGCCGTCGTGAGCGGCCTCGGCGGCCTGCAAGTTATCCTCGATCTGGCGCAGTTCGGCGTCGCCGTCCAGCACGAATTCCAGTGCCGCCTTCGGCAGGGCCGGAGTTTCCTGGGCAACGTGGGCCAATGTCCAGCTCGGCGGCACATCGAGATCGCCGATGTCAGGGTGCAGTTCGTCGCGCAGCAGGGCGAACAGGGTGGATTTGCCGCTGCCGTTGGCGCCGGTCACTCCGACTTTCCAGCCGGGATGCACGGTCAGCGACACGTTATCGAATAGCGGTTTGCCGCCGCGTTGCAGGGAGAGTTGGCGTAGGTTCAGCATAGTCGCCCAGTTTACCAGCTTGCCAGCCACAACGAGGGCGCGTGGCGCGGGTCTCGCCGACTACAATCAAGTGCATCTCCGCCGTGAACCCGCATCCACTGGAACCGCAGTCATGACCGACGACGAGCTGTTGCGCTACAGCCGGCAGATCCTGCTGCCGGACTTCGATATCGACGGGCAGGAGCGGCTGCGCCGATCCCGCGCGCTGATCGTCGGCCTGGGCGGACTGGGTTCGCCGGTGGCGATGTACCTGGCCGCCGCTGGGGTGGGACGGTTGACGCTGGTCGATTTCGACCGCGTGGATCTCTCCAACCTGCAACGGCAAATCGTCCACCGCACCGCCGACATCGGCCGACCCAAGGTCGAATCGGCCCGCGATACCCTGCTGGCGCTCAATCCCTTGATCGAAGTGGTCACGCTCGCGAAAACCCTGGACGACGCGGAGCTGCGGGAGCAGGTCCGCCAAGCCGATGTGGTGGTGGACGCCTGCGACAATCTGCTGACCCGGTTGGCGATCAACGCCGCCTGTGTACGAATGGGCGTGCCGCTGGTCACCGGCGCGGCGATCCGGCTGGAAGGACAGGTGCTGGTCTGGCGGCCGGGCGGGGAGGGCGCTTGCTATCGCTGCCTGTACCGCGATGCCGACGTGCCGCCCGAAACCTGCGCCCAGACCGGGGTGCTGGCGCCGGTGGTCGGAATCATCGGCAGCCTTCAGGCGCTGGAGGCGATCAAGGTGCTGAGCGGTCTCGGGGAGACGCTCGCCGGTCGGCTGTTGCTGTTGGATGCAAAACGCATGGAATGGCGAACCGTGAAAGTCCAGCGCTGGCCAGGTTGTCCGGTGTGCGGCGGTGCGCCGTGACCGCCGACGACTGGATCGCCCACCTGCAACTCGCGCCGCATCCCGAAAGCGGCTATTTCCGCCGCAATTACACCGCCGCGCTCGTGCTGGATTTGCCGGATCGAAGCGGGCCGCGCCCGGTGGCGACCGCGATTTATACCAATTCCCGGTAAGTTTTATATTTCCCGCGTAGGGCGGGTTAGCGCAGCGTAACCCGCCGAAGTCACAATCAAATCGGCGGGTTACGGGCCGACGCCCTAACCCGCCCTACCCCTCTGAATCATAAAATCTATTGAGAAACGGTATTACTACTTGCTGAAGGGTGGCCAGCATTCCCGCCTGCACCGCTTGAAATCGGATGAGCTTTGGCATTTTTACAGCGGTTCGGCGTTGACCGTCCATGTGCTCGACCTCCAGGGCGAATACGGCGCGTTCCGGTTGGGTTCCGATCCGGCGGCCGGTCAGCGTTGGCAAGGCGTGGTGCGCGCCGGTTGCTGGTTTGGAGCGACCGTGGACGGTCCCGCCGGCTTCAGTCTGCTGGGCTGCACCGTGGCGCCCGGTTTCGATTTCGCCGATTTCGAGCTGGCCGACCGCGCTACACTCCTGTGTCAGTATCCCCAGCATGCCGCATTGATCGAACGATTGACCTGAACCCCAAGGGAGGACACTCGCATGACCTTTTCCATCGTCGCCTTCGACCCCGCCAACGGCGATCTGGGCGTTGCCGTGCAGTCCAAGTTCCCCAACGTCGGCATTTCCATCCCCTTCGCCAGGGCCGGCGTGGGCGCGGTGGCGACCCAGTCCTATTGCAACACCAGTTTCGGGCCGCGCGGGCTGGCGTTGCTGGAAAACGGCGCCTCGCCCACACAGGCGTTGGAAATTCTGATCGGCGGCGATCCCCAGCGCGATTACCGCCAGGTGGGAATCATCGATGCGCAAGGGCGCAGCGCCAGTTTCACCGGTGCGCGCTGTTTCGACTGGGCCGGTGCTTGCCGTGGCGAACACTGCTCCGCGCAGGGCAACACCTTGGCCGGATTGGGGGTGGTGGAGGGCATGACGCGAGCGTTCGAGGATGCGCGTGGGCCGCTGGCCGAACGCTTGCTGGCGGCGCTGCATGCCGGCCAGGCCGCCGGCGGCGACCGGCGCGGCCAGCAGTCGGCGGCCTTGCTGGTGAAGCGGGCCGGCGGCGGCTACGGGGGCTTCGACGATCGCTACGTGGAAATTTCGGTCTGCGATCATTCCACTCCGATCGCCGAACTGGAACGGTTGTACGCCATCCACCGGCTGACCTATCTGCGCAGCGATCCGGACAAACTGGTTCGGATCGACACCGCCATCGCCAACGAATTGCAACAGATCCTGCACGCCCGCGGCTTCTACAAGGGCGCGGCGACCGGCGTTTACGACGAGGAATTGCTGCGAATTCTGCGCGATTTCATGGGGTGGGAGAATTACGACGAGCGCATCCGCGACGATGACCGGATCGATCTGGACGTGCTGGAAGACATGCGTCGGAAACATGCGCTCTGGCTCGAACGGCGCGGCCAAGCCCGTTGACCGCCGCCGCCGAGGCGTCAAGCGGCGCCGGTTTGTCCCCGATCCCGCGGCGGACCGGGGCGGTCACTCCGCCATGGCGTCCTTTTCCAGCACCTCCATGCTGACGTGGCGCACGTCCTTGCCCTTGACCAGATAGATGATGTACTCGGCGATGTTCTTGGCATGATCGCCGATCCGCTCCAGCGCCTTGATGATGAACAGCACGTTGATGGCGTGGCCGATGGTGCGCGGGTCTTCCATCATGTAGGTGATCAGCCGCCGCAACGCCGACTGGAACTCCTGGTCCAGGTTATCGTCGCCCCGGGCGACGTCCACCGCCATTTCCACGTCCAGCCGGGCCAAGGCGTCGAGGCAGCCATGGAGCATGTCGGCCGCCAGCTTGGCCATCGGCGTCACGTCGCGCAACAGCTTGGCGCTGGGCGGACTGCTGACGACGTCGTAGGTCTTGATGGTCATCCGGGCGATTTTTTCCGCCTCGTCGCCGATCCGCTCCAGATCGGTGACGGCCTTGGACAGCGACATGATCAACCGCAGGTCGCCGCCGACCGGCTGGCGCAGGGCGATCAGGGTGATGCTGTCTTCGTCGATCTTGACTTGCAGGCCGTTGATGATCTGGTCGCGGGCGATCACCTCGCGAGCCAGGGTCAGATCCTCGTCGTCCAGGGACTTGACGGCATTCTTGATCTGGTCCTCGACCAACCCGCCCATTTCCAGCACCAGGTTGCGCAGGTTGGCCAGTTGTGTGTCGAACTGCTTGACGGTATGGGCGTCGTGACTGATGGTCATCTTGGATACTCCCGATGGAGAGCGAGCGTCAACCGAAGCGGCCGGTGATGTAGTCTTCGGTCAGTTTGTGCTTGGGATTGGTGAAAATCTGGTCGGTTTCACCGATCTCGATCAGATCGCCCAGATGGAAATAGGCGGTGCGCTGGGAGACGCGGGCCGCCTGCTGCATCGAGTGGGTCACGATGACGATGGTGTAGTTCTCCCGCAGTTCGTCGATCAGCTCCTCGATCTTGGCGGTGGCGATGGGATCGAGCGCCGAACAGGGTTCGTCCATCAGGATCACCTCGGGGTTGACGGCGATGGCGCGGGCGATGCACAGCCGCTGCTGCTGGCCGCCGGACAGGCTGGTGCCCGGCTCGTCCATCCGTTTTTCGACTTCCTTGATCAGCCCGGCCCGCTCCAGGCTGGCGCGGACCAGGTCGTCGAGTTCCGCCTTGCCGTTGACCATGCCGTGAATGCGCGGCCCGTAGGCGACGTTTTCGTAAATCGATTTGGGAAAGGGATTGGGTTTTTGAAACACCATGCCGACCCTGGCCCGCAGTTGCACCACGTCGATGCTCTTGTCGTAGATGTTGTCCGCGTCGAGCTGGATTTGCCCGGTGACCCGACACAAGGGAATGGTGTCGTTCATCCGGTTCAGGCAGCGCAGAAAAGTCGATTTGCCGCAGCCGGACGGGCCGATGAACGCGATGACCTCATTGGCGCCGATGTCCAGGCTCACCTGCTTGAGCGCATGCTTGACGCCGTAGTAGACATTGACCTCGCGGCAAAGCATTTTCGGATGGTCCACCGTGATCTTGCCGACGGTTTGCCGGTGATCGTAGTCGGTGATCTGGGCGCTCGACAGCGGAATTTCGCGAGCCTCGGGGTTTAGCGCACCGCCCAGGGCGGCCTTGGCTTCGATCGTCGTTGTATTCATGTATGAATCCTTGAGCGTGTCGGGGTTTGTCACCAGCGCCGTTCGAAGCGCTTGCGCAGAACGATGGCCAGTCCGTTCATCAGAATCATGAACCCCAGCAAGACCATGATGGCGGCCGAGGTCCGCTCCACGAAGGCGCGTTCCGGCAGGTCGGCCCACAGGTAGATCTGCACCGGCAGCACGGTGGCGGGATCGGTGAAGCCGCGCGGCACATCGACGATGAAGGCGACCATGCCGATCATCAGCAGCGGCGCCGATTCGCCCAGGGCGCGGGCCATGCCGATGATGGAGCCGGTCAACATCCCCGGCATTGCCAGCGGCAGCACATGGTGGCCCACCATCTGCAACTTGGACGCGCCCATGCCCAGCGCCGCCTCGCGAATCGAGGGCGGCACCGAGGTCAGGGCGGCGCGGCCGGCGATGATGATGACCGGCAAGGTCATCAGACTCAAGACCAGGCCGCCCACCAGCGGCGCGGAGCGCGGCAGGCCGAAGAAGTTGATGAACACCGCCAGCCCCAGCAGGCCGAACACGATCGACGGCACCGCCGCCAGATTGTTGATGTTGACCTCGATCAGATCGGTCCAGCGGTTCTTGGGCGCGAATTCCTCCAGGTAGACCGCCGTCGCCACTCCGATGGGAAAAGACAGCAGGAAGGTGATCAGCAGGGTGTAGAACGAGCCCATCAGCGCGCCGCGGATGCCGGCCTGTTCCGGTTCGCGCGAGTCGCCGTTGCCGAACAGGATGGTGTTGAAGCGTTGCTCCAGCCGGCCGTCGGCGATCAGTCGATCGACCCAGGCGATCTCCTGATCGCTGATCGGCCGCAGCGACTCGTCGAGAGTGCGGTTGATATTGCCCTTGATCAGAGTATCGACCTTGGCGCTGGCCAGCACCCAGACCGACCGCGTGGCGCCGATCAGCGCGGGATCGTCCAACACCTGGCCGCGCAGACGGAACGGCGCGTTGGAGCTGACCAGCCCGTACAATTCCCGCAGGTCGCGCCGGCCCTCGACCCGCGGGAACAGCCCGCGCAGGCTGGCGCGGATCAGCGCGGCGTAGTCGGCGTCCGCCAACGCCTTCGGGTCGCGGCGGCCTTCCGGGTCGATGACCGCGGGATCGAATGCCACCGGCAACTCGATAAAAGTCTGCCAAAACGCCGGATAACCCTTGCCGATGATGTTGGCGAACATCAGCACCACGAAGGCCAGCCCCAGACTGATGGCGGCCAGCCCGAACCAGCGGAAGCGCCGCTCGGCGGCGTGCCGGCGCTTGAGACCGGCGTTGACGATGGTCTTGATGTCGCGGGACGGCGGCGGCAGGGCGGCGGAATCGTCTAAGCTATTCATATTGTTCTCGATATTTGCGCACTACACGCAAGGCGATGACGTTGAGGATCAGCGTGACGATGAATAGCAGTAACCCCAGGGCGAAGGCCGCCAGGGTCTTGGCGCTGTCGAATTCCTGATCGCCGGTCAGCAGGGTGACGATCTGCACGGTGACGGTGGTGACCGCTTGCAGCGGGTTGGCGGTCAGGTTGGCCGACAATCCGGCGGCCATGACCACGATCATGGTCTCGCCGATGGCGCGCGAGACCGCCAGCAGGATACTGCCGACGATGCCGGGCAGGGCGGCCGGCAGCAGCACCCGCTTGATGGTCTCCGACTTGGTCGCGCCCAGCGCGTAGGAGCCGTCGCGCATCGATTGCGGCACGGCGTTGATCACGTCGTCCGACAGCGAGGAGACGAAAGGAATGATCATGATGCCCATCACCAGCCCGGCGGCCAGCGCGCTTTCCGAGGCGACCTGCAAACCCAGCGCGGTGCCGGCCTCGCGGATCAAGGGGGCGACCGTCAAGGCGGCGAAGAAGCCATAGACCACGGTGGGAATGCCGGCCAGGATTTCCAGCGCCGGCTTGGCGACGGCGCGAAACTTCGGGCTGGCGTATTCGGACAGGTACAGCGCCGACATCAGCCCGATCGGCACGGCGACCAGCATGGCGATGCCGGAAATAAGCAGTGTGCCGGCGAACAGCGGCACCGCTCCGAAGGCGCCGGAAGAGCCGATCTGATCGGCGCGGATGGCGGTTTGCGGACTCCACTGCAAGCCGAACAGGAATTCGGTCAGCGGGATCTTGTGGAAAAACCGGATGGATTCGAACAGCACCGACAGCACGATGCCGACCGTGGTGAAGATGGCGACGGTGGAGCTGACGATGAGCAGCGCCTTGACCACCTGCTCGACCCGGTTGCGGGCGCGCAGCGTCGGCGAGACAGCGCGCCAACCGTGGACGATGCCGGCGGTGGCGAGCAGCAGGGCGACGACCCACAGGCTAGCGTAGCCGATCAGCCGCAGGTTGCGATAATGCTCGGCGGCGGCCAGGATGACCGGGTCGGGCGTACTGGATACGATATTGCCGCTGACCAGATTCCTGATGTCGTTGAGAACCAGACCGAGCCGGTCCGGCGGCAGCTCCCGCAATTCCGGCGGCAGTCCGGCCACCATCAGTTCGAGGATAAGGCCCGGTTGCAGCATCGCCCAGACCGCGACCACGATCAGCGCCGGCAGGCCGCACCACAGGGCCGTGTAGGAACCGTGGAAACTGGGCAGGGAATGCAGGTTGCGAATATGGTCGCCGGCGACCTTGAAAGCGCGGGTGCGCCCCAGGTAATAGGCAGCGCTGCTGAGCAGTAACAGGGTAAGCAGGAGATAGGACAGCATGGCACGGTCACCGAAATGCGAAAACGGCCGCCCGCGCCGAAGAGGGTTTCAGTCGTGGGCGGCGTTTTGGGGGAGGCACCGTTACGGGGCCAGGGTCTTGAGGCCGTTGGCGTCGGCGGCGACCTGCGTATGCTGGTCTTTCGGTAGGGGAATCAACCCCTTGTTAGAGAGATAGCCTTCGTTGCCGGAGGCTTTCTGACTGACGAATTCGGCGATGAACTCCTTCATGCCGGGAATCACCGCGACATGCGCCTTCTTGACATAGAAGAACAGCGGCCGCGAGACCGGGTACTTGCCGGCGGCGATGTTCTCGAAGGTCGGGGGGACGCCGTCGATGGCTTCGCCCTGAATCTTGTCCAGGTTCTCTTCCAGGAAGCTGAAGCCAAAGATGCCCAGGGCATTGAGGTTGGACACCAGCTTGTTGACGATCAGATTGTCGTTTTCGCCGGCCTCGATGTAGGCGCCGTCCTCGCGAATGGCGCCGCAGGCCGCCTTGGCCTTCTTGCCGTCGCTCTTTTCCAGTTCCTTGATGGCGGGGAAATCCTTGCAGCCTTCGTCCATCACCAGTTCGACGAAGGCGTCGCGGGTGCCGGAGGTCGGCGGCGGTCCCAGCACTTCGATCTTGTGGGCCGGCAGTTCCGGGTTGACGTCCTTCCAGGTCTTGAAGGGATTGGCGGTCAGCTTGCCGGTGCCGGGTTCTGGAACCTCCTTGGCCAGGGCCAGCCAGAGATCCTTGCGGGTCAGCGCCATCGGCTTGGTTTTCTTGGAGGACGCTATCACGATGCCGTCGAAGCCGATCTTCACTTCGACGATTTCCGCGACACCGTTCTTGGCGCAGTTTTCGAGTTCCGACTTTTTGATGGCGCGGGAGGCGTTGCTGATGTCGGGATACTGCACGCCGACGCCGCCGCAGAACAGCTTGAAGCCGCCGCCGGTGCCGGTGCTTTCGACCTTCGGCGTCTTGAACTTGGCGTTGGCCTTGCCGAAATGTTCGGCGACCGTGGTCGAGAACGGATAGACCGTGGACGAACCGACGATGCTGATATAGTCGCGAGCGGACTGAGCGTGGGCCACGCCGGCCAGCGCGCCAGCCGCGGCGATGGCGAGGATGATTTTCTGTTTGCGCACGAATAACCTCCGGGTGCTTGACTAAGACGAGTAAAGTGTTAGGGACCGCCTCGTCCTGAGGCTCGATTGAAAACCCTAAAGCAACATTACTACCGCAAGACGGCCTTTATATTTCATTTTCATGTCATTTTTATTGCAGTGCGGAAGCGGCGGGTCATGATGGTCGGCGCCGGCGGTGGCGGCGGCCGACGATGGAAGGAGATGCAGGCTGGCGATTTCGTCGAGCGAGAGGGCGATGGGTAGCGGAACCGTTCTGATCACGGGTTGTTCTTCCGGCATCGGGCTTTGTTGCGCCCAGGGCTTGCAAGCGCGCGGCTGGCGGGTGTTCGCCACGACGCGCCAGGCGGCGGACGTGGCCCGGCTGCACGCCGCGGGCTTGGAGAGTCTGCCATTGGATCTGCGGGATTCCGCGTCCATCCAAACGGCGGTGGCGGACGTTCTGGAACGCTCGGGTGGGCGTTTGGACGCGCTGTTCAACAACGGCGCCTACGGCCAGCCGGGCGCGGTCGAGGATTTGAGCCGCGAAGCGCTGCGGGAGCAGTTCGAGACCAACGTGTTCGGTACCTTGGAGCTTAGCAATCTGATCGTCCCGGCAATGCGTCGGCAGGGCGGCGGGCGGATCGTGTTCAACAGTTCGGTGCTGGGGCTGGTGGCGTTTCCCTACCGGGGCGCTTATGTCGCCAGCAAGTTCGCGCTGGAAGGCTTGGCCGACACTCTGCGGCTGGAACTGGCCGGCGCCGGCATTCACGTCTGCCTGATCGAGCCGGGGCCGATTTTGAGTCGGTTTCGCGACAACGCCCATGCGGCCTATCGGCGACACATCCGCGTCGAGGGCAGCCCGCATCGGGAAAAATACGCGGCGATGCAAGTGCGGCTGACCAAGAAGGGACCGACGGCGCCGTTTACCCTGCCGCCGGACGCGGTGCTGAAGCGGGTGATCCACGCCCTGGAAAGCCCCCGGCCCAAGACGCGCTATCCGGTGACCGTGCCGACCTATCTGTTCAGCGTGCTGCGGCGCTTGCTGCCGACCCGCGCGCTGGACGCGGTTCTGCGGCGGGTCGGTGGCGAGGGCCGACGATAAAATAGACACTTGTAGTGTCTGCGTTTGTAATAAAATACTTATGGAATAGGGGTTTTTAAAGGAGCGGTGGTATTGTGGAATCTGGCGATCTTAAGGCTACCCTCTTGATTGTGGATGATTCTCCCGAGAATCTGGCGATTCTCGGAGAGCTGCTGCAATTGCATTACGATGTCCTGGTCGCGCCTTCGGGCGAGCGCGCCCTGCAAATCGCCGGTCGACAACCGGCGCCGGATCTAATCCTGCTGGATGTGATGATGCCGGGCATGGACGGCTACGCGGTGCTGGCCCGCCTGCAACAGCATCCGGTCACCCGCGCTATTCCGGTGATCTTCCTCACCGCGCTGGACGCCGCCCAGGACGAGGAACGGGGCCTGCAACTGGGCGCCGCCGACTACATCGCCAAGCCCATTCAACCCGTCGTGGTGCTGGCTCGGGTGCGCGCGCAACTGGAGGCCAAGCGGGCGCGGGACTGGCTCAGGGACCAGAACGCCTTTCTGGAGGCCGAGGTGGCGCGGCGCATGGCGGAAAACGATCTGATTCAGCAGGTGAGCATCCGCGCCCTGGCTCATTTGGCCGAAGCCCGCGATTCCGAGACCGGCAACCATATCCTGCGCACCCAGGGCTACGTGTGCCGGCTGGCCGAGCGTCTGCGCCAGCATCCGCGCTTCGCCGCCATCCTGGACGAGCGCTACATCGAATTACTAAGAGCCTGTTTACGATCTCCTAATTAAGAGTGCGAGGAAGGCGAGAACG
>JARSSH010000030.1 GCA_029624815.1 Candidatus Competibacter sp.
GGTCGTTCTCGCCTTCCTCGCACTCTTAATTAGGAGATCGTAAACAGGCTCTTAAGACCCATAAAAAAGGGCTGATGCAGCAGCTCTTCCCCGGCCCGGAGGCATGACATGCGGCTTTATCTCGATAACTGCATGTTCAACCGGCCTTATGACGATCAAACTCATATCCTCATTCGTCTGGAAGCGGAGGCCAAACTCCAGATACAGCAACTCATTCGTGACGGTCAGCACCAGTTGATCTGGTCGTACATCCTCGACTACGAAAACGCCAAAAACCCCTATGTGGAGCGCGGCGAGCAGATTGGCACATGGAAGCGGTACGCCCGGATCGATATCACGGAATCTCCCGAACTCCTCCAGCGAGCCAACCAGTTCAGCCAACTTGGCCTCAAAAAGATGGATGCCCTGCACCTTGCCTGTGCCGTTACCGCCAAGGCCGATGCTTTTTTAACCACCGATAAAAGCATTCTCAAAAAAGCGGCAGTGGTGCAGAGTGTTCGCATACAAGACCCCATCGACTTTATCAGAGAGTTATTCCCATGATGACCGATACCGAAATACGGGCAAAAGGCATTAGTATCCTTGCTCAATATCTGGGCGATATTGAAATGGAACGCTTCATCGCCCTCATCCAACGCGAGCCATTTGACTATACCCACTGGCGGCAACAGTGGGTTACAGAGCGCGAAGAGGAGTCCATCGAAGCCATCAGCCGGCAGGCCATGGCACTCAGGGCGCAACATCACCCATGACCCAAGACCAACTCAACCAACTGGGCAAAACCCTTTATGTCGTTCCAGGTGGGAGCAATAAACGACCTTTCATAATTCCCCATTAATAGCAAAATGCACAGGAGGTCGACATGGCGACCATTACCCTAAGCAATCTGCCTGATGAGGTGCATCGCGCACTGAGCGTGCGGGCAGCCATGCACGGCCACAGCACCGAGGCGGAAATCCGCGACATCCTCGAAACGGCTGTTTGCCCGCCAAAGCGGCTTCGTCTGGGCACGGCCCTGGCCGAGCTGGGCCGCCGCGTGGGGCTGACCGACGGGGACATTGCGGCCTTCGAGCAGGGACGCGACAAGACCCCGGCCGAGCCGGTGAGGTTTGAATGATCGTCCTGGATACCAATGTCGTTTCCGAGGCGATGAAGGCGACGCCGAATCCCGTCGTACTGGCGTGGCTGGATGAGCAGGCGGCCGAAACCCTCTACTTGTCCAGTGTCACGCTGGCCGAGCTGCTGTTCGGCATAGGTGTCTTGCCTGCCGGTCGGCGCAAGGAGGCGTTGACCCAAATGCTGGATGGCCTGCTGGCTCTGTTCGAGGATCGCGTGCTTGCGTTCGATACCGCCGCCGCCCGGTGCTACGCCGATCTGGCCGTTACGGCCCGAGCCGCCGGCAAAGGCTTCCCCACGCCTGACGGCTACATCGCTGCCATTGCGAAGGCTCGCGGCTTCACTGTCGCCACTCGCGACGTTGCGCCTTTCAAGGCGGCCAGCCTCAATGTGATCAACCCGTGGGAAGCGATGTCGTGACCCAGGACCAGCTCAACCAACTGGGCAAAACCCTCTGGGCCATCGCCGACGACCTGCGCGGCGCGATGAACGCCGACGACTTCCGCGACTACATGCTGTCGTTCCTGTTCCTGCGCTACCTCTCCGACAACTACGAGGCAGCGGCCAAGAAGGAGCTGGGGCCGGACTACCCGCTACTGGCCAAGGATGACCGACGCGCGCCGCTGGCGGTCTGGTACGCGAATAACGCCGCCGACGTAGTCGAATTCGAAAAGCAGATGCGCCGCAAGGTGCACTATGTCATCCACCCGGATTATCTCTGGAGCAGCATCCACGAGCGCGCCCGAACCCAAGACAAGGAGCTGCTGCAAACCCTGGAGCGGGGCTTCAAGCACATCGAAAACGAATCCTTCGCCGCCAACTTCCAGGGGCTCTTCTCAGAGATCAACCTCAACTCGGAAAAGCTGGGCCGGACGCCCGCCGACCGCAACAAGAAGCTCTGCACCATCCTCACCAAGATCGCCGAGGGCATCGCCCGGTTTTCCACTAACACCGACATCCTCGGCGATGCCTACGAGTACCTGATTGGCCAGTTCGCCGCCGGCTCCGGCAAGAAGGCCGGGGAGTTCTACACCCCGCAAACCATCTCCACCATCCTCTCGCGCATCGTCACTCTCGACAGCCAGGAACCCGCCACCGGCAAAAAGAAAAAACTGAACTGCGTGCTGGACTTCGCCTGCGGTTCCGGGTCGTTGTTGCTCAATGTGCGCCATCAGATGGGACCGCACGGCATCGGCATGATCTACGGGCAGGAGAAGAACATCACCACCTACAACCTGGCGCGCATGAACATGCTGCTGCACGGGGTCAAGGACAGCGAGTTCGAGATCTACCACGGCGACTCCCTGACCAACGATTGGGATCGGCTCAGCGAGATGAACCCGGCCAAGAAGCTCAAATGCGATGCCGTTGTCGCCAATCCGCCCTTCAGTTATCGCTGGGAGCCCACCGAGGCGCTGGGCGAGGATTTCCGCTTCAAGGCCCACGGCCTGGCCCCCAAATCGGCGGCGGACTTCGCCTTCCTGCTGCACGGTTTCCACTTCCTCGGCGACGAGGGCACCATGGCCATCATCCTGCCCCACGGCGTGCTATTCCGTGGCGGCGTGGAGAGCCACATCCGCACCAAGCTGCTCAAGGACGGCCATATCGACACCGTGATCGGCCTGCCGGCCAATCTGTTCTTCTCCACCGGCATTCCGGTGTGCATCCTGGTGTTGAAAAAGTGCAAAAAGCCCGACGACGCGCTCTTCATCAATGCCGCCGAGCACTACGAAAAGGGCAAGCGGCAGAACTATCTCTTACCGGAACACATCGACAAGATTGTCGATACCTACCAATACCGCAAGGAAGAAGAGCGCTATGCCCGCCGTGTCGGGATGGAGGAGATCGAGAACAACGATTACAACCTCAACATCTCCCGCTACGTCAGCACCGCCAAATCCGAGCAGGAAATCGATCTGGCCGTCGTCCACGCGCAACTGGCCGAGATCGAAAAGCGCGTTGCGGGGGCTGCCATGGCGCACAACCAGTATCTGAAAGAACTTGGTTTGCCGCCGGTTTAGCAGAGGGCGACAAGGTTATTGGCGAATTCGGATTATGGACGCCTGGATGATTCAAACGCCCTCACCCCCGACCCCTCTCGCGCTGGGAGCGCGTCAGCGCGAGGTGAGGGCGTGGCGGGCAAGCAACCACAACGGATTCAGGATTGCGATATACAAAGCGCTGCATCCGGACAGCAGTTCCGCCGCGCTCCATTGCCGCCGGTGAGCTTGGGCATCAAGCCCGACGTATCGTCGCCTCTCCAAGAGGCTTGGAGTCACTACGAATATGAATCGAACTTCACCTCCATCCCAACCTTCCCCCATTCAGGGGGAAGGAGTTGAAAGGCCCTGCGCCCGCGTCTTCCGCGATCCCGTGCATTTTCTCGCCCTCGGTTTCGGCTCCGGCTGCGCGCCCAAGGCACCCGGCACCTTCGGCACACTGGCGGCGATTCCGCTGTATCTGCTGGCGCAATCGCTGCCGCTGTGGGCTTATCTGTCGCTGACAACGATCGGTTTCATAGTGGGCATCTGGATCTGCGATCGCGCCGCCCGCGATCTGGGCGTCCACGATCACCCGGCCATCGTTTGGGACGAAGTGGTCGGCTATTTCGTCACCATGATCGCCGCGCCAGCCGGTTGGCTGTGGATCGTGATCGGCTTCGTCCTGTTTCGGGTATTCGACATTCTCAAACCGTGGCCGATCCGGCGAGCCGATCAACGCATCGGCGGTGGTTTCGGCATCATGTTCGACGACCTGCTGGCGGCCGGTTACGCCTGGCTGGTGTTGCAGGCGCTGGCTAGATTGTTCGCGACCACCCCCTGAGATGCGGCCAACGAAACGGTCATTCGATGGCGCGGTCAGTGCTGGACCGCGATGACGATCAGACTGGGAAACATGGTGAAATCGGCGGGATTGGCGGTGAGCACGGCGAACCCATGCCGCAAGGCCGTGGCGGCAATCAGCGAATCGAAGGCGCTCGCCGTGAGATTTTTGGGCAGTGCGGCGATCATGCCGGCGTGAAGCCGTGCGGTTTCCAGATCGAACGCCAAGGTGGGTATCGCCACCAGAATGCTTTCCACGAACGCGAGACGTTTCAACCGCCGCTCGGCGGTATTAGCGCGATGGACGCCGACCAGCAGTTCCGAAGCGGTAATCGCGCTGAGATACAATCCGCCGTGCATCTCGTAATCGCCGAAGCGGAAACCACCCGGCTGGCGTTCGGCCTGAATCAGAACGTTAGTATCCAAAATCAATCCCATGATCGTTCCGATCCGTCCAGTTGCGCCCTGGCCGCCCGGATATCCGCATCGAAGCAGGTGGCTTCCTCCATGCCCAGATGGGGAATCGCGTCGGCCAACAGACGATCCAGTTCGGAACCGGTGGGCGCGGTGGGCGCGGTGGCGGGTTCGATACGCGCGACGCGCTCGCCGCCGCGCAGAATGACAAAGGATTGATGCGCGTAGCGCACCCGATTCAACAATTCCGAGAAAGCCCGTGCGGCCTCGGTGGCGGTGATGGTCTGTATGGTCATGTTTTTGCCTCCCCGCAAATCAGAAAATCTGATCAATTATACTGTATCGAGCCAGTGAGCGGTTTGCCAGCAGCACCGTCCTACTGGACATATCCTGATTTCCCCGTCCAGACTTTGCAGGTCTTTCCCCGACAATCGACGGAACCCGACTCCATGAAAATCGAAACCCTTGCCATCCACGGCGGCTATACCCCCGAGCCCACCACCAAGGCCGTTGCCGTACCGATTTATCAGACCACGTCCTACGCCTTCGACGACACCCAGCACGGCGCCGACCTGTTCGATCTGAAGGTGCCGGGCAACATCTACACCCGGATCATGAACCCCACCACCGCCGTGCTGGAACAGCGGGTGGCCGCGTTGGAAGGCGGGGTCGGCGCGCTGGCGGTATCCGCCGGATCGGCGGCCATTACCTACGCGTTGATGACGATCGCGGAGGTCGGCGACAACATCGTCACCACCTCGACCCTGTACGGTGGCACCTATAATCTGTTCGCGCATACCCTGCCGCGTTTCGGTATCGAAGCGCGTTTCGCCGACTATCGCGATATCGACGGCATGGGCCGCTTGATCGATGGCAAGACCAAGGCGGTATTCTGCGAATCCATCGGCAATCCGGCGGCGAACGTGGTGGATTTCGGTGCCTTGGCCGCCGTCGCCCACGCCCAGGGCGTACCGCTGATCGTGGACAACACCGTGCCGACCCCGTATCTGTGCCGGCCGTTCGAGCACGGCGCCGACATCGTGGTCCATTCTTTGACCAAATACATGGGCGGCCATGGCACCAGCTTGGGCGGCGTCATCGTCGATTCCGGCCGCTTCCCCTGGGATCAGCACAAGACCCGTTTCGCCCGCTTGAACGAACCCGACCCGTCCTATCACGGCGTGGTCTACGTCGAGGCGCTGGGGCCGGCGGCCTTCATCGGCCGGGCGCGGGTGGTGCCGCTGCGCAACACCGGCGCGGCGATTTCGCCGTTCAACAGCTTCCTGATTCTGCAAGGCATCGAGACCCTGCCGGTGCGGATGGACCGCCACTGCGAGAATGCCGTCCAAGCCGCTGAATATCTGCGCGCTCATCCGCAAGTCACCTGGATCAAATATCCCGCGCTGGCGGACAGCCCGGAAAAGCCGCTGGTGGACAAGTACATGGGCGGACGTGGCTCCAGCATCCTCAGTTTTGGCATCAAGGGCGGCCGTGAAGCCGGCGCCAAATTTATCGACGCGCTGCAACTGGTGACCCGGCTGGTCAACATCGGCGACGCCAAGTCGCTGGCCTGCCATCCGGCGACGACCACCCATCGGCAATTGTCGCCAGACGAATTGGCGAGAGCGGGTGTCAGCGAGGATTTGGTGCGGCTATCGATCGGCATCGAACATATCGACGACATCCTCGCCGATCTGGAACAAGCCTTGGCGGCGGCAAAGTAAGCGCGTCGTCATCCTGAACCCTCTGGAGGAGATTGCCCCTATGAAAGCGCGCGCGGCCGTGGCCTGGGAGCCGAAAAAACCGCTGGTGATCGAGGAAATCGATGTGGAAGGCCCCAAGGAGGGCGAGGTTCTATTGAAAGTCGTGGCCAGCGGCGTGTGCCACACCGACGCCTTCACCCTGTCCGGCGACGATCCGGAAGGCGCGTTTCCCTGCATTTTGGGCCATGAAGGCGGCTGCGAGGTGGTCGAGTGCGGCCCCGGCGTCAAGGATCTGAAACCGGGCGATCACGTCATCCCGCTCTACATTCCCGAATGCGGCGAGTGCGAATACTGCCGCTCGACCAAGACCAACCTGTGCCAGTCCATCGCCGCCACGGTGTGGACCGGCTACATGCCTGACCATACCCGCCGCTTTTCCTACAAGGGTAAGCCACTGTTTCACTACATGGGTTGCTCGACCTTCGCCGAATACACGGTGGTGCCGGAAATCGCTCTGGCCAAGATCAACCCGGCCGCGCCGCTGGACAAGGTTTGCCTGCTTGGTTGCGGCGTCACCACCGGCATCGGCGCGGTACTGAACACCGCCAAGATTGAACCCGGCTCCACCGTCGCGGTGTTCGGGCTGGGCGGCATCGGCCTGTCGGTGATCCAGGGCGCGGTGATGGCCAAGGCCGGACGGATCGTCGCCATCGACGTGAATCCCGACAAATTCGCCATGGCCACCGCCCTGGGCGCGACCGACACCCTCAACCCGGCCGAACTCGGCGGCGACGTGGTCGAAGCGCTCAAGGAGATGACGAACGGCGGCGTGGACTATTCCTTCGAGTGCATCGGCAACGTCGGAGTGATGCGCCAGGCGCTGGAGTGCTGCCACATGGGTTGGGGCGTGTCCACCATCATCGGTGTGGCGGGGGCCGGTCAGGAAATCCGCACCCGGCCGTTCCAACTGGTCACCGGACGCACCTGGAAAGGCACCGCCTTCGGCGGAGTCAAGGGGCGCAGCCAGTTGCCCGCTTACGTGGACAACTACCTTCAGGGCAAGATCGAACTGGACCGCATGGTGACGCACACGATGCCGCTGGAAGACATCAACACCGCCTTCGATCTGATGCACGAGGGCAAGAGCATCCGTTCGGTCATTATTTTCTAGAGGACGCGGCGGTGGAGCACATCGAATCGATCAAAGAATTCGGCGGCTGGCTGAACCGCTACCGCCACCGCTCGCAAGCCTGCGATTGCGACATGACCTTTTCGGTCTATCTGCCCCCCCAGGCGGAGCGGGAAAAAGTCCCGGCGGTCTACTGGCTGTCCGGCCTGACCTGCACCGACGACAACTTCCGGGTCAAGGCGGGAGCGCAGCGGTACGCGGCGGAACTGGGGTTGGCCCTGGTTATCCCCGACACCAGCCCGCGCGGCCCGGACGCGCCGGACGCGCTGGAGCGCTACGATCTCGGCCAGGGGGCCGGTTTCTACGTCAACGCCACTCAAGAGCCATGGGTGCGGCACTATCGCATGTACGACTACGTCACCCGCGAACTGCCGGCGCTGGTCGAGGCCAATTTGCCCCTCACCGATGTTCGCTCCATCACCGGCCATTCGATGGGGGGCCACGGCGCGCTGATCTGCGCGCTGCGGGAACCGGAACGCTACCGTTCCGTCTCCGCCTTCGCGCCGATTTGCCATCCGATGGCCTGCGGCTGGGGGCAAGGCTGCTTCAAGGCTTATCTCGGTCCCAACCGCGAGGACTGGGTGGCATACGATGCCGTCCGCTTGATCGAGGAAGGCGCGCAAGCCATTCCGTTGTTGATCGACCAAGGCACCGACGACGAATTTCTCGCCCAGCAGTTGCACCCGATGTCGCTCGAACGGGTCTGCGCCGCCCGCGACTTTCCGCTCACCCTGCGCTGGCGGGAGGGCTACGATCACAGCTACCACTTCATCGCGACCTTTATCGGCGAGCATCTCGCCTACCATGCCCGGACGTTACGGGGCGATTGATTTCCCTCGCGCCCGACCCAGAGGTTTTTCGTGAAACGGGATCTGCTGAAACTGCTGCAAAGCCTGCTGCGCGGCGAATTGAGCCGCACCCGCCGCCGCAATCGTTCGCCGTGGGCGATCGGCGGGCTGGTCGTCGCCATCGCCGCGATCAGTTATTTTCTGCACGAACCCAAGGCTCCGCCCTCGGCGATCCCGCGGGGAGCGGAACTGAACTGCGCCGTCAAATCGGTCTACGACGGCGACACGGTGACCGCCAGTTGCCGGGAGGGCGAGGTCAAGGTGCGGATGTTCGGCATCGACGCGCCGGAGATGGGTCAGGAACCGTGGGGCGCCCGATCGCGCGATGCGCTGCGCGGGCTGCTGCCGCGCCGCGACAACATCGTGCTGCGGGTACGGGACCAGGACCGCTACGGCCGCACGGTCGCCCAGGTATTCGCCGGCGGGTCCGATGTCGGTTTGGAGATGGTCCGGCAAGGCCGGGCGGTGGTGTACGAGCAATACAACGACTCCGCCGCGTACCGGCAGGCCGAGGCCGAGGCCAAGCGGGATCGGCGCGGCATCTGGGAAAAAACCGGCAGCCAACAGGATCCGGCCGCCTGGCGGCGGTTGAATCCGCGTTGAATCCAACCGTGAACGGCGGTTGGGCATGACAACGTCCGTATCGGTTCCGCCCGCCGACCGCGATGTCGCCGCCGTCCGCCGCGAGCAGGACCGCTACCGCTGCGAGGGCCGCTGGACCCTGGCCGGCGTCGAGGACTTCGATATCCAATGGCTATCCAGTCCACCGCGATCCGGCGAATTGACGCTGGACGGCTCCGGCATTCAGGCCATCGACACCACCGGCGCGCTGCAACTGCTCACTCTGCTTGCGGCGCTGGAACGGGACGGCCGCCAGGTACGACTGGTTGGCTTGCACGAGGAACATCGGGAACTGGTGGAATTGGTGCGGGAGCGCCGCGCCGCCGCCGGCGAGCCGACGCCGCCACCGTCGCCGCCCGGCTGGCTGGAACGGCTGGGTCGAGGCGTCTGGCATCATCTCAGGCGGAGCGGCGATTTTCTGGCCTTCGTCGGCGAGGCGGCGCTGGCGCTGGGCTGGTTGCTGTGGCACCCCCGCCGCTTCCGCTGGCGGGCGCTGTTCGGCAACATCGAAACCGCCGGCGTGCACGCCCTGCCCATCGTCGCCCTGCTGGCCTTCATGATGGGCGTGGTCATCGCCTATCAGGGCGGCCGGCAACTGGAATTCTACGGCGCCAACATCTTCATCGTCGAACTGGTCTCGCTGACCATGCTGCGCGAGCTGGCGCCGCTGATCACCGCCATCATCGTCGCCGGCCGCACCGGCTCGTCCTATACCGCTCAGATCGGCACCATGCAGGTCACCGAGGAAGTGGACGCGCTGCGCACCATCGGCATCCCGCCCATGAATCTGTTGGTGCTGCCCAAGCTGCTGGCCCTGGTGGTGGCCCTGCCGCTGCTGACGCTGTTCGCGGACGCGCTGAGCGTGTTCGGCGGCATGGTCATGGCCCAGACCATGCTGGATGTGAGTTACGGCGATTTTCTCGACCGCTTCCCGCAAGTGGTGACGCTGACCTCGTTCCTGATCGGAATCGGCAAGGCGCCGGTGTTCGCCGCCATCATCGCCCTGGTGGGCTGCTACCAGGGCTTCCAGGTGCGCGGCGGCGCCGACAGCGTCGGCCGGCAAACCACGGTCAGCGTGGTGCAATCCATTTTTCTGGTGATCGCCGCCGATGCGTTATTCTCGGTGGTGCTGGGCAGCGTTGGCTTATGGCGCTGAGCGCGGTCCCGGTGGACCCGGTGATCCAAATCCGCGGCCTGCGCACGCGGTACGGCGCGACCGTCATTCATGACAACCTGGATCTCGATGTGTCCCAGGGCGAGATCGTGGCCCTGGTCGGCGGCAGCGGTTCCGGCAAGACCACCCTGGTGCGGGCGGTGATCATGCTCCTGAAACCAGCGGCGGGCTCCATCAGGCTGTTCGGACAAGAAATCGTCGGCATCGGCACCGGCGCGGCGTTCCGGCTGCGCCGTCGCTTCGGCATGTTGTTCCAGCAGGGGGCGCTGTTCGGTTCGCTCACGGTGCGGGAGAATGTGGCGGTGCCGCTGCGCGAGCACACCCGGCTGCCGGCCCGGCGGATCGCGGAAATCGCCGATCTCAAGATCGCGCTGGCGGGGTTGCCGGCCGACGCCGGCAACAAGCTGCCGCGCGAACTGAGCGGCGGTATGCTCAAGCGCGCTTCCCTGGCGCGGGCGCTGGCCCTCGATCCGGCGCTGCTGTTCCTGGATGAACCGACCTCCGGCCTCGATCCGGTCAGCGCCGGCGCCTTCGACGAGCTGGTGGCGCAGCTCAATGAATCATTGGGGCTGACGGTGGTGATGGTTACTCACGACCTGGATTCGCTGTGGCACGCCAGCGACCGAGTGGCGTTTCTGGGCGAACAGCGGGTCATCGGTTACGCGCCGATGGCGGAGCTGGTGATGGCCGAACACCCCTTGATCCGGGCCTATTTCGAGGGGCCGCGCGGCCGCGCGGCGCGGGAGCAGGCATGTACAGCAAAGTGAATTACGCCCTGGTGGGCCTGTTCGTGGTCCTGTTGAGCGCGGCGGCGGTGGGCGTGGCGTTCTGGCTGACGATTGGAGTCCAGAACAAGACCTACGACCGCTATCGAGTCTATTTCCACGAATCGGTGGCCGGCCTGAGCCTCAAGGCGGCGGTCCGCTACCGTGGCGTGCAAGTCGGGCAGGTGGAATCCATCCGGCTGGACCCCAGCAACCCCGATCAGGTGGATGTGGTGCTGGACATCGAGCGCGGCACGCCCATCCGACGCGGCACCATCGCGACCCTGTCCAAGCAGGGATTGACCGGAGTGGCGTCGGTGGAACTGAGTGGCGGCGGTCAGTCGCTGCCCCTGGAGAAGCAGCCGGGCCAGGGACTGCCGGTGATTCAGGCGGGGCCGTCGCTGGTGGCCCGCCTGGACGATGCCTTCAACAATATCATTACCAACATGGATAATCTGTCGCGGCGCCTCGAACGGCTGTTGGGTGAGGACAATCAGACCGCCCTGACCCAGACCTTGCAAAATCTCAGCACGATCACCGGCGCGGTGGCCGACCGCTCCGACCGCATCCGCCAGACCCTGGACCATGTGGAAGTCTTCGCCGGCGCGTTGGCGGGACGGGCGACGCAGTTGGGCAAGGCGTTGGATCAACTGACGACGATGTTGCAGGGAAGCGGCGATTGGAGCACGCGGCTTCGGGCCACCCTGAGCGATTTTCGCGCGGGCGCCCAAGCGGTGCGTCGGACGGCCGACACCTTTGATCGGACCAGCCGGGATCTAAGCGGGCTGGCCGAGGTCGGGCAACGGGAATTGCGGCGCTTGGGTCAAAATACCGTGCCGGAATTCAATAGCCTGCTGGTGGAAGCCAACGAACTGGTGGCCGTCCTGCGGCGGTTGGCCGAGCTGCTGGAGCAAAACCCGCGCGCCCTGGTGGTGGGTAAACCCAGCGGCCGGCCGGGGCCCGGTGAGGAGTGAGGGCGCGGAGCGCGGGTTCACAGCGAATCAACGTTAAATAAGGACGGAACGTGCGGAATCACAACGTGTTGTACCTCGAACGCGAACGCGAACGCGGGCGGCGCTGGGTCCGGATCGGCTGGGCGCTGCTGGCGGCGCTGGCGCTGAGCGGTTGTTTATTGCCACAGGACAAGTCGCCGCCGCGACAGGACTATTTGCTGGAGGCCGCGACCTTCGCGCCGCCGCCGGCCCGACGCGCCGCTAACAAGATCCTGCTGGTGGCGACGCCCAGAGCAGCGCCGGGATTCGATTCCGACCGGATCGCCTATCGCCGGGAGCCGCTGAAACTGGATTACTACAACGACAGCGGCTGGAGCGATACGCCGGCCAGGATGCTGTTGCCGATCCTGGTGCGGGCGTTCGAAGCCACTGGCGCGTTCAAGGCGGTGGTGTCGCCGCCGGCGCCGGGACTGACTGACTTCCGGGTCGATGTGGATGTGATCCGCTTGCAACAGGAATTCATGACCCAACCCAGCAAAGTACGGCTGAGCGCGCGCATCAAGGTGCTGGACATGAGAAGCGGGCAAGTGTTGGGAACCCAGGTGTTCGAGGCGGTGGAACCGGCGCCCAGCGAGGACGCCGACGGCGCGGTTCGGGCGGCCAACGCCGCCGTTGGCAAGGTATTGGGGGAAATGATTCCGTTTGCGCTGCAATACATGAGGTGACTGGCATAACGCCGTCCGCATGACTGTGGAGGTATTGTCGCGCGGCCTCTCGCACCTTGGGTAATTGCTCAACTTTCCTTGCCGTTTTCGTACAATCTCTCAATCCACCAACATCCACTGGAGACCCCCATGAATCTTGGCGGCATGACCCGCGAACAGACCTGTGATTTTCCACATCCATCGCTTGAAGCGGTGCGCAACCGACCGATGGAGCGTGCGCCATGATGTACTTCTCCGGAACCATCGCCGACGTGATCGAAGACGGCGCCAGCGCGACGCTGATTCTGGACACCGGCCGTATCAAGCATCATCTACACGCCGACTCGCGCCTGCTGGCCGAGGCGTTGACCGCGCTCTATGGGGATGACTGCATCGGCAAGCCGGCCGCGGTCCAGTGCGATGGCTCGACGCTTACCAGTATCGAGATTCCCGGCGCGGCGCCGAACTACACCATTTGATTTGGCCGAAGCCCACCAGCGGCATGCGAGCCGCGAACAATGCGAGCAAACCCTGCAACGTTTCATGGCGCCGCGCCATGCTGGTGAAGCGACTGGCGGGCGCCGGCCTTTGGAAAAAGCGGTAAAACGCCCTTGGCGGCGACCGCGATTCACCCGCAATCCCCGTTCACGACGCGTATATATTAGTTTATACTGATTTACTAAATATATCGCGCGCCGTCAGATGTCGATCATCGCGATCCAACGGTGGGGCCTGGCGCCGTGAAATCCCTTTCAAACCCGATCGTTCGCGGACCGGCCATGAACACTTCGACACCAACGCAATCCGCGCCTGCTCCCGCACCCGAGCAGGCGATTTCACCCTCGCGCCTCGAACATTTTCCCATTGCCTTTTTCTCGATAGTCATGGGCA
This sequence comes from Candidatus Competibacter sp., assembly GCA_029624815.1. Classification (GTDB taxonomy): domain Bacteria; phylum Pseudomonadota; class Gammaproteobacteria; order Competibacterales; family Competibacteraceae; genus Competibacter. The sequence continues at coordinate 13,200 of JARSSH010000030.1, forward strand.
TGGCGGGTCTGACGCTCGCCTGGCAGAAAGCCCACATCGTGCTGGGCGCACCGTCGATGATCGGCGCGGGCCTACGCGGGGCGGTCAGCGTCTTGTTCGTCGTCCTGTTGGTTTTCCATGCCCTGAAAGCCCTGCGTTATCCGCGAGCGGTCGCCATGGAAATGCGCCACCCCGTTCGGATCAACTTTTTCCCGACCGTCTCGATCTCCCTGTTGCTGCTCGCCATCGCCTATTTGGAATCGGCGCCCGAGGCTGCATTCTGGCTGTGGGGCGTCGGCGCCATCCTGCATCTTGGCTTCACCCTGGCGATCTTTGGCAGTTGGCTGCACCACACCCACTACGATATCAAGCACGCCAATCCCGCCTGGTTCATTCCCGTGGTCGGCAACATTATCGTACCGGTGGCCGGAGTACGGTTGGCCTCGCCCGAACTGTCCTGGTTTTTCTTCAGCATCGGCCTGGTGTTCTGGATCGTGCTGTCGACCATCGTGTTGTACCGGCTGTTTTTCCACGAAGCGCTGCCGGCGCGGCTGGCGCCCACGCTGTTTATCCTGCTGGCGCCGCCGTCGGTGGGGTTCATCGCCTACACCAACCTGACCGGCGAGATCGACGCCTTCGCGCGCGTGTTGTATTACACCGCGTTGTTTCTGGCCCTGCTGCTGGCCAGCAACGCCGCGCGCTTCCTGCGACTGCCCTTTTTCCTTTCCTCCTGGGCCTACTCCTTCCCATTGGCCGCGCTGACGCTCGCCACTCTGCTCATGGCTACCCGCCTTGCCGACCCGCCACTTTTCATGTCGCTGGGTTTCGCGTTGCTGGCGCTGCTCTCGCTGGTGGTCGCGGCGCTGACATGGCGAACCCTGCTTGCGATTGGGCAGCGGGAAATCTGCGTGCCGGAGTAAGCGTCCACGGCCGGGTCGGGGGCCGTTTTCGACTACACTCTTTTCCATCGAACCGGAAAGAGGGCTCCCCATGCGTTGGCGTGACCTGAGGCGCAGCAGTAACGTGGAAGACCGGCGGGACGAGTCGCCATCCGTTCGGCGTGGCGGCGGCATCAAACTGGGTGGCGGCGGGTTGTTGCTGGTGCTGGTGGCGAGCCTGATATTCGGGGTCAATCCCACGGAAGTACTGAACCTGCTGGGCGGCGGATCGACGGCGACGGCGCCCCAGCGGAACCAGCAGCGCAAGGCGCCGCCCGCCAACGATTCGAACGCGGACTTTGTCGCCGCCGTCCTGGGCGACACCGAGGATACCTGGAGCCAGTTATTCCAGGCGCAAGGCGGCCAATACGCGCGACCGAAGCTGGTTCTGTTCCGCGACGCCGCGCAATCCGCCTGCGGTTTCGCCAGCGCCGCCGTCGGTCCCTTCTACTGTCCGGGCGATCGCCAGGTTTATCTCGATCTGTCTTTCTTCCAGGAACTGTCCCAGCGCTTTGGCGCGCCCGGCGATTTCGCCCGCGCCTACGTGATCGCTCACGAGATCGGGCACCACGTCCAGAATCTGACCGGTATTTCCGCCAAGGCGCAGGCGCAACGGCGACAACTGCCCGAGGCACAGGCCAACGCGCTGTCGGTGCTGGTGGAATTGCAGGCGGATTGTCTGGCGGGCGTGTGGGGCCACTACGCACAGCGGCGGGGCGTGCTGGAACCGGGCGATATCGATGCGGCGATGAAAGCCGCTTCAGCTATCGGCGACGACCGGCTCCAGCGCCAGGCTCGTGGCTATGTCACGCCCGATTCCTTCACCCACGGTACTTCCGAGCAGCGAATGCGGTGGTTCAGCCGGGGACTGAAAACCGGCGATGTAAAGGAATGCAACACCTTCGTCGCGCAGCGTCCCTGAGCGGATCTTACCCGTCATGGCCGCTCGCGTCCTGTTGGTCGAGGACGAACCCAGCATCGCCGAAATCGTCGAGTTCGCTCTTGCAAGCGAGGGATTCGGGGTCACTTGGCGCACGCTGGCCCGCGACGCCGAAGCCGTACTGAGCGCCGATGCCCACGATCTGCTCATCCTCGACATCGGTTTGCCCGACGGATCGGGTCTGGAGTTGCTCAAGCGGATAAGACGCGATTCGGACATGCCGGTGCTGATCCTCTCCGCCCGCAACGCCGAACTGGATCGGGTGCTCGGGCTGGAACTGGGCGCGGACGATTACGTCGGCAAGCCGTTCAGCCCGCGCGAGCTGGCCGCCCGGGTCAAGGCCATCCTCAAGCGCAGCGCCCGAACCCGCGCCATCGCGGCGGAATCGGCCGCCAGCGAACCCGCCGACTCCAGCGGATTCGAAGTTGACGAGATGCGCGCCACGATTCGGTTTCGGAACCGTCCCCTGGATCTGACCCGCTATGAATACCTGATCCTCAAGACCCTGCTGAACCAGCCGGAACGAGTGTTTTCCCGAGCCCAACTGATGGACCGGGTTTGGCCCGATCCCGCCGCCAGCTTCGAGCGCAGCGTGGACACCCACATCAAGACGCTGCGGGCCAAGCTGCGCGAGATCGAACCGCGCTTCGATCCGATCCGCACCCATCGCGGTTTGGGGTATTCGATCCGAGTCATGGACCAATCCTGAAACCGCGCCGCCATGCGTCTGGGCCTCAAGCTGTTTCTCGGCTACTTCCTGATCGTCGGTCTGGGCGTGTATTTCTCCCTGAACATCTTCGGCAAGGAACTCAAGCCGGCCTTCCGCCAGGCGACCGAGGACACACTGATCGACACCGCCAACCTGCTGGCGGTGCTGGTGCGCGACGATCTACTCGACGGGAGCATCGCCGACGGCCATTTCCAGGACCGGCTGGCGGAATACGCCCGTCGCGCGCCCAACGCCCGGATTTGGGATATCGCCAAGCAGGCTTTCGATCATCGCATCTACATCGCCGACCAGCGGGGCGTGGTGCTGTTCGACTCCAGCGGGCGGGATGTCGGTCAGGACTATTCCCGCTGGAACGATGTCTACCTGACCCTGCGCGGCCAGTACGGCGCTCGCACCACCCGCGACGACCCGAACGACGAGCGAACTTCGGTGATGTACGTGGCGGCGCCGGTTCGGGACGGCGAGCGCATCGTCGGCGTGCTGACCGTGGCCAAGCCCGGCGCCAGCGTCCAGCTCTACGTGGACCGGGCCGAAGCCAAGCTGTATCGCGCCGCCGCCGTGCTGGTGGCGGTGTCGCTGACCGTGGGGCTGGCGTTCTCCTGGTCGCTGGCCCGTTCCATCGGCCGGTTGGCCAGCTACGCCCGCGCCGCCGCCGACGGCCGACGGATGCGTGCGCCGAAAGGGGGCGGGCCGGAATTGCGGGCGTTGGCGGAAGCGCTGGAAACCATGCGGAACAAGCTGGACGGCCGGGATTACGTGGAGCGCTACGTCCACACGCTCACCCACGAGATGAAAAGCCCGCTGGCGGCCATCGCCGGCGCCGCCGAACTGTTGCAGGGCCAACTGCCGGGGCCGCAACGCGAGCGTTTCGCCGGACTGGTCGCCGGGGAGGCCGAACGGCTCCAGCAATTGGTCGAACGTCTGTTGGCGCTGGCCACCGTCGAGCAGCGGCGCGAACCGCAGGAGCGGCGGCCGGTTGACCTTGGCCGGACCGTGCGGGAATGGCTGGCCGCCCGCGCGCCCGCCATCGCCCGCAAGGACTTGAGGATCGATAACCGGGTTTCCGAGGACGCGGCCTTTTTGGGCGAGCCGTTCCTGTTGGTTCAGGCCATCGGCAACCTGCTCGACAACGCGCTGGATTTCACGCCCGCGCACGGAACCGTGACGATCCAGGCCGATTCGATCGGCGACGCCTGGCGGCTGACCGTGACCAACAGCGGCGGCGCCATTCCCGACTACGCCCGCGAGCGGCTGTTCGAGCGCTTCTATTCCTTGCCTCGCCCGGACACCGGCCGCAAAAGCACCGGGCTGGGGCTGGCTTTCGTCCGGGAAGTCGCGCAACTGCATGGCGGAACGATCACGGTGGACAATCTGTCGGACGGCGCTGGAACGGTAATCGGCGTGGTGGCCCGGCTTACGCTGCCGGCGGCCTGATTCGCGCTCGATCTTCGTTTCTGGCCGCTTCACCCAATCCTCACCTTTTCCGCGCTTCCCGCACATCAGGGCCTCAATTCGCCGGTTCAAGCTGGCCTCGTTCATTCAACCGAGGAAGCCCCGATGAGAAATCCGCTGTTCGTCAAGGTGGTTTTAGTGTTTTTGGTCACGGTGGTGCTGGCCACCGGCCTGTCGCAAATCGATTATCTGGTGAGGGAGCGGACGCAACGCCGCGATCAAGTCGTCGCCGGCATCGCCGCCGCCACCGCCCGCGATCAGACGCTGGTCGGGCCGCTGCTGGTCATTCCCTATACCCGCATCGTCAAGACGCAGAAGCCCAGCGACAAGGACGAAAACAAGATGATCGAGGTCGAAAAACGCTATGCGGACCGGTTTTATCTACTGCCCGCCGAACTGGATGTCCAGGCCAACCTGAACACCGAACAAATTCGCCGTGGCCTGTATCACGCCGTGGTATTCAGCGGCGCCGTTTCGCTCAAGGGCCGCTTCGTGGCCGATGGCGCATTGCTGAAAGCCGGTCCGAACGAACAGATTAGCTTCGGCGACCCCCGCCTGATCGTCGGGATCGGCGATCCGCGCGGCATCCTGCGGGCGCCGGCGCTGGCTTGGGCCGGACAGCGTCTTGAATTCCTGCCAGGCACCGCCGAGGAAAAAATGCCCAACGGTATCCAGGCGCATATCGGTGGTCTCAACCCGCAAGAGCCGTGGTCGGCCGAGTTCGAATTGACATTCGACCTACGCGGCACCCAATCCTTCGATGTCGCGCCGGTGGGCGACACCACCCACATCGACGTGCGCGGCAACTGGCCGCACCCCAGTTTTTATGGCCAGTTTCTGCCGGAGTCGCGTCAAGTGAGCGACGCCGGCTTTTCCGCCGCCTGGTCCACCACCCGGCTGGCCACCAACATGCTCCATCAATTGTTCGAACATCTGCGTAACAACCGCCCGCTCGATACCCTGATCGGGGTGCGCTTCGTCGATCCGACCGACAGTTACACTCAGACCGACCGGGCGATCAAATACGGACTGCTGTTCGTCGGCCTGACCTTCGCCGCCTTTTTCCTGTTCGAGGTGCTCAAGCGGCTGGCGATCCATCCCTTTCAGTACGGCTTGGCGGGCACGGCGCTGGTGTTGTTCTATCTGCTGTTGCTGTCGCTGTCGGAACATGTGGGTTTCGGGATCGCCTACGCGGTCGCCACCGCCGGCTGCGTGGCGCTGCTGGCCTACTATCTGAGCTATGTGCTGGGTAGCCTGGGCTGGGGTCTGGGTTTCGGGGCGTTGATCGGCGCGGTGTTCGGGATTCTGTACGTATTGATCAGCCTGGAGGATCTTTCTCTGTTGGCCGGTTCGGTGACGCTGTTTGGCGCCTTGGCGCTGGTGATGGCGCTGACCCGCAAGGTGGATTGGTATCAGTTGGGAGAGGCTCTGGGCGCGCGGCGTGGCAGAGGATCGGACGGCGCGTGAGATATCTCCCTACCCATGTCCTCTCTCCCGCAAGGAGAGGGGATCGCCGATCGCTCGCTCATGGCTGGACCGCCATGGAGATGCCGGGCGCATCGGCGCTCAAGTCATGCCGCCGCCAGGCGTCCGGCGGCAAGGTCGCCACCGCCAAATCGCAGAGATGGCCGTGGTGGGTGAAAAACAGCACTTGGGCACGGCGGGCGAGTTCGGCCAACACCGCCAATGTCGCCACGGCCCGGTCATCGTCGAACTGCACCAGCAAATCGTCGATGGCGATGGGGACGGCCTCGCGCTCCCGCAGGTGTTCCTCGATGGCGGCGATGCGCAACGCCAGAAAAAGCTGGTCGCGGGTGCCTTGGCTCAATCCACCCATCCCTACCTTGACCGCATCCGGCCGTCGCCCCACCAGGATTTGCCGGTCGTCCTGGTAATCCATTTCCAAGCCGCTGAAGTTACCCAGGGTGATCCGGGCGAAGATCTCGCTGGCACGGCGCAGCACCGGTCCTTGATGTTGCTCCCGGTACGCCTGCACGACCCGCGACACGATAGCGCCGGCCAGCCGGGCGCGAGCGTAGGCGCGGGACTGCCGGGCGAGGCGGGCGGTGATCCCTTCGGCGTCCTGTTGCACCTGTGCCGCCACGTCGCCGCCGTCGATGGCGTCAAAAGCGCGGCGCGCGTCCAGGTAGACCGCATACGCGGTTTCCAGCTCGGCTTCACGCTCGCGGACCGTGATTTCCAGCTCGTCCAGGTGGGCGTTGGCGGTGTCCAGATCCTCGCCCTCGATCTCGCCCAGGACTTCGGCCAGCGGGCGAGCGGCGCCGCGCACCAGTTGCTCCTCGATCTCGGTCACCCGCTCGGCCAATCGCCGCTTGTGCGTCGCTTGTTCCTCGACCGCCGCCAGTTCGTCCGGCGCTTCCACGCCGGCACGACGCGCCAGCTCGGCCAGGCGGTCGCGCTGACTCGCGGCGGCGGCCTCCGCCCGGTCGAGCCCGTCCTGTTCTCGGGCGATAGCGGCGTCGGCTTGCTTGCGCCGACGGTCGGCGTCGCGCGCTTCGCTCAACTCGCCGTACAACGCAATGGCGGTCCGATCGGCTGCTTGGTCGGCGACGACGGGTTCACCGACGGCACGCGCCAATTCGGCCAGCGCGCTTTCAAAGTCGGCACGGGCCGTCCGTTCCCGCCGGGCCTCGCCGGACAAGGCTTCCAGCGTTTGCCAAAGCTGGGCAAGCCGATCCCACTGGTCGAGTCGAACCCGCGCTTCCGCCGGCAAGGCTTGGGGCGGCAGTCGCAATTCGGCCATGGCGGCGTTCCATTGCGCCTGCCAAACCGCCTGTTTCCCGGCCAGTCCGGCACGCCGCGCGGCGGCTTCACGCAGCTCGGTCTCGCATTGGCGGATGCCGCTGTCGAGCTTGGCGCGTTCCATGGCGGCTTGGCGGTTCTGTTCGATAGCCACCTTGGCGCGACCGAGCGCGACCGACAGGGCTTCGTCTTCAGCCAGCGCCGGCAAACCGCATGTCCGCAAGGCCCGATCCAGGGTTTGACGAGCCACCGCCAGCGTTGCGACGATCTCCCGTCGTTCCCGCCGCAACGTTTCCAGACGAGCGGAACGTTCGACCAGCAGCGCCTGCTTGCCCAGCCACTCCGCCGCCGCGCCGGGCGAAAGATCGGGCTGGCGCAAGGATTCGGCGATCGCCTTCCAGCGCGTGTCGAGCCGGTCGCGTTCGGCCGCCAGCGCGGCGCACTGGCCCGCGCAATCCAAACGCGCTGTCTGCATGTCGGCGATGCGCTGGCGGAGGTTCTCGACGTTGGCGGCCCGCGTGGCGTCGGCGTGCAGCAAATCGGCCAGACGGTCGGCTTCCCGCATGGCGACCTCGAAGGCATCGATCGGCGACTGTTCCGGCGCGAGGTCCGCCGTGCGCTCGACATAGCCTCGACGAATCCGCCGCCAGCCTTCGTCGCGCGTTTGACGGGCCTGCCGTACCTGATCGTGGGTGACGATTTCGCCGGTAGCGGCCAGAGCGCGCAGTTCGCGTTCCCGCTCGCCGATATCCCGTTGCAGAATTCCATCCTGGTTTTTGAGCGAACGTTCCGCCTCGGCCCACTGGCGATAGCCGTCGCTTATCTCGGTCACCGTCGCCAAGGGCGGCACGCGCAGCGCGGTCAGCTCATCGAGCGTCCCCTCCCACAGCGACGCGGCTTCGTGAACGAGCGCGGTTTCCAGTGCGGCGATTTCTCGCTCCAACTGGATACACTGGCCGGTGAGGTCGCCGGGCGCGGTCGCCTGCTCGCGCGCCTGCTCCAGCGCCTCGAAGGGCACGGGCACGGGCTGGGTTTCCAGCTCGTCCCGCAGCCGTCGGCGCATGTCGGTCAGCTCGCGCTCCCGCTCTTCCAGTTGCTCGCTCTGGACCGACCGCTTGTCGTGTTTCTCCAGCAGCGCCTGTACCCGCGCCCGCGCCGTGGGCGCGGGCGCCAGCGCAGGGCTCCGCTCCGACAGTTCGGTGGGCGCAAGCCCCGTCGCCAGCGCCGGATCGATCTCGGCGAGTTGGCCGGCGAGAGTCTGGCGCGCGGCATCGAGATCCGCTTCGATTCGAGGCAGGCGTTCCAGAGTACCTCGGTAGTCGTTCGCGGCGTGATGCAGCCGCTCGATGGCGCCAGCGTGAGTCAGCAACGCCTCCCGCACCACACATTGAGTGCGTTGCCGGCGCAATTCCTCCAGCGCCGCTCGGGCTTCCCGCTGGTTGTCAGCGGCGGCGCGCAAGCGTTCCTCGGCTTCGATGCGGTGCTGTCGGGCTTCCGGCGGCAGCAGCGGAATCGCGGCGAGCGCGGCCAGTTCCTGGCGTTTCGCCGCGCGTTCGGCGGCCAGCGGCAGGTGGGCGATGATCCGGGACAGGCGGCGTCGTTCCTCGCGCCAGCGGTTCAGTTCCGCGCGCAGCTCCACATGCTTCTTCTCGGCTTGACGCTTGGTCCGCTCGGCCTGCTCCCAGGCCGAGGAACGCACCGTGGCTTCCCGTGCCCGCTTGCGCTGCTCTTCCAGCTCCTTGAGAGCGAGCTGAATTTCGCTGGTGCTGGCGCGCGGACGAAACAGTTTGGATGCCTCCGCCTCCAAACTGTCCGACATCTGGCGCAGGTCGGCCAATCCCGCCGCCGCCGCGAACAGGCTCTGGCCGATTTCCCCCTTTCCTTCCAGCAGCGCTTCGCCGCCGCGTATCAATTCATCGTGGTCGAGCCCGAACAGGGCGCGGTACAGTCCTTCATCGAGACCGCCCAGCCACCGGGTCAGCGTGTCCTCGGCCAGCGGCTGGTCGGTCCGTTCCTCGCCGCCGACCTCGTCCAGCGCGAACAGGGTTTGCTTGCGCCCCTTGCGCCGCATCACCGCCAGCCGTCCAGCGTCGGCGGTCGCCAGCACCGCGCCGATTCGCAAACGGGCGTGCGGATGGAGGAAATTGTCGTCGGTTCGTTCCCCGATGCCGAACAGCAGGCCGACGAGGGCGCGCAAGGTGGTGGATTTGCCCGCTTCGTTCGGGCCGTAAATGACATGGAAATCCGGCCCGCCGGTAAAATCGAGGCGGCGCTCCGTGAACGCGCCGTAGGCTTTGAGATAGAGGCGTTCGATCTTCATCGGGCGCCTTCGTCCCCGGACAGTCGCGCCAGCAGATCCGCTTCCACCTCGCCCAGCAGTTCGAGCAAGGCATCGGCGGCATCCAGACGCAGGGCGTCGCGATCCTCGCGGAGATCCATGGGCAATTTTTGTCGCAGCTCGCTCAGCGCCTCGGTAGCCACGGCGCGCAGCGCGGCTTCGTCCGTGGCGAGCCGGCGCAGTTCGCGCACCAGCAAACCGATGGGATCGTCGCGCTCGGCGATGCGGTCCAGATCCAGCAGCGGCCGGGTGCGGAATTCAATTTTTTCGATCCAGGCCCGCCCGTTACCGGCTTCGACCGCCGTGGCGCGTAGTTGCTGTTCCAGCTTTTCGCGATCCGCGGCCAATCGTTGATGCAAGTAGCCACGGCCTTGCACCTGGACCCGCACCGCCAGCGCGCGATCCTCGGACCCGGCGAGTCGCCGACGCAAAACCGGCATGGCCATGTCGAGCAGCGCGTCCAGATCGGGCACGCCATCGATGTCCAGCGTCAGGGTGTCCCAACGCATCACGTCGAGTGCGATGAACCGCTGCGAAATCGCCTCGTCCTCGACGGTCACCAGCGTGCAGCCCTTGGCGCCCATTTCACGGATATGCCGGCCCTGGGTATTACCGGGATACGCCACCCACGGCTCGCGGCATACGATTTCCGCCGCGTGGACATGGCCCAGCGCCCAGTAGTCGTAGCCCTTGCCGCGCAATACGTCGAGCGTGGTCGGAGCGTAGGGGTCGTGACCGGGGCGACCGTCGAGCGCGCTGTGCAGCAGACCCAGATTGAAATAGCCGGCCAGCGGGCGGGGATAACCGGCGGCCAGGTCGTCCGTTACGGCGGCGGTCGCGAAACTTTGCCCGTGCACGGCGATACCGATGTTGGCGAAGGGCTTGGTTTCCGGGCTGGCATCCGCGAACTGGTGCACGTTCGCCGGCAGACGCAGGGCTTTGGTGAGCCGATTGGCCGCATCGTGATTACCCCGAACGATGGCGACCGGGATGCCTTCCTCGGCCAGTTGAGCCACGCCCTTGACGAAAAACAGCCCGGTGTTGTAGTCGGGCCAATCGCCATCGTACAAATCGCCGGCGATCACGACCAGATCGACTCGTTCGCGCCGGGCGGCGGCGATCAGGTTTTCGAAGGCGCGGCGGGTGGCGCCGCGCACCTCGTCCACTGGGGCGCCCTCGTAACGGTCGAGACCGCGCAAGGGGCTGTCGAGATGCAGGTCGGCGGCGTGCAGGAAGCGCATGGCGGGCTCACCGCGCCCCGAAATCGATGCGTGGATCGACCAGGCGATAGCTCAGATCGCTGACCAGATTGAGCAGCAGACCGATCAGGCTGAACACGTAGAGCGTGCCGAACATCACCGGATAATCCCGGTTGACCACGGCCTCGAAGCCCAGCAAGCCCAGGCCATCCAGCGAGAAGATCACTTCGATTAATAGCGAGCCCGTGAACAACATGCCAACCAGCGTGGCGGGAAAACCGGCGATCACCAACAACATGGCGTTGCGGAAGACATGGCCGTACAGGACGCGCCGCTCGCTCAGGCCCTTGGCGCGGGCGGTGACGACGTATTGCTTGTTGATTTCGTCCAGGAAGGCGTTCTTGGTCAGCATGGTCAGCGAGGCGAAGCCGCCGATCACCATCGCCGTTACCGGCAGGGTCAAGTGCCAGAAATAGTCCAGAATCCGCGCCGGCCAACTTAAATCCGCCCAATGGTCCGAGGTCAATCCCCGCAGCGGGAACCAGTCCAGATAGCGCCCGCCGGCGAACAGGATGATCAACAGGATGGCGAACAGGAATGCGGGAATGGCGTAGCCGACGATCACCGCCGCGCTGCTCAGCACGTCGAAGCGCGAACCGTCGCGCACCGCCTTGGCGATGCCCAGCGGAATCGAAATCACATAGATCAGCAAGGTGCTCCACACGCCCAGCGAAATCGACACCGGTAGCTTGTCCAGCACCAGATCCCACACGTCCCGATCACGAAAGTAGCTCTTGCCGAGATCGAAGGTGAGATAGTCGCGAACCATCAGGCCAAATCGTACATAAGCCGGTTTATCGAAACCGAACTGACGATTTAATTCCGCCACGAACGCCGGGTCCAATCCCTGGGCGCCGCGATAGGCGCTATTCTCACCCGCCGCCGTGCCGCGTCCCGCTTCCACGCCTTCGCCGCCGCCCACCCGAGCGGTGGCGGCCACGGCGGTATTCTTCAGTTGCGCCAGCAATTGCTCCACCGGCCCACCGGGCGCGATCTGCACGATGACGAAATTGATGGCGATGATGCCGAACAGGGTCAGGGGGATCAGCGCCAGGCGGCGGAGGATGTAGGCGAGCATGAGGGAAACTTAGGTTAATCTCTTGATTTGAGGAACCGTAATAGAGGCCCGGCAGCTTCGTCAAGCGAGCCGGTCGATCAAGCGCCACCAAACCCCATGATCCCATGCGGGCGTCGTCACCGCTTCCTTGCCGGAAAGCTTCATGGGTGTTACTTTAAAGTGGCAGAGTAAAGAAGGAGCAACGTGATAATGCGCATCCGAACCCAATTGGATGATCAGCGCCTACAAAAATTGCGTTACCTCGTGGAAACAACCCGTGCCAGCGCCAATGAAGTCATCGGTCAAGCCATCGATTTCTATTATTCTCGAATGAACGCCGATCATCCCAGTGCCGCCGATCTTCTCGTCGAATCGGGTTTCGTGGGCTGTGGCGAAGCGTCGCCCGAACTCTCGACGAATTATAAATCTGAATTAAATCAAATACTGGCGCAAAAGCATGGTGATCGCTGACACCGGTTTCTGGTTGGCTTTGGCCAATCACAAGGACAAATATCATGCCATGGCTCGTGTTCGCTTAATCGAACTTTCTCCCGAACCGCTCATCACCACTTGGCCTGTCGTGACCGAAACTTGTCATTTATTGGAAGCGCGGATCGGTGCCCAAGCGCAACAACTTTTTTTGAGCAACTATCTGGCTGGCGCTTTTAGCCTGTTCGATTTAACCATCCAACACGTTCCACGTATTATTGCCTTGATGAAAAAATATGCTGATTTACCGATGGATTTAGCCGACGCATCGCTCGTTATTTTGGCCGAGCATCTCGGACAGGGGCGCATTCTGTCCACCGATGAGAGAGATTTTGAAGCCTACCGCTGGAAACAAAGAAAACCTTTTCAAAACCTGCTGCTCGATACGCAAATTCGGTGATCGTTTTTTCTGATCGTCGATGCGAAATACTCGCCGCGAAGTTCCGGACTCCGACATCTAGCGGACCTCCACCACCGTCTCCAAATCGCCCGCCGCGACCGCGTTCAGGTAGGCGAGAATCAAATCCCGGGTGAGATAGCGGCCGAATTGCTTTTCGTCCTGCTCGCGCACGATGGGGAATTGCGCCAGGATGTAATCGGCGTCGTTGCGATCCAGGCCGTAAAGATGGAAGAACAAGGCGTCCAGCCGCGCCAGACGGTGACGGCGGTCCTCTTCGTCCCAGACGAACGGCTCGCCCTCGTAGCCCATGTCGGCGGCGAAGGGCCGCAGATCCACAGCGGTATAGCTGAGGCGAAGAACCTGCTCGCGGATAAAGTCGGCGATGGTTTGGTTGCCGATGGTTGTCTCGAATCGGTGCGGAGCGATGACGGGGATTTGTTCCACGATGTAGAGATTCAAATGTTGCCCTTGCACCTTCTGGCGGGCGATGAAATCGAAGACGAACGAATTGAAGTTGGCCAGCAGCAGCGGGGCGAAACGGCGGTAGGCGGGTTCACCGTTCGCGCCATCGGGTAGCCACACGGGCAAGGTGTTGCCGAACCCGCCCGTCCCCACGATCATCGCGATCATGGTGCGCATGTTGGTCGGCGCGGTCACGTCCTTGAACGCCAGCGTCCATTGAATACTCGACGGCGTTTCGACCTGTTGCCGGTCGATCCAAAACTGCGGTTCCGGCAACCAGTTCACATCCTGATGCTGCTTCAAGCTCGCCGGCTCGGGCTGCGCGGGCCGATGCAGATTGGCTGGATTGACCACGATGCTGGCCGCGCGGTGATCATACGCCTGCACCATTTTCCCTTCGTACAGCGGTACATATTCCTCCTTCCCCTTGCGCCACCGCTGGCCGCCCACCGGATAAAATCCCGCCGCCTCCAGTTCATCCCGCCGTTTGAACCAGTGGGAATCGTTGGTCATGTCGAACATGCGCAGGTAACGCACCGGCCAGACCGGTTGGGGCGGATCGGTGTGCCGATCCACCAGCACCGGGCAACGGCTGTAAATCGTCCTGGTGATCTCGGCGTCCCGCCGCTGGCGAAAAATCGGCGCGGTGCCGGTGTTGGGGTTGACGGCGGCGAAGTCCTCCGCGCTCAAGTCGAAGGAACGTTGCGGATCGTCGAGTTCCGCCACCGCATGGAGGAAAAAGGCGCAGCGCGTTTCGGGGAAGGTGCGCTTGGCCCCGCCGAACACCAGGGCGCAGAACTTGAAGCGGCTATGGACATCGGGGAAAAAAACTTTCCGGTTCTCGAAATCCAGCAACGCCGCCAGTCGTCCCGCAGTGGCGATGTTTTGGAAAAACGCACTGGAACCCTTGTCCGAGGCAATCCCCGAAGGCGTCAGCAACCCCACGATGCCCTGGTCATTCACCAGACTTTGCGCCCGCTCCACGAACAGCGCATACAGGTTCACGTCGCCGCCGGACAACAGCGGATACTCGCCGCTGTCCCGCGCGATCCGGGCGGCGGTCTCGGCCCGGTTCCTGGCCTGCCGGTATTCCAGCCACAAGCCATCGCCCGCTTTTTCCAACTGATCGATCAAGCGCTTGCGGTCGGCGGCGCGGACGGCGTGGGCGATCTCCGGCTGGCGCGCGGCGAACCATTCCACTTCCTGCAATTTCATCCGGTCCCATGGCGGATTGCCGATGAGGGCATCGAAACCGCCCCGCGGCTGGCCGCTGTCCAGATGACGCCAAACCGTGGGAAACGCGATGGCCCAGGACAGGAAACCCTCCTGCCCAGCCAATTCGCGGGTTTGCCGCAGCAATGCCTGGATCGTCCGCGCCTCGTCGCTGGCGGGGTCTCCGGCCATCACCGAACCGGCGTCGATCACCTCGATCACATCCCCGAAACGCCCCGACGCCAGATCGGCCCAACCGCGTTGCCGAACCGGGTCGTTCGCCGGCAGCCAGCGCAACGCTTGCCAAAAATCCAGCAGCTTGCGCAGCGGCGCCAGTTCCGCGTCGATCTGCTCGAACAGATGCCGGGATTGGTGAACCTCGGCGATGTCCACATCGGTGAGATCGGCGATCCGGTTCATGCTGGCGGTGGCGACCGCGATCCGGGCCAGTTCGTTGGTCTGGAATAGAGCGCCGAACGCGCGCAACTCGTCCAGCACTTTATCCAGCCGCTCGCCGTACAGAGCATCGCCGGCGCGCAGATGATGATCGAGAAACGACAGCGGCGCCCCGACCGTGAAGGTGTGCAGCCACAGCGCGACCTTGGCCAACTCCACCGCCATCGGATTCTTGTCCACCCCGAAGATCACCCGTTTCAGGATCATGCGCCGCACGATATGGCGGTCGTCGAGCTGGGCGGGATCGACGGCCCAGCCGTGCGCCCGCGACGACGCCAAAATACGCTCGCGGATGTCGGCGATGCGCCGTGCGAGGGGTGACACGTAAGGTTCGGCGGCGTCCGCCCAATGCACCCGCGCGGTGCTGTCGGCCATGCGCTCCAGGATTTGATCGGCCAGATAGTCCACCAGACTGACCAGGAAATGGCCGCTGCCCATCGCGGGGTCGCAGATTTTCAATTCCAGGAGGGCGGCGGCGGGATCGTGGTCCTGCAAGTCGCGCACGCGCTGCGGCGTGGGCGAACGGAGCCGGCCCAGCGCCTCCACTTGTCGCTGAAACGCCTCCGCGCGCTCGTCGAGCAAGGGGCCGACCGTTTGCCGGATGAGGAGTTGGACCAAATCGTCGTGGGTGTAATAACTGCCGCTGCCCTTGCGGGCGAAAATGTTAGGGCTGACTTGGATTTGGCCAGCACCGTCGCCGACCACCCGGTATTCCAGCAGGCGCTCGTAGATGGACCCCAACTGTTGCACCGACAGATCGCGGTAATTGATCCAGCGGCGCTCGGACCCCACCGCACGGCGCGACAGGCCGTCGATCAACTCGGCCACCACCGCGTCGGGCAGGGTCAGGCGTTCCAGCAGGGCATGGGCGCGGTCGTCGAACAGACCGCCGTTGTAGGGCGGCACGCCGAGCGAGGCGTCGCCCTGGCCGATGATATGGAAAAGATCCTTGAGAATGTGGTAATAGCGCCCGGCGCTGGCGCTGAAGACGGCGTTGGCGTCCAGATGCCGCGCGATCTTTTGGCGGATGACGCGCAGGGAATAGTGACCATAGCGAGGATCGCGGATCGGCAAAAGGTTGCGATCCTCGGCGTAGAGGACGAACAACAGCCGGTAAAGCAGGATCAGCGCCTCGCGGCGCACGGCGTCCAGATCCTCCGCCGTCGGCGGTTTGGACGCCGCCGGATCGTGCTCGACCATCGCCGCGACCAGGCGCGGGAACAACCGCTCGAACACCATTTCGCCCAAGTCCTGGGAAACACGCGCTTCCCAGCGCCGGGCTTCCGCCAAGGCAATGGCAAGAAAGGCGCGGTTTTCGGGATCATTGGGCTGGGGAACAAAACCGGTTGGGCCAAACAGCAGGTAAAACACGGCGAGGAAATGCGCCGCGTCCTGACTGGTGGAGTCGAACAGATCTGCTGGCAGCCCTTTCATGCCGGCAAGCCGCGCCAGATCGAGTTCCAGAAATTCCTCGGAACGCGAACGCGCGCCCTGAAAATACAGCCGCCAATACCGGCCATTGGTCAGCAAGCCCCAGCGAATCGCCCGTTCCGAGGCCACCTCCACCCGGCTCAGATAGCGCAACATCTGATTCGACGGCGCATTCGCGTCGAGGGGATCGGTCCGGTCGCCGCGATCCAGCGGGCGTTGCCAGCGTTTGCATTCGACGATGGCAACGCCGCGACGGTAGCGCTGTTCGTCCCTGCGCTCCGCCAGCGCCGCCCGTTTGGTGGCGGTGTCCACGAACAGCAATACATCGGGCACGTCTTGGCGGCCTTTGCCGGACGCCGTTTGCTGCGGCAGATACGCCCAGCCCAGGGCCTCCAGCACCGGGAAAACGATCTCGGTTTCCGTCACCGCTTCGTTCGCTTGGCTATCGGCGGGAAAGACGCCAAAGATCGCCTCGATCCGGGCGCGGAATCGGGTCAGCTCGTCGGCGTCCAGCCGCTGCCAAGCGTCCGTTTCCTTGATGCCTGCCCGGAAAAAATCCTGAGTGAGCAGTGTGCCCTGCATGGATCACCTCCGATTTATCCCTTGCGTTCGGAATCGATCGGCGCGCGGGTTCGATTGCCTGGACTGGACGCCGAATGCGAGTTTGGCCGCCGTCTACATGTCCCACACGGTTATCGGTCGGCCCCAAACCGTTTCCTGTCGCCGAAACAGTTTTTCTTCCCAGTGACTAAAGATGATCTTTTCCAAGACGGCTTTTCACTCCCGCAGCTCGCTCCGGTCGGCGAACGACGCCAGCGCTTCCGGATTGGCCAGCGCCTCGATGTTCCTGACCGGCTGGCCATGCACGACATTGCGGACGGCCAATTCGACGATCTTGCCGCTCCGGGTGCGGGGGATGTCGGCCACTTGCAGCACCTTGGCGGGGACGTGGCGTGGCGTGGCGCCCTCGCGAATCGTCCGCTTGATTCGAGCGACCAGCTCGTCGTCGAGATCGACGCCCTCCTGGAGTTTTACGAACAGCACCAGCCGGACATCCGCCTCCCAGTCCTGCCCGATAACCAGGGATTCGACCACTGTGGGCAGTTTTTCGACCTGACGGTAAATCTCGGCGGTGCCGATGCGCACGCCGCCCGGATTGAGCGTGGCGTCCGAGCGGCCGTGGATGATTAGCCCGTCGTGCGCCGTGATTTCGCAGAAATCGCCGTGATGCCAGACGCCGGGGAAGCGGTCGAAATAGGCGGCCCGATATTTTTTCCCGTCGGGATCGTTCCAGAACCCGATGGGCATGCAGGGAAACGGGCGGGTGCAGACCAGTTCGCCTTTCTGTTCCCGGACGGATTGGCCCCGGTCGTCCCACACCTCGACCGCCAGACCCAGCCCCTTGCATTGAATCTCGCCGCGCCAGACCGGCAGCATCGGGTTACCCAGCACGAAACAGGAGATGATGTCGGTGCCGCCGGAGATGGAGGCCAGTTGCACATCCGGCTTGATGTCCGCGTACACCGAATCGAAACGTTCGGGAACCAGTGGGCTACCGGTCGATAAAATGACGCGAAGAGGGCTCAGATCGTAATCTTGGCAGGGCTTCAGGCCAGTCTTGGTCAGGGCATCGAGATACTTGGCCGAGGTGCCGAAGTGGGTCATGCGCTCGTTTTGCGCGTAATCCCAGAGAATCCGACCGCAGGCGACGAAGGGGCTACCGTCGTACAGCAGCAGCGTCGCGCCGGAAGCCAGGCCGGACGCCAGCCAGTTCCACATCATCCAGCCGCAGGTGGTGAAGTAGAAAAAGCGATCTCCCTCCCGCAGGTCGCCATGCAGTTGGTGTTCCTTGAGATGCTGCAACAGGGTTCCCCCCGCGCCGTGGACAATGCACTTGGGGATGCCGGTCGTTCCCGATGAATACATGATAAAGAGCGGATGATCGAAGGGCAGCGGCGCGAACTCGATGCCAGTCACCGCCGCGTGGGGTGCGATGAAACGAGTCCACGAGACACCTTTGGGCAGACTCGCCGCCAGCGCGTCCGCGTCGTTGTCCAGGTAGGGAACCAGGATCAACTGCTGGACGCTGGGCAATTGGGGCATCAGTTCGGCCAGCTTGGGCCGCATGTCGATCGCCTTGCCGTTGTACCAGTAGCCGTCGCAGGCAATCAGCACCTTGGGTTCGGTCTGGCCGAAGCGATCGAGGACACCCTGGACGCCGAAATCCGGCGAGGCGCTGGTGAAGACCGCGCCGATGCTGGCGGCGGCGAGCAATGCAATGATCGTTTCAGGCAGGTTGGGCAGGTAGGCGGCAACGCGGTCACCGGGGCCGATGCCCGCCTTCTGCAACGCGGCGGCGAATTGGGCGACCTGCCGGCGCAATTCGGCCCGCGACAGCCTGCGCTTGACCCGGTTTTCGCCCCAGAACACCAACGCCTCGGGGTTGCCGCAGTCCCGCAGCAGATTCTCGGCAAAATTGAGTCGAGCATTGGGAAACCACCGGGCGCCGGGCATCCGATGGGGATCGATCAGCACCCGTTCTCCACGCTCGCCGAGTACGCCGCAGAAATCCCAGAGCGCCGGCCAGAACTGTTCGGGCGCGTTGATCGACCAAGCGTGCAAATCCGCATACGACGCCAGCGCCAGCCCGGAAACTCGCCGGGCATGGGTGGCAAAGGCGGCCATCCGAGTGGCGGCGGCGCGCGCCGGGTCGGGCGTCCACAATGGCTGACCGAAAGTCGGCGTGGCATCACGCGAGCGATCGTTCATCGGTCTGTCTCCACAGGTCAGGAGGGCTCGGTGGCCGGGGAGGGCAAGCCGATTCTCGCCCGCGCGACTTTCGATCCTGGCGGACGTCCCAGCGTCGCGCTGATCCAGGCCGAACAATCGATCAGGGCATCGAGATCGATGCCGGTTGCGATCCCCAATCCGTTCAACAAATACACGACATCCTCGGTGGCGACGTTGCCGGAAGCGCCTTTGGCGTAGGGGCATCCGCCCAGCCCGGCCACCGAAGCGTCGAATACCGCCACGCCACATTGCAGCGAAGCGTAGATATTAGCGATGGCCATGCCATAGGTATCGTGGTAGTGGCCGGCGATGCAATCGAGAGGTACGCGGGCGCTCACCGCCTCGATCAAACGTTTCGCCGCCTCCGGCGTTCCGACTCCGATCGTATCGCCCAGACTCACCTCGTAACACCCCATGTCGAATAGAGCGCCGGCCACTTGGGCAACCGCCGTTGGCTGGACCTCTCCTTCGTAGGGACAGCCGAGCACGCAGGACACATAGCCGCGCACTTGGACGCCGACCTGCCGCGCCGCCGTCACGACCGGCTCGAAACGCTTCAGCGAGTCGGCGATGGAGCAGTTGATGTTTTTCTGCGAGAAGGACTCGGACGCCGCGCCGAATACGGCGACTTCCCGCGCACCCGCCGCCAGTGCCGCTTCAAGACCTTGCAGGTTCGGGGTCAGCACCGGGTACGCCACGCCGGGCAAGCGCTCGATGGCGGCCATGACCGCGGCGTTGTCGGCCATTTGCGGCACCCACCGCGGCGAAACGAAAGCGGTCGCCTCAATCGCCCGCAGTCCGGCTTTTCCCAACCGGGCGATCAGCTCGGCCTTTGTGGCGGTGGCGATGATCGCGGGTTCGTTTTGCAGGCCATCGCGGGGACCGACTTCGACGATTTTGACGGTTTTGGGTGGCGGCATTGGTTTGTGACTCCATTGACAAGTGGTCCGGTTCGAATTTTACCTGAAGCGATACAATCCAGATCGAAGCCACCTGACCTGCTACCCGAACCATTCAGGCTACTGACATAACTGCCCTGGCAACTCGACCAACTCCCTGATCGGCCATACCGTAATCCGCTCATGTGCCGGATAACGATGCTGGCCAGGATACACGATCCACAGATGCTCCAGCGCCAGATCACTCAGCGCAATGTGCTGCGAGCGGGTGGTTCTCGGCGCTTCATTGAACTTGACTTCCACCCCATAACGCCGGCCCCGGTGGAAAAACAGCACATCCAGTTCCGCGCCATTTTGCGTCGCCCAGAAATACGCCTCGGTAGCACGCAACATGTGCCAAACCTGTTCGATTACAAATCCCTCCCATGACGCGCTCACCTTTGGATGTGCGGCGAGACTGGACCAGTCGGGTACGTTCAACAACCCGTGCAACAGCCCGGAGTCGCGCAGGTAAACCTTGGGCGCTTTCACCTGACGCTTGCCGATATTTTCATGCCAGGGCTGCAACTGTCGAACCATATAGGTTCCGGTCAGCAGGTCGAGGTAACCACGCACGGTTTTATCCGACAACCCCAAGGCGCGCGCCAGTTCCGAGGCATTCCAGTATTGCCCATGATAGTGCGCCAACATGGTCCAAAAACGCCGCATGGCCGGCGCGGGAATGGTGATGCCCAGTTGCGGAATGTCGCGCTCCAGGAAGGTGCGGATAAAGCCCTCGCGCCAAGCCAGACTGTCCTCGTCGGATGTCGCCACAAAGGATCGGGGCAAACCGCCGCGCACCCAGAGCGATTGCCAGGCATCGCTACCGGTTTCACCCAGAGCAAAGCCGCTCAACTCGATAAATTCCACTCGGCCCGCCAAAGTTTCCACTGCGCTCCTGAGCAACACCGGCGAAGCGCTGCCGAGAATCAGAAAGCGCGCGGCGTTGTCCGACCGATCGACCAGTACCCGCAGCACGCCGAACAGTTCCGGCAGGGTCTGAATTTCGTCGATCACGACCAGACCCGACAAAGCGCCCAGCATCAGCTCGGGATTTTGCAGGCGTTGTTGGTCAGCCGGCGATTCCAGGTCAAACCAGGCGGCTGGCTGGCTCGCACTGAGCATCCGGGCCAAGGTGGTCTTGCCACACTGCCGCGGACCCAGCAACGCCGTGATCGGCGAGCGGCGGATCGCTGTCGCCAAGCGTTGTTAAGGAATCGGGACGATTAAGCATGATCGAATTGCACCATGAAAATTCGGAGTATCAATCCGAGTTTTCATGGTATTTCCCGCGTAATTCTGGAAGCCACAACCTCCAGGAGCCAACAGGTTGAAGACACGCCCTGACCTCCTGCCTCGCTCCCATGGGAAAGAGAGTTTTTGGACGGCTTCTCAATTCCTACCCTGGTCCCTCACAAGTTTCCGGTTCGAACGCCACCAGTTCGGCGCCGTCGCCCACTTGGTCGCCGACCGCGAATCGGAAGGATTTCACCGTGCCGTTGGCCGGCGCCGTGATGGTGTGCTCCATCTTCATGGCTTCCAAAATGAGGAGGGGCGTACCCTTTTCCACCCGCGCGCCCTCCCGCGCGAGCAGGGCGATGACGTTGCCGGGCATGGGCGCCAACAGCCCGCCTTCCTGGCCGCCACCCTCGCCGCTGTAATACAGGGGATCGACCCGCGCGAGCGGCCAGGCGCGACCGTGGAGAAATACATACCGCCGCTCCCCGGCGACGACCACCGTGGCGGTCTTGCGGTTGAGCTTGGATCGGATCAGCCAGTCCGCCGGAGTACCGCGCCGGGTGGCCGCATCGAACAACGCCCGCGGGTCATCTTCCCGATCCGCCACGTACACCAATCGGGTAGGAGGGACCGTCTCGGCCAGATCGGCGACGATCGCGTAACCCTCGACCCCGCGGGTGCTTTCCTTGACGGCGGGCTGGTTTTTGGGCTTGCGCGCCCACAACCAGGCATTCGGTACCTCCAAGGCCACCCCGGCCGGAGTCGTCGCCGGGTCGGATGGACGTACAACCCATGCATGGGTTGTCGTTCCCTAGCGCTTGACGACCAGATAAACCCCCCACACGGCCAGCACCATGCCGACCAGGGAGAGCAGGGGGAGCGTTTCCCCAAACAGAAACCAGGCGATCAGCGCGGTGCTCAAGGGCACCAGGTAAAACAGGCTGGCGACATTGACCGCGCTGCCGCTGTGGATGAGCAGGTTCAACAGGCTGATCGCGCCGATGGACAGCACCAACACCAGCCAGCCAAGCGCAAACACGAACGGGCCGGTCCAGGTGATCTGGAATTCGGTAAACAGGGCGATGGCGACGGCGGTGACGACGGCGCTCGGGACAAATTGAATGACCGAACCGGTGCGTAAATCGAATCCCGTGCAAAACCGTTTCTGATACAGTGTCCCGGCGGTAATTCCCAGCAAGGCCACCAGAGCCGGGACGAGCATCGCTCCGAGTTCGGCGCCCACGCCGAACTTGCCGGACACCACCAGCGCCACCCCCATGAACCCCAGCACCAGCCCAAACCACTGACGCGGATTCACCCGTTCTCCAAGCAACCAGCCAGCGCCGATAGCGGTTAAAAGCGGCTGCATACCGACCACCAGCGCGGCGATGCCCGCCGGCAAACCGTGCTTGATCGACAGGAATACGCCCCCTAGATAAATGGCGTGGATCAGCACGCCGGAAATACCGATATGCAACCACTGGCTTGGCTCCTGGGGCCACGGCGCGCGGCTCGCCACGGCAATCGCCATCATCAGAACGATGACGCACAGATACCGCACCAGCAGGAAAGACAAGGGTTCGGAGAACGGCAAGCCAAACCGGGCGCCGATAAAGCCAGTGCTCCACAAAAAGACGAACAGAAACGGATAGATGCGTTTCATGGGAAATTTTGATTTTCGATCCATTATCCGAAATGGGCGTTTCTGCTACTATGCGCCGCATTTCAGTGCGGTCACGAAGGATGTCCAAAATGCCACGCCCATACAACTTTAGCGCAGGTCCCGCCATGCTGCCCGAGGCGGTTCTGGAACAGGCCAGGGTCGATCTGCTCGACTGGCGCGGTTCCGGCATGTCGGTGATGGAAATGAGCCATCGCGGCAAGGAGTTTGTCTCCATTGCCGAGCAGGCCGAGGCCGATTTGCGCGAACTGCTGAACATTCCCGCCGGCTACAAGGTGCTGTTCCTGCAAGGCGGCGCGTCCGCCCAGTTCGCCATGGTGCCGATGAACCTGCTGCGCGGCAAGACCAAGGCGGATTATCTGAACACCGGACAATGGTCGAAGAAGGCGATTTCCGAGGCCAAGAAATTCTGTCAGGTCAACGTCGTCGCCAGTTCCGAGGCGGTCAACTTCACCACCGTGCCGGCGCGTGAAAGCTGGCAATGCGACCCGGAGGCGGCCTACCTGCACTACACGCCGAACGAGACCATCAACGGCGTCGAAATGCACCAGGTTCCCGAGGTCGGCGTACCCTTGGCGGCGGATCTGTCATCCACCCTGCTGTCGCGGCCGATCGATGTCGGCAAGTTCGGGGTGATCTACGCCGGAGCCCAGAAAAATATCGGTCCCGCCGGCCTGACCATCGCCATCGTCCGCGAGGATCTCATGGGTCAGACGCTGCCCGCCACCCCGACCCTGCTGGACTATGCGGCGATGGCCAAGGAAGGCTCGATGTACAACACCCCGCCGACCTATGCCTGGTACATCGCCGGGCTGGTGTTCCAGTGGATCAAGGCACAGGGTGGGCTGGACGAGATGGCAACCCGCAATCAGGCCAAGGCCGAGCTGTTGTATCGGGCCATCGACAAATCCGGCTTCTACAAGAATCCGGTCGATCCCGCCTATCGCTCGTGGATGAACGTGCCGTTTACCCTGGCCGATCCGGCATTGGATAAACCGTTCCTGGCCGAGGCCAAGGCCGCTGGTTTGCTGACCCTGGCCGGTCATCGTTCGGTCGGCGGAATGCGCGCCAGCATCTACAACGCCATGCCGCTGGAAGGCATCACGGCGCTGGTGGCGTTCATGGCCGATTTCCAGAAGCGGCGCGGCTGATTTTCACTCCTCGCCTCCACCCTTCCCCGCCAGGGGGAGGGCTTTTTTTATCCAACCAGATAGCAAGACGATGTACAAGATCCTGACATTGAACAATATCAGCGTTTCCGGCCTGGAACGCCTCCCGCGCGACCGTTACGAGATCGCCTCGGAAATCCAGAACCCCGACGCCGTGCTGCTGCGTTCCTTCAAGATGCACGACTGGCCCATTCCCTCCAGCCTCAAGGCGGTGGGCCGAGCCGGCGCCGGCGTCAACAACATCCCCGTGCCCCAGATGACCGCCAAGGGCATTTGCGTGTTCAACGCGCCCGGCGCCAACGCCAACGCCGTCAAGGAACTGGTCGTCGCCGGCATGTTGCTGTCGGCGCGCAATATCTGCACCGCCTGGGACTATACCCGCACGCTGCAAGGCAGCGATGCCGAACTGTCCAAACAGGTCGAGTCCGGCAAGAAGCAGTTCGTCGGCATCGAACTGCCCAACCGCACCCTGGGCGTGATCGGTTTGGGCGCCATCGGCGTCAAGGTCGCCAACGCCGCCCGCGCGCTGGGAATGCGGGTGATCGGCTACGACCCGCACATCACCGTCGGCAACGCCTGGCAGCTCTCCTCGCAAGTCGAGCAGGTGTTGAGTGTCAACGAAATGGCGGCACAGGCCGATTTCGTCACTTTGCACGTCCCGCTGAACGACGCCACCCGTCATCTGATCAACGCCCAGTTCCTAAAGAATATCCGGCCGGGTTCGACCCTTCTGAACTTCTCGCGCGAGGGGGTGGTGGACGAAGAAGCGCTGTTCGAGGCGCTGCAAGCCGGCACGCTCAAAACCTACGTCTGCGATTTCCCCACCAACCGGCTGAAGGATCACCCGCGTGTCATCATGCTGCCCCATCTGGGCGCCTCCACGGTGGAGGCCGAGGATAACTGCGCCATCATGGTGGCCGATCAGGTGCGCGACTATCTGGAAAACGGCACGATCCACAACTCGGTGAATTTCCCGGAAGTGGCCATGCCGCGCAACGGCGGCCCGCGCCTGGTGATCGTCAACGCCAATGTTCCGCACATGATCGAGCGCATTTCCAAGGCGATCTCCGGAGCGAGCATCAACATCATGGACATGCTCAACAAATCGCGCGGCGAGATCGCCTGCACCCTGGTGGATACCAACAGCACGGTGTCGGCCGAGGTGATGGCCCAGATCGCCGATATCCAGGGCGTGTTGAGCGTTCGGGTATTGTAAGGAAGGATTCGTCGGGGGATGCGGGGATCGGGAGGTGGTTTTCCAGCCAGCCCCCCTGAACTCCGGCGTTCTTTCTACGCCTCCCGCTCCGGAACCGCGATGTCGAGGTACACCAGCCAATAGCGAGACAGTTCGCTCATGCATTCGATCCGGGTGACCAGCGCGGTGAGATCGGCCTTGAGCCGCTCGATCTCGGGCAGCAGGGCAACCAACTCGGTATCGAATTCACTGAGTTGCTTGCTGCGGCTGGACGCGATGATGGCGATTCGGGTCGTCAGCAGGCGCACGCGCAGGTACAGCAGATCGCCGGATGCGTTCGCATGGCGCGCGGGGTGCGTTTCGCCGGCTTCCGGCGCCATGTCTTTCTTGCCCAATAAATAGGGTTCCAAACCCTCCACCCGGGCCAGCATCATGTCGAGGTGGTTCTGAGTGGACGTGCGATGTGTCAGCGGTTCCAATACCGCGATCTTCTCTTCCAGGCAACGTCGCCGTTCCTGTACGCGAGCCCGCAACCGGTCGATTTCGCAATCCACCTCCACCATCTGCTGGTTCGACTCCTGCATTGCTACGTCGATCTCGTCGAGAAACTGACGGAGTTGCGCGGACAGGGCCCGCTCCAGCGCCAGCGTGACAAACCGCTCCCAAACGCCGTCGATCTGGACGCGCAGTGTTTCCAAGCGCTGGCGCAGGCTGCTGGCCAGCTCGATGCTTTCCCGCACGCTCCACACATGCTCGGCGCGGTCTTGAGCGCTCCAAACCTTCGCCAACTGCTCTTCTTCCTTAAGGACATACGACATGCCGGCAATCATGGTTTCGTCGGTTTCGGAGGGGCGGGTTGTCTCCATGTGGCGGGGCTCCAGAGGGGTGTCTTTCGACCCGCCGCGCGGACCAGCGAAGGGTGGCGCGGCGGGCGCTGCTTCAATCCCGATAAGTCCAGCCGTCGGGGTAGTCGTGATTCAGCTCGTGGACGTCGTACACGCACAGATCCTGATCGGGCAAGTGGGGAAAAAGCTGTTGGGCCTTGGTTTCCGCCTGTTGTTCGTCCTCGGCCTCGATGACCGCAACATCGATCAGTTTATCGGAGACCGGATCTTCCACGACGATGAGATAAGGTTTCATGAGCGCTCCTCGGGCTTGGCATTAATAATAGCGATGGATACGAAACCGGTTGTCGGATTCGCGGATGATATCGCCGACATGGGGGTGAAACGCACCGGCCCGCCGCTCGGCGAAGTATTGGCGCAAGGTTTCGTGGACCACGGTGAAGGCGAGTTGATCCCAGGGGATCTCCTCCTCGGCAAACAAGCCGACTTCCAGACTTTCCTCGCCGGGACTGGCCGCGCCATCCTTGAGTTGGCCGCGGAACATCAGATAGACCTGATTGACGTGGGTTAGCGAGTATAGTCCGTACAGGGTCAGATTTTCGACCATGGCGTTGGCCTCTTCCAGCGCCTCGCGCGCCGCCGCCGCCACCGCCGATTCGCCGTTTTCCATGAATCCCGCCGGCAGGGTCCATAATCCATGCCGGGGTTCGATGGCCCGCCGGCACAGCAGGATTCGGTCGCCCCATTCGGGAACGCAGCCGGCGACGATTTTCGGATTTTGATAGTGGATGGTGTCGCAGGCGTCGCAGATATGCCGAGGCAGGTTATCGCCCGAGGGGACGCGCAAGATGACCGGGGCGCCGCATTGGCTACAGAATTTCATGGAACGGGTTCCTTGCTCAACGGGTTCTTGATTCTGACAACGAACTATTTGACCATTTCCAGTATGAAAACCCTATCTTTCGATGCTTCATCCGCCAGCGAATCCGGGTCCGGCGACGAGCGCCAGCGCCGCTGGCGGCTGATCCTCGGCGGGGGCGCGGCCGATGGCATCGGCTGCACGCTGGCGGCGGCCGATCTGGGCATGGATCGCTGCCTGGAACATCTCTACGACGGGGAGCGGGCGGGTGGGCTGGGCGGGTCCGCGCCCAAGATCGCCCGCTGGTTGGGCGACATCCGTCGCTACTTCCCGACCTCGGTGGTGCGGGTGTTGCAAAAGGATGCCTTGAACCGTCATGGCGTGCAGCGCATGCTGCTGGAGCCGGAGATGCTGGCGGCGGTCGAGCCGGACGTGCATCTGGTCGCCACTCTGCTGGCGCTGCGCGGGGTCATGCCGGCCAAGGTCCGCGACACCGCCCGGCTGGTGGTGCGCCAGGTGGTCGCCGAACTGGAGCGCAAGCTGGCCAATCCCCTGCGACAGGCGATTACCGGCAGCCTCAACCGTAGCGCCCGTAACCGTCGGCCTCGTCACAACGAGATCGACTGGGATCGCACCATTCGCGCCAACCTGCGCCATTACCAGCCCGCGTATCGCACCGTCATCCCCGCTACCCGGATCGGTTTCGGTCGCCGCAGCGCCGCCCTGCGCGACATCATTCTGTGCGTCGATCAGAGCGGGTCGATGGCCGCCTCGGTGGTTTACGCCGGCATCATGGCGGCGGTCATGGCGTCGATCCGGTCGGTGCGCACGTCGCTGGTGGTGTTCGACACCGCCGTGGTGGATCTCACCGAGCAGTTGGCCGATCCGGTCGAGGTGCTGTTCGGCGCCCAATTGGGCGGTGGGACCGACATCCAGCAGGCGCTGGCTTACTGTCAGGGATTGGTGCGCGCGCCCAACGACACTATTTTGGTGCTGATCAGCGATCTGTACGAAGGCGGCGACCGCCAGCAACTGCTCAAGCGCGCCGCCGGCCTGATCGCCGCCGGGGTCAATCCGATCGTGCTGCTGGCGCTGTCCGACCAGGGCGCGCCCGCCTACGATCACGGCATTGCCGGTATGCTGGCCGCAATGGGCGCACCGGTGTTCGCCTGTACGCCGGATCAGTTTCCCGATCTGATGGCCGCCGCCATCGCACGGCGCGATCTCGCTCAATGGGCGGCGGCGCGCGGCATCGTCACGGCGGGTCGCGTCGCCTGATCGCCAGAACCGGCGGATCGTGAGACAAAACCTGACTCCGGTGATTCTTCGAGGTACTGCTCATGCGCTTTCCCTACGGCATCGCCGACTTCCGCAAAATCCGCGAAGGCGGTTATTTCTACATGGATCGCAGCGACCGCATCGCGTTGCTGGAAGAAACCGGCAGCCAACTGTTGTTCCTGCGCCCGCGCCGCTTCGGTAAAAGCCTGTGGCTGTCCACGCTGGAAAACTACTACGACTTGGCGCGGGCGAACGATTTCGAACGGCTGTTCGGCGGGCTGAAGATCGGCCAGAACCCGACACCGCTGCGCAATCGCTATTTCATCCTCAATCTCAACTTTTCCGTGGTGGACCCCCAAGGCGACTCGGACGCCGTTCGCGCTTCCTTGTTTCACCATCTGAATATCCAGATCAAGGCCATGGTGGCTCGCTATGGCGATTGGCTGGAAGGTCGGGTCGACATCGAACCCGACGATGGCATCGCCTCCTTTCAATCCCTGACCAGCGCCATTTCCCAAACCCCGTACAAGCTCTATCTGCTGGTTGACGAATACGACAATTTCGCCAACGAAGTGATGATCAGCCCATGGCGCGGCACGGATCGCTATCAGCGCCTGGTCGAAAACGAGGGCACCATCAAAACCTTCTTCAAGGCCGTCAAGGCCGGCGCGGAAGGACGAGGCGTCGACCGGGTATTCCTGACCGGCATCTCGCCGGTGGTGTTGAGCGACATGACCAGCGGCTACAACGTCGCCGAGGATCTCTCGCAACGGCCTCGATTCCACGACCTGTGCGGGTTTACCGAGACCGAATTGCACGTTGCCTTGGACGCCGTGGCGGTGGCGCACGACCTCGACGCCGATCAGATCGACACGGCCTTGACGCTGATGCGTGACTTCTACAACGGCTATCGCTTCACGCCGCAGCGCGACGAGCGAGTCTACAACCCGACCCTGGTGTTGTACTTTCTCAAGCGCTTGGCCGAGGACGGCGTTTTTCCGACTCGACTGCTGGACGACAACCTGGCGATGGACCGCGACCGGATTCAATATATCGCCCGGCTGCCCCACGGCGAAGCCCTGGTCAACCGCGCCCTGAATCCGACCGAACCGCTCGCCGTCGCGCAACTGGTCAACCGCTTCGGGGTGCAGGATATGCTCACCGCGCCGCGCAACCCTGATTTTCTCGTCACCCTGTTGTATTACTTTGGCGTTCTCACCCTGGCCGGACGGGACGCCCTGGGCAAACTGCAACTCGCCATTCCCAATCAGGTGATCCGCAAGCTCTACGTCGAGCGCTTACAGGAACAACTCCTGCCACGCTACGAAGATCAGGAACAACGGCAGGCGGTGGTCGAACGGTTCTACGCCAGCGGCGACCTTGGCCCCCTCTGCGACCTGCTCGAACGGACCTATTTCAAGGTCTTCGACAACCGCGACTTGCGCTGGAGCAACGAGCTGGTGGTGAAGACGGCGTTTCTGGTGGTGCTGTTCAATGATGCGTTCTACATCATGGACTCGGAACCGGCGCTGGGACGAGGGTACGGCGATCTGCTGCTGCGGGTGCGGCCCGACATGCGTCAGTATCAATTGCTCGATCACTTGCTGGAATTCAAGACGGTCGGTCTCAAAGCGGTCGGTCTGACGAGCGCCGATCTGGCGGCAAAGACGCGGGAGGAGTTGCGTGCCCTGCCGGTGATCGCGGAGAAATTGCAGGAGGCGGAACGGCAACTCGACGGTTATCGAGAGGCGCTGAAGCGCGCCGACGGCGAGGGTCTCAAGCTGCATACCCACGCGGTGGTGAGCGTCGGGCTGGAACGGTTGGTGTGGTGAAGATGGACGCAACCATGGAAAAGCGGGCGCGAAGACTCCACGCTCATCTTTACGGCGGGAGTGGTAGGATGGCGGCCCGTTTAACAATCTCTTGGAGACTTGGAGCTTGATGGAATTTTTAAGCGAATATGGCATGTTTCTGGCCAAGGCCGTCACCATCGTGGCGGCGGTGCTGGTGATGGCCGGCGGCATCGTGGCGCTGGTGGCGCGTGGCGGCCAACGGGGAGAGAGCCATGGACGACTGGATATCCGCCATCTCAACGAGAATTACGACGGCATGGCGCTGGCGCTCAGGTCCGCCACTCTGTCGAAAAAGCAGTTCAAGCAGGCCCAAAAGGAACGCAAGGCGCGCGACAAGCAGCGCGAGAAAAACGAGCGCCGACGGGTGTTCGTGCTGAATTTCCACGGCGACATTCGCGGCACGGCGGTGGCGTCCTTGCGCGAAGAAGTGACGGCGGTGCTGACCGTCGCCCAGGCGGAAGATGAAGTGGTGCTGCGGCTAGAGAGCGCCGGCGGGCTGGTGCACGCCTACGGGCTGGCGGCGGCGCAACTGCTGCGCATTCGCGACCGGCGGGTGAAATTGATCGTGGCGGTGGACAAAGTGGCGGCCAGCGGCGGCTACATGATGGCTTGCGTGGCCGACCGCGTCATCGCCGCGCCGTTCGCCGTGCTGGGGTCGATCGGAGTCGTCGCCCAACTGCCGAATTTCAACCGCCTGCTCAAGAAGCACGATGTCGATTACGAACAGTTCACAGCGGGCGAATTCAAGCGCACGGTGACCATTTTCGGCGAGAACACCGATCAGGGCCGGCATAAATTCCAGGAGGAAATCGAGGACGCGCACACCCTGTTCAAGGACTTCGTTAAGACCCATCGCCCACGGGTCGAGCTGGCGCGGGTGGCGACCGGCGAGCACTGGTACGGCGCCCGGGCGCTGGAGTGCCAATTGGTGGACGAGCTGCGCACCAGCGACGACTATCTGCTGGATGCCAGCGCCGGAGCCGATCTGTACGAAGTCGCCTACACCGGCAAGAAGCCCTGGCTGGCTCGTTTGCTGGCGCAGACCGGGGAGGCGTTGGGGCGGTTCTGAGCGGTCCGCGCCGGCAAGGCGCGGGCGTTGCGGATTTTTCGACCGTTCAGAACGGAATATCGTCGTCGAAGCTGTTGTCCATGTCCGGTTTCGACGGCGACGGCGACGACGTGCGCGCCGGGCTTTGCGGCGCTCTTGACGCTGGAGCGCCTTCTTCCGGGGCTCGCGATTCGAACGCGGCATCGCCGCCGGAGTCGCCGCGTCCGCCCAGCATCCTCATTTCGTTGGCGACGATTTCGGTGGTGTAGCGATCCTGGCCATCCTGCCCCTGCCACTTGCGGGTCTGGATGCGGCCTTCGACGTACACCGAGCGGCCTTTTTTCAGGTACTCGCCGGCGATTTTCGCCAGGGCGCCGAAGAAGACGATACGATGCCACTCGGTGCGTTCCTGCTTCACGCCCTCGCGGTCCTTGAAGGTTTCGGTGGTGGCGATGTTGATGTGGGTGATCGCGTCGCCGCTGGGCATGTAGCGCACTTCCGGATCCTTGCCCAGATTGCCGATCAGAATCGCTTTGTTGACGCTGGCCATGGCGCTTGACTCCTTGGATTTCGCTTAAGTCTCGATGGGTGGTTAATGCCGGCATCATGCCATAGATTGCGGGAATACGTAGACGGGTCGGGGTCCGCCGCTCAGCGTTCCGCCGTCGCATACGCCCGCAGCGCCGCTTCGTCCAGCGCGCGCCGGTCCACCTTGAGATAGGCGACCCCGTCGGCGGCGATGACCACCGCCTCCGCCACGCCCGGCACCCGCGTCAAGCGCGCCGCCAGATCCCAGGCTTCCACTTCGTCCAGCGTACCCACGTTGAGCAGGTAGCTGCTCAGGTAACTCGGGTTCCGCATGGTCCAGGCCACCAGCAGCCAGGTTAGCGCGCAGAGCGTTGCGAAGGCGAATACCCCCTGGAAGCCGACCCGTCCGTGCAGCAGGCCGCCCAGCGCTCCACCGGCGAACGCCCCCAGGAACTGACTGCTGGAGTAGATGCCCATCGCCGTGCCCTTGGCGTCGGGCGGCGCCATCTTGGCGATCAGCGACGGCAGGGTGGCTTCCAGCAGGTTGAAGCCGGTGAAGAACGCCAGCAGCAGCAGGCTGATCTCCAGTACGTTGTTATGCAGGGTCAACAGCCCGAACTCGGTCAGCGCCAGCAGCAGGATCGCCCCCAAAAACACCGGCTTGAGCCGGCGCTGCTTCTCGGCGACGACGATGAACGGCGTCATCGCCGCCATCGAGAACAGCAGCGCCGGGAGATAGACTTCCCAGTGTTGCCCGCTGGCCAGGCCGGCGTCGCGCAGCGCCAGCGGCACGGCGACGAACGTGGCGGTTAGCAGCAGGTGCAGGATGAAGATGCCGAAATTGAGCCGCAGCAATTGGGGATCGAACAGCACCCGGCCAAACTGGGAAGCGACCGGTTCGGCGTCACGGTGAACCCGGCTGACCACGGGATCGGGCACCCGGAAGCGCACCACGGCGATGCCGAGCAGGGCGAACAGGCCGGTCAGCCAGAAGATGCCCGGCACGCCGATCCAGCCGTTCAGCACCGGTCCCAGGATCATCGAGACGGCAAAGGACAGGCCGATGGTGATGCCGATGAAGGCCATGACCTTGATACGGTGTTCCTCGCGGGTCAGATCGGCCGCCAGCGCCATCACCGCCGCCGACACCGCGCCGCCGCCTTGCAGCGCCCGGCCGAGGATCACGCCCCAGATGGAATCGGCCAGCGCCGCCACCACGCTACCCAGGGCGAAGATCAGCAGACCCAGATAGATCATCCGCTTGCGGCCGTAGCGGTCGGACAGGAAGCCGAAAGGAATCTGGAACAGCGCCTGGCTGAAACCGTAAACGCCGATCGCCAAACCCGCCAGCGCCGGCGTATTGCCGCGCAGGTGTTCGGCGTACAGCGCGAATACCGGCAGAATCATGAACAAGCCCAGCATCCGCAGCGAAAACACGCTGGCCAGCCAGAATGTCGTTTGGCGTTCGTCGGTGGTCAATCCGTCATGCACTAAACCGGCTGCCTTCATCCTGCTTCAAATCTCTGTCTGTCTTCGAGTCAAGGGCGCCATATAGCCATTCCTACTCCCTCACCCCCGACCCCTCTCCCGCTTGCGGGAGAGGGGAGCGCGTCAGCGCGGGGTGAGGGCGCGGCGAACGGCGACCACAATTATTCAGGATCGCTATAGTACTACCCCCGATCCTTGCCCGCATGGGCAAGCGGGTTCTTATACCAATTTCCGGTAAGTTTTATATTTCCCGCGTAGGGCGGGTTAGCGCAGCGTAACCCGCCGAAGTCACAATCAAATCGGCGGGTTACGGGCCGACGCCCTAACCCGCCCTACCCCTCTGAATCATAAAATCTATTGAGAAACGGTATTAATCAAACGCTGGGTATCTTGTGGCTTCCCAGCGCTCAGCCGGGCGCCGGGCGGCCGTAATGCCAACCCTGAGCTGAATTGCATCCCAGCGCCATCAGGCGCTCGGCGTGAGCGGCGGTCTCGACGCCCTCGGCCAGCGCCTCAAGGCCAAGGCTATGCCCCAAGGCAATGACGGCGCGGACGATGGCTTCGTCGTTGGCGTCGACCAGCATGCCGCGCACGAAACCCTGATCCACCTTGAGCAGATCCACGGGCAGGCGCTTGAGATAGGCGAGCGAGGAATAGCCGGTGCCGAAGTCGTCGATGGCGATTCGAACGCCGAGTTCCTTCAGTTCGGTGAGTAAACGTACAGCGGCTTCCGGGTCGCCCATGACGAAGCTTTCGGTGATTTCCAATTCCAATTGACCGGGTTCGATGCCGGATTCCGCCAGCGCCGCCCGCACCGCGGCCATCAGATCGCCGCGCGTCAGTTGCACGGCGGAAACATTGACCGCGACATAGCCTGGCGCCTTGCCGGCGGCCAGCCAGTCGCGCATCTGGCGGCAGGCCGTCGTCAACGCCCACTCGCCGAGCGGTACGATCAGGCCGGTTTCTTCCGCCAGGGGAATAAAGCGGGCGGGCGAAATCATGCCCAAATGGGGGCTATTCCAGCGCGCCAGCGCTTCGACGCCGATGACGCGGCCGTCACTCAAGCTCACTTGGGGCTGATAGTGCAGTTCCAGTTGCTGGCTATTCAGCGCTTGGCGCAACAGGGTTTCCAGCGCCATGCATTCCTTGGCGGCCTCGGCCAGTGCGGTGGCGAAGAAACGGTAAGTGCCGCGGCCTTCGCCCTTGGCCTGGTAGAGGGCGGTGTCGGCGTTGCTTTGCAGAGTCTGGGCATCTCCGCCGTCGAGAGGATAGAGGGCGATGCCGATGCTGGCTCCGACATAAAAGGTATTGCTTTCGATTTCAAAGGGTTCGCTAATGACAGCAATCAATCGTTCCGCGACCATGGCGGCCTCCCGCGCATCACCCAGGCGATCCAGGATGATGTTGAACTCGTCGCCGCCGATCCGGGCGACCAAGTCGATGTCGCGTAACACATTTTTGATTCGTTGGGCTGTTTTTACCAAGAGGCGGTCGCCCACCGGGTGGCCGAAGCTATCGTTAATGTTCTTGAAACGGTCCAGATCTATGAACAGCAGGGCCACCTGGTCGTGTTCCCGGTTCGCTCGTTGGATGGAAAGCTGTAACAGTTCATGAAACAACCGCCGGTTGGGCAGGCCGGTGAGCGGATCGTGATGCGCGAGAACGTCCAGTTGTTCCTGGATGCTTTTGATGTCGCTGAGATCGGTGAACACCCCCAGGTAGTTGACGATCTTGCCCGTTGGATCGCACACCGTGCTGATGCTAAGTAGCTCGGGATACACCGTGCCGTCCTTGCGCCGGTCCCAGATTTCACCTTGCCAGTGGCCGGTTGCCCGGAGTTTGCTCCAGAGCGTCGTGTAAAAATTACGGTCGTGACGGCCGGATTGGAGAAAACGCGGGTTTTTCCCCAGCACCTCCTCTTCGCGATAGCCGGTGATCCGGGTAAAAGCGGCGTTGACCGCGACGATGCGGACATCCGCATCGGTGATCGTCACGCCTTCGTTGCTGTGCTGGAACACCGCCGCCGCCAGATGCAGGCGCGCTTCGTCCGCCTTGCGCTGGCTGATGTCGGTCACCGCGCCGCACATGCGCATCGGGTTTCCGCTCTCGTCACGGAGAAAGCGCCCCCGGCCGGCGACCCAGTGGATGGAGCCGTCCGGCCAGACCACCCGGAACTCGTGTTGGTAGTCAAGATGCCGCGCGCGGGCGGCCTCGACCTGATCCTCCAGGGCCTGAATGTCATCTGGATGCACGCAGCGCCGAAAGGTCTCATAACGGCCATCGAACTGCTCCGACTTCAACCCGAATATCCGGGCGTGGGCATCGCTCCAGACAATATGTCCGCTGGCCAGATCCCAGTCCCAAATGCCCGCCTCCGCCGCCTCCAGCGCCAGCGCCAAGCGCTCCTGAGTCAGATACGCTCGCTGCGACGCGGCTTCCAGTTGATCCATTTTCTGTTCCAGCTTGTGGATCAGGACGGCGTTGTATTCCTTGAGCACGATCGCTTCGTCCGCCGGCTGGATCGCTGGTTCCGGGGGCGCGTCGCGCGTCAGTTGGCGGTTGACGGTGGCCAGCAACTCCTCCGGTTCGATCGGTTTGACGATGAACGCATCCGCGCCCAGGCTCAGGGCGAAGGCTTCATCCTGCGAGTCGGTGTAGGTGGCGGTGTAGAACACGAAGGGAATTTGCCCCAGCCGGGCGTCGGCCTTCCATTCGCGGCACAGTTGAAAGCCGTCCATGACCGGCATGAGGATGTCGGCGACGATGAGATCGGGCGGCGCGCGGCGGGCCGCGATCAGCGCATCGGCACCGTTACTGGCTTCATCCACCCGATGGCCGTGCCCCTCGAACAGAGCGCGCAACAGATAATGGTTCTCTTGATGATCGTCAACGACCAGGATGCGGCTCATGACGCGCCTCCCGAGCGGCTTTGCCGGAGAAAACCGGTCACGTCGGCGACGAAGGTGTCCGGATCGATCGGCTTTTCCAGATAGCCGTTGCAACCGGCGGCGAGGATCTGCTCGCGGTCGCCGGCCATGGCGTAGGAGGTCACCGCGACGATGGGAAGGTCGCGGGTGATCGGGTCGGCGCGCAGCGCGCGCGCCACGGCATAGCCGTCCAGGCCGGGCAGTTGGATGTCGAGCAGGACCAGATCGAAAGATTGCCGCCGGGCCAGCGCCAGGCCGCTGGGTCCGTCCGGCGCCATCGTCACGCGATGGCCGAACCGTTCCAGCAGAAAGGTAACCAGATAGCGGTTTTGTTCGTTGTCTTCGATCAGCAGGATGGTCGCGCTCATGGCGTCGCCGCTCCGTTCGAGGGAAGGAGAAAGGTAAACAGGCTGCCCTCGCCAAAGGTGCTTTCGACGCTGATCTGGCCGCCCATCAAGGCCAACAGGCGATGACTGATGGCCAGCCCCAGGCCGGTGCCGTCGTGGGAGCGCGCCAGGCCGCTCTCCGCCTGATGGAAAGGTTGGAACAATTGGTCCATCTCCTCGGGCCGGATGCCGATGCCGGTGTCCTCCACCCGCAGACGGACGCCCGGTTGCGGGCCAGCGGCGCCGGCGCGGGAAATATCCGCCATCCGCTCGGCGCTGACGGTAATCCGGCCATGCTCGGTGAATTTGATGGCGTTGTTGAGCAGGTTAAACAAAACCTGTTCGACGCGGCGTGGGTCGGCGACGATTTCCCCCAGGTCGGGCGCGATTTGAGCGCGCAGCGCCAGCCCTTTCTTTTCCGCCAGTGGCGTAACCAGTTTGATGGTCTTGTCGATCGACGCGGCGAGCGGGAAGGGAATGCGCCTGACTCGCAGTTGATTGGCCTCGATTTTGGAAATGTCGAGCACATCGTTGACCAGCGCCAGCAGGTGGCGCGAGCTGTCGCGCACCATGCCAAGTTGTTTTTTCTGCTCGGGATTCAGCGGTCCCGGCAATTCCTGCAACAGGATGCCGGAAAACCCGATGATGGAATTGAGCGGCGTGCGCAATTCGTGCGACATGGTGGCGAGAAAAGCCGACTTCACCCGGTCGGCGTGTTGCGCCCGTTCGGTCGCCGTCCGCAAGGCGGCATTGGTGCTCAGCAGTTCGGCTTCGATGCGCTGGCGGTGGGCGATGTCGCGGTGAATGAGGACCAGCGCGGCGATGACAATTCCAACGGCCAGCAAGCCGCCAACGCCGATGGACCACCGGGCCAGGCGCGCGAATGCCGCCGTCCGGGCGCTCCGTTGCGCCAGCAGTTCGCGCTCGATCTGCTCCATCTCACTGATGATGGCGCGAATCCGGTCGTGCAGCACCTTGCCGCGGCCGGATTGGAGGGATTGGGTAGCGGCTTCCAGGCCGTGTTCGCGGCGCAGTTCGATATTCTTGGCCAGTTCGTCGGCGCGCTCCCGCAGCAGCGGCCGCAAGTGGGTCAAACGGGCCTGCTGCGGCGGATCGTCGGCGGTCAGCCGTTGCAGGGCCTGGTATTCGCGCTCGGCTTTCGGTAGATAGGCTTGATAAGGTTCAAGGTAGGTTTCGTCGCCGGTCAGGATGAAACCGCGCTGGCCGGTTTCGCCGTCGGTCAGGCCGGAGAGCAGGGTTTCGAGCCGCGTCAATACCTCCTGCGTTTGCCGCACCCACTCGGCTTCATTGCTCTGACGCCAGTTGCCGTGCCAGGAGAGCATGCTGATCGCCACGATCAGCAGCGCGGCCACGCCAAAGCCAAAAGTGGTTTTGTGTTTCAGAGGGAATTCCATACGGCCTCCGCGATCTGGCGGCGCCTATAGCAATCCTGAATCAATGGCGGTGGCTTGCCCGCCGTGCCCTCGCCCCGCGCCGACGCGCTCCCCTCTCTCGCTGAGAGAGGGATCGGGGGGTGAGGGCGTTTGAATCGTCCGGGTGTCCACAATCCGAACAGGATGGCTATATGCATTAAATATCGAACTATTTTCATCATATTTATTATAGTCTATCAACGATCTGTGCTTATCCGTGTGTTTAATGGCCCGCACGGAAACCATCCCCGCCGCGTCTCGGCACAGTGGGCGCGGTCGGTTCGTCGAATGTGGGCATCGCGTTTGCATCATTCGTTTTTGGCGACGCCCAGCGAGGGTTGACTTGCCGGTAATTTCCAATTTTTAATTAATAAAAACAATTTAGTATTTTATACTTGAGAATAATTATCATTTGTAATATGATGCTTTAAAGCTGTCGCAATGCCGACCGTGTCGCCGCCCGCGCCGCTGTGTGGCTTTTTCCCTCCGCCCAGTCCGTCTCCCGGCGGCGGGGGACAAGAAAAGGGTGGCGCCGACCCGCGGGCGAGCCGCGCAACCGTTTTCCCTGGAACCATGAGGAGCCGCATGACATGACTCAGACACTGGACAAAGACGCCGCCATCGGCGTGTTGAACCGGATTCTCGAACTGGAACTGGCCGGCGTGGTGCGCTACACCCACTACGCGCTGATGGTGTATGGCTACAACCGTATTCCCATCGTCGGCTGGCTCAACGCCCAGGCCGACGAAAGCCTGCTGCACGCCCGCCAGGCCGGGGAACTGATCACCAGTCTCGGCGGCCATCCCTCGCTGGGCATCGGCCCGTTACTGGAAACCTATCGACATGATATTGGCGATATCCTGCGGGAATCCTTGGCCCATGAGAACGAGGCGCTCAAGGCGTATTACGAACTGCTGGACTGCGCGCGCGATCGGGACGTGCGCCTGGAAGAGTACGCCCGTACCCAGATCGCCGAGGAGCAAACCCATTTGGATGAAGTCGATAAGATGCTGCGGGCGCCGGGTCAGACCCAAACGGCCACGGGGGGCGCCTGAATGAATACGTACAATGAACAGGAGCGCCATGCATTTGCGTTGGGTCAAGCGGTGGGCTTGGGCTTCACCCAACCGCTGGGGCGAATGCGGCGGGGCGGGGTCGGACGCATTTTAGCCGTGAGCAGCGCCGCGGGTGACCGTGATATCGAGCGCGGCCTGCTGGAAATGGGATTTGTGGAAGGCGCGCGAGTCGAAGTGTTGCACCATGGTTTTCTGGGGCAAGACCCGCTGGCGGTGCGCATCAACCAGACCATGACGGTGGCTTTGCGCCGCTGCGAGGCGAATGCCGTGCTGATCGGCCCATTGCACGACTCGGCGACGGATATCCATCCAGCGATGACGCTGGAGTATGCGTCGTCATGACCGCCGTCACCCTGGCCAACGAGGAGATCCGGCTGGCCCGGATCGCGTTGGTGGGTCCGCCCAACAGCGGCAAGACCACCCTGTTCAACACTCTGACCGGCGGTCGGCAAAAGACCGGCAACTATCCCGGCGTGACCGTCGAACGGAAAAGCGGCCGGTTGCGGACGCCGGTTGGCCACACGGTCGAACTTCTCGACCTGCCCGGCAGCTATAGCCTGCGGGCGCGCAGCCCCGACGAAGCCATCACCCGCGACGTGGTGCTGGGCCGGCAAGCGCGGGAAGCGTTGCCGGATGCCGTGGTCTGCGTGACCGACGCCACCAACCTGGGCCAGCATCTGCGGCTGTTGCTGGAACTCCGCCAGTTGGGGAGACCGCTGATTCTGGCGCTCAACATGATGGACATCGCCCAGAAGCGTGGTTGCCAGATCAGCATCGAGGCGCTGTCCCGGCAGTTGGGCATCCCGGTGGTGACCACCGTGGCGATGCGCAAGAATGGGGTGCAAGATCTACTCGGCCAAATCGACGCATTGTTAAGTCAGGCCCCGACCGCGGACGGAACCACGGCGATCTCCGACTGGGTGGAGCCTTCGCCGGAAGCCATCCGCGCCTACCACCGGGAGGTGGAGCGCCTGCTGCAAGAGGCCGTGGTCCGCGAGGGCGCGCCGGAACGTCTCACCCGGCAACTCGATCGGGTTTTATTGCATCCGGTGGCCGGACCGCTGATTCTGCTCGCCCTGCTGTTCCTCATGTTCCAGGCCGTGTTCAGTTGGGCGGAAGCGCCGATGGACTGGATCGACGGCGGCATGGCCGGCCTGCAACAGTGGCTTTCCGAGCACATGGCGGACAGCCTGCTCAAGAGCCTGCTGATCGACGGCATCGTCGCCGGCGTGGGCGGCGTGGTGATCTTCCTGCCGCAAATCCTGATTCTGTTCCTGTTCATCCTGCTGCTGGAGGATTCCGGCTACATGACCCGCGCCGCGTTCCTGATGGATCGGCTGATGAGCGGCGTGGGTTTGAACGGGCGGGCGTTCATCCCCCTGCTGTCCAGCTTCGCCTGCGCCATTCCCGGCATCATGGCGGCGCGCACCATCGCCCATCCGCTGGATCGTTTGGTCACGATCCTGATCGCGCCGCTGATGACCTGCTCGGCGCGCTTGCCGGTGTACGTCCTGCTGATCGCCGCGTTCATTCCCAACACCGCGGTTTGGGGCGGGATCGGCTTGCAGGGCTTGGTCATGTTCGGCCTGTACGCGACCGGCATCGTCGGAGCGCTGATCGTGGCGGGCGCGTTGCGGCTGACTCTGTTGCGCGGCGGCCGGCAGCCCTTGCTGATGGAACTGCCCAGCTACAAATGGCCGAATGCCGCCAACGTACTGCTGGGCTTGTGGGAACGCGCCAAAATCTTCATGCGCCGGATCGGGACGATCATCCTGAGCGTGCTGGTCATCCTGTGGTTTCTGGCGACCTTTCCTTCGCCGCCGGAAGGCGCGACCGAGCCGGCCATCTATTACAGCTTCGCCGGCATGATCGGCCATGGACTGCAACCGCTGCTGGCGCCCATCGGCTTCAACTGGCAGATCGCCATCGCCCTGGTGCCAGGGCTGGCGGCGCGCGAGGTGGCGGTGGCGGCGCTCGGCACCGTGTACGCTCTGAGCGGCGACGAAGGCGCGGTGACGGAGGCGTTGACCGCGACGCTGGCTCAGAGCTGGACGCTGGCGACGGCCCTGGCCTTGCTGGCCTGGTACGTGTTCGCCCCGCAATGTCTGGCGACCCTGGCCGCCGTCCGCCGCGAGACCAATTCCTGGCGCTGGCCGACCTTCATGTTCGTCTACCTGATGGTGTTGGCGTATCTGGCCGCGTTCGTCACCTACCGGGTGGCGTTGGCGCTGGGAGGCGGCTGAGATGTGGCAGGACGGTTTGGCGTTGTTGATCGTGGCGCTCGCCGCGCTCGCCTTGCTGCGGTCGTGGCTGCCGGCCGGTCTTTTCCGTTTCGGCGTGCGCCGGGGTGGTGACGATCCTGCCACGAACGCCACATCCGCCGCCGGCGGATGTGGCGGCTGTACCATGAGATCGTCCTGCGCCAAGGTCCGTGTCAATTCCCCCGTGTAATACCGTTTCTCAATGGATTTTATGATTCAGAGGGGTAGGGCGGGTTAGGGCGTCGGCCCGTAACCCGCCGATTTGATTGTGACTTCGGCGGGTTACGCTGCGCTAACCCGCTCTACGCGGGAAATATAAAACTTACCGGGAATTGGTATAAGTTATCCTGATTTTGCGCGAAAGACCCGGCGCTTCAGGCGGGGATGTAGAGCGCGCCGCGCGAAGCGCGGTCAGAGTGTCGGCGTTCGCTGTTGTTGCCCGCATGATAAAGACCTTCCGCTACCGAGATCCTTGGGGTTGAAAACGCTGGCGACGTGTTCGGACGGAACCAAAATCGAAGCGCC
This sequence comes from Candidatus Competibacter sp., assembly GCA_029624815.1. Lineage (GTDB taxonomy): Bacteria > Pseudomonadota > Gammaproteobacteria > Competibacterales > Competibacteraceae > Competibacter. The sequence goes on from JARSSH010000030.1 coordinate 54,625, forward strand.
CCGCTGGTATCGGAACCAGCAACGGCTGGCCGAATTCCAGCGCAAGCGCAAGCCACGCAAGGTTCGGAAGCTGCACGCCAAGATCGCCAACCGTCGCTTGGATTTCCTTCACAAGGAACCGACCAATCTGGTCAACGACCGCGAGTTGATCGTGGTCGGCGACGTGTCCAGTTCCAAGTTGACGAAAACGACCATGGCGAAATCCGTGAACGATGCCGGATGGTCCATGTTCCGCCACCTTCTTGAATACAAAGCGATCGCGCGGAAGGTGGCGTACCGTGAAGTGTCGGAACGCTTCACAACTCAAGCCTGTTCCTGTCGCGGCGCAATGGGCGGCCCGAAAGGCCGAAAGGGTCTTGAGATAAGGGAATGGGTGTGTGACGAATGCGGCGCGGTTCTCGACCGCGACGTGAACGCCGCGCTGAACATTCTCCGATTGGGGCATCAATCGCTACTCGCTGAAGGGCGGTAGGAATCCTCGCCCTTCAGGGCGGGGAGGATGTCAAGGAAAATCGAATATAACGAAGCAATAGATAGCCTGAATCCATAAGGAATCGGTCACTGTCATGTCTTCCCAGTTGACGGCGCGAGCCTTTCGGCGGCGGGTGCTCCGGCCGGCGGAGGGCGTGTTTCTCTTCCATCCCCGCGTGTTGCGGCGCTTGATCCGCCGCCACTTGGGCGACGATTCGCCGAGGCCGGCCATTCCGCTGCTCCGCTATTACCTGATGCCGCGAGAAATCCTGCTGATCGGTCTGGAGGACGAGAATCCCGATGCGCTGGCGGTCATCGAGGGTCTCAATCTGCCGGATTGGGCGATCCTGTTACCGATGCCATCGACCCAGGAGTTGGCCGCCGATACGCCCGAGCACTGGCTGCGCGCCTATTGGGGCCGTCGGTTCGCGGCCGAGGTGGCGCGCGCTTGGCAGATGGCTCGCCACGACAATCAGGATCAGGATTCATTTGGCGCGCGAGCTTGGGTCCGGCGAATCGGCGAGACGGCGTTTCGCGAGGCGCGGAGCCTGCTCGAACAGGACCAGCGGGTCGTACTGGGTTTGGACGACGAAACGCTGTGCCGTCACCTGGTCGGTTTTGTCACTTATTTGCGCTATTTCATTCCCGGCGCGCGGGCGTACTTTTTTCCGGCCATCCGGGATTGGGGCGGGCTGGATCGCTGGCTGAAAAATAGCGGTTTGGATCTGCCGCCGCCCCGCCATGGCAGCCGCTGGCCGCATCTGTTGACCCGGAGTCGTCCATCCGGTTTTCACGGCGCACCGGATTACGAGCCGGAATTGCCGTTGTGGCTACCGTTCGGCCGGAACGATCCCGATTTGACCGATGGCGCCAACACCATTCTTCCTCTGCTGGCGAAGCCCGCGCCAAGTCTGCTCGGAAACGCCCGCGGAGGAACGGGTCCGAACCGGGCGTCGTCGTCGTGCGACCGGATCGCCTTGCAGGTCGAGGCGCGTTGCCGGGAGGCGTTGCGGCAGGCGTCCACCCTGACGCGGAAACCGAGTTGGATCGTTTCGATCTGGCGCGATCTGACCGGTCGCATGACGCCGGTCATGGAATGGTTGGCCCTGCGGTTGAATCGCCGGTCGGTCGCGCGGGGTGATGGCGCGTCACTGGGATGGGTGTTCGACGCGCGCTTGCGGCTGTTTCATCGCGGTGTCCAGGCGGCTTTCAGGGCCGAGATGGCCGGTCGTTATGGCACGGCGCTGCGGTATTTGTGCGTGGCGGTGCACCAGTATCGGGAACTCGTCGGTATTTTTCCGCTTCCTCGCAGCCCCGTCCCGCAAGGAAAGGGGGAATCCGATTCGGTCGCGCGAATTCTGGAGGAACGACGGGAGGAGATTGTCGAGGCCCTGGCCCACGGCCTCGCCGCGACCTGGAGGTTGGATGCGCAGTCCACTCGGGTGCTGGAGCACTTGATGCAACGCTTGCTGGACGAGCCCGCCACCGCGCGGCCTTCCAGCCCGTGTTCCCGTCTGTTGCACGGCCTGGAGCGGGTTTTTCTGGAAGGACGGACCGACTATTACCGTTTGCAACCGGTCGTCTGGCTGTGGAGCGGCGGCCGGCAACCGCTGCGGCTGGGATTGCCGTTTCAAGGTTCGCTGAAAGCCCTGCGTGTCCTGAACGCCGCGAAAGCCGATCTCGACCAGTCGCCGTGGTCCGGGGCCGAGGTGAGCTATTTCAGCGCGCCCTTGCGGACCCTGGGCGATCGGATCGGTCAACGGCTCCGCCAGCAGGTGTTGCCGCGTCTTCACGGTCTGCTCGACACCGCCGACTTTCTCCCTGGCGACCTTCGCCAACAGGTTGCGCGGAACGTGCTTCGGGAAGAGCTGTTCGACATCGTGCTGCGGCGCTGGCATCTGCGCTTCACCGATCTGCGGGACAGCGTGGCCCGCAATGAATTGCGGTTGCCGGACCCGAATTGGCGCGAGCTGTTGCTGGGGGATCGCTTGGCGCGTTTCGACCGCCAGGCCAGCGCCGCGCTGCCGGGGGTTTACCAACCCGGCGAGTTTTACCTGAAGGGCTTGCAGCAGTTGAGCGCGCCGCTGTTCGGTACATCCGCCGGACGGTGGATCACCCGATTTCTGCTGTTGCCGTTCGGCGTCGCGTTCATCGGGCTGGAAGCGCTGGGATATTTACTGAGTCTGGTTCCGGCGATGCAGGGACCGGTCCGACTGGTCGGTCCGGTTTCGGTGCTGGGTATCGGGATGGGTTTGATCGTCGTCATCCATACCGAGCGGGGACGAGCGGCGGTGAGCAGTCTCGGCAACGGGTTCCGCTGGCTGTTCGCCAAGATCTTGCATCGGGGCTTGGCGCGGTGGTTGCGCTGGGGTCGAGCAACCCGCTGGTTTCGCTATCCCCTGGTGCGGAAAGGTTCGCGTTATGTGCTGGAACCGCTGCTGATCGGCCTGGTCTTGGCGCTGCCGACGATCGGCGTTGCGGGCGGGTTCGGGCTCGGCGTGGAGGGATTGCCCGCGTTCCTGCTGCTCGGTTTCACGGTGGGCAGCATTCTGCGCAACAGTCAGGCGGGGCGACGGCTACTGGATGTCGCCATTACCCGCTTCGTCGCGTTCTGGCGCCGAGTGCATCGTAACCTGCTGATCGGTCTGGTCCGTTGGGCGATCGACCTGTTCGGCTGGTTGATGCAGGGCATCGAACAGGCGCTGCATCGGGTGGACGAAGCGGTCAGTCACCACCGCGACGAGGGGCGAAACACGATGGCGATCAAAGCCATCGTCGGTCCGCCGTGGCGCGCGCTCAGCTATCTCATCCATTTCTACGCGGCGGTGTTGATCGAACCCCAGATCAATCCGATCAAGCACTTTCCGGTGGTCATGGTGGCCGACAAGCTGATGCTGCCGTTTTTTCCCGTGTTGACGGCCACACTGCTGGCGCTGCTGGACCCGATCCTGCCACGGTTTATCGGGTTGCCGCTGGCTACCGTAACCGTGCTGTTGTCGCCCGGCCTGTTCGGGTTTTTGGCTTGGGAGTTGAAGGAAAACTGGAAGCTGTATCGCGCCAACCATCCCGACCGCATACAACCGGCGCATTTCGGGCCGCGCCGGGAGACGTTACATACCTTGTTGCGGCCAGGTTTTCATTCGGGCGTGCTGCCTCGGGCATTTGCCGAGCTTAGACAGGCGATCGGGCAGGAAAACGAACGGGAACGCCCTTGTTCCCAACGCTTGCGCCAGGCAGAGGGGCCCCTGAACGAGATTTTGGAATCCCTCCGGGCGTTCGTGGCGCGCGAACTGCTGTTTACCTTGCTGGAACGGTGTCGGGCGGCGGGTTACGAATGCGCCGAGGGAGTGGTGGAGCGCTTGGAAGTGGCCACGGCGGCGCTGGACGTCCGAGTGGCGCTGTATCCTTTTGGCCGGGAAGACGCCGCGAACGAACCGGTCGTGCTCAAGCTCGGCTGCGACCTTCGGGGGAACGAACTTCAGGGTGAAATCGCCTTGGAGGGGCATCTCGAATGTCTGGGCGCCGAGGGGGAAGCGTGGTTGAAGGCGGAAGCGGGCTATTTTCTGGGGAGGGCGGCCTGCCAGGGTTACGGTGCGTGAGGTCTTTCGAGTCTTGATGTCCTGTGCGGTTTTTATGGCCGGATACTCGAATGAGTGAAAGAGGATGCCTTGGACATCGCGCACTGTCGGTTCCATTATCGAAAAGCCAGAAAAGGCGGCGACAACTCTCTCAATCTGGCCTCCCGCTCCGGTGGCGGCAATTGTCCGATCGCTTCCGCCGCCCGATAAAACGCCGCAAAATCCCGGCCTTCCCGTTCGTATAGCGCCAGAAACGCCGGCACTTGTCGGTGGTAGGTGCTGACTCCGGCCAGTTTGGCGTTGTTCAAATCCCGATCGAACCAACGATCGTAGCCCGTGTAGCCGCCCCAGCCCTGCTTAACTTCCTCATAACGCTCGCGCAGTTGCGCCAGGACGCGTCGTTTATCGGTCCGCTTCGCCGCCTCGTCACGGTGCGATGCATAAATCGCCGCGAGTTGTTCGCGGGCGTCCGCCGTCAGTCGCAAGAACTGTTCGCGGCGGCGGACATCGGCGGCGTATTCCTCCCGCTCGCGCGGCGTACCCTGTCGTTCCAGCCAGCGTTCCGCGCCCAGCCGGCCCAGCGCGGTCGCGAATGCTTCGTTGAAAGCGGTATCGTCGGCCACGTACACGCGCTGGTGCGCCAATTCGTGGAACATCAGTTCCGCCAGTCGCCCGACCGGCCAGCCGATGAAGGTGTTCAGCAGCGGATCGTCGAACCAGCCCAGGGTCGAATAGGCGGAAATATCGGCGACGTAGACATCGTCGCCGCTGGTCCGCAATTCCTCGGCCAGCGCTTGCGCGGCCCCGGCATCGAAATAGCCGCGATAGCTCAGGCAACCGGCCACCGGGAAACACCAGCGGCGCGGCTCCAGACTCAGTTCCGGCGCGGCGAAAACGTTCTTGACCACCCAGGGCCGCCCGAGGTCGGCATAACTCCGATAGCTATCGTTTTCGGGCAGGGCCAGATCGGCGCTGGCGAACGCGCGCAAGGCTCGGGCGGTTTCCAGACGCTGGCGCAAGTCGGCGGAGATCGCCGGATCGCTCAGCACCGCCGCCACCGACCGACGGGCCTGGAGCAGATCCCATTGTCCCGCCGCCGCCTGCCGGTAATAGGCCAATTCGGCGCAACCGGACAGGCCCAGGGCGAACCCGGCTCCCGCCGCAAGTTTATAAGATATTGATTTTATGGTTTTTATGCGCACTTTGTATCCGAAAATTCACCGGGTCGGCGCACCGCAAAACCCGCATGACGACCCGTCCGGTATAATGATCACTATCCAACATAACCGAACACGCGATGAACGCAAACAACATGGAAATCTACCTGGTCGGCGGCGCGGTGCGCGACGAGTTGCTGGATCTGCCGGTCCGGGAGCGTGACTGGGTGGTGGTCGGGGCCACGCCGGACGAGCTGCTGGCGCGCGGCTTCCGGCCGGTCGGCAAGGATTTCCCGGTGTTCCTGCACCCGGACACGCACGAGGAGTATGCGTTGGCCCGCACCGAGCGCAAGACCGCGCCCGGCTACCATGGGTTCAGCGTTCACGCCGCGCCGGAGGTCACGCTGGAAGACGACCTGCGGCGTCGCGATCTGACCATCAACGCCATGGCCCGCGGCGCGGGCAGTCGCCTGATCGATCCGTACCACGGCGCCCGCGATCTCGAAGCCCGCTGGTTGCGCCATATCTCGCCGGCGTTCGCCGAAGACCCGGTGCGCATTCTCCGCGTCGCCCGGTTCAGTGCCCGCTACGCGCCGTTGGGTTTCCGGGTCGCGCCGGAAACGCTGGATCTGATGCGGGCCATGGTCGCCGGCGGCGAAGCCGACTACCTGGTGCCGGAGCGGGTCTGGGCGGAAACGGTGCGCGCCCTGGGCGAATCGCGGCCGGAGCGCTTTATCGAAACCCTGCGCGACTGCGGCGCGCTGGCGCGGATTTTCCCGGAACTGGATCGACTGTTCGGCGTACCCCAACCCCCGGCGCACCATCCCGAGATCGACACCGGCGTTCATACCCTGATGGCGCTGGCGCTGGCCGCGCGACTGGGGGCGGACCCGGTCACCCGCTTCGCCGTGCTGGTCCACGATCTCGGCAAGGGCGCCACCCCGCCCGAGGAATGGCCGCGTCATCACGGTCACGAACAACGCGGCGCCGACCTGGTCCGCTCCTTCTGCCAGCGCTTGCGGGTTCCGAACATGTACCGCGAACTGGGAGTGGTGACCACCCGCTTCCACACCCACTGCCACCGCGCGCTGGATCTGCGTCCGAAAACCCTGATCAATACCCTGCTGGGGCTGGATGCCCTGCGCAAGCCCCAGCGTTTCGAGCAGTTTCTCCTCGCCTGCGAGGCCGATGCCCGCGGTCGCCTGGGGCTGGAGAATCGAGATTACCGGCAGGCCGAACTGTTGCGGTGGGTTCGTCGGGCCGCCGCCGGCGTCCAGGCCCGGCCGCTGGTGGAACAGGGTCTGAGCGGACTGGCATTGGCCGAAGCCTTGCGTCAAAAGCGGCTGGCGGCGATCGCCGAAGCACGGCGGGCGTTCCAATAAACTTGACTCGATTATTTTTCTGGGTACAATCCGGCCCCCCATGAATACGATAAATCGCAACCCCCATTTTGCTGCCGTCGCCGGCCGGTGCTTGCCGGCGGCGCGCGATTGCGCGCCAGCGGTGGACCCGACGTAGATCCCACGAGATTCAGTTCGGGGGGGCCGCGCCAGGCAACCCTCCGAACGGGAACCCATAACCCCGGTCGGCGGCTTGCCTTCCGGGGTTTCGTTTTTTCCGCAACCAGTTCGAAGCAGCCCCGCCGCCGCACAGCGGCACCGGTTCTGAATGCCGGTCCGGCACGCCCACGCTAACCATGGCACGGCGTGTGTCGGGCGACGGCGGGACTTCGAAGCGAGGAAAGTAGCTCAGTGGGTAGAGCATCTGGCCACGAACCAGACGGTCGAGGGTTCAACTCCCTCCTTTTCACTGGTTAAAGCCCTGAACAGGCTTGCGGTTCGAATCCGCTCCATCCTCGCAACACCCGGGAGCCGTCCCGGCGGGCGGTCGTCGGCCTCGCGCTTCGGCGTGAGCTTGAGGACCGACCCGCAACGCCCGCGCGGCTTTGCGCGGCGAGCAACGGATCGATGCCGACGATCGGCCAGCCGGTCGCAACGACAGCGGGCAAGGAGGCCTCGGGTTGTGGCCGGCCCGCCGCTCATCGGCCCGGTCCGCCCCGTCGCCCGCCACGCGGGCGTGGGACGCGTTCCCAATCCTTCACTCAACAACCGGCAGGAGCCCAGTCACGATGACATCCTGACCTTCGGCGGTGGCGGGCCGGAAACGGCGCCGATAGCAACACGCCACGCTCGCCCGCCGGATGCGGCGGAACAGGAAGACTGAAAATACGTTCACAAGGAGAATCAATATGTTGGGATTCCAGCGAATCGTTATTGCCCAAAACGAGCGTGGGCTTCACCTATACGACCGCCGGTTGGCGGCCATTCTGGAACCGGGGATCTACCGCTGGTTCGATCCGCTGCGCCGCCACGAGGTGCAGCGCCATGACCTGACCGTGGCCGAGTTCGATCACCCGTGGCTGGATGTGCTGCTGCGGACCGATCCGGCTTTGATGGAACGGCACTTCCAAGTGGTGGAAACCGGCGAACGCCAGGTCGGCCTGGTCCACAAGAACGGCCGCCTGGAAAAAGTGCTGCCGCCGGCGACCCGTCAAGCCTACTGGCGCGGCCCGGTCGACGTGAAGGTGGAGATGCTGGATATCGGCGCCGACTATGCCCTGTCGCGGGCGCACGCCGCCCTGCTGGCGCGGCCTTCGGCGATGCTGGCCAAGGTTCTGACCGGCTTCATCCTGACCGCCGAGGTCGAAGACCACCACCTCGGTCTGCTGCTGGTGGATGGCGAACTGGTCCGCACCCTGCCGCCCGGTCTGCACGCCTTCTGGCGCTTCAACCGGGCGATCAAGGTGGAAACCGTGGATCTGCGCTTGCAAACCGTGGAAGTCTCCGGCCAGGAAATCCTGACCAAGGACAAGGTCAGCCTGCGGGTCAATCTGTCGGCGGTGTACCGGATCGCCGATCCGGTCAAGGCACGCGGCGAACTGGGCAACATCGCCGAGTACCTGTATCGGACCTTGCAGTTCGGTTTGCGGCAGGCCATCGGCACTCGTCCGCTGGACGCACTGCTGGGCGACAAGGATGAGCTGGACCGGATCGTGAGGGAATACGCGGCGGAACGAGTCGGCGCGCACGGTCTGGAGCTGGAGACCCTGGGCATCAAGGACGTGATCCTGCCCGGCGAGATGAAGGATATTCTCAACCAGGTGGTCACCGCCGAAAAGGCGGCGCAGGCCAATGTCATCCGTCGGCGTGAAGAAGTCGCCGCCACTCGCTCGCTGCTGAACACGGCGAAGCTGATGGAGGAAAACCCGATCCTGCTGCGGCTGAAGGAACTGGAGGCGCTGGAAAAGGTGGTGGACAAGGTCGAGCGGCTGACCGTGTTCGGCGGCCTGGATGGCGTGTTGCGCGACACGGTGCGCATCGATCTGCCGGCACATTGATGGGTGAATGGCTATCGCTAACCTCACCCCGCCTCACTCTCGCAAACGGGAGTGAGGCTTTATACCATTTCCTTATGGATTTAATTCATAACGTATAAAGAAATGGTATTAGCAGTTTCGCTGAACGTTCAAACATCGATGCATTCGCTCGTTGGGGACAAGTTATACCGTTTCTCAATAGATTTTATGATTCAGAGGGGTAGGGCGGGTTAGGGCGTCGGCCCGTAACCCGCCGATTTGATTGTGACTTCGGCGGGTTACGCTGCGCTAACCCGCCCTACGCGGGAAATATAAAACTTACCGGGAATTGGTATTAATGGGTATGTTCAGCCGCTGAATCGCTCGTAAGCCCCCATCAGCCCATTGGCGGCGCGCAGCAGCGACGGCAACGGCCCGCCGGCTGCGTCCAAATCCATGCCATCCAGCCAGTTCTTCAATTCCAGGCCCAGTGCGGTATCGCCTTCCATCGCCACCCGACGATTGAAAAATAGCGTGTCGGAGTCCTCGCGGCGGGTGGCCAGCGCCAGAAAATCGTAGATCGTGCCGCCAATGGTCAGGTCCGGCGATTGCCCGATCGGGCCGGGTACGAAGCCAGCGGCTCCGGCAAAGCGAATTCGGTATTCCACCTTGGCGTCGCGCACCTGAATCGCCAGCACCCGGTCATGCAGAAATTCGAACTCGCCCCCGCGAATGCTCGCGGCGAACAGCACATTCAGAGCGGTGGTTAGCGCAATCGAATGGACCGGGCCGGGAATCAATTTTAACGGCAGGGCGAACGGGGTGGGTAGGGTCGGGCGGCGTGGGGCTTGAAAACCGCTGGCGGTGTCGATGGTGGCGTTCATGCGCTTGAAGCAGGATTGGGAGTGGGGGAGAGTGGCGTTCAGCGCTTCATCGACTCGAAAAAATCCTTGTTGGTCTTGGTGCTTTTGAGCCGTTCCAACATGAATTCCATCGCTTGCAATTCGTCCATCGGGTGCAGCAGCTTGCGCAGTATCCACATCTTTTGCAGGTCGTCCGCCTCGGTCAGCAGTTCCTCGCGGCGGGTGCCGGAACGATTGATATCGATGGCCGGGAACACTCGCTTCTCGGAAATCCGCCGGTCGAGATGGATTTCCATGTTGCCGGTGCCCTTGAATTCCTCGTAAATCACATCGTCCATGCGCGAGCCGGTGTCGATCAGCGCCGTGGCCAGGATGGTCAGCGAACCGCCTTCCTCGATATTGCGCGCCGCGCCGAAAAAACGCTTGGGTTTTTGCAGGGCGTTGGCGTCCACGCCGCCGGTCAATACCTTACCGGAGGCCGGCACCACCGTGTTGTAGGCTCGCGCCAGCCGGGTAATGGAATCCAGCAGGATCACCACGTCGCGCTTGTGCTCGACCAGCCGCTTGGCCTTGTCGTTCACCATTTCCGCAACCTGCACATGGCGGGTGGCCGGCTCGTCGAAGGTGCTGGCGATCACCTCGCCGCGCACCGAGCGCTGCATCTCGGTGACTTCCTCCGGCCGCTCGTCGATCAGCAGCACGATCAAATAGCACTCGGGATGGTTGGCGGCGACGCTCTGGGCGATGTTCTGCAACATCATGGTCTTGCCGGCCTTGGGCGGCGAGACGATCAAACCGCGCTGGCCCTTGCCGATGGGCGCGATCAAATCGATCACCCGGGCGGTGATGTCCTCGGTGCTGCCGTTGCCGCGCTCCAGCGCCATCCGTTCGTTGGCGTGCAGCGGCGTCAGATTCTCGAACAGCACCTTATTCTTGGACGCTTCCGGCGGCTCGAAATTGATGTCGCCGACCTTGAGCAGGGCAAAGTAGCGTTCGCCTTCCTTGGGCGGGCGGATCTTGCCGCTGACCGTATCGCCGGTGCGCAGGTTGAAGCGGCGGATCTGGCTGGGGGAAACATAGATGTCGTCGGGGCCGGCCAGATAGGAGCTGTCGGCGGAGCGCAGAAAACCGAAGCCGTCCTGCAGAATTTCCAGCACGCCGTCGCCGTAGATATCCTCGCCGTTCTTGGCCAGCGCCTTGAGAATCGCGAAGATCACATCCTGTTTACGGGAGCGCGCCGTGCCTTCGAGTTTCAGTTCCTGCGCGATGGCGATCAGTTCGGCGGCGGATTTCTTTTTGAGTTCGGTCAGATTCATGGAAGCTACATGCTCAAGGCGGCGGGCGCCGGCGGGGTGCGTCCGCGGAGGAAGGATCGGGGGTCGCGTCTTGGGAAGCCGGCGGGGTGACGGCGGAACGGCGTACGGAATGATCGTGGTGACGGTGGGTGATCGCGACGCGATCGCGGCGTGCCGGGTAAGCTAGCACGGCCGCGAAATGGCGTCCAGCCTCGGGGTCAACGAGGGCCGGAATTTTAGCGCAGATTGCTGTCGAGAAAGGCGGTGAGTTGCGACTTGGAAATGGCGCCAACCTTGGTGGCTTCGACGTTGCCGTTGTGGAACAGCATCAGGGTGGGAATGCCGCGGATGCCGTACTTGGGCGGCGTGCCCTGATTTTCGTCCACGTTCAGCTTGCAGATCTTGACCCGGCCGGTGTATTCCCCGGCAATCTCGTCCAGAATCGGTGCGATCATCCGGCAGGGTCCGCACCATTCGGCCCAGTAGTCCACCAGGACCGGTTGCTCGGCCTTGAGTACTTCGGCCTCGAAGGTTTCGTCGGTGACATGCACAATTTGCTCGCTCACGGAAGGGTCTCCGGTTCGGGATGGGATAGGGCGGCGGGCCGCTCGCGCGGGTCGGCGGATGCGCGAAAACGGATGGGCTGCGATACGGTCGGGAGGGTCCGGGAGGGGCCACCGCCACGGCGCGACCGCGAAAATCCACGGCGCGCGGCGTTCAACGAAGGATATTGTGGCAAAATAATCCATCGGGGCACAAATTTCTTTCAGCATTCCACCAAAATTCAAACGTGGCGCCCCTCCCAACCCCGCTCATTCGGGATCATCGCTCACTCATGCAAAAAGATCATTTGACTCATATTCCGTTTTCCTCGCTCGGCCTGAACGATGCGCTGTTGGAGAGCGTGGAAGATGCCGGTTTCGTCCACTGCACGCCGATTCAGGCCGCTACCCTGCCGCTGGCGCTTCGGGGCCAGGATATCGCCGGCCAGGCCCAGACCGGCACCGGCAAGACCGCCGCTTTTCTGTTGGCCGCTCTACATCACCTGATGGAAACGCCGGTTCCCGAAGACGAGGCCGGTCCCTGGACCCTGGTGCTCGCCCCCACCCGCGAGTTGGCGGTGCAGATCCACCGCGATGCCGAACTGCTGGGTCGTTACACCGGTCTCAAGTTCGCCGTGGTGTACGGCGGAACCGGTTACGACAGCCAGCGCCGCCAGCTCGAAAGCGGCGTGGACGTGCTGATCGGCACGCCCGGTCGCCTGATCGACTACTACAAGCAGGGCGCCTACAAGCTGTCCAACATCGAGGTGGTGGTGCTGGACGAGGCCGACCGCATGTTCGATCTGGGTTTCATCGCCGACATCCGCTATCTGTTGCGCAGGATGCCGTCCCCCGATCGGCGCATCAACATGCTGTTCTCCGCCACTCTGAGCAACCGGGTCATGGAACTGGCCTACGAGCACATGAACAACCCGCAGGTGGTGCGGATCGAAGCCGAGCATGTGACCGCCGACAAGGTTCGTCAGGCGCTGTATCACGTCTCCGGCCACGACAAGATCCCGCTGCTGCTGGGGGTGCTGCGCCAGCAGGCGCCCAAACGCACCATGATCTTCGTCAACACCAAACGGGCGGCCGACCGGGTAACCGGCTACCTGCTTGGCAACGGTTATGAAGCCGGCGTGCTGTCGGGCGATATTCCCCAGCACAAGCGCCTGCGCCTGCTGGAATCGTTCCAGCGCGGCGAGCTGCCGATCCTGGTGGCGACCGACGTGGCGGCGCGCGGCCTGCACATCCCGGACGTGACCCATGTCATCAATTTCGACCTGCCGCAGGATCGCGAGGACTACGTCCACCGCATCGGCCGCACCGCCCGCATCGGCGCCAGCGGCGACGCCATCAGCTTCGCCTGCGAAGAGTATGTCTACTCGCTGCCGGATATCGAGGATTTCATCGGCCAGAAGATTTCGGCGCTGCCGGTCACCGAGGATCTGCTGCTGGAGTACAAGCCGCCCAAGCGGCTGGAGCGCCGACGGCCGTCGTCGTCCGGCGGCGACCGCCCACGCAGCCGCGCGCCGCACCGGCGGCCGGCTCGCACCTGACGGGCGCCGGCGGAGCGGTCGGGAACCTATATGGAAAGCCAAGCTTTCAGGGGTGGCGTGGCCAGCGGCCATCCGTGCGTTACCGCGGCGGCTTGCGACATCCTGCGCGCCGGCGGCAATGCCTTCGACGCGGCGGTGGCGGCCGGTTTCGCCGCCGCCATGGCCGAGCCGGCGCTGACCAGCCTCGGCGGCGGTGGCTTTCTGTTGGCGCGCACCGCACAGGGTCGGGCGGCGGTGTTCGATTTTTTCGTGGATACGCCGGGGCGGGGTTTGCGACCCAGTCAGTTGGAGCCGCACTTTCTGCCGGTCACGGTGCGTTTTCCGGGTAGCGAGCAGGTCTTCAACGCCGGCATGGGCTCGGCGGCGGTGCCCGGCGTGCTGCGTGGTTATCTGCACGTCCATCGACGCCTGGGTCGCTTGCCGCTGCGCGAGGTGCTGGCGCCGGCCATCGAACTGGCGCGCGATGGCGTCGCGATCAACGCCAAGCAGGCTTATTTCCTGGATCTGCTGACGCCGATCATGACCCTGACCGCCGCCGGGCGGGCGCTGTTCCAGCCGGGCGGGCGCTATCTGGCCGAGGGCGATGTGTATCGCAACCCGGAACTGGCGGCCTTTCTGGAAATCCTGCCGCGCGAAGGCGAGCGGGAGTTCTACGAAGGCGATCTGGCCCGCCGCCTCATCCTCGACATGAGCGAAGGCGGCGGCTTGCTGACCATGGCCGATCTGGCCGCCTACCGGGTCATCGAGCGGAAGCCGCTGCCGATCGACTATCGCGGTTGCCGGTTGCTGACCAACCCGCCGCCTTCCTTCGGCGGCTCGCTGATCGCCCTGTCGCTGCGCCTGCTGGAAGCGCGCGAAGTGGCCGAACTCGGCTTCGGATCCCCGGCTCACCTGGCGCTGCTGGTGGCGGTGATGGAGGAAGTGGATCGCCGCCGCGCCGAAGGCTATCTCAGCCCGGCCGATCTGGGCGGGCCGGGCTTGAGCGAAAGTACGGAACGGGTGCGTACCGCGTCCGGCGGCACCACCCATCTCAGCGTCTGCGATGCCGAAGGCAACGCCGCCAGCATGACGATCTCCAACGGCGAAGGGTCCGGTTACTGCGTGCCCGGCACGGGGATCATGCTTAACAACATGATGGGTGAGGACGACCTGCATCCGGAGGGCTTTCACGTCAGCCCGCCGGGCATGCGGGTGGCCTCGATGATGGCGCCGTCGCTGCTGCTGGCCGACGATCGGGTTCGGTTGGTCCTGGGCAGCGGTGGCAGCAAGCGCATCCGGACCGCCATGTTGCAAGTCGTTAGCAATGTGGTGGATTTCGCCATGAGCCCGCGCGCCGCGGTCGATGCGCCGCGCCTGCATTGGGACGGCGAGCACGCGCAGGTGGAGCCGGGCTTCGCCGAGGCGGCGCTGGCGGCGCTGGCGGCGCGCTGGCCGCTCAACCGCTGGTCAGTGCGGGACGTGTACTTCGGCGGGGTCAACGCGATGGCCCCCGACGGCCAGGGGGCGGGCGATCCACGGCGCGGCGGTCATGCGGCCACGGTCGGCTGAAGGCGGAAACCGGGCATGATCGCAAACGATCCCGCGCGGGTGCTGGAGGTTCCGCCCTGGGTCCGGGGGCTCATTTTCGACTGCGACGGCACCTTGGCCGATACCTTGCCCGCCCACTACGCGGCCTGGCAAGAAACTTTCGCCGCGCTGGGACTGGAGTGCCCGCTGGAATTCCTGATCCGGCACAACGGCAAGCCCACCGCGCCGATCGTTGCGTTGTACAACGTGGAATTCGGCCGGCATATCGATGTGGCGTGGTTTACCGCCGACAAGGAGCGGCGGACCCTGGCGCGCTTGTGGCAAGCGCGCCCCATGGAGCCGGTGGCGGCGCTGGCGCGGCGTTACCAGGGCCGGATTCCGATGGCGGTGGTGTCGGGTAGCAACCGCGCCAATGTGGAGCGGACGCTACGGGCGATCCGTTTATGCGAGCTGTTTCCGACAGTGTTGACCGCCGACGACGGTTTGCCGCCCAAGCCGGCGCCGGACCTGTTCCTGGAAGCGGCCCGCCGAATCGGCGTCGAGCCGCGCTATTGCCAAGTCTTTGAGGACGCCGACGCCGGTTTGGAGGCCGCCCGCCGCGCTGGAATGTTGGCCACCGATGTCCGGCCGGTCGTGGGCGGCTACTGACAGGCGGAGCAGGCAGGCGTATCGCGTGGATGGCGGCGTGTAACGCTTGCCTCGGTGCGCTGTATTTATCCATAATTTATCCATAAGTTTTCCGACGGTTTTCCCTTCCCCGTTCCGCCGCGACCGACGGCTTATCCCGGAATCATGTCCGAGCAAAGACCGCCACGCCCCCGTTTCGCCGGTCTCAAGCGCCAGTTTCTGCTGCTGCTGGGCGGAATCTATCTGTTGGCTTGCATGGCGGCGTTGCTGCTGTTCGCGGTGGTCGTGGACGGCATCATCCGGCAACTGGGCGAGGATTTCGCCACCCAGTTCGTGCTGCGGCAGAAGGATCGCATCCTGGCGCCGATCCAGCGTGAAGTGGCCCTGTCCCGCGCTCTGGCGGATTCGCCGCTACTCAAGCAATGGGCGCGCGCCGAAGTCGATCCGGCGCTGCAAGCCCAGGCCCTGGCCGAACTGGACAATTATCGCCGGCATTTCGCCGACCGCAGCTATTTCTTCGTCGTCAACGCTTCGGGCCATTACTACCACAACAACGCCGCCGACGAGTATCGCGGGCGGGAACTGCGGTTTACCGTCGATCCGACGCTGCCGCGCGACCGCTGGTACTTCGCCACGATGACCAGGGTGGACGATTTGGCGCTGAATGTGGATTACGACGCGCCGCTGGATGTCACCAAGGTCTGGATCAACGCCGTGGTCAAGGAGGGCGATATCAAGCTCGGGCTCGGCGGCACCGGTTTGGAGCTGGATACGTTCATTCAAGCGGTACTGGGCGAGGACCGGGAAGGCGTCGTCACCCTGCTGCTGGATCGCACGGGCGCGATCAAGGCGTACCGCGACCGGTCCTACATCGATTTCAACACCGTCGCCAAGGATAGCGCCGAACACAGTACCCTGTACCGCCTGCTGGCTTCGCCGGAGGAGCAGGCCGGGTTGCGCGCGCATTTGGAGCAACTGGCTGTCGGGCGGGCGCCGGTGGCGACGCTGGATCTGACCGTCGAGGGCCAGCCGTATCTGGCCGCGATGGCCTACCTGCCGGACATCCAGTGGTTCGCGGTGGTGCTGGTGGACATCGCCCACGTCTACAGCCTATGGCGTTTCGCTCCACTGGCGCTGCTGCTGTTGGCCTCGTTGCTGCTGCTGGCCGTCGCCATGACCGTGTTGCTCGATCGACTGGTGCTCGGGCCGCTGGCCCGGCTGCATCGTTCCACCCAGGCCATCGCCGCTGGCGACTACGGGCAATTGGCGGCGGTCGAGTCCGGCAACGAGATCGGTGGTTTAACCCATGCCTTCAACGATATGGCGCTGAAGATGCGACGCTATACCGATCGCCTCGAACAGTTGGTGGAAGAGCGCACCCGAGCGCTGACCCGCTCCAACCGGCAACTGGCGGAGACGCACGAGCAGGTGCTCGATAGCATCCGCTACGCCCTCCTGATCCAGCAGGCCATTCTGCCCCGGTCCGAACTGCTGGAACGGGTGCTGGACGAGTATTTCGTGATTTGGAAACCGCGCGATCTGGTGGGCGGCGATTTTTATTTCTGCCGGGTGGACGAATGGGGCTGTCTGCTGGCGGTGGCGGACTGCACCGGCCATGGCGTGCCCGGCGCGTTTATGACCATGGCGGTTAGCGCGGTGCTGAACCATGTAACCAGCGCCCTGTGCGTCGACGATCCGGCCCGAATCCTCCAGGAAACCAACCGGCAGTTGCGAGCGACCTTGCGGCAGGACGACATGGGCGAGGGATTCGAGAACGGTCTGGATGCCGCCGTTTGCTATTGGGCATGGTCGGAGCGGCAACTTCGCTTTGCCGGTGCGCGCATCGATCTGGTGTGCCAGGATTCCGACGGCACGCTGACGGTCGTCCGCGGCGACGGCCACAGCCTGGGTTACCGGGATGCCGACTTCGAACGGGAGTTTGCCCGTCACCGGATCGAGCGAATCTCCGGCCGCGTCTTTTATCTGAGCACCGACGGCTTGCTGGATCAGGCGGGAGGAGAGAAAGGCTACGGTTTTGGGCGGCGGCGGTTTTATGAAGCGCTGCGCGCCGGCGACGGGCAGCCACTGGCGGCGCGAGGGGCGCTGCTGGAGCAGGCGCTCGCCAGCTATCAGGATGGCCGACCGCAGCGTGACGATATCACCGTGTTCGGATTCCGCCCGGCCATGCAACCATTGGAACCCTTTTTGAAGGAGAGCTGACCGTGGACAATCTCGATTTGGTCCGATTGCAGGAGGAACTGAGCGCTCAGGGTATTTTGATGAGCTTCAGTGGACCCTTCTCGCACAGCATCATCGAGGAGCTGGGCGTGGCGGTGAAAAATTATCTGGAAAGCGCCCAGGTTGCCCGCCCGGCGTTGATGGACGTATTCGCCGTCTATATCGAACAGGCGCAGAACGTGCGCAACTACATCGACCGCCGGGAGCAGGGCCCCGAACAAGCGCGCCTGAGCCATTCCGGTATTGTGGTGGTTGCCCGGAAGGACGGGCGGTATGTGGTGAGTTCCGGCAACCTGGTGGACCGTGTCGATGCCCCGTCGCTCGTCGCGCATCTGGAGCGTCTGCGCGCCTTGGATAAAGCGGGATTAAAGGCCTTGTACAAACAGCGGATGCGTGAGCCGCTGAGTGACCGGAGCGGCGCGGGTCTGGGGTTGATCGACATGGCGCGCAAGGCGGCCGAACCTCTGGATTATGGGCTCAGCGCCGTGGACGAGCAGTACATGTTTTTCAGTTTGCGGGTGATGATCTAGGGGCGGGTTCGGAGGGATAGCCATGGACAATTTGACAATCGAAGCGACTCGATCCTCGCCGGCCATTCGGTTCGATGCCGAAAACCGCCGCTTGAGCATCCAGGGCGAGTCGTATCCGGAGAACGCCGCGGCGTTTTATGGGCCGGTGTTCGCCTGGCTGAAAGCATTTCTGGGTGGCCTGGAACCGGCCGCGTCGGTGCGGGTGGATCTGGAAGTCCTCTATCTAAACAGCAGTAGCACCAAGGTGATGCTGAATTTTCTGGATCTGCTCGATCAGGCGGCCCAGGCGGGAACGCGGATTGTGGTGAACTGGTATTACGATCCCGATAACGAAGCAGTACTGGAGTGCGGCCAGGATTTCGGCGAAGAACTCCAGTCCCTGAGCTTCGTCTTGGTGGAAACGCCTCGGGAGTCGACGTGAGCGCGCCCGAGGTCAGCCTGCTGGACAGCGAGGAGCGGACTTTGGTTACCGCCAAGGCGCTGCTGGATGGCGGTGAATTGGGGTTGGGGGCCGAGGCTTACGCCGACCTGACCCAGCAATATGCCCGCCTGCTGCGCCATGTCCGCTATCTAATCAAGGTCAGCGACCGGATGCAGGTGGAGCTCAATCATTTGAACGACCGGTTGCGCGAGGGCGAGGAAAAATACCGCTCACTGTTCGAGAACGTCAGCGAGGGGATTTTTATCGCCCAACTGGACGGACGATTTCTCGATGTCAACCCGGCGATGGCGCGGATTCTGGGCCACAAAACCCCGGCCGAATTCCTGCGGGCGCATCAGGAAGGAGAACTGCTGTGGCCGTTTCTGGATCGCGACGAGCAGGAACGCTTTCTCGGTACGCTGGCGGCGCACGGCGAGGTTACGAACTTGCAATTGCGAATGATGCGTTGGGATGGGGAGGTGATCTGGGTGGAAATCAGTGCTCGCGCCGGTATCGACGCCGGGGCGCCGGCCGTGACGGTCGAGGGCGTGCTGTCCGACATCACCGAACGCAAGCGGATGCTGGAAGAGCTGCGCTATCTGGCTGCCATCGATGGGCTGACCGGCTTGTACAACCGCCGTCATTTTCTCGATCTGTGCGAGCGGGAACTGCTGCGGGCGCGTCGCTATCACCTGGACATGGGCTTGCTGATGCTGGATGTCGACCATTTCAAGGACATTAACGATACTTATGGACACGAGGTGGGCGACGAAGTGCTGCGCTTGCTTACCCGTCTGTGCCGAACCGCGCTGCGCGAGGCGGACATCGTCGGTCGGCTGGGCGGAGAAGAGTTTGCGGTCTTGTTGCCGCAGACGAGCTTGCCGGCCGCCCGCGAAGCGGGCGAACGCCTGCGGGAGACGATCGCGCAAACGGCGTTGCCGCTAGGAGACGGGCGGATGCTGCGATTCACGGTCAGTGTCGGAGTGTGCGCCTTCGCGGCTCGGCAGGTAACGGTGCGGGATTTGCTCAAGGCCGCGGATCAGGCCTTGTATGCGGCCAAGCGCAGCGGTCGCAATCAGGTCGCCAGCTCGCCGGACGGTTGAATGTGAGTGGTCAGCCACGCGACGGGCGCCGTGATCATCACGGCGCCCGCCATTCGGTTTACCATCACCCCTTGCTTACGCCGCGATCCCACTCAGCCGCAGCAGTGGTTCGATGCGCGGTTCCCGGCCGCGAAATTCGACGAAGCTGGCCAGCGCCGGCCGCGAGCCGCCTACCTGTAGAATGCTTTCCCGGAAACGCGCGCCGGTCGCGGCGTCGAAGATCCCCTGCTCCTCGAAGGCGCTGAAGGCGTCCGCCGACAGCACCTCGGCCCACTTGTAGCTGTAATAGCCCGCCGCGTAGCCGCCGGCGAAAATGTGGGTGAAGGCGTTGGCGAAGCGGTTGTAGACCGGCGGCACGATCACCGCCACCTGCTGGCGCACTGCGTCCAACACCTCCAGCACCCGCCCGCCCCGCGCCGGATCGTAGTCGTGGTGCAGCCGGAAATCGAACAGACCGAATTCCAGTTGTCGCATCATGAGAATCCCGGTCTGAAAATGCCTGGCCGCCACCATTCGCCGGTGGAGATCCTCCGGCAGCGGTTCGCCGGTCTGGTAGTGCCCGGCCAGCAGATCCAGCGCCTCGCGCGACCAGCACCAGTTTTCCAGAAACTGGCTCGGCAGTTCCACCGCATCCCATTCCACGCCATGGATGCCGGTCACCGGCAGGTAGTCGATCGTGGTCAGCAGGTGGTGCAGCCCGTGGCCGAACTCATGGAACAGGGTTTGTACTTCGTTATGGGTCAGTAGCGCGGGCTCGTCGCCCACCGGCGGCGTGAAGTTGCACACCAGATAGGCGGCCGGTAGCCGTGCGGCGTCGCCCAGCATCCGTCGCGGCAGGCAGCCGTCCATCCACGCGCCACCGCGTTTGTGCGGACGGGTGTACAGGTCCAGGTAGAACCGGCCGCGCCGGGCGCCGGCATTATCGACGATTTGGTAGGCGCGAACATCGGGATGCCAGACTTCGACTCCGTCCAGCGGATGGATGGCGATGCCGAACAGCCGTTCCGCCACCGCGAACAGCCCCGGCAGCACCCGAGTGGTCGGGAAGTAGGGCCGCAACTCCTCTTGGGACAACTGAAAACGGTGCTGGCGCAGCTTTTCCGAGTAATAGCCGATGTCCCAGGCGTGCAGATCATCCATGCCGAACCGGTCGCGAGCGAACGCCCGCAGCTCATCCAACTCCTGCCGTGCCTGGGGCCGGGCGCGGCGGGCCAGATCTTCGAGAAAGGCCAGTACCTGGTCCGGCGAATCGGCCATCTTGGTGGCCAGCGAATACTCGCCGTAGTCGTGAAAACCCAGCAAGCCGGCCATTTCGTGACGCAGCGCCAGGATGCGCTCCATCGCCGCGCCGTTGTCCCATTGGCCGGCGTTCGGTCCCTGGTCGGAGGCGCGGGTGCAGTAGGCGTCGTACAGCGCCCGCCGCAGCTCCCGGTCGTCGGCGTAATTCAGCACCGGCAGGTAGGACGGCAATTCCAGCGTCAGCAGCCAGCCGTCGAGACCGCGCTGGCGAGCGGTCTGGCGGGCCAGGGCCTTGGCCGATTCCGGCAGGCCGGCCAGCCGTTCCTCGTTGTCGAGGCGTTGGGTCCAACCCTGGGTGGCGTCCAGGACGTTTTCCGAAAACTTGGCGCTCAGTTGTGCCAATTCCTGCATGATCGCCTTGTAGCGGGTGCGTTGTTCCGCCGGCAGGGCGATGCCCGATAGCCGGAAATCGCGCAGGGCGTTGTCGATCGCCTTGCGCTGCGCCGGATCGAGCCGGGTATATTCCGGTCCGTCGGCGATGTGCCGGTAGGCCCGATACAGTCCTTCGTGCTGGCCCAGTTCGGTGTAGTACGCGCTGAGCTTGGGTAGGCAGACGTTGTAGGCGGCGCGCAAATCCTCGGAATCGCAAACCGAGTGCAGATGGTTGACCGGCGACCAGGCCTTGTTCAAACGATCCTCCAGCTCTTCCAGCGGCTGGATCAGGTTGTCCCAGGTATGGGCGTCGTGCGCGGCCAGCAACCGTTCGAGGGCCGCGCGGTTGTCGGCCAGCACCTGATCGATGGCGGGTTCGACATGCTCGGGCCGGATGGCGGCGTAGCAGGGCAGGTCGGCGCTGCTGAGTAAGGGATTGGTCATCGCGGGTTAATCCTTCGGTAACGGAAGGAATGCTACTGTGGGAAGATGGGAGGAAATGTCAAGTTTGGCGGCTTGGGTTGGCGTTCAGGGCCACAGCCGCAGCGCGGCGCCTCCAGCCAGCAGCGCGGCCAGCAGGCATCCCGTGGCCCATAGACGGAAGTAATTGATCAGCCGTCCTTCCTCGCGGAAGGCGGCGATGATGAAGGGACGGGCGGAATCTCCGGTATCGGCCAGCAGATGGGTTTCGGGTTCGACCGCTCGCTGTAATTGCTCCCGTTCGATTTGCCGCCGGGCCGCGCGCCGGGCCGCTTCCCATTCGTCGGGGTCGACTCGGCCGTTGCGGCGGCGGTCGAACAACGTCATGCGTTGCGGGTCGCGCTTCCAGCGTTCCAGCAGCGCCGCCACTTCGCCTTGCGTGTCGGGAACCTCGCGCAGGCCCCCGACGGTGCGGAACAGGCCGATGGCGTGCAATTCCTCCCCAGGCAGGATGCGCTGCTCGGTATAGCGGTAGGTGGCCCCGATGCCCCAGAGGGCATGGGTGCGCGCCCCGCTGACATTGCCGTACCAGACGTCGCGCCGGGTCTTGATGCACTCGGCGCCTTCGGGGTCGATGACGCATTGGGCGGTGCCGTCGTCGATCAGGAACAGGCCGTCGCTCTCGCCGGAATCCACCGGCCACCAGCGGTTGCCCGAAGTGCGCTCCTCTACCCGATAACGATACCAGGCGCAGGGTAGATAGCTGAGTGGAGCCAGGATCGGCGGCCCCGGCAACAGCCGGGCGCGGCCATATAATTCCACGTAGCCCTGCGGCGCCGAACGAATGCGGGCAATGGGCGTGTCCGCCAGCCGCCAGGCCCGCCGGCCGAAATGCAGCGCGCCGTACAGACCGGCAACCGCGGCGGCCAGCAGCAGCGCCAGCAGCGGAACCGGCGGTGGCTGCCCGCCCAGATTGGTCGTCGGCGCCAGTTGTCGCAGCAGCAGAAAGAAACCAAGCCAGAGGGCGGCGAACAGCAGCGTCGCTTTCAGGCTGGGTCGGTACACCGGGCTTTCCCGCCGCGCTCAGCGAAACAGGCCGGCGAGATCGACATCCTGTTTTTCCGGCTCGGAGAATTCCAGCAGCCGGAACGGCCCAAAATTGAAGAAGCGGGCGATCAGCACATCCGGGAACTGTTCGATGCGGACGTTGTTCAGGTTGACGCTGTCGTTGTAGAACTCCCGGCGGTCGGCGATGGCGTTTTCCAGACCGGTAACGCGGCTTGCCAGATGGCGGAAATTGTCGTTGGCGCGCAGTTCGGGATAGGCTTCGGCCACCGCGAACAACTGACCGAGGCCAATTCGCAACTGGCTTTCTGCCGCGCCCAGCGCCGGCACGTCGCCGCGCTGCCGGGCGTCGGCCACCCCTTGGCGGGCGCGCATCACCGCTTCCAGGGTGTCCTGCTCGTAGCGCATGTACTGCTTGCAGGTTTCGACCAGCTTGGGCAGTTCGTCGTGACGCTGTTTGAGCAGCACGTCGATATTGGACCAAGACATGCCGGCGTTGTGTTTGAGGTTGACCAAACGGTTGTAGATGACGATGCCGTACAGGATTAGCAGCGCCAAGGCGACAATGAGGACAATACTGAACAAGTTCATGATGGCGGTATCGTGCGGATAGTGGAGAGCGATTCAGGTAAATAGTCACTGGAATTATATGCCAGTCTGGCTGGCGATGCGGAAAGAAAGGCGCGCTAGCGCCGTGGAGAGATCACCATGCTGTTCTGGTTCAAGGGGATGCTGATTGGATTCGCCATCGCCGCGCCGGTGGGGCCGATCGGGTTGTTGTGTGTGCAACGCACGCTGACGCGCGGCCGTTGGGCAGGGTTGCTGTCCGGTGTCGGGGCGGCCAGCGCCGATGCGGTTTACGGCTGTATCGCCGGCTTCGGACTGGCTTCGCTGGCGCATCGGCTGTTGGCCTGGCAAATGGAGTTGCAAGTCGGCGGCGGCCTGTTTCTGCTGTACCTGGGCTGGCGGATCTGGCGGACTCCGCCGGCTGGCGAGCAGGCGCGCGTTCGCCCCAACCGCATCGGGCTGTTGGGCGATTATCTGTCCACCTTGGCGTTGACGCTGGCCAATCCGGTCACCGTGCTGGCGTTTCTGGCCATTTTCGCCGGGCTGGGTCTGGCCGCCGAGGGACGGGACTTCGCGGCGGCCGGGGGGCTGGTGCTGGGGGTGTTCGCCGGCTCGCTGCTGTGGTGGCTGTTGTTGGTCGGGGGCGTCGGGTTGCTGCGCGGGCGACTGACCCCGGCGGCGCTGGGTGGCATCAACCGCGTTTCGGGGATGCTGGTCGCCGGCTTCGGGCTTTGGGCGCTGGCTTCGGCGGTTCGGGGCTAGGAGCGCTGGCGGTGGCGTTGTCCGCGCCGGTCATCCGCAGGTGCCGCTCCCGCAAGCGCCGGTAGTTCTGGGCCGAGTATTCGAGAAACTCCATCTCGCGCTCGTTCAGCGGTCGGATCTGCTTGACCGGACTGCCGACATAGAGAAAACCGCTTTCCAACACCTTGCCTGGAGGCACCACGCTGCCGGCGCCGATGGTCACCCGCGCTCGCACCACCGCCCTGTCCATGATGATCGAACCCATGCCGATCAGGCAGTAATCCTCGACGGTGCAGGCGTGCAGGATGACCTTGTGGCCGACCGTGACATCGTTGCCGATGAGGGTCGCTTGACCGCCCGGACAAAAGCGGCTGTCGTGGGTGACGTGGATCACGCTGCCGTCTTGAATGCTGGTGCGCGCGCCGATACGGATGCGCTGGATGTCGCCGCGGATCACGCTCATCGGCCAGACCGAGCTGTCTTCTCCGATTTCGACATCGCCGATGACCAGGGCGGTGTCGTCAACGTAGACGGTGGCATGGATTCGCGGGGTGTGTTGTTCGAAAGGACGGATTGCCATGGGATCGGTTCTCATGCAAGGGGCGAATTTTTGGATTGTTTGTGGCCCTTCGACCTTCAGCGCATCGTGACCAGCTCTTCGGCGCTGGTTGGATGGATGGCGACGGTGTCGTCGAAATCGCGCTTGGTCGCACCCATGCGGATGGCGACCGCAAAGCCTTGTAGCATCTCGTCGGCGTTCTCGCCGATCAGGTGGCACCCCACGATCTTTTCCTCCGGGCCGACGCACACCAGTTTCATCGCGGTCGGCGGCTTGCGTTGGGTAAAGGCGTGGTACATCGGCCGGAAGCGGGTCTGGTAGACCCGCACCGCCGCGCCGTGTCGTTGCCGGGCCTCCTCTTCGGTCAGCCCGACCGTGGCGATGGGCGGATGGCTGAACACCACGCTGGGAATGTTTTCGTAAGGCAGGCGCCGCTCCGGTTGCTGGCCGAACAATCGGTCGGCCAGCCGGCGGCCGGCGGCGATCGCCACCGGGGTGAGGTGAAAGTGCTCGGTCACGTCGCCGATGGCGTAAATGCCGGCGACGTTGGTGTTCTGGTAGGGATCGGTCGGGATAGTACCGTTCGGATTCGCCGTCACTCCCGCCGCCGCCAGATCGAGCATGTCGGTATTGGGATCGCGGCCGACGGCCCACAACAGCGCATCTACTTCCAGGGTATTGCTCCGCCCGTCGCAATGCAGGCTGAGCACGCCCTTGGCCAGTCGCGCCACCGCATTGATCTGGGTGCGCGTCAGCACGTTGATGCCGTCCTCGCGCAGTCGCTCCATCAGTTGCTCGCGCAGCATGGCGTCGAACGGCCGCAGTACCTGGTCCTTGCGCAGCAGCAGCGTCACCTCGGCGCCCAGCGCGTGCAGCATCCCGGCCAGCTCCACCGCGATGTAACCGCTGCCGGCGATGGCGATCCGTCGCGGACAGGCGTTCAGTTCGAAAAAGCCGTCGGAGGCGATGCCGAACTGCGCGCCGGGCACTTGGGGAACCCGCGGTCGGCCGCCGGTGGCGATGACCAGATGGTCGGCGCTATAACGCCGGTTGCCCACCGTCAGGGTGCGGGCGTCGGCGAAACGGCCAAACCCACGAATCAATTCGACCCCCGCCTCGGCCAGATAGCCCAGGTACCATTCGTTGAGTTTGCATACGAACGCATCGCGGGCGGTTTTGAGCGCCTGCCAGTCGAAGCCGAAATAATCCAGCCGGAAGCCGTAGCCGGGCGCGTCGTCGAGCGCATGGGCCAGATGAGCGGCGTACCACATGATTTTCTTGGGCACGCAGCCGACGTTGACACAGGTGCCGCCGAGCCGGCCGGTTTCGATCAGGGCGCAGCGAGCGCCGTGGCGGGCCGCCCGTTCCGCCACCGACAGGCCGCCGCTGCCGCCGCCGATGACGATCAGGTCGTAATGCTGGGTCATGCATCCTCCAAATGATGAACGTAATGATCGTGCGGGCGAAAATCCGGGCGCTGGGAGAGACGGCCAACGGCGGCGGCATCCCACGCGCGATAGCAGTTACTATAGCGCGTGCCCGGCGGATCTGCCGGGTGGGAAGAACAGGACCGGAGGCGATCGATGCATGGGTTCGGATGGAGTCTCATTTTACTACTGTGGCCATTGTGGGTCGGTGCGGGCGAGCTGCATTGGCGAGGGCAACTGACTCAGGGTGGTTTGATCGTCGGTCAGGCTCCGCCGGGCACCCGGTTGGAACTGGACGGACAGGAGGTGCCGGTGAGCCCGGAAGGGGTGTTTGTGTTCGGGTTTCATCGCGATGCGCCGCCGGTGGCGCGCTTGCGCGCCGTGTTCCCGGATGGGAGTCGGGACGAGCGACAATTAGCAATTGCGTCGCGCCAGTACGATATCCAGCGGCTCGACGGTTTGCCGCCGGGCAAGGTAACCCCGCCGCCCGCCGTGCTGGAGCGCATTCGCCGGGAAAATGCCCAGGTGGCCGCGGCCCGCCAGGAGGAGATTCCCCAGACGTATTTCCTGAGCGGCTTTATCTGGCCGGTCACCGGCCGCATCAGCGGGGTGTACGGCAGCCAGCGCATTCTGAACGGTGAGCCCCGTCAGCCGCATTACGGCGTCGATGTGGCCAGGCCGGTCGGCACGCCGGTGCATGCCCCGGCCGACGGGATCGTCACGCTGGCCGAACCGGATTTGTACTACAGCGGGGCCACCCTGATCGTCGATCACGGTTACCGGTTGAGTTCCACGTTGATGCATCTGGACCGGATCGATGTCCGGGTCGGACAAGCGGTGCGCAAGGGCGATGTGGTCGCCACCGTGGGCAAGAGCGGGCGAGTGACCGGCCCGCATCTGGACTGGCGGATGAACTGGCGCGAGGCGCGAATCGATCCGGCGCTGGTGGCGCCGCCGATGCCGCGATAGGGGACGAGGAGTGGGGGACAACCCGCCTTTGGAGTCCGTCCGAAGCAAAATTTACCCCTCTCTTGATGAAGAGAGGGGTATGGGTGAGACGACCGGTGGCTTTACGCCATCGGCATTTCCGGCAGCGCCTGTAGCTTCCAGATCTCGGCGTTGTATTCCTGCATGGTGCGGTCAGTGGAGAATTTGCCGCTGAACGCCGTGTTGAGAATGCTCATCCGCGCCCACTTTTCCTGATCCTGATACGCCAGCGAGGCCTTCTGTTGGGCTTCCATGAAGCCGCGCAGGTCGGCGATGGTCAGCCACGGATCGTGCGGGCTGGTCAGCGAGTGCAGGATCGGGTCGAAGATGCCCTTTTCGAACTGGTTGAAATGGCCGCTTTCCAGCAGGTGCATGATCCGGGCGATATCGGCATCGGCGTTGATGATGGCGACCGGGTTGTAGTCCCGCCGCCGCTCTTCCACTTGCTGCGCCGTCAGGCCGAACAGGAAGAAATTCTCGTCGCCGACTTCCTCGCGGATTTCGATGTTGGCGCCGTCCAGGGTGCCGATGGTCACGGCGCCGTTCATCATGAACTTCATGTTGCCGGTGCCCGACGCCTCCTTGCCGGCGGTGGAAATCTGCTCGGACAGATCGGTGCCGGGGCAAATGATCTCCATCGCGGTGACCCGATAGTTGGGCAGGAAAGCCAGCTTCAGCTTGTCGCCGACCTCGGGGTCGTTGTTGATGACCTTGGCGACGTTGTTGGTCAGCTTGATGATCTGCTTGGCCATGTAGTAGCCGGGCGCCGCCTTGCCGCCGATCAGCACGCAGCGCGGGGTCCAGTTGGCGGTATCGCCGCGCTTGATGCGGTCGTACAGGTGGATGACGTGCAGCAGGTTCAGCAACTGGCGCTTGTACTCATGCATGCGCTTGACCTGTACGTCGAACATGGCCTTGGTGTTGAAGACCACGCCACAGTCGGCTTCGACCAGACTGGCCAGACGGACCTTGTTGTCCTGCTTGATCCCCCGCCAGCGCGCCCGGAATTTGGGATCGTCGGCATACGGCGCCAGTTTGCGCAACTCGTCCAGCTTGGTGATCCAGCCGGGTCCGATGGCTTCGGTGATCAGCGCACTCATGCCGGGGTTGCAACTGGCCATCCAGCGCCGCTGGGTGACTCCGTTGGTCTTGTTGTTGAATTTCTCCGGCCACAATTCGTGGAAGTCGCGGAACAGCCCTTGCTGGAGTAGCTCCGAATGCAGCGCGGCCACGCCGTTGACCGAGATACTGCCGACGATGGCCAGATAGGCCATGCGGATTTGCTGTTCGTAGCCTTCCTCGATCAGCGACATCCGACCCTGACGTTCGATGTCGCCGGGCCAGCGGCTGGCGACTTCGGCCAGGAAGCGGGCGTTGATTTCGTAAATGATGTCCAACAGCCGAGGTAACAGTTGCCGGAACATCCGCACCGGCCAGCGTTCCAGCGCCTCGGGCAGCAGGGTGTGGTTGGTGTAGGCCATGGCCTTGCTGGTGATGCTCCAGGCCGCGTCCCAGCCCAGATCGTGCTCGTCCATCAGCAGGCGCATCAGTTCCGCCACCGCGATGGTGGGGTGGGTGTCGTTGAGCTGGAAACAGTTCTTTGCGGCGAACTGACTGAAATCCTCGCCATTGACCCGTACCCATTGCCGAATCACGTCCTGCAGGCTGGCGGAGGCCAGGAAGTACTGCTGGCGCAGCCGCAACTCCTTGCCGCTCTCGGTGGCGTCGTTGGGGTAGAGCACCATGGTGATGTTTTCCGCCAGGTTCTTGGCGCCCACGGCGTCGGTGTAACTGCCGGCATTGAAATCTTCCAGATCGAATTCATCGGTGGCGGCCGAGGACCACAGCCGCAGGGTGTTGACCGTGCCGTTTTGGTAGCCGGGGATCGGAAAATCGTAGGGTACGGCCAGCACGTCGTGGGTATCCAGCCAGCGCCAACCCATGTCGCCGTTGGCTTTCATGAAGCCTTCGGTGCGCCCGCCGAACTTGATCCGCTGCGTGTACTCGGGTCGCTCCAGATCCCACAGGGTGCCGCTGCGCAGCCAATGATCGGGTTCCTCGACCTGATAGCCGTTTTCGATGCGCTGGCGGAACATGCCGTAGGCGTAGCGGAGGCCGTAGCCGATCACCGGCAGTCGCAGAGTGGCGCAGCTATCCATGAAGCAGGCCGCCAGTCGCCCCAGACCGCCATTGCCCAGACCGGCGTCGTTCTCGCATTCGGCCAATTCCTCCAGGGTCAGCCCCATGTCGTACAGCGCTTTGTTGACCGGTTCGGAGACGCCCAGATTGAGCATGGCGTTGCCCAGCGCCCGGCCCATCAGAAATTCCAGGGACAGGTAATAGGCCCGGCGCACGCCACCGTCCGCCTCGTAGGCATAGCGGGTGTTCTTCCAGCGCTCCCACAGTCGGTCGCGCAGGGTCAGCACCAGGGCTTCGTACATGTAGTAGGTGTATTTGGTATGCCGGTCGCGGCCCAGGGTGTGGCTGAAGTAGTGTCGGAAGTCGGCGGCGATGCTTTTGGCGTCCATGCCCAAAGGCGGCAGTTCCGTCAGCCAGGATGCTGGCGTGCTTCTTTCTACGGTTTGGATCGTCATGGCGGTAAAGTCCGTTGCATGTGCTTGTGGGATTGAAGCACCCGACGCCGGGCCGGATGGCGTCGGAGATGCTTGGATGGTTTGATTGACCGCATAACTTGCGGTTCGCGGTCCGTCGTTCGCTGAACGTCATAGAAACGATAGTCGGGCGATTTCCAATTGCAAGGCATGATCGATGCCGTCGGGGGAACATTGGAGGCGCTGGATTTCCGGCCATGGGCCGGCGTGGGCATGGCGGAGGATATTGGAAATTCTTGGGTACAATCGACGGCGGGTTGGCGGAACGGTTTCCGGGTGGACCGCTCGATCGAACCGGGGTGGACGGCGGCGGCGCGAACCGCTACTCAACAAGGCAATGGGCGGCTTGTTCGCGGGTATAGAAATGCCCGAACCGGATAAAGCCGGCGACGACGCTGGGTTTGATGGCGATAATATGACCGCGGGGGTTGCGGCCCAATACCAGATGGTCGGGCAGACCATCCAGGGCGTGGAAGGGGGCGGGAGTGCCGTCGGCCCAGCAGGAACAGTAGATCGCACCGGTTTCCCGATCCAGAAAACCGGGGATAAAACCGTAGTGCCGGTTGGCCGCGCTGACACCGCCGGTGCCCGCGAACGACTGGTTTTCGGCTTCCAACGTTTGCAAAGTCAGCGTCTGCGCCATGATCATGCCCTCGCGCCTTGGCAATGGGGTAAGCCTGAAATCGTTTTGTATGAATAAGTGCATCAAAAAAACAACAATTTGTCCAGATGAGACACCTTGTTGCGATTTTAGTCTAGAAGTTTTTTTCGAGACAGACAACTTAAATTGCAATCCTACCGTCGCCGGTTTGTCATCGCCGCATCGTTGCGGCGCCCGCCCCGGCTTGGAGAACGTTTTGCGTGATTAAAGCTCCTCATCTTTACGTCGCCCTTTCCAGCCATGGTTTCGGGCATTTAGCGCAAACGGGGCCGGTGCTGAACGCCCTGCGCCAGCGCTGTCCGGCGGTTCGTCTGACCGTGCAGAGCCTGTTGCCGGAGCCAGTCTTGCGCGGGCGAATCGCGGGCGAATTCGCGGTCGTGGCCGGCGCGGCCGATTTCGGCATGGTGATGGCGGATGCGCTGGACGTAAAACTTGACGATAGTTTGGCCGCGTATCGGGCTTTCCATGGAGAGTGGAAGGAACGGCTGGATTGGCAGGAGAGCGTGCTACGGCGGGCGGCGCCGGATCTGCTGCTGGCCGATATTCCCTATCTGAGTCTGGCGGCGGCGGCCCGCTTGGCGATTCCGGCGCTGGCGCTGTGTTCGCTGAACTGGGCGGATATCCTGCAAGGCTATGGCGCCGATGCCTCCGATTTGGCGGCGCTGCGCGCGCCGATGTTGGCGGCCTACAATAGCGCCGCGGCGTTTCTCCAGCCGGCGCCCAGCATGCCAATGCCGGATTTGCACAATGCCCAGCCGATCGGTCCCATTGCCGCCCTGGGCCGGAACCGGCGGCCGGAGATCGACCGGCGGCTCGGCTTGCGCGGCGGCGAGACGCTGGTGTTGATGGGGCTGGGGGGCGTGAACCTGCGCCCGCCGCTGGAGACGTGGCCGGCGCTGGCGGACGTGTGCTGGCTGATTCCGCCGGACTGGGGCCAGGTGGCGCGGCCGGATGTGCGGAGTTGGGCGGTGTTGAGCGACTGCTCGATGCTGGATCTGATCCGCTCCTGCGACGTGTTGTTCACCAAGCCCGGCTACGGCGCCTTCGCCGAGGCGGCGTGCAACGCGACCCGAGTGCTCTACGTCGGGCGCGACGACTGGCCGGAAGAGCCGTGGCTGAGTCGCTGGCTGACGGAACGGGGCAACGCCATCGAGATCGACCGCCAGCGGCTGGCGAGCGGCGATTTGGCCGAACCCTTGCGGGCGCTGCTGGCGCAGCCTTCCAAACCGCCGGTGGCGCCGACCGGCGCGGTCGAGGCCGCCGGCTGGCTGGAGCGGTTGCTCTATCCGCGCGCGTCCTGATACGCCGAGCGGATGGCCCGCATGCTGGCCGCCGCGCCCGAGCTGAGCTTGTGGTCCACGAAGCCGGTGACGTTGGTGTCGCTGGGGTTGATTTCCACTGTGGGGATACCTGCCTGGCTGGCTTGCACCAGGGGGCCGGCGATGTAGGGAAAGACGCTGGTGGTGCCGATGCTGAACACCAGATCGAAACCTTGGTCCAGTTCCCGATAGAGATGCTGGAGGGCGTGCGACGGCAGCGTTTCGCCGAACAGCACCACTCGCGGTCGCACCAACGCGTGGCAGCGCGGGCAGGCGGGAGGAATGTCCAGTTGGCTGTAGTCGGCGACCGTGGCCGAGTAGTCGCAGCGGGTGCAGTACAGATCGTGGACATCGCCGTGCATTTCGATGAGATTGCGGCTGCCGGCGTCGCGGTGGAAGCCGTCGATGTTCTGGGTCAACACGCAGACCTCGAAGCGATCCTGTAGCTCGGCGATGATGGCGTGCGCGTCGTTGAAGCGTGCGCCACGGCAGGAATTTTCGATCTGGTGCAGGTATTTCCAGGTGATATGCGGGGCGGCTTCGAGCATCGACCCGGACAGGGCGGTTTCGATCGAGAAGTTCTCCTCGGTCAGTTCGTTGTTGTACAGCCCGCCGATGCCGCGATAAGTCGGCAGGCCGGAATCGGCGGAGATGCCGGCGCCGGTGATGAACAGCAGCCGGCGGGCTTGGCGCATTTCCGCGACGATGCGGGCGACGGTGGTGAAATCGGGATCGTTCATGGCGCGACCTCGCTGGGACGGTTGGGGATCTCATGAAAATTCTAATGCTTTCCGACGTGTATTTTCCGCGTGTGAATGGTGTATCCACGTCCATCCAGACCTTCCGGCGCGAGCTGCAACGATTGGGGCACGAAATCTGGGTGGTGGCGCCGGAGTACGGCCAGCCCGCCGAGGAGGAGGATGGGATCAGCCGGGTGCCGTCCCGCCGGGTGTTGTTCGATCCCGAAGACCGGATGATGCGGCCAGGACCGCTCGATCGACGCTTGCGGGCGCTGGACGGCGGGCGCTTCGATCTGGTGCATGTCCAGACCCCGTTCGTCGCCCACTACGCCGGTCTCCGGCTGGCGCGGCGCTGGAGCGTGCCTTGCGTCGAAACCTATCACACCTTTTTCGAAGAGTATCTGTTTCATTACCTGCCGGTGCTGCCGAAAAACGCTTGGCGAGCGGTCGCCCGGCTGTTCTCGCGCCGCCAGTGCAACCGTCTGGATGGACTGGTGGTGCCCTCGCGGGCGATGCGCGAGGCGCTCGAACGTTATGGCGTGCGTGCGGCCATGCGCGTGATTCCGACCGGTATGCCGCAGGACGCCTTTCGAGAAGGCGACGGGCAGGCTTTTCGCGCCCGCCACGGCATCGCCGCCAGTCAGCCGACGCTGGTGTTCGTGGGTCGGGTGGCGTTCGAGAAGAACATCGAGTTCCTGCTGGATGTGGTCCGGGCGCTCAAGCAGACCCGCCATCCCGACATCGTGCTGATCGTCGCCGGAGAAGGGCCGGCCGAAGGACGCCTGCATCGTTTGGCGGGCGAACTTGGTGTGCGAGACAACCTGCGGTTCGTGGGTTATCTGGCGCGCGGGGCCGATCTGGCGAGCTGCTATCGGGCCGGCGATGTCTTCGTATTCGCCTCGCGCACCGAAACCCAGGGCTTGGTCTTGCTGGAGGCCATGAGTTTGGGGGTGCCGGTGGTGTCCACCGCCGTCATGGGCACCCGGGATATTCTGGAGGCAGGCAAGGGCGCGCTGGTGGCGGCGGAGGAGGTGGCGGACTTCGCCGCCCAGGTGCGCCGCTTGCTGGACGATGCCGCGCTGCGCCGGCGACTGGGCCAGGAGGGGCGGGAATACGCCCGGCATTGGGCGGCGGACGGTCCGGCCCAGGCGCTGCTGGCGTTTTACGAACAAATCCGGGCTGGCCGTGCCCCGGTTTGACGGCGGGTTGGGAGTCCAAATGCGTCGGCCGCTTGCGATTTGGGGCGTGGTGGATCAGCCGTTCAGCAAGCCGTAGAGTGCTTCGAACTCACGGCTGAGTTTGTGCTTGGGATCGAGGTGGATCATCGGCTGGGCCTGGGCGTGCGACTCGCGGATTTTAACCGAGGCGGACAGAAACGCTTCCAATACCGGCAGTCCCTCGCCGCGCAGTTCCTCGACCAGTCGCGTCGGCAGGTTGGCGCGGGCCTGGAAGTGGTTGACCACGATGCCTTCCACCCGCAGCGCGCGGTTGTGATCGGCCTGGATTTCGCGGACGCTGTCCATCAAGGTGTACAGGGCGCGGCGGGAGAAGTCGTCGCAATCGAAGGGAATCAGGCAAGTATCGGCGGCGATCAGCGCCGAGCGGGTGTAAAAATTCAAGGCCGGCGGGGTGTCGATGAAGATGTCGTCGAATTCTTGGAGGGTCTCCAGCGCCTCGCGCAGCTTGTACATCTTGTAGCGGGATTCCAGCTTGATCTGCAATTCCTCCAGCCGGGGATCGGACGGCAGGACGCCGAGGTTGGGGAAGGGGGCCGGTACGATGTAGGCCTCCGGTTTATCGGGAAATAGCTTGAAGGTCAGGATATCGTCGAAGAAGTGGGCCAGGGTTTTCTTCTGTTCGTCCAGGGCGTTGCCCAGCAGGTAGCGAGAGGCGTTGGCCTGCGGGTCCAGGTCCACCAGCAGAGTCCGTCGCCCGCGCGCCGCGCCGATGGCGGCCAGATTGCACGCGATGGTGGATTTGCCCACCCCCCCTTTCTGATTGAAGACAACTCGGCGCATGGCGGTTTCCGTGGTTTTAATGGGGTTTCAGGCAAGTGTAGTCAAGCCGCGCGGGAGCGTCGAGAGGATGGCGCGGTCGGAGCGGTTTCCGGCGATCGCCGCGACGGTCGTCAGGCCATATTTTTTCCGAGATGCCGAATACGGAATTGTGCGGCGCAACAACTATTGCTATAGTTGAATTGCCCGGTGTCGATGGGTTTCGCCAAGCAGAAACAGTCATGAATATCGTAGATGATCCAACGCTTGCGCTTCTCAGCCGTTTTGTGGGGGACGCCCACGATCTGCAACTGTCCGACGCGGAATTTCTGCTACAGCAGGTTGCGGCCATCGAGCACTATATCCGGCGATTTCCCGCCGAAGAGCGGCAGGCGCGGGCGCTGGAATGGATAGAAGCCTATGCCTTGCAGTATCGCCGTCAGTGGCGGCGACAGGCCGTGATCGATGCTCTGATCCAGATGCGCTGCGTCGATTGCCCGCTGACCGATGGCGATGAATCATCGCCGTGCGCCGTTCACGCCCGCTGGTTGAATCTGTTGCAGCGCTACGCCGACGAGGAACTTTCCTCGCATGACTATGTGGAAGCGGTGCTGAATCTGCTCCGCGCCTACAAGCATCAATTGAGGGTGAGCGAGATCCGCCGGCGGTCGCAGTTGCGGCGAGTGGTTCAAGACTCGATCCCGGCCAGCGGGTAGCGCCGCCATGCGGACAGGTTTTCGGGTCGCGGGGTTGTTGCTGACGGTCTCGTTGCTGCTGGCTGCCTGCCAGGCGCTGGATTACGAAGGCCAGTCTCCGGCCTATCGCATTCCGGCTGGAACCGTGCTCGACCTGCATCGGGATCTGGTCGTCCCGCCGGGTCAGGCGGGTGTCAACATCCAGGGCACGGCCATCGGCGACCGGTATCGCTACGATGCCGTTTGCCGGCTGGAAGTCTTGACCGTCAACGATTCGCCGCGCCCTGTGCGGGCCGACCGCTTTACGGTGGAACGGGTCGGCCGCGAGTGGGAAATCTTTTCCAGCCGGGTTTCTGGCCTGCGCTACGTCCGCCTGTTCGAGCGGGAAGGCCCTCACCTGCTGTTGTTCACCACATATCTGTACCTGCGTTCGGAGCGGCAGCCGGATGTGTTCCGGCTGGCCTGCGGACACTTGCAGAACAGCGACCAGAGCCCGCGCCACCTGACCGTGGCGGAAATCCGCGCCACGCTCGCGCCGGTCATGACTTTGGAGTAGCGTCAGGATCTCTTCGGGTACCGCCTCGGCCAGTTCGGCCAAATCGTCGGCGTCGAGCTGGCCCAGCACCCGCGCCAGCGCCGGCCGTTCCAACGTCTCGATTAGCGCATCCCGCACCGCGTCCGACACTTCCAGCAACACTTCGCCGCCGCGCCCGTCCTCGATCTGCCGCCAGACCAGTAAACGGTCGTCCAGCGGCAGCGCCTCCAGGATGTAGGCGATATCCGCCGGATGCAGGCTGCGCAACTTGAGTTGCAGTTCGACCAGGTGCTGGCGGTGCACCAGCGATTCGATCAGATCGTGGCGGGGACTGGCGCGGTCGCGGTCCACCAGGGTCTCGACCAGCCGGTGCTTCTCCAGCAGCTTGACGATCTGTCGCAGGTGATCCTCCACCCGGTGAGTGGATTTGCGGGAAACGACGGCATCGGTCACGGCAGGGTCGCCGCGGATTCGGGATGGCGGGATGGATCTCAACCGGCGATGTGTTCGCGCCCGCCGTAGCGGCGAATCACGTAATCGGTCACGATTTGCTGGAATTCGGCGGCGATATTCTCGCCCTTAAGCGTTACGGTCTTTGCGCCGTCCACATAGACCGGCGCCACCGGGATCTCGCCGGTGCCCGGCAGGCTGATGCCGATGTGGGCCTGCTTGCTTTCGCCAGGACCGTTGACCACGCAGCCCATCACCGCCACGGTCAGTTCCTCGACGCCGGGATAGCGCCCGCGCCAGAGGGGCATTTGCTCGCGCAGGTAGCCCTGGATCTGCTGGGCCAAATGCTGGAAATAGTCGCTGCTGGTGCGCCCGCAGCCAGGGCAGGCCACCACCGCCGGCGTGAACGAACGCAGCCCCATCGCTTGCAGGATTTCCTGAGCAACGATCACTTCCCGGCTACGGCTGCCGCCCGGTTCGGGGGTGAGCGAGATGCGGATGGTGTCGCCGATGCCTTCCTGCAACAGCACCGCCAGCGCGGCGGTGGAGGCGACGATGCCCTTGCTGCCCATGCCGGCTTCGGTAAGACCGAGGTGCAGCGGATACTCGCAGCGCGCCGCCAGCTTGCGGTACACCGCGATCAGATCCTGCACCCCGCTCATTTTGACCGACAGGATGATTCGGTCGTGGCCCAGACCGATCTCCTCGGCCCGCGCCGCGCTGTCCAGCGCCGAGACGATCATCGCCTCGTGCATGACTTCGCCCGCGGGTTGGGGTTCCGGCAGGCGGGCGTTGTCGTCCATGAGCCGCGCCGCCAGTTCCTGGTCCAGACTGCCCCAGTTGACCCCGATCCGCACCGGCTTGTCATGCCGGCAGGCGATTTCGACGATAGTGGCGAATTGCTCGTCCTTTTTCCTGCCGCGCCCGACGTTGCCGGGATTGATGCGGTATTTGTCCAGCAATTCGGCGCAGGCCGGGTATTTGCTCAGCAGCCGGTGGCCGTTGAAGTGAAAGTCGCCGATCAGCGGCACGGACACGCCTCGCGCGGCCAATCGCTCGCGGATGGCCGGCACGGCGGCGGCGGCTTCCTCGTTGTTGACGGTGATCCGCACCAGTTCCGAACCCGCTTGCGCCAACTCCGCCACTTGGGCGACGGTCGCCGCGATGTCGGCGGTATCGGTGTTGGTCATCGACTGCACCACGATGGGCGCGTCGCCGCCGACCGCGACGGCGCCGACGCGGACGGCGACGCGGGAACGGCGCGGGATGGGAGAGCGAGCCTGAGTCATGGGATTGATTTACCTGAGCGGTCCGAACAAAACGGTGTGTTGGGAACGACCCCGGCCGCGATCGGGCCATGGTGGTCGAGGGGGGCTCCCGCCGCGATGGCCTTGCGCTCTTCAGCGCAAAAAATCGCGGCTGATCTCGCGGAAGCGGTCGTCGCCGGCCTGATGCAGCCACTCGAAAACGACCATTTCGCGGCTGACTACCCGCACGCCCTCGGCGCGCATCCGCTCCAGCGCCAGTTCGACGTCGCGCGGCGACCGGGAAGAAACGGCGTCGGCGACCAGATAGACGTCCCTGCCGGCCGCCCGCAAATCCAGCGCGGTTTGCAGCACGCAAACGTGTGCCTCCGCGCCGATCACGACGATTTGCTGGCGGCCCAGGGCGTCGATGCGCCTCATGCAGTCCCGCTCGGCGGCGCAGGAAAAATGCAGCTTTTCCATGAACGCCTCCGTCGGCAACAGCTCGCGAATCGCCGTCACCGTATGGCCCAGCCCGCGCGGATACTGCTCCGAGGCCAACACCGGCACGTTCAAGCGCTGGGCGATTCGAATCAGCCACGCGCCGTTGGCCACGGCGCGGTCGGCGTCGTGGACCGCCGGCATCAGTCGTTCCTGAAAATCGACCGCCAACAGACAGGAAGTTTCGATCTTCATCAACATTTGCGTTTTCTCACAGAGGTTGGGAATCCGCCGGGGCGGATCGCGTCAATCGGCAATCAGGGTGATCCGCTCCTGGGGGTTGACCCCATGGACCACCCGAGTCCGCAAACCCCGCCAGGCCGGCGCCAGCAGATCGCTTGGCGCGCGGCTTTGCGGGTCGTCCACCGCGAAGGTGAACAATCGCATCCGCGGTTCCCGCTGCTGGCGGATCAAGCTGCCCACCCAGATCGGCAGGTCTCCCTCGCGCAGGCGCGCGTCGATATCCCAAAAGCGCAACACCCAACGGGTGTCGGGCGAGTCGTCGTAGCGCACCATCGTCAAATCGTCTTCGCTGCCGTCGTGAATTTGCGGCAGCACCGGCAATTCCCGCAGTTCGACCTGCGGGCTGAGCCATAGCAGTATGCCGCGCAAATCCGGGCCGGGCGCCGGCAGCCAGTCCGCTGCCCGCAGCCGCGCTTCCAGTTCTTCTCGGCTGCCGGCCCATTGCAGCACCAGATCCTGTCGGTGGTGGCCCCGGAAATCCAGCCGCTGCTGCGGCAGTTTCCGCCAGCCCTCCGTCCACCACTGCTCCCGCGCCAGCACCCGCGGCGTCGTTTTGTGCTGGTAGCGTTGCAGGTCGGCGCTATAGTCGGCGCCGACGTGCAGCAGATCGGTGGCCAGCAGGGCGATCACGCTGCAAGCCAGCAGCCCGCGCCAATGGATCGCCGCCTTGGGATGGCGGTTGTAGGCGATGCCCAGCGCCGTCACCCAGAGCAATCCCAGACACAGCCCCGCCAGCGTGTCGGTCAGCCAGTGAATGCCCAGATACAGCCGGGCGAAGGCGATCGGCACGATCAGGAACGCCGCCGCCAGATAAGCGATCCAGCGGCGGGCCGGTGGGAGTTCGCGGGCGATCAACGCGGCCAGGAAGCCGAACGCCAGGGTGCTGAACGTGGCGTGGCTGGACGGAAACGAATAGCCTTGCACGCCTTGCGCGATTTCGGCGGGACTGGACACTGGCAACAGCCACCGGAACGCCAGATTGGTGGCCATGCCGAAACACAGCGCCGCCAGCCAGTGCCAGGCCGCCGAATGGTGACGCCGCCAGATCAGCCAGCCGAACACCACCAGACTCACCGGCAGCGTGACCTGATAGTCGCCCAGCTCGGCGGTGAATACCATCAGGGCGTCGGTCCACGGCGTGCGCAGTTCCTGAAAGAAGCGATACAGGCTTTGGTCGAGGCTGCTCGGCAACTGCTGGCCGGCGGCGCTCAGGCTGAGGCTGACCAGCACCACCCCGCCCAGCAGCAGCACCGCCAGCGTCGCCAGGCCGCGCAGTTCGCCCTGGGTCGGGTCCAGCAGCGAGGCGCTGATCGGCCCGATGAAACGCCGGTTCCGGCTCCAGGCGTAAAACCGCTGCGACCAGTCGGTGGCGTGCGCCTGGAACAGCCGCGCCAGATGCCGAACCAGCCAGGTCGTCGCCCACAGCAGCGCGGCGACGATCAGGATCAGTATCGCCAGTCGCCCCGCCACCCGCGAGGCGATTTCCAGGGACGCGCCGAACGCCATGCCGGGGATCAGGTAGGCGGGCGCCCACAGGATGGCCGACACCACGTTGGCGATCATGAAGTCGCGCCAGCCCATGTCCATCATGCCGGCCACGGTGGGAATGGTGCCGCGCACGGGGCCGAAAAAGCGACCGAACAACACGCCCTTGCCGCCGTGCTTGCGGAAGAACTCCTCGCTGCGGGCGAGCATTTCGGGGTGTTTGGCGAACGGCCAGACCCGGCGGACGCCCTGGTGAAACACCCGGCCGATCCAGAAGCTGACCGCGTCGCCCACCACCGCGCCCAGCGCCGACCACCCGTAGGCCGACCAGAATTCCACATGGCCGAGGCCGATCAGCGCCCCCAGGCCGAACATGATCAGTGCGCCGGGAATGATGACGCCGACGATGGTCAAGGATTCGGCCATCGCGGTGGCGAAGATGACGGTGCTCATCCAGCCAGGGTGAGCGGCGACCCATTCGAACAGGCTGCTGACGAATTCGGACGACATGGCGAGCGGGTTGGGGGTGGGCGGGAAAACCGGCGCGGCTGCGCCGGCACGCCGGAATTATGGTTGCGAGCGGCTGTTTATGCCACAGCGACCCGCAACTTTAACACCCCGCCCGCCGCGCCCTCACCCCGCGTGGACGATCTCCACTCTCCCAGCGGGAGCGGGGTCGGGGGTGAGGGCGCTTGAATCATCCGGGCGTCCACAATCCGAATAGGATAGCTATAAGCCCTTGTTTGAAGAGAAATCGTCCGGTCTTTAATGTGAGCCGATGGTTGTGGTCGGAGCGCGGCGGTTATTTGCCGTTGCGCACTCTTTCCACGAGAACGGCCAAGTCGGAATCGGCCAGATCGCTCAGGCGCCGGATCAGCTCGGTGAACAGCAACGGTCGCCGGACGATGATGTCCCGGATGTCGCTGGAAATTTGGCCCGCCGCGGCCAGAAAGATGTCCACGTCTTCCCCCAGCTCGGCGGCCAGTCGCCGGATCGTTGGTTCCGATGGCGGCGAGACTTCGCCGCGCTCGACCTTGCTCAGGTAGGCGGGCTCCACGCCGATCCGCCGGGCGGTCTGTCGGACCGAATAGCGGCGGTTGGCCTGGCGACACTGTTCGCGCACCTGCCGGGCATACCCTCCAAAATGCATTTGCATCGCTATTGCCCCCTAAATGCTTAAAACCCAGTTAGTTTTTAACTCATTTTTGCTACAAGGCGTCGATACAGCGTCCTTGGAAAAACCCATGATTCCAGTATTTCTGTAACGGTCATGGGTATTCAGCAAAACAAGTGCCAACTATTTTCATGGGTGCTTTGGAGGCTGTTCGTTACACACAAGGCTCCTTCCTCCCCCATAAGGGGAAGGAGATTTCCCGTTTTAATTCCAAAAAATCGCGATCTTGTCGATAGGGAAACGGGCAGGCTGATGCGGGGGTTCAAGCGGCTTTGAAAACGGCGACGGGGGTGGATGACTCGGCTCGGCGGTTTCAGATTGAAACCGATTCAACGATGACGGTTTCAAATTGAAACCGGAGGATTGGGAGCGGTTCGGAATCCAATCCGATACTCTTTCATTCGACGCCACAGGGTGGTCCGACTGATTCCCAGATCCTTGGCGATCAGGCGGATGTTGCCTTGATGGAGTTCGAACAGCCGGGCGATTTCCGCGCGCTCGACTTGTTCCAGCCGGGAAAGCTCGCTGTCGTCCGGGCAGAACCGCGGCAGCCATTCGCCGGGCTCGATCAGGGTATCGGAATTCAGGATCAGCGCCCGTTCGATCAGGTTTTCCAGTTCGCGCACGTTGCCTGGGTAATCGTACTGGAGCAGGGCCTGGAGGGTGGCCTCGGTGAAGCCGGTGGTTTGGCGGTTGAGCTTGTGACGGTATTTCCGCAGGCAATGCTCCGCCAGCAGGGGAATATCCTCGCTTCGCTCCCGTAGCGGCGGGACATGGAGGGGGAACACATTGAGCCGGTAATAGAGATCGCTCCGGAACCGGCCGGTTTCGATTTCCGCCGACAAATCCCGGTTGGTCGCCGCGATCACGCGCACGTCAACCTGCCGATAGTGACTCTCGCCGACTCGGCGGAAGCGGCCGTCCTGCAGGATTTGCAGCAACTTGACTTGTAGCGCCGCGCTCATTTCGCTGATTTCGTCCAGCAGCAGGGTGCCGCCGTCGGCAACCTCGAACAGTCCCTTGTGGTCTTGAACGGCGCCGGTGAACGCGCCGCGCTTGTGGCCGAACAGTTCGCTTTCCAGCAGGGTTTCGGGCAACGCTCCGCAATTTTGTTCGATGAACAGTTTGCCCTTGCGTGGACCATGGGCGTGGATATGGCGGGCCAGCAGGGTCTTGCCGGTGCCGGTTTCGCCGGTCAGCAGCACGGTCGCCGCATTGTCGATGACCTTGCCAAGCAGATCGAAAATCCGCCGCATGGCCGGACTTTGCCCGATGACGGCGTCCATGAACGCCGGTTCTCTGCCAGCTTCCTTTTTCAACAGCAGGTTTTCGTCGTTGAGTCGCTCGTTGGCGGCTTGCAATGCCTTGAGCAGGCGCTGGTTTTCCATGGCCAGTTCGTAGTGCTCCAGCGCCCGCTGGACCGCGAGCTTGAGTTCCTGTCGATCCCAGGGCTTGTTGATGTACTGGTAGATGTGACCCTGGTTGATGGCCTGCACCAGCGCGGCGGTGTCAGTGTAGCCAGTCAGGATCATGCGGATGGCGTTGGGCTTGATTTCGATGGCCCGCGCCAGCAATTCCGCGCCGCTCATTTCCGGCATGCGCTGGTCGGCGATGATCAGGGCGATGTCCCGTTGCGCCAGCAGCGCCAGCGCCTCGGTCCCGCTCGAAACGGCGGAGACCTCGTAGTCCTTGGCAAAAGTCAGGGTGAGGCTGCGGAGTATTTCCTTCTCGTCGTCGACGACGAGCAGGTGATGTTTCATGCTGTTCTCCCGATCGGTCGCACCGGCAGTTCGACCGTGAATTCGCTGCCCTCATGGAGCGTGCTGGCCACTCGAATTTTCCCCCCGTGTTTTTCGACGATGCCGTAGCTGATGCTGAGCCCCAGGCCGGTTCCCGCGCCCACCGGCTTGGTGGTGAAGAACGGATCGAAGACCTTGGACAGGTGTTCCGCCGCGAT
This sequence comes from Candidatus Competibacter sp., assembly GCA_029624815.1. Lineage (GTDB taxonomy): Bacteria > Pseudomonadota > Gammaproteobacteria > Competibacterales > Competibacteraceae > Competibacter. The sequence continues at coordinate 96,938 of JARSSH010000030.1, forward strand.
TCCCGCGCCGTCGTCCCGGATGGCGATCCGAACCCAAGCGCCCTCGGTGTGGGTCGCGATCCAGACGTTGCCTTTGCCGGGGATGGCCTGGGCGGCGTTTTGCAGCAGGTTCATGAAGACCTGGTTGATCTGGCCGGGCAGGCATTCGACCTCGGGCAGGGGCCGGTAATCGCGGTGAATGGTAATACGATTCTGGTATTGCTTGGTGAGCAGCTTCAGGGTCGATTCGATGCCTTCGTGCAAGTCGGTCGGGATCAGGCCGACATCGTCGGTGCGCGAGAAGACGCGCAGATCCAGCACGATTTTCCCGATGCGCTTGGTACCCTCCTTACAACTGGCGGTCAATTCCCGCAGGATGTTCAGGGTGTCGGCGACATCGGATTCCTGGTTGGGTTCGCCGCCCTGATGGCGAGCCGGACTGTCCGACCCGTCCTCGCCGGCCTGGGCTTCGAGCAACCCGGCCAGATGCTCGGTATATTCCTCGATCAGGTCCAGATTGCCGTGAACGTAGCTGGTGGGGTTGTTCAACTCGTGGGCGACGCCGGCCACCAACTGCCCCAGCGACGCCATTTTTTCCGATTGCACCAGTTGTTGCTGGGTGTGGGTCAAATCCTGATAGGCGGTTTCGAGTTGCCGATGGCGTTGGCCGAGTTCCTGGTTGGCGGCGGCCAGCTCCTGGGTGCGTTCGGCGATTTTCGCTTCCAGATCGCGATTGATGGCTTCCAGCAGGCGGCGGCGGTCGCGCTCGGCGGTCAGCGCCCGCAGCAGCAGATGGCCGCCGTACACCAGAACCAGGGTCATGATGGCCGGTAACAGCGGGAGCCACAAACTGGCCGCCGCGAACGCCGCCCAGGCGATGGCCAGGCACAGCGTCGCCAGCACGGCGGTCGCGATGAGGGCGGCGAGCGGCTTGAGTCGCGCCACCGACAGGCTGGCGATCAGCGCCAGCGCCAGTAACCCCAGCCCGTGCTCGGCCGGGGTCGGTTCGGCGACGAAGCGACCGTGCAGCAGGTTGTCCACCAGAGTGGCTTGAATCTCGACGCCAGCGGCGGGGTTGCCGCTCGTCCAGGAAAACGGGGTCAGAAAAGTGTCGCCCGACAGGCGCTGCGGTTCGGGGATGGCTTCCAGCACCCGGCCCACCAGCACGATCTTGTCGGCGAACATTCCCGGCGGCAGCAGGTGTTGGGGATCGAGGGCCTGATAGTAGGACACGGTCTGGATCGTGTTCGGCGGCCCCCGGTAATCGATCGGTTGTTCCCGCAGTAGATCGCGTTGGCTGAGAAGTGGGCGCTCCGGCGCGACCGCCGTCGGCCGTTCGAGATAGCGCCGGACGACTTGCAGGGCGAAGGAGGGCAAATCCGGGGCGAGCAGCCGCGCCCGCCGCACGACGCCATCGGGATCGATGCCGATGAAGGCGCCGCCGACCAGGGTGGAATCCCGCAGGGTGGGGATTGGATCGATCCGAATCGTATGGCGGAACAGAGGATCGTTGACCACCGACAGCGCGCTGGCCAGCACGCCGTTGCCGCTTTCGCGCAACGCTTGCGCCAGCACCTGATCCTCGGCCGGTTCGGAGGGTTCCGCGAACAGGATGTCGAAGCCGATCACCGCCGCGCCGGCTTGGTGAAGTTGCTGGATCAAGCGAGCATGGAGACTGCGCGGCCAGGGCCATTGCTGTTTGATTTCGGCCATGGAGGGTTCGTCGATGGCGACGATGACGATGGAATCGGGGGGAGATAGCGGGCCGCGCAGGGTGAATAAAAGGTCGAGTCCCTTCAGTTCGAGGAGCGCGAAAAACGAGGTGTTGGAGAAAGCAATAACCAGCCCAAGGGCCAGGCCAGCAACCAGCGTCGCCGGCCAAATCGACGAGCTTTGCAATTTTGACAAGGCGTTAACTCATTGTGGACACGGGTCCACCCAGATCCACTTGCCCCCAATCAACACATAACATCCGCTTTGCGGCTGTGGTCCTTCCGTTGTGGTGTTGGCCTCCACGCGCAAAACCACTTCGCCATCCGGCAAGGAGGAGTTGTCGATCTTGACCAGTTTCTTTACCCCATTCTGGTCCGAAATCACGACTAAAACCGTATCCGGTTCAAGAGTAGATAAAGTATCAAAGGAAACTTCCACGCCGGTCAGTTTCATTGGGTTTTTTCCTCTTGCTCGTATTAAAAGTTAATCACCAGCCGACCCCAAAGAGTTCGTTCGGGAATGTAAAGCGGGTTAACGCTCTGGTCCGATATGAGGAAGCTATTATCCTGATAGTGGAATTTTTTATCCAGCAGATTGTTGGCTTGCAGCGCGACCAAGCCCCATCGTTTTGGAAATCGATACCCCAGTCCGGCATTGACCAAGCTGAAATTTTCGTTTTGTGTCGGTGTCAGCGTTAGGGAGGGCGGGTCCAGGAATTGGACCTTCTGGTTCACATAGACGATACCTAGGCTGGCGAAGAAACCGGATGGATCAAAATACTGAATATCCAGGGGGAGCGAGATCGTCCTCAGTTGAGAGGGTATGGGCGGAAAGGAAAACATCAGGCCCAGCAAGCCTTTTTTCACCTCGAAGCGTTCATAAAGTCCCGCCGCCTTGACCGCCCACCGATGACTGGGCATCCAGTACAGATAAGCGCCATATTGATCGATCTGTTGCTGCTCGACTTCATAGAACTCAGGGACATCAAGCGTTCCAAAAGGAACGTCAAGGTCTCGGCGAAGCGCTTCCAGCCCGCCCCAGAGCCGGGGCGTGAACTTTACATCGAGAGCCACCCCGTAATTTTTGGATACGGTCGAAGTGATATCATCAAAAAATTGATTGAATCCGGCTACTTGGGTGGGTTCGATGGTTTGGGGCGCGATAAGGATCGAATTGACGACTTGAAAGGCGGCGGCCCGCAGGGAAATTTGCTCGTTCAGCGCCCACTGAATGCCCAGTTTCGGATTGAGTTCGTGCAGATCGGCATTCGCATCGTCGTTCGATTGATAGCTTAAACCAGCCCTGTAAAGGTGTGGTATTTTCATTAAGAAAGAAGCCTTGCTGTTGAAA
>JARSSH010000031.1 GCA_029624815.1 Candidatus Competibacter sp.
ATGATGTTCGTTAAACTCATAATCCTAGTCTAACTCAGAACTGATAGGTGGTAAGGGATCCGTGCTAAACGATTGGCTCGAAAAATGATTTATTCTTCAAAATGGGATAAATGGCCTTATAAATATCCGAATATTTTAGCCTTGAATCGTTCTTTTGTCTCAAATCGTCCAATGCCAATCCTGGGAATTTTGAACCTGAAATTTTTTTCAGACCACATTCCAGGCACCGTGGTTACCGCTGTTTCAAGACCTGCTTGCTGTATCTCATCAATCACGCATTCGTTAAAATTTCCATTAGGATAAGCAAAGTGCTTAGGTGAATAACCTATTATCCGTGAAATATGCAGGCTTGCGGTTTGTAATGTTTGTTGAATATTTTGAGGAGCAAGCTGATCTAACAGTTCATGGCCATGAGTGTGAGATCCAATTGTGACACAGTCCGATTTAGCCATATACACTAGATCTTCTAGAGTCAACATTTTCAACAATTTGCTATCTTCATCGATCTCATTTACAATTAGATTTACGGCTCTATCTCGATCATCTGGGAACATTTGCTTCAATCGTGTTAAAAGCCGTTGAGTCGCTTGCCAACGGCGCTTTTCTCCCACATTATAAGGAATATTAAAATATTCTATTCGATTATCTGTCGTGAGGGTGATTCTGATATTCTTATGATAATTAAGCAAACTAATAATTTGATCATACCAATACAAATTGTTCTCAATAATTGCCTGAGTAGCCACATACAGAATGAAAGGCAACCCCATTGATTCCATTATAGGTAAAACAATATCGAGATTTCCCTTATATCCATCATCGAAAGTTATAACAGCAAATGGCTTATTAAAATCATGCATTCCATAGACTCTTTTTAATGCTTCATCCATGCTTACGACATCAAAATGCGCCTGTAGATAGCACATTTGCCAGCGGAAATCTGTTTCTTTAACAACCGTCCAAGCCGGTATTTTAACCTCATCTGGAAGGATTTCATGATACATTAACACAATCCCCGAGAAAGGAGGAATGCGGCAAATTCCCTGAGTTACAAGAAACTCAGGGAAGTAATATCCAAACAAACGATTCTTAAGACCCATAATTTGTGCTCTACTGTTCCAAGGTAATTCTGCACATTTTACGAAGAAATCGATTACGAAGAAATCGAACTTGATCAACGAAATCAAATATGTATGAGCGCCATGTTTTATTGCTAAAAACACAACGATAAAGCGCTCGTGATTCATTCGTCCAAATCTTTTTGTAACTTTCATCTCCTTGGAGAAAGTTAAATTCCTTTACGCCTTTTAAACAACAATCCTCAATTACAAAAAAAAGTAAAACTGTTCCAGGGCTTAGATCAGCATAATCTGGGTCATGAGCAACTTGGTAGTAAAAAAAACGATTGTCAAACTTGAAACCATAAATGACAGAAATTATCTGTTGGTTCAGAAGAAGTCCATAGAAACAAGCCCTGTCTGTACTGTGGATAAGCTGCTGATGAAATGCCTCAACGCGCGAACCGGCAAATGTGCTTTTATGAATTCGCTCCTCAGCTCTCTTTTGATGGAGTAAAAATAAAATATCCAAAAAATACTTATAACTGCTTCTGTCGGTCGATGCTATCATTCTACCTCCCGCATCCAAGAACTTACGAGCCATGGCGCGGAGATTGTATCGTTTTTTTTTCTTAAAATTACCTAGCAACTTATTAAAATCATGTGGTAGCGTCTTAAAATTTTCTGTTGAAATACATTTGCTCGGGAGATTCCAGGCTATCTGCTCATCTTGTAAAACCCAGTTCATAATAAACCGATCCCATCCAGAAATAGCTAGTAGGTATTTTTTTAATACTAAAACACTCTCATCTCGATCAGTCGGAGAACAGATCAAACCCACTGGATCTGGAAAAAAATCCGTACCCAAAAAATGTAAATCATTACCTCCAAGTATGTTACGTTTACTAACTAATGGAAGTAATGCTTTCACGCAATCATTCTTTTTTACTACTAAAATAGACAGTTCATTCTTATAGCAAAGGGCGTTTGCCGCTGTTTTAAGCCATTCTCCACAGCAAAAAAAACTAGGGTAAGACATATTTACCGCTATTTTTGTACAGAGCGGCCAAATATCTTCTAAATCTTCCCCTCGTATGCGTTCTACAGAAATGAAGTGACTCATCATATTGATTTCAGGTAAGCGTGCAGACTTCTCCCCTCAACCCCCTCTCGCAAGGGGAGGGGAGCCTAACAACTTGTTGTTGTTTCACAGGACTCCCTCCCCTCTATGTTGGGGAGGGTGAGGTGGAGAGTGTGAGCGATTACGATTTCAGAACATTTTGAATATCTTAGAATCTTAGATATCCCAATTTAGAACACCATCCAGCGCCCTGTCTGGCGTACTCACAGGTATAATTGTGACGAATTCTATTGTCACAATACAAGTCTATGTTTTATATAAAACTAATTGTTGACAAGGTACCGAGTGGATACATTGATCCATTCGATCTCCCTGAAAAGTGACGCTTTTCCGTATCGTTCGCCGTCGCCGTTCTCTGTTCTCGATCACTCAAGCAGCGAGGGCGTTTTCCGCCATCTGCTCGCTCCACGGCAGGAGGTGGTGATCGGCGAACGCATCCATGTCCCGCATCGGCACGCCGAGAGTCTCGGAATGACCGCGCTCGCCGGGGTTGCGCATCCCAGGCGAACAGCACGAAATCGGGTAGGTCGAGCCGATTCATCCGGCCGGAATGCGCGTGGCCACGATGGAACAGGATCGCCGCCCGGTCGGTTTACCGTTCCGGCAGCCAGGCCCGATAAAACAGTTCGGCACCGTCCCCACTCCGAAAGCATCGTTCGCTGGCTTGGCGAGTCGGGTTCATCGTGCATCTTCCACGCGGCAGCATGAAAAAAGGCCAACCCCGGTGCGGGGCTGGCCTTTTGTGGAGCGACTGCCCGGCAGGGTCAGGCGTACTGAGTAGCGACGAAATCCCAGTTGACCAGATTCCAGAACGCCTCGACGTACTTGGGGCGGGCGTTGCGGTAATCGATGTAATAAGCGTGTTCCCACACATCGCAGGTCAGCAGGGCTGTCTTACCGGAGGTCATCGGCGTGCCGGCGTTGCTGGTGCTCATTAGTTCCACCGAGCCGTCCGCATTCTTCACCAACCAGCCCCAGCCGGAACCGAAGGTGCCGACCGCGCACTTGGTAAACTCCTCCTTGAACGCCGCCAGCGAACCGAATTTCTTGTCGATCGCCTCGGCCAGCGCCCCGGTCGGCTCGCCGCCGCCGTTGGGCTTCAGACAGTTCCAGTAAAAAGTATGGTTCCACACCTGTGCGGCGTTGTTGAACAGTCCTCCGGACGACTTCTGAATAATCGCTTCCAGCGGCAGTTCTTCGTATTCGGTGCCCTTGATCAGGTTGTTGAGGTTGGTGACGTAGGTCTGGTGGTGCTTGCCGTAGTGATATTCCAGGGTTTCCGCCGAGATATGGGGTTCCAGCGCGTTCTTGGCGTAGGGCAGTTCAGGCAGTTGATGAACCATCGTCGTCTCTCCATCGATCCAGTGGGTGATAAATGAGCCTTCGGAGTTGCAGCGCTCGGTTAGAGCTTGGGGAAGGCATTAAAGTTTACCGCCAGCGCGGGGTTCGCGCGGCAAAGCCGGGCTAGTCTAGACGCCGGTTCCGGCCGATGCAACGCGGGTTTCAGCCAAGCGGGGTGTGCTATTCTTGCCGCCAGACCGGCTACCGGATCGGTGTAAAACCGTTCCGCGCACCTTGCGTTTCAGCCCACGGAGACCGCATCAATGAAAAAAATCCCCCTTATTCTCGCTTTCCTCGCCGCCCTGACTCTCACCGCCTGCGCCGGCCTGGGCGGCGGTTCCGGCGGCGACAGCGACGGCGTCACCAGCAGCGCCGGTCTCGGTGACGGCACGCGGGGCGGTCCCCAGGTCAGCGATTCCGAAATCACCGCTTCCATAAAGAGCGCCTTCAAGGACGACGACCTGCTGGCGAGCGCCAACATTACGGTCACTGCCAATCAAGGTATCGTCAGCATGAGCGGCCGACTGACCGCCCGCGCCGCCAACCGCGCCATGTCGCTGGCCCGCGCCGCGCCCGGTGTGCGCCGGGTGGTCTGGTCCAGTATCGACTACATCCCCGAATAAGCCGGACCCCTCCGACCCACCCTGCAAGCGGGACGATTCCATGTGCGGCATTGGCGGTGAATTGCGCCTGGACGGCGGTGAACCCGACCGGGCCTTGATGGGGCGGATGCTGCGGCGTCTGGCCCGGCGTGGCCCGGATCACGAAGGCGCCTGGTCCGATGGACCTTTGCTGCTGGGCCATCGCCGGCTGTCGGTGATCGATCTCAGCGACCGTTCCAACCAGCCCATGGTGGACCCCGAACTGGGTCTGGCGCTGGTATTCAACGGCGCCATCTACAACTATCGGGAACTGCGGCGCGACCTGCTGGCCAAGGGCTACCGCTTCTTTTCCGAGGGCGACACCGAGGTCATCCTCAAAGCCTACGCCGAATGGGGCGAACGCTGCGTCGAGCATCTCCTCGGCATGTTCGCCTTCGCCGTTTGGAACCTGCGCGAGCGCACGCTGTTTTTGGCCCGCGATCGCCTGGGCATCAAGCCGCTGTACTACAGCCGTACCCCGCGCGCCTTCCGCTTCGCCTCCAACAGCCAAGCCCTGCTGGAAGCGCCGGATGTGGATACCGCGATCGATCCGGTCGGCCTGCACCATCAGTTGACCCTGCACGCGGTTATCCCCGCGCCGCGCACGATTCTGCGCGGTATCCGCAAGCTGTCGCCCGCCACCACACTGACCATCGACGCCAACGGTCAGGAAACCAGCCGGGTCTACTGGCATCTGCGCGCCGAGCGCCCGGAAACGCCGCGCGACGAGGAGGAATGGATCGATGCCGTGCACGACGCGCTGCGGCTGGCGGTGCGGCGGCGGCTGGATGTCGCCGACGTGCCGGTGGGCGTGCTGCTGTCCGGCGGGTTGGATTCCAGCCTGCTGGTGGCGCTGCTGGCCGAATCCGGGGTGCGCGACCTGCGGACCTTTTCGGTCGGCTTCGAGGATCAGCCGGAAGAGAAAGGCAGCGAGTTCGAATATTCCGACCAGGTTGTCGCCCGCTACCAGACCCGTCATCACAAATACCTGATCCCCAACGACCGGGTGCTCGAACGCTTGCCCGAGGCGGTCACCTGCATGGCCGAGCCGATGGTCGGTCAGGACGCGGTGGCGTTTTTCCTGCTGGCCGAACAGGTCTCCCAGGCGGTCAAGGTGGTGCAAAGCGGCCAGGGCGCCGACGAGGTGTTCGGCGGCTATTTCTGGTACCCGCGCATGGCCGCCGAAACCGGTGGCGACCTGGAGCGATTTCGGCGGCATTACTTCGATCGCGATCACGACGAGTGGCTGGCTACGGTCGCGCCGGTCTATCACGGCCCCGACCATACCGCCCAACTCATTTCCCAGCGGTTGGCGGAACCCGGCGCCGAGGAATACCTGGACCGGGTGCTGCGGCTGGATGTCACCACCCTGATCGTGGACGATCCGGTCAAGCGGGTGGATAACATGACCATGGCCTGGGGGCTGGAAGCGCGGGTGCCGTTCCTGGACCACGAACTGGTGGAACTGGCGATGCAACTGCCGCCGGAATTGAAAATCGGCGGCGACGGCAAGTACGCGCTGAAAAAGATTGCCCACGGGCTGTTGCCGGATGCGGTCATCGACCGGCCCAAGGGCTACTTCCCGGTCCCGGCGCTCAAGTTCGTGCGCGGGCCGTTTCTGGCGTTCATGCGCGACATCCTCGACTCGCGCGCCTGCCGGGAACGCGGCCTGTTCCAGCGCGCCTATCTGGATACGCTGCTGGCCGAACCGGAAGCGCACCTGACCCGACTGCTGGGCAGCAAGCTGTGGCACGCGGCGCTGCTGGAGTTGTGGCTGCAATTGAACGTGGATTCGGCCGGTCGGATCGGCGCGGCGTGAAAGTTCCCCGCAAACCGCCGCCAACCAACGCTATTCTCAAAGGAACTTCATCAACGCAAGCCGTTCCGCTCCGAGGAAATTTGCCATGTCCGCCAGCACTCATGCGCTCCGTCCGGAAGAAATCGCCACGTTCCTGGAACGGGATTGCGGCCTCGACCGCAAGCACATCTATCTGCTGGAATTGATCCCCCTGATCGAGATGATGTGGGCGGACGGCAAAAATCAGGCGGCGGAGATCCATCTGATCCACCGTTATGCCTTGGAGCATTTGGCTCGACTGCAAGACGCCGCCGGCCAAACGGTTCTTTCCGCGGCCGAGGTGAACGACTTCCTCAGTCGTCTCGTTCACCATCGTCCCAATCCTGACCTGCTGCGGCAACTCTGTGCGTTGGCCCAGTCCAGCGCCTTCTCGTTCCACAACTCCGATCCGGCGACCCGAGCCGCCAGCCGACGCAGCGTGGTGGAAAACTGCTTCAAGATCGCCATCTCCAATATTCACGGCCCCACCGCCAGCCGGGAATGCCTCATGGCCGAGGAAGAATGGGCGTTGCTGAATCTCATGGAGGCGCTGGGCGCCTGTACCTGACGCCCAAAAAGCTTCCGCTGACCCGCCGCAACCTCCCAATCGATGCCGGTCTAATTCTTGCTAATTCATAATCGCCGCTTGAAGCGGCTTTCGATGCTTTTCCCCAACCACGATTACGCGAGGTCACGCAATGGACGTTTTGGAACTGATCAAACAGCAGGTTGAATCCAATCCGGTGGTGATTTACATGAAAGGCACTCCGGAGATGCCGCGTTGTGGCTTCTCGCAGCGGGCGGCCCAGGCGCTGGCGGCCACCGGCCTGCCGTTCGCCTACGTGAACGTCATGGAAGACCCGGAGATTTTCGATAACCTGCCACGCTACGCCGACTGGCCGACGTTCCCACAGATCTACGTCGGCGGCGAGCTGATCGGCGGTTGCGACATCACTCTTGAGCTTTACCAGAGCGGCGAGTTGCAAAAGTTGATGGAAGAGGCCGTCGTCAAGTCCAATGCCGCGACCGATACTCAGTCCGCCTGAACCGATTTTCCCATCCGCCCGGCTCCGCCGGGCTTTCCCACCATTGCCCGGCATGGCGCTCAAACATAAAGCGCCACCATCTTGCGCCAGTGCTTCGGGCTGTGCGCCCGCCCCTGCCATACATGCATGGCATGCCAGACTCCTTTGTGCCACAGCGATTCGCTGAGCCGCCGGTTGTTGTCCAGAAACGGATCCCGATCGCCGACCGCCAGAACCACGTCCAGACGCCGCAAACGATCCAGCAGATACGGATCGGACAGATTCGGCACGAAGTGGCTGGGTGTGTTGAAGTAGACATGCTCGTCGTAGTGGCCATCGAACAGGTTGTGGAAATGCTCGACTGACTGCGTCAGATCGAAGCGACCGCTCAAGGCCACCACTTTGTGGAACGCCTGTGGATGACGAAAGGCGAAGTTGACCGCGTGGAACGCCCCAAAGCTGCAACCGTGCGCGATCACGCAGGGGTAGCCGTTCTTCGCCCACATCAGCGGCAACACCTCGTTCAACAGATAGGATTCATATTGCATGTGCCGATGGACCCGATCCCGGGGCTGATTCCAGAAGCAATAAAAGCTTTCCTCGTCGATGCTGTCCACGCAATACAATTGCAACCAGCCCTGATCCAGCTTATGGCGCAGCGCCTCGACCAGACCCATGTTTTCGTATTCGTAAAACCGGCCGCAGCGCGTGGGAAAGATCAGCACCTTGGCCCCGGCGTGGCCGAAAACCAGCAGTTCCATGTCGCGGTTCAGCCGGTGGCTACGCCACTTGTGATGTTCTCGATTCATACGCGCGGATTAATTTCAATAAATTGAATTTATTGAAATTTACCGCACTAACTTGACAGAGGCGTGAAAGAGGAATGACAGGTTCGCGCGGCATGGGGCGGCCGTTGTTTCCACTCGCCCGTCGTGGCTCGATCGTGATTGAAGAAATACGCCAGCGCGTCCAGCAAGCGCCGGTCCTCGGCGGCCGTACCGGCATGATCGAAATGGCCCGCCCGCAGCACGAACAGTTCCCGGGGACCGGCCAGCGCGTTATAAACCGCGAACTGGCCGGGCGGCGGCACCGCTGGATCGAAGCGGGCGGCGGCGACATGGGTGGGTATATGCAAATGACGCGCGGCGACGGCGGCGTCGAAGTAGCACAGCGTATCCAGAACCCGGCCGGTTCGCTGCTGGCGGCGGCGCACCGCCTCGCCGCTGCCCACGCAGGGCATTCCCAACCGCAGTGGGTGATGGCCGAAGCTGGGCACGTTCAGATGGGCGCGATGAAACCGCTCGTCCCACGGCAGGGCCAGCGCGCCCAGGCCGCCGCCGAAGCTGATCCCCAAATACTCCAGTCGCCGCGCCGCCATCGGGAACAATTCCAGCAGCGCGGATGCCGCGCACCACACGGTATCGGCCGCGCAGCCGCCATGCACGTAGGTGTCTCGCCCATCGATTCCATGCAGCACATGAGCGTCCGGATTCGCCGGGATGCCGGCGCAGGCGCTGCGGGAAATTCCCCGGGCGCAGGGAAACAGCATCGCCGCCCCAGCGATGGGCAGATGAAAATCCGGGCCGTCCCGCCCGCCGTAGCCGTGACCGACCACAATCCCGCGCTCGACGGGCGCGTCGCGCGGCCGGGTCAACCAGCCCTTGATCCGAAAGCCGTCCAGCGAGCTGAATTCCACCTCGAACACTTGAGCGCGGGGCTGCGTGCTGGGTATCTCCCGCAATATCGGTGCAACCGTCACCTTGCGAGCACGGGCGTGCAAGTCTCGCCAGAAATCGGCGAAGTTGGGCGGTTCGGCCGGCGGCGTCACCGCCAGTAGGGTGGCAAGGTCGTAACCATGGGTCGGATCGAAAGAAAAACCATGCTGAGGCATGCGGCGGGCTCGGGTTGGATTTAAAAATGGCGCGCGATAATCCACACTATTCCAAACTGTCAGTTACTTGGAGACTCGTTCGCGCTTGGGTTAGACTCAAAAAGTCGCCATGATGGCAAAACGTTAACATCTCACTTTCGCAATCAAACCACTCAGCAGAGGATCGATTCATGCCGAAGAAGAAAGAGCCGACCAGAACTCCGGTCAACAAGGACTCCAAGAAAACCACCCAGCCGACCACGCCCGCCGTCGCCGCGTCCACCGCGCCGGTCAAGGCCGAAGCGCCAAAACCCGCCGCGCCCGCCGCGCCAGTCAAGGCCGAAGCGCCAAAACCCGCCGCGCCCGCCGCGCCCGCCGCGCCGGTCAAGGCCGAAGCGCCAAAACCCGCCGCGCCCGCCGCGCCAGTCAAGGCCGAAGCGCCAAAACCCGCCGCGCCCGCCGCGCCCGCCGCGCCGGTCAAGGCCGAAGCGCCAAAACCCGCCGCGCCCGCCGCGCCGGTCAAGGCCGAAGCGCCAAAACCCGCCGGGAAACCGGCGCCCGCCAAGGCTACCAAATCCAGCAAGGCTTCGGCCTCGCCCGTCAAGGCCACCGCCAAACAACACAGCGACGCGACGGCCACGGTCATCGTCGCCAAGTACGATGTCGGGTTCGGCAACAAGCTGTTCATCCGCGGCGAGGGCGCCGGCCTTGACTGGGAGGTCGGCGTGGAAATGAAAAACGTCGAAAACGACGTCTGGGTCTGGACCAACAACGACCTCAAGAAAGGGGTTATCACCTGCAAGTTTTTGATTAACGACGATACCTGGTCGGCAGGCGAAAACCTTTTCATCCCCGCTGGCGAAACGTCCACGGTTTTCCCCAGCTTTTAATCGATCCCGGCCGACCGGACCCAACCGCGCGACTGGCGTCTGGGTCCGGCCCGGATCGTTCACAATCCCTCGCGTCGCAACCGCTCGAATTCCGCTCGTGAGCGGGTCACACAATCCTCGATAGCCACTCCGCTGAAGTAATTGCCGATCAGCGCCAGCCGATTCCCAGCCAGCGCCGGGTTTAACACCTCGGCCCGTTCACTATGGCCGACCCGCAGCACAGGCAACTGATTAAGCTTGAATGCCATATGCCCGGATTCAAGCAGGGCGCGATCGATGCCGAGTACTTGGGCAATCCGTTCGACCTTCTCCTCTTCGCCCAACACACCAGGCCGGAAATGGAAGGTGAAGCCCCGCCAGTGGGCATCGGGTACGGTATCGCGCGACACCGCCGAGTAAAACGACTCATCCCGGCCGATCAATCCCGCCACCGGCGGCAGGGGTAAGCGCGCGGCCGGCAGGGCTATCCCGACCGATTCGACCCTGGCGGTCTCGATTTCCGCCAGCCGCCCGGCGATGTCGGGAAACGGCACGCGCAACAATTCGGTTGCCGCCGCCACCGGTGTGGCCAGACAAAGCGCACGGGCGCTGTACTCGCCGCGATCGGTACGGACGACAAACCCCTCGCCGTCGCGCCGGATCTCCCGTGCGTTCCGTCCGAGTTCGACGGGAATACCCGTTGGTCCGGCTAGAGTGTCGGCGATGGTTTGCAGTCCGCCAGGTAGAGTGAAACTTCGTGGTGCGTCCTTGCGCCGGGGCCGGGGTTGAAACAGGCTATCGGCGGGAAACTCGCCGGCTGGCTGACAGATGACCGCGTTGAAGGCGGGCTCGAATACCGCCGTGTAGTTGCGTCGGCCGACGATGTGGCCGTAGTAGTCGGCGACGGTGCGTCCGGTTTTGATCAGGCCGAGCATTCGGAATGGAGCCAACGCCAGCGCCGGGAAATGCAACTGGGAAGGAATGCTTTTGACCGCGCCGCCGGCAAACATCCGGAAACCGACCTTGGCCCGGCGTTGCAGCCGGTCCAGTAGGCCAACCCGTTCCAGGATCGCCAGCAGATTGCCGTAGGAATTGAAGCCGCTATGCGCGCCCAATTCCAGCCAGAATCCGTTCGGTTCGCCGAAGCGGTGGGAGTGCAGGCACCCGCCCACCCGGTCTTCCCGCTCCAGCACCAGCGCATTCAGGCCGGCGGCGGCGGCGTAATGGGCCATGCTCAAGCCACTGATACCGGCTCCTATAATCAACAGATCGCGGTCGGCCATGGCGGACTCCGAAAGGGATAAATATCGGATTGCGATTCTCGGCAAGGGCGCCGCAACGGTCAAGCGAGCCAACCGAGCCAGGTTCGCCGGCCTAATCTTGCCTAGGCTTTGAAAGGCTTATTACCCACCCACTCAGGAAAGCGCCATGAACGTCACGTCCTATTTTTCCAAGGATTTGTTTCAGGGTAAGACCGTCTTTATCACCGGCGGCGGCAGTGGCATCAATCTCGGCATTGCCCGCAACTTCGCGGCGCTCGGCGCCGATCTCGGCATTGTCGGCCGCTCGCAAGACAAGCTGGACGCGGCAGCGGCCGAACTGCGGAAACTCGGCGCGCGAGTGTCGGCCCACTCCGCCGACGTGCGTGATTATCCCGCGCTGGAAAAGGCCATGCGGGACGCGCGGGAGGCGCTGGGGCCGATCCATACCCTGATCTGTGGCGCGGCCGGCAACTTCCTCTGTGTCGCCGAGCAGATCAGCCCCAACGGCTTTAAATCGGTGGTGGACATCGATCTGCTGGGTAGTTTCCACGCCTGCCGGGCGGCATTCGAGCAACTCAAGGAGACTCGGGGCAACATCATCTTCATCTCGGCCGGTCAGGCGTTCTTGCCCTACGCCTTTCAAGCCCACGTCGGCGCCGCCAAGGCCGGCATCGACAACATGATGCGCAACCTGGCGCTGGAGTGGGGTCGCTTTGGCATCCGCTGCAACAGCATCGCGCCCGGCCCGATCGAGGGTACCGAGGGCGTGCGCCGACTGGTGCCGGAAGGCAGCGCCGACATACTGAAGCGGATGATCCCGCTGGGCCGCTTCGGCACGCCAGACGATATCGGTCAGTTGAGCGTGTTTCTGGCTTCACCGTTGGCGTCCTATATCACCGGTACGCTGGTGGTCGCCGACGGCGGTCAGAACCTGCCCGGATCCGGCGCGTGGACCGAGTTGATCGTGGCGGAGATGGCGAAGGCTGGGAAAACGTAGGTACGATTTTGGACTGCGACCATGGGGCCATTTTCGGTTGGTTGCCGTAATGGGATGAAGGGGATAGGGGTGGTTTTTGTTGCCTCTATCCTTGCGCCTTGATTGCGGCGGTTCCTTCAGCTTTAATGTGCCCTTCCGATCCTGTTGATTCACCGAGGAAATTCGTTATGGATCTATTGTCTTTCGATGCCGAGCCGCTGTATTTCGACGACCCGCCTTCCGAGGAGGTCGTGCGGTTGCTTCAACAAGCCGCGGAAGATTACAGTGACGGGAAATCCGAAACGGGTTTACAGCGCGCTTATCGACTGGCCCCAGAAAATTTGATGGTCTTGGTCGCTCTGTTTCGCTATTTCTTTTTTCGGCACCGTTTTTCCGAAGCCTTGGACATCAGTCAAAAAGCCCGTGAAGTCGTGCGGCAAAAAATCGGATTACCCCAAGACTGGAGCACGCTCAGCGAGGCACAGCTTGCCGAAGGCCATGAAAACGACATGGTGTTGGTCCGATTCTATTTGCTCTGTCTGAAGGGCGAAGCCTATTTGTATGCGCGACAGGGCGAAGCGGAAAAAGGCATCCCTTTGCTCGAAAAGATCGCAACCATCGATTCCAATGACGATCTAAAAACCACTGACTTGTTGGCGGTATTCAACCGAAACGTTCGGCAATCGAACATGACGATGGCGGAGATGGCGAAAGCGGATTAGGCAACGCCACGAATTGATGGCAGGGCAATCGCGCTATGGATTTTTCCGAATGTCGATCAATGAGCCGCAAAACGAAGGCATGGTGCGCCATAAAAATAATAGTTAATTAAATCAATTTGTTATGCGGATATGGTGCGGTTGCCCTGTCGATATGCCTGAATGCTCATGAACACTCAACGCTAATCGGTCACGATAAATAGGCTCGCCGCGCCTTGACGCATGGAGACAAAACCTTAAGCTAGCGGCTTGTGGCGGTCCGGACTAGAGGGTCCGGGCCGTTCTTGTTATTAAATCGAAGGCATTCGTGAGGAGCGTTATGTCCGACATCAAGAAAGTCGTGCTGGCCTATTCGGGTGGGCTGGATACCTCGGTGATCCTGAAGTGGTTGCAGGATGTCTACCAGTGCGAGATCGTGACCTTTACCGCTGATTTGGGGCAGGGCGAGGAACTGGAGCCGGCGCGGCAGAAGGCGCTGATGGCCGGCATCAAGCCGGAAAACATCTTCATCGACGACCTGCGCGAAGAGTTCGTGCGCGACTTCGTATTCCCCATGTTTCGGGCCAACGCGATTTACGAGGGCGAGTACCTGTTGGGTACCTCGATCGCCCGGCCGCTGATCGCCAAGCGCCAGATCGAGATCGCCGTGCAAACCGGCGCCGAAGCCATTTCTCATGGCGCCACCGGCAAGGGCAACGATCAGGTGCGCTTCGAACTGGGCGCCTACGCGCTCAAGCCGGACATCAAGATCATCGCTCCATGGCGGGAGTGGGATTTGCTGTCGCGCGAGAAAATGCTGACCTACGCGGAACAACACGGCATCCCGGTCGAGATGAAGCGCGGAAAGAAATCGCCGTATTCGATGGACGCCAACCTGCTGCATATTTCCTACGAGGGCGGCGTGCTGGAAGACCCGTGGAGCGAGCCCGACGAGGCGATGTGGCGCTGGTCGGTGTCGCCCGAGCAGGCACCCGACCGGCCGCGCCATATCGAGCTGGACTATCGCAACGGCGATATCGTGGCCATCGACGGCGAAACGTTGACCCCCGCCGCGGTGTTGACTCAACTAAACCGGCTTGGTGGCGAGCACGGCATTGGTCGGCTGGATATGGTCGAAAACCGCTATGTCGGCATGAAATCGCGCGGCTGCTACGAAACCCCCGGCGGCGCCATCATGCTCAAGGCGCATCGGGCCATGGAGTCGCTGACCCTGGATCGGGAGGTCGCGCATCTCAAGGATGACCTGATGCCGCGCTACGCGAGTCTGGTCTACAACGGCTATTGGTGGAGTCCCGAGCGGAAGATGTTGCAGACCCTGATCGACGCCTCGCAGGCACCCGTGAATGGAACCGTTCGAGTCAAGCTGTACAAGGGCAACGTGATCGTGGCCGGCCGCAAGTCCGATGACAGCCTGTTTGACATGAACATCGCGACTTTCGAGGACGACGCCGGCGCCTACGATCAGAAAGACGCGGGGGGATTTATCAAGCTCAACGCGTTGCGGATGCGGATCGCGGCATTGAAGGGACGAATTTGACAAGCATTTTTGCGTAACCGCTAATAAGCCGAGTACTCGGCCGAATAAAAAAGCCGGCTTGCGCCGGCTTTTTTATTCGTTGTCCCCGAAAAACGCGGCCCGCAAAGACCGCGTTTTCAGCCGAAGATCAGGCGACCACCTTCCAGACTTCAGGCGCTTTCTCGGCGCGCTTGCCGAAATCCTGACGCTGCTTTTCGAGTTCCGGCGGCAGCTTCTCGCCAAACTTCTCGAAGAAGCCCTTGATTTCCTCGATCTCGCTGAGCGCCTCCGAACGGTTGATGTTGGTGATGGTTTCGAACTGTTCCTTGGAGAAATCCAGCCCTTCTAGGTCCAGATCCTCGTAGCGCGGCATCAACCCGAACGAGCTTTCCACAGCGCCGACCTGACCGTTGACGCGCTCCACGATCCACTTGAGAACCCGCATGTTCTGACCGTAGCCCGGCCAAGCGAACTTGCCGTTCGCGTCCTTGCGGAACCAGTTGGTGCGGAAGATCATGGGCAGCTTGATGCCAGCTTTCTTGCCCATGTTGATCCAGTGACCCCAATAGGCCGCCATGTTGTAGCCGCAGAATGGCAGCATGGCAAAAGGATCGCGCCGGATGCCGGTGACGCCAATGGCCGCCGCGGTGGCTTCCGAGCCCATGGTGGCCGCCATGAATACGCCGTGGTTCCAGTCGAAGGCCTGGTAGACCAGAGGGAAGGTCTTGGACAGACGACCGCCGAAGATGAAAGCCGAAATCGGCACGCCGGCGGGATCTTCCCAGGCCGGGTCGATGGTCGGGCATTGCGCCGCGGGCGCGGTGAAGCGGGAGTTGGGATGCGCGCCCACCCGACCGCAGTCCGGGGTCCAGTCGTTGCCCTGCCAGTCGATACCGTGCGCTGGAGCCTCCACGCCCATGCCTTCCCACCACACGTCGCCATCGTCGGTCAGCACGACGTTGGTGAAGATGGAGTTGGCCTTGATCGATTCCATCGCCATGGGGTTGGAGTCGTAGGAAGTACCGGGCGCGACGCCGAAGAAGCCCGCTTCGGGGTTGATGGCGCGCAGCGTGCCATCGGCGGTGGGCTTGATCCAGGCGATGTCGTCGCCGACGGTCAGCGCCTTCCAGTTGCCGAAGCCCTTGGGCGGGACGATCATGGCGAGGTTGGTCTTGCCGCAGGCGCTGGGGAAAGCCGCCGCGACATAGGTCTTGTCGCCCTTGGGCGATTCGAGACCGAGGATCAGCATGTGCTCGGCCAGCCAGCCTTCGTCGCGAGCCATGGACGAGGCGATGCGCAGCGCCAGGCACTTCTTGCCCAGCAGCGCGTTACCGCCATAGCCCGAGCCGTAGGACCAAATCTCGCGGGTCTCGGGGAAATGCACGATGGCCTTGCGGCCGATGTCCGGCTCGCACGGCCAGGGGACATCCTGCTGACCGGGGGCCAGCGGCGCGCCCACCGAGTGCACGCACGGCACGTAGAAGCCATCGCTACCCAGCGCGTCGAGCACCTTTTGGCCCATTCGGGTCATGATCCGCATGTTGACCACGACGTACGCCGAATCGGTGATCTCGATGCCGATCTGGGCGATCGGGCTGCCGATCGGACCCATGCTGAAGGGAATGATATACATGGTGCGACCGCGCATGCAGCCCGCCATGAGGCCTTTCAACTGCGCCCGCATTTCATCCGGCGGTGCCCAGTTGTTGGTCGGGCCAGCATCTTCCTTCGATGCCGAGCAGATGAAGGTACGATCTTCAACTCGCGCCACGTCGGACGGATGGGAGCGAGCGAGATAAGAGTTGGGCCGTTTTTCCTGGTTCAGTTTGGTGAAGGTTCCGGAAGCAACCATTTCGTCGCACAGGCGTTGGTTTTCTTCCTCGGAGCCATCCACCCAGACAATGCGGTCCGGCTGGGTCAGGGCAGCTATCTCGTCCACCCAATTCAATAAGTTGGCGTTGCTGGTGCGATTTGCGCCATCGTGAGTAAGTGCCATCGATAAAATCCCCTCTGGTGTTGGATGACTGAAGTTGAAGAGTCGTCGGATGGGTTGAACCACCCCTGTCCGGGTAGGGATCGTGGTGAGGGAGAACTCGACTGAGTCAGGTTTCACCATGCAAAGCCAAGGTTATCATCAAGCTGTCGAGGATGCCACCAATCCCGCCGGGCACGCCACTCCGGTGCCGCCCAGCCCGCAGTAGCCGCCGGGATTCTTGGCCAGATACTGCTGGTGATAGTCCTCGGCATAATAAAAGTCGGGCGCGGCGCGAAGCTCCGTGGTGATCGAACCGTAGCCGGAATCGCGCAGCAAGCGCTGGTAAGCGGCTTGACTGGTTTCGGCGGCGGTCTGCTGATCCGGGTCGTAACAGTAGATCGCCGAACGGTATTGGGTGCCGGTGTCGTTGCCCTGGCGCATGCCCTGAGTGGGATCGTGCGACTCCCAGAATGTCTTCAACAGATCCACATAAGCGATGGTTTTCGGGTCGAACACGACCCGCACCACTTCGGCGTGACCGGTCAGCCCGCTGCACACTTCCTCATAGGTGGGATTTTGGGTATGGCCGCCAGCGTAACCGACCATGGTCGAATACACGCCGGGTAATTTCCAGAACAGTCGCTCCGCGCCCCAGAAACAACCCATGCCGAATAGCGCCAGCTCCATGCCGTCCGGGAAGGGAGGAGTTAGGCGGTTGCCGTTGACGTAATGGCGCTCTGGAATGGGGAGTGCCTGAGCACGGCCGGGCAGGGCGTCTTCCGGTCGGGGCAGGGTGAGCTTGTGTCGGGCGTGGAAACCGAACATGGCGCAAATCTCCGTTGGAGGATATGCCAGCGTTGACCATGATTCGGTGGTGAGGTTCATGTCTGTCAGTGTAATTGATAATCATTCGTTTTTGTAGCACTGAGTCGAAGCTTGGGGGATGCTAGGTTTGTGCCCTAATTTGGTTCAAAGACCAATTCGGGAATCACGGTTTCCCACTGATCACAACAAATCGACTTTTGGAATTCAGGGGGACTGCGCTTTTTCTCGCGGGTACTGATAGCCATTACCCGTGCGTCGATACAGTGCATATTCGTGGGCGGGGCGTAGTTTTTGGCAAGCCGCCCGATAGTGGTTTCTTGGCTGTTCGTCAGTAACCATCGTCCCAATCCTTGATGCCAGGACAGTGTGAGTGCGTCTCCCGTGACCAGCGCTGAGATTGCGCGATGTACAGGGTCATTGGGTTCGTAACGACCAGCGAAACCAATATCCACATCTCTTAAGGTCAGCCGTTGATAACGGCGGGCTAACGCGGCTTCGGGTTGCGGGAGAGACACGGGTGGGCGCCATAAGAATTCTGGATTTTTTGGAAGATCGTCGAGGAGAGGATGTCCGGCGTCAAAGCGGGCCAGGGTCAGCGTCTGCTTGGCGCGGGTCATGGCCACATAATAGAGTCGTCGTGTCGCATCCCGATCTTCATGGGGATTGATCCTGTTCCAGTGGCCGTCGAGTACGGCGACGTGATCGAACTCCAAGCCTTTGGCCCGATGCGCGGTGAGAAGCAACAGACCGGTTTGCCGGCGTCGTGCTTCCCGCCCCCATTCAGCCAGCCAATCCAGAAAATGTTTGATAGGCCATTCTGCGTCACCTGCTTCGAGTTCGAGGCAGTACTGTTCTACGGCTTCCTGTAGAAGTGTCCACCAGATGCCATTGTGGTTCGCGAGCCATTGCCTGAGAGTATTGGCGTCGAGAAATTGAGTCGTCTGAGTGTTAAGCCATGCGGCAAGCGCTTGAGTTTCGCGCAAACGCCAAAACTGAGGAGGTTCCTCATCGGCCATCTGCGCGGGGATGTCATGCAGTTCGCAGTAGGCACGCACTGGTTCCAGAAATTGCCATTCGCGGGCAATCACGGCGGTTTTTGCCCAATCCCAGTTTTGATCCAGCTTGGCAAGGCGTTGTAGCTCAGTCAGCACTGCGATGGCTTGGGTCATCGGATTACGGCCAGCGGCAATGATCTGCACCCGTCCTTGTCCGATAGGGTCCAATTGTTGCCAGGCGCCGCCCTCGGGATCTTTCCTGACGCGGGCACGATCGACGGTGATGGGGTGATCGGCTTTCATGCGATCCCGTGCTAGGCCGATCATCTGATTGGCGGCGGCAATGATATGCGCGGTTGAACGATAATTCTCAACCAGAAACACCGGCGTCGCCGCATAGTCGGCTTCGAAGTGGCGGATGAACTCGACCGACGCGCCACTGAAGGCATAGATATTCTGGTCGTCATCACCGACCGCGAACAAGCTGAGCCTACCGTCTTCGTCCAGCCCTGTAAAGGTGTGGTATTTTCATTAAGAAAGAAGCCTTGCTGTTGAAAC
>JARSSH010000032.1 GCA_029624815.1 Candidatus Competibacter sp.
TATCTGTTCCAACACACCCACATCGTCCTTGGCAAACGGGAGGCGTCCATATAAAGCGTGTGATGGCGAACAGGTCAGACCGAGACCCGCCAAGCCTGTATCGGGTGTAGGACTTCGAGTCCTTCGGAGAAATGAGGCGCGGGTCGGCGGATTCCATCGGGGCCAGCAGGCGTCCGCCTGCACCACAGGCCGGATATAAAACTTGCAGCCTATCTGTTCCAACACACCCACATCGTCCTTGGCAAACGGGAGGCGTCCATATAAACACCCGATGCTGATCACTCCCGCCATCGTCGCCCTGCAACTCATCGCGCTGGGCGTCGCCGGGTCGGTGCTGCTGGCCAGCGGTTTCGCCTGGAAAATCCTGCGCCGCTGGGACATCCACAGCGGCAGCGAATCGCAGCTCATCCTGGAGCGGCGGACCTATCTGATTTCCACCCTGGTCGGCTTCGCCCTGGGCGGGGAGTTGCTGGCGCTGCTGTTGTTCACCCAAACCGCCGAAAATCTGTCCAGCCAGTTCGTCGGCGCGATGTGCGCCACCGGGGTGCTGAACGTCAATCCCTTCGGTTTTCCGACCCTGCTGCTGAAGATCGCGCTGT
The DNA here is from genome assembly GCA_029624815.1 of Candidatus Competibacter sp. Lineage (GTDB taxonomy): Bacteria > Pseudomonadota > Gammaproteobacteria > Competibacterales > Competibacteraceae > Competibacter. The sequence goes on from JARSSH010000032.1 coordinate 600, forward strand.
TCTTCCTGGCGGCGTTGTGGCTGCTGCTCAATCGGGTGGACCACCGGGGCTACGATTATCCGCTGGTGCGGGTGAAATACGCCCTGCTGCTGGCGATCGCGCCGCTGGCGCTGCTGGAAGCGGCGGTGCAAGCCCGCTTTTTTCTCGGACTGGAGCCGGAGGTGATCACCTCCTGCTGCGGTTCGCTGTTCAGCGCGGAGGGCCAGGGCGCAGCGGCGGAACTGGCCGGCTTATCGGCTCGTCCGGCGCTGGTGCTGTTTTATGCAACGGCGGGATTGCTCGCGATCGCGGGGCTGGCGTTTCTGCGCTGGCCCGGCTTGGGACCGCTGTTCGCCGCCCTCAGCCTGCTGAGCTTCGCCACCGCCATCGCCGGTATCGTTGCTTTTTTGTCCCTTTATGTATACGAAAATCCCAACCACCACTGCCCGTTCTGTCTGCTAAAGGCGGGCTACGACTATGTCGGCTATGCGCTGTACCTGCCGCTGTTCGCCGCCACCGCCACCGGCTTGAGCGCCGGCCTTATCGCTCCGTTCCGTCGCGTCCCCAGCCTGCAAGCGGTCGTTCCCGACGAGGTTCGGCGATTGACGTGGCTGGCGCTGGCCGGATTCGGGGCGTTCCATGGGCTGGCGACCTGGCTGATGCTGCGATCGAATTTGATTTTGCTGGGATAACCGAACAATCATGAATCCATTGCGAACACTCCCTTTTCTACTCCTGTCGGTCCTGCTGACCGGTTGCGAGCAAAACGTCACCGCCACCAAAACCGCTTCTCCCGCTCCCGCCTTCGCCCTGGAGCGCCTGGATGGTCCCACCGCCCATTTCCCCGAACAGTATCGCGGTCAGGTGGTCGCCATCCGCTTCTGGGCCGACTGGTGCCCGTATTGCCACGCCGAAATGCAGGCGCTGGAACCAGTTTACCGCCGGCACCGCGAGCAAGGACTGGCCATCCTCGCCGTCAACGTGCTGCAACCGCCGGAAACGGTGCGGACCTTCGTCCAGGGACTCGATATCTCCTACGAGGCGCTGCTGGATCCGCAAGGCGAAGTGACTCGCGACTATCGGGTCATGGGTCTGCCGATGACCTTCATCGTCGATCGGAAAGGCGTCATCCGCGCCCGGATCGTCGGCGAATCCACCCCGGAAGTTTTCGAACAAGCCATCACGCCCTGGCTATGACCGCCTCGCGCTTTTCCACCTTACAATCGCCATCCCAACAACCATAATCAGAGTAATGAAACCATGAACGATCCACTGCAACCCGAACGCCGGCGAATGCTTCGCTTCCTCGCCATCACGAGCGCCACCGCCGGCGCCGTTGCCCTCAGTCCATCGACCCACGCCGCCCCCTGCGCGGACGACGGCACGCCCTTGCAATTTGCGCCCAAAACCCCGCCCGACCCTAATCCACTGGACGACGAGCTGAACAAATACCCCAAGTGCCCCTATTGCGGCATGGACCGGCGCCAGTTCCATGACAGCCGTCATCTGATCCATTACCAGGACGACCGGGTGGACCCGACCTGTTCGCTGCACTGCGCCGCGCTGAGCCTGTCATTGAACATGGACCGGGGACCGAAGGCCATCTACGCCGCCGACTACGGTGCCGCCGCCGAGCCGAAACCGCTGGTGAACGTTGACAAGGCGATCTATCTGGTCGGCTCCAAGCTGCCGGGGGTGATGACCCGGCAGAGCAAGATCGCTTTCGGTTCCCGGCCGGCGGCGGAAGCGGCCAAGGAGACGCAGGGCGGAGAGTTGGGAAATTTCGACGCCGCCTTGCGCGCCGCCTATCTGAGCATGGCCAGCGATACCCAAATGATCCGTAAAAAACGGGCGGAACGGCGGCAACGCGCCGGTCAGGCCGGAACCGGGCAGTGAAACACTCCCTCCGCCTCGAACCGAGAGGTGAAATTCATCGACTGGCGGCATGGCTGCTGCTCTTCAATCTGGCGGCGGTCTGGGCCGAACCTTTGCAACTGCCTGCGCCCGGTCCCAAGGATACCTGCCCGGTCTGCGGCATGTTCGTCGGCCTCTATCCCGACTGGGTGGCGACGGTGGTATATCAGGACGGGCACGCCCATCACTTCGACGGCGCCAAGGATCTGTTCAAGTATCTGCTGAATCTGGCGAGGTACGCCCCTGACCACAGCCAGGACGACATCGCCCGCATCGGCGTGACCGAGTATTACAGCCTGAGCCGGATCGACGCCCGCGCCGCCTGGTACGTGATCGGTTCCGACATGCTCGGACCGATGGGCCACGAACTGGTGCCGCTCGGCAGCGAAGAAGAGGCCAAGGATTTCCTGCGCGATCATCGGGGCCGGCGGATCGTTCGTTTCGACGATGTCACGCCGCTGCTGCTGGAGCAGCTCGATCAGGGGAAATTCGATTGAGGGGTGTCTTGATCAAGACCCACCGGGAACCGGGCTCTCGAAAAAAGCCCTCACCCCCAACCCCTCTTCCACGGGGGGAGCAACTGTGTTGAAGCGACTCAAGGCTTGCACTCCGCGGGCGGTTGCCAGGGGGTTTTAGCCTTGAGCATGGCGTTCAGGATCGTCAACAACTTGCGCATACAGGCGGTCAGGGCGACCTTGGCCGGTTTGCCCGCGTCACGCAGGCGCCGGTAGAAGGCCTTGATGACCGGATTACAGCGGCTGGCCGTGACCGTGGCCATGTACAGCACCG
>JARSSH010000033.1 GCA_029624815.1 Candidatus Competibacter sp.
TTACCTCCTTTCTATCGGGTTTGCCCCGTGATGAGAAACTGATAGGTGGTAAGGACCATCGCGCGACTGCGCCATCCGCATCTGGTGCGGGTGGTAAACTTCTTCGAGTCGAACGACACCGCCTATCTGGTGATGGACTACTATGAAGGCGAAGACCTGGGGCGGCATCTGAAACCGCCCCGAAAAGGACAACCGGGAGTCCGGTTGCCATGGCGGCGAGCGGTCGCGCTGCTGCTGCCGGTACTGGCCGGCTTGGAGAAAGTACATCAAGCCGGATTCATGCACCGGGACATCAAGCCGGGCAACTTGTATCTGACCCATGACGACGAACTGATTCTGCTGGATTTCGGCTCGGCCCGGCAGGTGACCGGCACCCACACCCGCAGCTTGCTGATCTTTTCCGAAGGCTTTGCGCCCTACGAACAGTACCTGCAAGGCCATTTGAACCGGCAGGGACCGTGGACCGACGTCTACGCCGTGGCGGCCACCCTGTACTTCATGCTAACCGCGCAGCGGCCGCCGTCGGCGCTGGACCGGAAACAGGCGACGCTGCTGCAACAACCGGAGTTGCTGAAACCGGCCCGCCATTTTCTCCCGGATCTCCCGCCGGCGCTGGATGCCGCCCTGCTCCGGGCGCTGGCGGTGGAACCGGAACAGCGGCTGCAATCGATCACGGCGTTCAAGCAGCATCTGGAAACCGCACTGGCGGAAGACGACAAACCGCGCCCGACACCGCCGCCCGAACCGCCGACCCGACCCCAAGCCGCGCCACAACCATCGATTCCGCCCAAGGCGGCGTCGGAATCCACCGCGAAGCCACCGCGCCCGGAAACGCCACCCCCGCCCAAAGCAGCCCCGGAACGCTCGTCAAGGTCGAACTGGGGGAGCGCGACGACGGCCATCGCCGTGGTCGGGTTGATAGCGTGGGGTGGGTGGTCGATTGGGTTGAGAACTCCACCGGATTTACCCAAGCCGCCGATGGTTGCAACGCCGTCGGTCGCCGAATCGCCGCCGATTCCAGCGCCGCCGCCGGCGGAACCAGTGCCCACTGTAGAGCCGCGCGCCTATCTGACGGTCAAAACCGAACCGCCCGAGGCTCAAGTTCGCATCATGAACATCGACCCGGCGTATCGGGACGGGATTGAATTGGCGCCGGGCGATTTTGACATTGAAGTGAGCGCCCCCGGCTATCGAACCGACCGGGCGTGGCACGCGCTGGCGGCGGGCGCGCAAGAACTGAAGATCGCCTTGCCAGCGGAACCGTCCGCACCCGCCGCGGTACCACGATCATCGTTCGAACCGGAAGTGGTGCGCATCCCTGGTGGGTGTTTTGAGATGGGCAGTCCAGCCTCGGAAGCGGATCGGGATGATGACGAACGGCAGCACCGGGTCTGCGTGGACGCTTTCGAGGTCGGTCGATACGAAGTCACCCAAGGGCAATGGCAAGCGGCGATGGGCGACAACCCGTCCCGTTTCAAACGCGGCGACGACCACCCCGTGGAAAATGTCTCTTGGAACGATGTCCAAACGTATCTGCAAAAACTCAACGCCCGAACGGGCCGGACCTACCGCCTCCCCACCGAAGCCGAATGGGAGTATGCCTGCCGAGGTGGCATGGCGGGACAACGCTACTGTGGTGGCGACGGTCCCGAGCGGCTGGCCTGGCATAACGCCAACAGTGGCAACCAGGTCCACCCGGTGGGCCAAAAAGCCGCCAACGGCTTCGGACTTTATGACATGAGCGGGAATATCTGGGAATGGACCTGTTCGTTATACGACAAGAGCTACAGCGGCGCGGAGAGTGATTGTGCTGATAATAATACAGGGGGCCCCCGGTCGTTGCGCGGTGGCTCCTGGCGCAACGATCTTGCGTGGGTGCGTTCCGCCAACCGTGGCGGGCTCACGCCGGCGGGTCGCAACGACAACGCGGGGTTCCGTCTCGCCAGATCATTATAACAATTTGATTTTTATTGTTTTACCCTCTATCTTCACGCGAAGCGCGGGCGATTTTTTTGAAAAATTATCCACAATGGCCAATGAACATTCGCGTGATTCCGTTCCTCGGGCGGTGCAAGCCTGCCATGAACTGCTGGCTTGGCTGATTCCGCCACTGGACTTATTTCCCCGCGCCCGGCGTTTTGCCTTGGGCGAGCGGGGGTGCTGTTCCTGACGTGGATATAATGACCATCAACTAAATGAATATAAAGTAGTTATTGAACTCAATATCCACGTCTGAAGCACTACCTACGGCGGCTTGATGCCGTACTTGCGATAAATCTGCCGCAGTTCGCTTTTGGCCGCGCGGATCTCGCGGCTGTGGCTGCGTGCGCTGCCCAGGGTCGAGGAAGACAGGCGCCGAATATCGCTATTGAGATTGTCGATTTTGGCCTGGTCCTCGTAACCGATGTGTGTGGGCGTGTTCTTCTTGCGACGCGAGGAACGGGGGCGATCGAGCTCGCGCACCGAGACGCCTCGATTCACCGCGCGCAATTCGCGCAACTCCCGAGTGGCCCGCCGCATCGCACCGACGTTATCCACCTCGCCGTCCGGCGTGGGTTGAGACTGAATGTCCAGAGTCTGCGCGGGTTGATCGGCGGCGGGCGGAGCCCCGCCGTAATGGACTCGCCCGTCGGCGTCGGTCCACTTATAGACCTGCGCCCGAGCCGGTAAGACCAGCGCCAGCACAACGGCGAACATCAGCGCGGGTTTCATGCTTGATCCTCCCGAAAGCATGGCGGCGAACCGATTGGCTTACGGATTACCCGCGCCGGGATTGGCGGGAACCACCGTCGCTTCGATCAACCGGCCCACCGTCAAGCCCTGCACCAGAATCGAGAACAGCACCACGATGTAGGTCAACGCCAGCACGATCTGGCGTTCCGGCCCCGTCGGCAACGACAGCGCCAGAGCCACGGAAATGCCGCCGCGCAATCCGCCCCAGGTCATGATCTTGACGGCATGCGGCGAAAACGCAAAGCCGAACCGACGCCGCATGATACTTACGGGTAGGCCCACGCACGCCAGCCGGACCAGCAACACAATCGGGATGATCATGAGGGACGCCAGCAGATAATCGCGCGTGAAGGTCAGGATGACCACTTCCAGGCCGATCAGCACGAACAGCACGGCGTTCAGAATCTCGTCGATGAGTTCCCAGAAGGTATCCAGATGCTCGCGCGTGGCGTCCGACATCGCCAGGCTGCGGCCGTGATTGCCGATCATCAAGCCAGCCACCACCATGGCGATGGGTCCGGAAACATGCAGGTGAATGGCCAGCGCATAGCCGCCCAGCACCAGCGCCAAGGTGATCAGAATTTCGACATCGTAGCGATCGATGCTTTTCAGCAGCCGATAGGCGGCATAACCGATCGCCAGGCCGAACACGATGCCGCCCAGCGCTTCCTCGACGAACAGCAGGGCGACCCCGCCGGGCGTTACCGCTTCGCCGCCCACGGCCAGACCGAGCAGGATGGCGAACACCACCACGGCGACGCCGTCGTTGAACAGCGATTCCCCGGCGATCTTGATCTCCAGGCTCTTGGGGGCCTTGGCGGATTTTAGAATGCCGAGCACGGCGATCGGATCGGTGGGCGAAATCAGGGCGCCGAACAGCAGGCAGTACAGCAGGGCAATCGAGATGCCGAACAAAAAGTTGAGCACCAGCCAGGAGGCGATGCCCACCAAAAAGGTGGAGGCCACCACGCCGACGGTCGCCAGAATGCCGATCGGCCATTTCTTCCGGGCCAATTCCTCCAGATCGACATGCAGGGCGCCGGCGAACAGCAACAGGGAGAGCATGCCTTGCATCAGCACCTGGTTGAAGTCGATGCCGCCGATGATGGCCTCGGCCCGCTGTTCGATCGGCGCGTATCCCAGTTCGCCCAGGCTCATCAGGATCAGGCTGAGCAACATGGCCAGCGCCATGACCCCAATGGTGGTGGGGAGTTTAATGAAACGGTGGTTGATGTAACTGAAGAGAGCGGTCAAGGTAACCAATAGCGCGACAATATCCAGCATGATCACGATCCTAACAATCGGGCTTAGGCCATAGGAGAAACAAGCCGCATGAGACCCGCGTTACCCACCTACGGTCTGGATGGACCCTCGGCAACCGCCACCGTGGATAACGCTAACCCGCAAAGCTCCACTTATCTCAGTGGAAAACTGTCCAAGCAAATGGGTCCATCTCTCTTCTTACCGTATAAGAATGCGGGAGGCACACCGAAATGCCCGGTTTGTCGTGCAGAGCCCCACACAACGTCATCGCGGCGCCAGCCGCGATCCGGTGGTAAACGAGACGATGACAAAGTTCTGATGGGGCTCTGCCCAGCGCACGACGACGTTGCCGCCGGACCGGGGGAAATCCGGGAAAGTGTATTGACCGCTGGCTCCTTGCAGGAACTCCACACCCAGGGTGGTCACGGTGAAATTGACGTTGGCGAATTCGGCACCGTCGGCGAAGGCCCGCAGGTTGTGGGTGCCGTCGCCCAGCCGGTTCCAGTTGAAGGTGGCGCCAAAGCCGTTGTCGGCGTCGCCGCAGGCCGCCACCGTATCCTCCCGCGTGGTGCCGTAAGCCACTCGTTGTCGCGCGCCGCCGTCGATCTGCACCTCCACGGTGTTGGCCTGACAGATCCAGCCCCGGATCAGCCCGATTCCACTTTCGAACGAACCCGGTTGCGGGCTTTCCAGGGTGGCCGGAAATTGCGCCAGCGGGGGGACCATCGCGGCCGGTTGGATGCTGGCCGCATTCCGGCTGGCGCCCACGATCACGAAGTTCTGATGGGATTCGGCCCAGCGCAGCGTCACGTTCGTGCCGGCCTGCGGGAAGTTGGCGACCGGATACTCGCCGCTGGCGCCCCGTAAGTACTCTTCACCCAGGGTGGTCACGGTGAAATTGACGTTGGCGAATTCGGCACCGTCGGCGAAGGCCCGCAGGTTGTGGGTGCCGTCGCCCAGCCGGTTCCAGTTGAAGGTGGCGCCAAAGCCGTTGTCGGCGTCGCCGCAGGCCGCCACCGTATCCTCCCGCGTGGTGCCGTAAGCCACTCGTTGTCGCGCGCCGCCGTCGATCTGCACCTCCACGGTGTTGGCCTGACAGATCCAGCCCCGGATCAGCCCGATTCCACTTTCGAACGAACCCGGTTGCGGGCTTTCCAGGGTGGCCTTGCCACCGCCCGACGACGGGCTCAACCATTGACTGACCGCAGGAAACGTCAAGTCAAAACGGCCATATAAATCAGATGCCGTCGGGTTCGCGCAGGATGAAGCGCCACCGTGCAAATCGCCGACAAACAGTTGCAGGCCGTTTTGCTCGCCGGTAATCACGAAGATGCCGGATCCGCTACTTCCTGTTTCGGTAATCCCTTGCGACCAAGTCACCTGGATGTGGTTGTCGCTTGTGTCGACCGAACCCTCACCAGTCCAGGGAGCGAATCGATCAGCCGTGCCTTGACTCCATTTTTTCAAGTCGCCCTGGGGATGATGGATGCCCACCGCCGTCCGGCCGACCGGATTGGTCGTGGTCCAGCCGGCAAATTGGATGCCCGGCAGGCTGCTGATTTGCGCATCCCGCAAGCGCAGGAAGGTAAAGTCGGTGCTGGCGCCGGTGGCGAGCAAGTCGGCGCCGCCGGCGAACTGGATGACGGATGTTGGGTTCGGTCCCTCGCAGACCGCGCGTTCGAAAAACCAGTAGCTGTTGATAGTGTTGGCGACCGATTGGGTCGACAGGCAGTGGTTGGCGGTCATGAAATATGGAATTCTGGTATTGGGATCATTATCGTTGAGCAAGGTGCCCGTGCACAGAAAACTGCTTTGGGCGTCGCTGTAAATGATTTTGGCCACTGCGGCGCTTAAATCGCTGGGCACCGTGTCGCGGCATTTGACGTCGATGTTGCAAGCCGCGGAGCTGCCGATACCAGAAAGATCCTTTTCGTCGGGATACTGAAGCGAATACGCCAGGTGCTGTATCTTGGACGCCCGCATTGGAAACCCGCTTTCCACCGGCCCGGGCAGATAAATCTCTACCCCGGCGGTTTCCCCCTCGATCACCGGCGACCAGAACAGAGTCGGGGCAGTTTCGGTGCCGGCGGCATCGCTCCCCGCTTGCTGGGCGCGCAGGGATCTGGCGGTGAAGGGGCCGAAGGTGTCGGAATTCTTGCTCCCGAAAAAACGCATTTCCGCGTTCTCGGGCAGCCCCTCCAGTTCGACCCCCACTCGAATCGCCCGCGCCCCCGGCGAGGTGACCGAAAAGGCCGCGACCCGACCATCGCCGGGCAGGGATTCCCAGGTCAGCCATGGAGATAAATCCCCCTGATAGGGTGGCGGCATGTCCCGTGCGAACCCCACCTTCAGCGGCTGGCCCTTGCGCGGCGCCGCCAGGGTGGCTTTCTCCGTGGCCGTGACCGGGTCCAGCACGACTTGGAGGGGTATCGCGGTGGTGCGGTAATCCCGCTTGAGTGGCTGGGCGGGCAGCGTCATGGGTACCCTGCTAGCCGCCGGCGGCGAGTCCCAACCGACCGAGGCGGAGTGGCTCTCGGAAAAAACAAACGCCAACAAGAAGAGAGCGACCAGCGAAGGCGAAAGTGACCGCGGGGACATCAATCGAACACACCGTTCTGCCGTATTCATAGAGCATTTCCTGTTTGCTGGGCGTGGAGGGGGAGCTGGAAGCTTGAGGTATGAAATCCATGTCTGGAACACTACCATCGGCCTGGATACGGTTTTTTGACCTCGTCCACCGTTCGTCCCAGTCACAACGCTCGCACGCAGGTTATCCAGCGCTCGCCACTCGGGGATGGCCATCGGACGGCTCGTTGCTAGGATTATAGTTAAGAACCCAAAAATATCAGTGAAACACTCAAGAATTCAGTCATCGGCGGGCACGAGTCGGGCACTGCTGGCTGTGCGGATTCCGCCAGCAATTTGGGAAGCTCAAAATAAACCTCCTCACCCCAGCACCTCCGCATCCAGCGCGTCGGTCTTGGCCAGCCGCCCGAGGGCCTTGGCGAAATCCCGGGCTTGGCGGGGATTGATTACCGCCGCCGGCAGGCGCACTTCCACCAGCGCCGCCACCACCGGCGCCTCCAAACCGCCCGTGGCTTCCAACACGATCAAGTTCGGCGGCCGGGCCTGCAACCAAGCCACCAACTGGGCCAAGCCGGCCTCGTCGCGGCTGACCCGCACGCGTTCCACCACCGGCCAGGTTGCCACGTCGAGATGCCCCTTGGCGACATCGATCCCGACCCAACAGTCACCCGCCATCGCGGCCTCAACCGTGGTTACGACCGAATTTTTCATCATGATGTGTGCCTCGTCCCAACCTTGCGCGATGCGGACTCGAATCCGATCAACTGTCCGGGCTTCGGGGTCACGGAAACAACGACGTGGCGCTTCAGGCTCATCGACGGGATCTCGATGTCCCAGAGGGAAATCGTGCTACCACGTCAATCAAAACCCTACCAAACTCCAAACATATAAGAGCCGGAACATCGCTCGAAACTTTCCGACCCAGGCGCGGGTCGCCTACAATTCGCGACATCCATTCTCAATCATTCCCGCCCGCCAACGAACCGGTGAAATCTCATGCCCTTAACGCCTAAACCGCGCCTTGTTCGCCTCGCGCGTCTCACCGCAGCGCTACTGGCGTTGGCCGCGCTGCTGGTGGTTGGCTGCGCCTCCAAACCCGACAGTGAATCCAGCGCCGGTTCGCGGGAGAACGGCGTGCTGGTGCTTACCCGCGACGATGATCAGCGCACCGCCGAAGTCCGGGTCGGGGAACGGATCGTGGTGCGTTTGCCGGAAAGCCATGGCACCGGCTTTGTTTGGGCTGTCGATGAAACCGATCGGCAACGGCTGGCGCTGGACAGCACCGACTTCGAAGACCCGACGGAAGGCTTCATCGGAGCACGCGGCATGCGTACCTTCACTTTCACCGCCCGCCAACCGGGCGAGGTCGTTCTCAAGCTCAAGCACTGGCGGATCTGGGAAGGGGAGGGCTCGGTGACCGAACGGTTCATCGTGACCCTGCGCATTCAGGAAAAATAAAATAGGGAGATCGCGATGAGCGAGACTTCGTCATGTTCCCCCAAACCGCGCGTCGGCCTGTTCGTGACCTGTCTGGTGGACGTATTCCGCCCGACGGTCGGTTTCGCCGCCGTGAAACTGCTGGAAGACGCCGGCTGCGCGGTCGAAGTCCCGGCCGCCCAGACCTGCTGCGGCCAGCCGGCCTACAATTCCGGCGACCGCGCCGACGCTCGTGACTTGGCGCGGCGGGTCATCGCCGCGTTCGAGGATTTCGATTACGTGGTCGCGCCATCCGGCTCCTGCGGCGGCATCATCAAACGACACTACCCGCCGCTGTTCGACGGCGATCCCGCCTGGCAAGCCCGCGCGGAACGCTTGAGCGCCAAGACCTACGAACTGGTGTCGTTCCTGACCGACGTGCTCGGCGTGGAGCGGGTGATCGCGCGTTACCCCGATACCGTGACCTACCACGACTCCTGTTCCGGGTTGCGGGAATTGGGTATCAAATCGCAACCGCGCCGCTTGCTGGCCACGGTCGCGGATCTCGACTTGCGGGAGATGGCCGAGAGCGAGGTGTGCTGCGGCTTCGGCGGCGCGTTCTGCGTCAAATATCCCGAATTGTCCAATCGCATGGTCAGCGAAAAAGCCGCCCACATTCAGGCCAGCGAAGCCGGTACCCTGCTGGCCGGCGATCTGGGTTGCCTGCTGAACATGGCCGGCAAACTGCAACGCGAAGGCGCGGCGATCCGGGTCCGGCACATTGCCGAAGTACTGGCCGGGATGGCCGATGCGCCGGCCATCGGCGAACCCGACCGGGGAGACGCGCCATGCAAGTGACCAGCCAGACCTTCAAAAGCAACGCCGGTGCCGCCCTGCGCGACGCCGCCTTGCAACGGGCCTTGAAAAACCTCAAAGCCGGTTTTCCCGGCAAACGGGCCGCCGCCATCGCCAAATTGCCCGAGTTCGATCAATTGCGCGCCGCCGGCCGCGATCTGAAGAACCATGTACTGGAGCATCTGGATTTCTATCTGGAACGGTTCGAGGCCAAGGTGATTGAGCAGGGCGGCCAGGTTCACTGGGCGCGCGACGCCGCCGAGGCCCGGCAAATCGTGCTCGACATTTGCCGTTCGGTTGCCGCCCGGCGGGTGACCAAGGGCAAGAGCATGATCAGCGAGGAAATCGGCCTGAACGAGTTTCTCGAAGCCCACGGCATCCAGCCGGTGGAAACCGATCTGGGCGAGTACATCATCCAACTGCGCCACGAACATCCCAGCCACATCATCGCCCCGGCCATCCACCTCAACCGCGATCAGGTGGCCGACGCCTTTCACGCCCATCACGGCCCCTACGGTTTCACCGAACGCAACGAGGAACCGCGGGCGCTGATGAACGAGGCCCGTCAGGTGTTGCGCCAGCAATTCCTGAGCGCAGATGTCGGCATCACCGGAGCCAACTTCTGCGTCGCCGAGACCGGCGCCACGGTCATCGTCACCAACGAGGGCAACGGCGATCTGACCCAGATTCTGCCGCGCGTCCATATCATATTGGCCAGCATCGAAAAGATGGTGCCGACCCTGGAGGATGTCGGCGCTTTGCTCCGGCTGCTGACCCGCTCCGCCACTGGCCAGGAGATCACCGTCTACACCACCTTCTCCAGCGGACCGCGCCGCCCGGAGGATCTGGATGGCCCGGAACAGTTTCATGTGGTGCTGCTGGACAATGGCCGGAGCGGCATGGTGGGCGGCGAGTTCCAGGACATGCTGCGTTGCATCCGCTGTTCGGCCTGCATGAACCATTGCCCGGTGTACGGCGCCATCGGCGGCCACGCCTACGGCTGGGTCTATCCGGGACCGATGGGCTCGGTGTTGACCCCGCAACTGATCGGCATCGACGCCGCCAGCCAGTTGCCGAACGCTTCCACGTTCTGCGGTCGCTGCGAGGAAGTCTGCCCGATGCATATCCCGCTGCCGAAGATGATGCGCCACTGGCGCGAGCGGGAGTTCGAGCAACATCTGTCCCCGGCGGGGGTCCGCTTCGGTCTGAGCGCGTGGGCCTTTTTCGCCAAACGTCCGAAGCTTTATCGGATCGCCGCCGGTTTCGGGGCCTGGTTGCTGCGCCGGTTGGGAGGCCGGAAAGGGCGCATCAAGCACCTGCCGCTGGCGGGCGGCTGGACCGCTTGGCGCGACCTGCCCGCTCCACAGGGCCAAACTTTCCAGCAGCAATGGGCAGCCCAGAGGGGAGCACGATCATGAGCGAGGCGCGCGAACAGATTCTGAACACCCTCCGGCGGGGCTTGAAGCGCGGTCCCGTGGCGGGCGCGCGGCGGACGGAACTGGAAACGCGGCTGGCGCATCCGCCGCGCAACCCGATTCCGGCGCGGGCGCAATGCCCGCATTTCGAACAGGTGGATCTCTTCGTGCGGATGGCCCGGAACGCGGCGGCGACCGTGGACCCGGTGACCCATCCCGAGGAGGTGCCGGTGGCGGTGTCGGCCTTTTTGGACTGCGAGGGCGTGCCGCTCGAACTGGTCATGGCGTCGGACCCGGAACTGGCGGCGCTGCCGTGGCCGGAGGAACCGACCCTGCGTATCGAACGCCGCGCGGCGGTGGACGGCGACAAGACCAGCGTATCGCTGGCCTTCGCCGGCATCGCCGAGACCGGCACGCTGATGCTGCTATCCGGGCCGCACAGTCCGACCACGCTGAATTTTCTGCCGGACACGCATATCGTGGTGCTGCGCACCGACCGTATCGTCGGCGCTTACGAGGACGCCTGGGATCTGCTGCGGGCGCGCGGTTCGGGGATGCCGCGCACGGTCAATTTCATCACCGGCCCCTCGCGCAGCGCCGACATCGAACAGACCGTGCAAATGGGTGCGCACGGCCCGCTCCGGCTGCACATCGTGTTGGTGGAGAGATAAGCCGCTTGCGCAAGAGACGGCCCGACCGCTCACTCTTGCGCATTATCGTCGCGGGATTTGCGGCGGAGGGCTTAATGCGATGCCCGGTGACCCCTCTACAGCAAGTAAGGCACCGTTTCGGGTACATAATTGTCAATCGTCACGTTGACGACTCTGACCCAATCGTTTTGATCGCTATCCCACGCATCGCAAGTAATGATGAAGCTTTCCGGAAGCCACTGTTCGGCTTCGACCAACTCCCATTGTTCCGGGTCGCATAGTGGTTGCAACGCCAATCGGCCAGGCGTCATGCCAACCGGCTGGCCGCAGGTTATGTTGTATATCACCTCGACGCCTTGCAACACGAGTTCCTTGACGTGTCTCTCCGCCTGCTTTGCCATCTGCGTATTGGACGCCGCCCAAAAAGGCACCATATTTCTCGGCTCCTCGCCGGAGCCATTCAAATTATGGTTGAGCAAATGCGCCAAGACATAGTGTGGTTTGGCGCCGTACTGAGTCAGCGCGCCCTGGTTTTCATAGGCGCGCCGTTTCAAGATATTCCAGACAGGCGCCAAGCGCCCAATCTCATCCTGGTCCGGCACCGAACCAAATTCGACTCCCCATGCCGGGTCCGGTAAACAGGTCAACGTATTGGCGATCAAACCCGTACCCATCTGATGATGGGCATCCAGTCCAAGGATGACATCCGAGTTAGGCAGGGGGTCGGCGCGGTTCTGCATCACATATCGAATGCCCTGCACACATGTCTGAACCGCTGGCCGGCTAGCAATCCCAAAATCCTTGCAGAGGTGATTGTGCGCTTGGCCGAGAAAGGCATCCACATCATCCTGACCGGTATGGATGAGAACCGAATTGACCTCTATCTCCGAGGGATAGTAATCGTCGTAGTCCCTGCTGGCTTTCTGCATCGCGGTTTTGATTTCCGCAACGGTTTTCTTCGCATCCACCTTTAACGCATCAACCAGCTCTCGCCAAAGCGGAATGCCCGAGGAGGATAACAGGGGAAACTTGCCTTTACTGAGTTCACGCAGGAGATGAGCGCTTAATGGCATGACGGATTCTCGGTGGGTGTAAAAGGATAATCCTTGGTTCGGGCGACAGGCGACACGCCCATGAACACCTTAAGTCTTGGGCGGAGCCGATGCCTCGCGTTCGCCGGTCGGTTTCCGCACACCTCGGTCATGGCTAAATGTGGCCAAGTCGCGCTGCCTGAAAAACGGCAGGCATCGACCCGGTTAATTTTAGAAGAAAACTTAAGGAAGACCATTCCAGGCGAGCGGGGGATCGCTATACTGTGCGCGCGCTTCGCCCCGATCACCCCGGCCGGTTGTGACATCCGCCAAGCGTCCATTCCTGAAAACAATTTCCAAACAATGTCTTAATCAGGGGTTATCCCCGTCAAGGAGAAAAGTATCATGAAAGAGCGCATCGTGGCCGTTCTGGGCATGGTGAGTTTGCTAACGACCGTGGGTTGCGCCAGCCTGACGGGTCAGGATAAGAACAAGGCGGAGATGGAAAAAGCGTCTGCCGCCCCGCAGGCGGCGGCGTCCGCGCCGGCGATCGCCGACAGCGAAACCGTCACCATGACCGCGACGGTACAGGCGGTCGATCTGAAAAACCGGGTGGTGACGCTCAAGCAGAAGGGCGGCCAACCCTTTACCGTTCACGTCAGCGAAGAAGCGCGCAACCTGCCCCAGGTTCGGGTGGGCGACCGGGTGGTGGTGAAGTACACCGAGGCCGTGGCGGTGCGGATCAACCGGGATACCACCGGCGGAATCACGAGCCGAAAGGACACCGTCAGCGGCAGTCGCGCCCCACTCGGACAAAAACCGGCGGGCAGCATGCGCAACACGGTCGAGATTATCGCCAACATCCTGGCGATCGATCCCAAAACGCGCAAGATCACCTTCCAGGGTCCGGAACGCACGCTGACCGTGAAGGCGCCCGCCGACGCGAACCTCGGCCGGCTCGACGTCGGCGACCAGGTGCTGCTCACCTACACCGAGGAACTGGCGATCTCGGTGGAACCCGCCAAAGCCGCGAAACCGACCAAGAAAAAATAGACACCTGGACACCGCCCGTCCGGGTATCCCACCCAGAACCCGCCGCCCGGCGGGTTTTTCTTTGCCGCCGGGCGCGGGCCTCACCGCCGACAAGCTGGGTTATACTGCGTTCCTCGAACACCCCGACTCCGTGATTCCTAGCGGCCACGCGCCCGCCGACTCCCCGAACAACCGATAACAGCCATGGACAAGACCTACGAACCGCACGCGATCGAGCAGCGCTGGTACGCCTTCTGGGAGGAGCGAGGCTATTTCGCCCCCAGCGGCCAGGGTATGCCCTACTGCATCATGATCCCGCCGCCGAACGTCACCGGCACCCTGCACATGGGACATGCTTTCCAGGACACCATCATGGACGCGCTGACCCGCTATCACCGGATGAAGGGTCATAACACCCTGTGGCAACCCGGCACCGATCACGCCGGCATCGCCACGCAAATGGTGGTCGAGCGGCAACTGGCCGGCGAGGGCCGAACCCGCCACGATCTGGGCCGCGACGCGTTCATCGAGCGGGTCTGGACCTGGAAGGCGGAATCCGGCGGCACCATCACCCGCCAGTTGCGGCGGATGGGCGCCTCGGTGGATTGGGGCCGCGAGCGCTTCACCATGGACGACGGCTTATCCGCCGCCGTGCGCGAGGTGTTCGTCCGCCTGTACGAGGAAGGGCTGATTTATCGCGGCCAGCGGCTGGTCAACTGGGATCCGGTGTTGCACACCGCCGTCTCCGATCTGGAAGTGGTCAGCGCCGAGGAAAGCGGATTCATGTGGCACATCCGCTATCCGCTGGTCGAGGGCGGCGGCGATCTGATCGTCGCCACCACCCGCCCGGAAACCCTGCTCGGCGATGCCGCCGTGGCCGTGCATCCCGACGACGAGCGCTACAAGCACCTGATCGGCCTGCACGCCGTTCTGCCGCTGACCGGACGCAATATCCCGATCATTGCCGACGAGTACGTGGACCCGACCTTCGGTACCGGCTGCGTCAAGATCACCCCAGCGCACGATTTCAACGACTACGCGGTCGGCCAGCGCCATAAACTGCCGTTGATCAACGTGTTTACGCCCGACGCCCGAATCAACGAGAACGGCCCGGAGTCCTATCGCGGCCTGGATCGGTTCGAGGCCCGCCGGCGCATCATCGGCGACCTGGAGGAACAGGGGCTGCTCGAAGAGACCCGGCCACACAAGCTGATGGTGCCGCGCGGCGACCGCAGCCACGCGGTGATCGAGCCGCTGTTGACCGATCAGTGGTACGTGAAAACCGGTCCGCTGGCCGGACCCGCCATCGCCGCCGTCAAAACCGGCAAGATCCGGTTCATCCCGGAAAACTGGGAGAAGACCTATTTCGACTGGCTGAACCGGATCGAGGATTGGTGCATCAGCCGGCAAATCTGGTGGGGCCACCGCATCCCGGCCTGGTACGACGCCAGCGGCAAAGTCTACGTCGGGCGCGACGAGGCGGAGGTGCGCGCCAAGCACCGCCTGGACCCAAACGTGGCGCTGGAGCAGGATGCCGACGTGCTGGACACCTGGTTCTCCTCGGCGCTGTGGCCGTTCTCGACCCTCGGCTGGCCGGAGAACACGGATGCGCTCAAGACCTTCTATCCCACCAGCGTGCTGGTCACCGGTTTCGACATCATCTTCTTCTGGGTGGCGCGGATGATCATGATGGGCCTGAAATTCATGGGCGACGCGCCATTTCGCGAGATCTACATCCACGGCCTGGTGCGCGACCAGGACGGCAACAAAATGTCGAAATCCAAGGGCAACGTGCTGGACCCGCTGGACATCATCGACGGCGTCGGCCTGGACGAGCTGGTGGCCAAGCGCACCAGCGGACTGATGCAACCGCAAATGGCGCCACGCATCGAGAAGGACACCCGCAAGCAATTTCCGACCGGCATCCACGCCCACGGCGCCGACGCGCTGCGCTTCACCTTCGCCGCGCTGGCGACGACCGGGCGCGACATCGTGTTCGACATGGGCCGGGTCGAGGGTTACCGCAACTTCTGCAACAAGCTGTGGAATGCCGCCCGTTACGTGTTGATGAACACCGAAGGGAAGGACACCGGCCTGAATGGCGGCGAGATCGAACTCAGTCAGGCCGACCGCTGGATTCTGGCCTGCCTGCAACGCACCATCGACGAAGTCAACACCGCGGTGCGGGACTACCGTCTCGATCAAATGGCGCAGGCGATCTACGAATTTACCTGGAACGAATTCTGCGACTGGTATTTGGAACTGTCCAAGCCGGTGCTGACCGACCCCGCCAGTTCCGAGGCGGCGCAGCGCGGGACGCGGCAGACCCTGGTTCATGTGCTGGAAACCCTGCTGCGCCTGCTGCATCCGCTGATGCCGTTCCTCACCGAGGAAATCTGGCAACGGGTCGCGCCCCTGGTCGGGAAAATCCCCCCCAACCTCCCTTTGACAAAGGGGGGGGCGAACGAAGTCAGTGGGGGGATTTCCATCATGCTCCAGCCCTATCCCGAAGCGGACCGGACGCGGGCCGATAACGCCGCGGTCGCCGAGATCGAATGGCTGCGGCAGTTCCTGCTGGGCGTGCGCCGCATTCGCGCCGAGATGAACATCGCGCCGGGCAAACCGCTGCCGGTGCTGCTGCAGTACGGTTCCAGCGACGATCGCGCGCGGCTGGAGCGGCATCGCCGGGCGTTGAGCACCCTGGGCCGGTTGGAAACGATCGACTGGTTGGACGATGACGCGCCGGCCCCGGAAGCCGCCACCGCCCTGGTCGGCGGCATGAATATCCTGATTCCGATGGCTGGCCTGATCGACAAGGCGGCGGAGAGCGCCCGCCTCGACAAGGAAATCGCCAAGTTACGCAAGGAAGAGGAACGCGGCGCGGCCAAGCTGGGCAACGCCGACTTTCTCGGCCGCGCCCCGGCCGCGGTGGTCGAGAAAGAACGCATCCGCTTGGCGGAACTCCAAACGGCTATCCTCAAGCTGGAGGAGCAACTGACCCGCATCCGCCAGATGTGAACTCACTGGAACCCATTCCGAACCATCGAACCAAGGAATACGACATGGACCCGCAAGACTCCGCATCCGCGAAAAAACCGAACCTGGGTAGCAAAGTCACCCAGGTGGCGACTTTTTACAATCCACGCACCTGGAAGGAAAAAGGGTTGTGGTGGACTCTGGGTCTGTTCGCGGTCACCTACGTCATTGTGGTGGTCGTGCTCGGCTTTGTCTGGTCGCGCTCGCCCGGCGACTTCGATGTGCGCGAAAGCGCGCTGGAAATGGCCAACAAGGACGAGAAAAAGCTGGTGCCTGGCTACGTGACCACCGCGGCCGCCATCCGCATCGCCGAGACCCTGCTGGACAAGCCCGGTGGCTACCTGAGCAACGACCTTACCCCGCCGGGGATTTATCTGGATAACATCCCGAACTGGGAATTCGGCGCCCTGACCGAACTGCGCGACCTGGTGCGCTCGATGCGCAACGATTTCAGCCGTTCGCAAACCCAATCGGTCGAAGACAAGGATTTGCAAGTCGCCGATCCGCAGTTCAACTACGATTCGGAATCCTGGATTTTGCCGTCCACCGAGTCGGAGTACCGTAAGGGCATCACGGCGCTGTACCGCTATCTCGAACGGCTGGCCGACGACAAGACTTACGACGGCCAATTTTTCACCCGTGCCGACAACCTCAACGCCTATCTGGCGGTGGTCGAGAAACGTCTCGGCAGCTTGGCGCAGCGACTGGCGGCCGGCGCCGGCCAGATTCGCTTCAACGTGGATCTGGCCGGCGACCCCAACGCCCGCCAGTCGACGCCGACTCCGGCGCAATCTCAGGTCAAGACGCCCTGGCTGAAGATCGACGACAATTTCTTCGAGGCGCGCGGCTATTCCTGGGCATTGCTGCATACGCTCCGGGCGCTGGAGGTGGATTTCGCCAGCGTCCTGGAGAACAAGAACGCCGTGGTGTCGCTCAAGCAGATCATCCGTGAGCTGGAAAACACACAGGCGTTCATCTGGAGCCCGATCATCCTCAACGGCACCGGTTTCGGGCCGATGGCCAACCACTCGCTGATCATGGCGTCCTATATCTCCCGCGCCAACGCCGCGATCATCGACCTGCGCAATCTGCTGGTGCAGGGGTAAAAACGTGCGCGGTAAAGCGTAGGGATGGCGAATTTCAACGTCCATCTGATGGGGGCTGTGACGGTGAGCGGCGTGACCGCCACCGCACTGACGATGACCGGGATGTTCCCCCATCAGGCGGTGATCGGCTATTTCGTGCTGGGCGTGATCGGCGGCCTGCTGCCCGACATCGATTCGCCGCATTCGATCCCGGTCCGCATCGCCTTCATGGCGGTGGCGGTGGCGGCCGGGTTTTTGCTGGTCTTCACCTTCGGCCGGCGCTATTCGCTGGTGGAGCTGCTGGCGCTGTGGCTGGGCTGTTTCCTGCTGCTCCGTTACGGTGTGTTCGCTCTGCTCGACCGCCTCACGGTCCATCGCGGCTTGATCCATTCGATTCCGGCGGGCATCGGTTTCGGTTTGGCCACCACCCTCGTCGCCTACCATGCCTTCAATGCGTCCGTGATCCATGCCTGGCTTTGCGGCGCCTTCGTCACGCTGGGTTTTATCGTCCATCTGCTGCTGGACGAGTTCTACAGCGTCGATCTGCTCGGCAAGAAACTGCTGAAAAGCTCCTTTGGCACCGCGCTCAGCCTGGGCAGCCTCAGCCAGCCCATCGGCACGGCGGCGCTGTATCTGACCATTGTCGGACTGTTCCTGCTTTGTCCCTCGCCCCGACCCTTCGCCGAACTGATCCTGGATGGCGCTACCTACCGGGGCGTAACCCAGCGCCTGCTGCCCGGCGAGGTCTGGTTTCCCAACCTGTTGCCCCGTCTGCCGCCGGACTTGCCCGGCCGTTAACCCTCTCGGAGCGTGGCGGGCAGATCCATGCTCGCTCCGCTGCTTGTCATCGGATGATCATCCCGGCTTCATAAAAACGTTGCGCGAACCGGCCATAGTGCCGGCATGATCGCTATCCCTTCCCCGCTATTTCCCAGCGCCGATTCACGCCGGCTACGGGTCGGCATCGTCACGGAAACCTATGGCCCCGAGGTCAACGGGGTGGCCATGACCGTCGGCCGCATGGTCGAGGGCTTGCTCGCGCGCGGCCATTCCGTGCAACTGATCCGGCCGCGCCAGCATCCCCGCGACGATCCCCGCCGCGACGGATTGTTGGACGTGTGGCCGGTGGCCGGCGCCGCCATCCCGTTCTATCGGGATCTGCGGGTCGGTTTCCCCGCCAGCCGCCTGCTGCTGGAGCGCTGGCGTCGGACGCCACCGGACGTGGTGCATATCGTGACCGAAGGTCCGCTGGGCGGGTCGGCGCTGGCGGTGGCCCGCCGCCTGCGTCTGCGGGTCTTTTCCGGCTTTCACACCAATTTTCACGCCTACAGCCGGCACTACGGCATGGGTCTGCTAGCCCGTCCCATCGTCGCCTATCTGCGCCATTTCCATAACCGGACCGATTGCACGCTGGTGCCGACCGAGGAATTGGCGGCGGAGCTGCGGACCATGGGCTTTCATCGGCTGCGGGTGTTGGCGCGTGGGGTGGATACCCGGTTGTTCGATCCGGTGCGCCGCGATCCGGCGCTGCGCCGAAGCTGGGGGGCAAATCAGGCCGATCCGGTGGCGTTGTACGTGGGCCGGCTGGCGGCGGAGAAAAACCTGCGTCTGGCGTTGACGGCATACCGCGCGCTGCGCGCGATCCGGCCGGCGACACGCTTGGTACTGGTCGGTGACGGCCCTCTGACGGCGCGGCTACAAGCCCGCCATCCCGAAATCGTGTTTGCGGGCACGCGCACCGGCGCGGATTTGGCCACGCATTATGCGTCGGCCGATCTCTTTCTATTTCCCAGCCTGACCGAGACCTTCGGCAACGTCACTTTGGAAGCGATGGCCAGCGGATTGGCGGTGGTGGCGTTCGACTACGCCGCCGCTCACCGCCATATCGTTCATGGCCAAAGCGGTCTGCTGGCGCCGCGTGGCGACCAGACCGCCTTCATCGAATCGGCGGGTCATCTGGCCAGCGATCCCACGCTCCGCCGAGCCTTGGGGCAGTCAGCTCGTCAAGCGGTTTTGGCATTCGATTGGGAACGCATTTGCCAGCAGTTGGAGCGATGGTATCTGGATTCGGCCTACGAGGAGCAAAACCCATGAACAGAGTCCATGAAGCAATGCCGTTGCGGCGGTTGGCGGAACTGGATCTGGCCTGGTGCCTGCGGTTCAATCGGGCCAGCCGGCGCCGGGGACTGGAACGGCTGTTCGCCGTGGTCAGCCGCCTGGGTGACGGCGTATTCTGGTACGTCCTGATGCTGATTCTGCTGCTCGGTCTGGGTGAAGCGGCGCTGCCGGTGGTGGCGCGTATGCTGGCGGCCGGAGCCTTGGCGCTGGCTCTGTACAAGTGGTTGAAATCCCGCACCACTCGCTTGCGGCCCTGCGCCCGCCACGAGCGCATCCGGGCTTCGGTGGCGCCGCTGGACGAATACAGCTTTCCCTCGGGCCACACCCTGCACGCGGTGTCGTTCAGCATCGTGGCGATTTGCGCCTATCCGGCGCTGGCTTGGCTGGTGGCGCCGTTTACCGTGCTGGTGGCGCTGTCGCGGGTGGTGCTGGGCTTGCACTATCCCAGCGATGTGCTGGCCGGGGCGGCGCTGGGCGGCGGACTGGCGGCGCTGGTCTTGCAGTTCTAGCGAATCCGCCGAGATCATCACGCTGTTAGGGAGCTAGGGCCCGTTAGCGTCCCACCCAACCGCCGCACACCGGGAACACTTGTCCGACAAAGCAATCGGCGGCGCTGCTGCAAAGGTATGCGGCAAACTGCGCATCCTCGCGCGCGGACACCAACCGACCCAGTGGAACTTCTCGGGCCAATCGTTCCTGGAATCGGGGATTGGCTTGAAGCTCCGGCGGGAAGTACGTCGGATTATCCACGAAGTTTTGCGCGATCGCATTGACCTGAACATGATGTGGCGCAAGCTCCACGCCAACTGCTTGAACATAGGCCAACTGAGCGCCGCGCGCCGCGCTATAGGTGGATGTTCGTTTCATGCCGCGCAAAGCCGACGCACTGCCGATCACCAGAACCTTTCCCGAGCGCCGGCTCATCATGTTCGGTAACACCGCGCTGACCAGGCGCGGGAGCGGATCCACGAGCGCCGCGAAAACGCGTCTCCACTCCGACTCCGTGACCTCCATCGCCGGTGTCGTGGGCGCTTTGAGTGCGAGATTGGCGACCAGGACATCGATGGGTCCGGCGTCGCGAACAATCCGGGCAGCGGTGTTCGGCTCAACAAGGTCGTCGGTGTTGGCAATGATGTCAGCACCTTGTTCGGCGAAAACATCGCAGAGCACGGGCCCCATGAACTCGGTGGCTTGAGTGATCAGAACGCGCTTGCCAACCAATGCGTTGTGCATGACCCATCTCCGCGCAAATGCAAGACGCGAGTATAGCCTTCGCTGCCTAGCGAAGCAGTGGGCAATCTCGACCCGCCTCCTTCCTCCCGCCCGTAAACACTGTTCCGGGCATTGCCGTGCCAACTCCACCTCGCAGTCTGAGAATTCGGCCAAGCATTGTTCGGCGGGTCAGGGAACAGCGGAGAAACCCATCGGTGGTCGCCACACCGATATCGACGCGGGCGACGGTTCGCTCACGCTCCGTCCGCCTCGTATCGAGGCGGCGGCACGGAACTTCCGCGCGCGGACTGACCGGCGCACTATCCGGGGCGATCGCCGCCGACGCGATACCCATGCCAGTCACTGGCGGGATGTCTGCTTGAATACGTCGAGCGCCTTGGCCGCGACGCCCTCGCCCCATTCCTGGACGAAATGGCCGGCCTCCTGGACTTCGAGCGGTGGCGGACAGTCCTTGATCAGCTTGCGCACCTGGCGCATGACGTCAGGCCCCAGGATGGGATCCTGCACGCCGATGGCCATGAAGCTGGGGCCGTTCCATTCATGGCGCCACCAGTCCCGTGCGCGCCGGGCAATCGCGGCGCCGTCCGCATCGGGATGGTCTGGCACGATGTCGGGGAAACGGCGAACGCCGGCTTTATAGCGCTGATCGGGAAACGGCGCGGCATACGCGGCGTACTCATCCGCCGTGAGATGGGGACAGGTGCGTTCCTTGACATCCTCCTCGCCCTGAAGGACGGGGATTCCTGACTTCACAATCAGGGTTTTCTGCTTCGACGAGGTTGCCCATGGGAGTACCGAGCCTGGTTTTCGCAATTCCCCCCGGAGGGGGTTTTACGAGTGTTCCGCACTCAACCGCATACCCCCACAGGTCTGATACCAATTCCCGGTAAGTTTTATATTTCCCGCGTAGGGCGGGTTAGCGCAGCGTAACCCGCCGAAGTCACAATCAAATCGGCGGGTTACGGGCCGACGCCCTAACCCGCCCTACCCCTCTGAATCATAAAATCTATTGAGAAACGGTATGACACTTCTCCACGGACTTCACGTCCCGCCAGCCCGGCGGTAGGTCTTCAGGAGACAGGCGTGATGCTACCGAAAAGAGCAGCGCTTCAACAGTCCCCCTGCCCGGATCTGCCTGGTTTTCGGCATCCTACAGATCGTTCTTACAGCCCCCTCCCTTTCTTCAAATCGAACGACAGATATGAGGATAAGAAGCCATCTTGGAAAAGACCATCTTTTCATGGGCTTGACAGCTTCGCAAATTCCTTAACCATGCACCAACGCCGTCATGTAGCGAACGATCGCCCATTGCTCGGCGCTGTAGGCGTGTTGTCCGACCTTGGCATCGATCACGGCGAAGGACTCGTGCTCGATGGCCTGACCGGCGGCGGTCAGTTGCTCGGTGACGGCATTGTTCATGGTCGGCTCAGGGATGATGGTGGAGGTGACCACCGCCGCCGCCATGAATCGGCGCAGGTGACGTGGCAGGGCGATGAGTGTCATGCGCGGGGCCGTGCTCCGGATCATGGCCATGGGAGTGGACGCGCTCGGCGGCGGTTTGCCGGAAGGCGCGGCCATCGCGATCGAGCAGCGCGTCGTCGGCCGCCGCCGTGGCGCGCTCGTCGAGCAACGCGAACAAGCTCTCGTCGCAACCGAAGTAGGAACCAAGCGCGAAACTCACTTGGGGATAGGCCTGTTTCAAGCGCGTCATTTGTTCACCGATGCGCTCGATCAGCACGCCCGTGAATAAATAGATCGGTTGCACCAGAATTTGACTCATGCCAAGACGGACCTGTCGTTGCACCACCGATTCCAGACGTGGATGAGCGATGTCGGTAAAGGCAATGTCCGCCAGATCGTGCTCGCTGGCCTCGTACACCCAACGAGCGAGGCGCGCCATGTCGCCGTTGGTGCTGGGGTCGGAAGAGCCGCGCCCCAGCAGGATTACTCCGGTGGTGCGCGGGTCGGGCATGGCCATCTCGCGCATCAAACCGTCGAGTCGGCGCATGACGATGGCGAAGATGTCACAGCCCAAGCCAAGGTGCGGCGCACAAGCGAATTCGATCGTCGGATGGCGTGCGCGGGCAGCGGCGACGGCGGCCGGAATATCCCTCTTCACGTGACCGGCGGTGTTAAGGATGAGCGGCAACACGATCACGCGCCGGCCATGGGCGGCGGCGCGGTCGAGCCCCGCTTCGAGCAGTACCTCGGCTAATTCGATGAAGCAAACCTCGATGCTCCAGTCCGGGTGGCGTTGTCGCCAGAGTTGGACGAACGTTTCGACCTGGTCGTTGCTACCGGGGCGGCGCGAGCCGTGGCCGACGAGCAGCAGGGTGTCATTCATGGCTGGAGGCTCCGGGGGAGCGGATGGTTGCCCGGCGGAAGCAAATGCGCAAAAGCCGGGTCGTGGAGTTTGGAACGGGCAAGGCTGGAGCCGTTGTGCGCGCCCAAGGCTGGGCTGACGACGATCGTGGCCTGGACGCCGACCTTCTCGGCCTGGCGTTCGCGCTTGGGTGGTCCTGCACAAGTAGTGATATATAAATCAATTTATTACGTAGGATCAAGCATGATGAGGTATCCGGCGCAAAATAGGACTTCTGGCGGCTCGCCTTGTGATCAATCAAGCACATGGAAAAGATTTTGCCTCAGATATTTCTCCACTACTTGCAAAGTATAAATAAATAAAATCAATATGTTATTGGTAAATGCTTGTGCAGGGCCACCCCCGTGACACCCCCGGCCACGGTCGCCATGAGACGGTTCGCGATGGAACCCGAAGCCCCACGCCCGCACGACCGGCACGACCGGTGAAGAGGTTTTTTCGGATTGGCGTCCCTGGCTTCCGATGCCGTACCGCATTTCAACAGGCAAGCCTTGGAATCGGAACCGCTGGCGTTCGCTATTAGCCTACGGCCCAAGAAATTGTCAGCCTCATCAACATAAACATTGCCACCGCCACGATCATCCCGGCGAACAGCTTTTGCAGGATTGGACCGGCGATGCGTTTACCTACCGCGATACCCAGCGCCATGCCGGTCAGGCCACCCAGCACGAAGCCAACCGTGATCCCGATATCCAGCCGGTGACCGGCGACGATATGGGACAGCAAGCCGATGACGCTGATGATGGCGATCACCCACAGCGAGGTGGCGACCGCCCGCCGCATCGGCAGCGAGGCGATCAACACCAGCGCTGGCACGATCAGGAAGCCACCACCGACGCCGAACAGCCCGGACAGCAGGCCGGTTGCGGAACCGGTCGCCGCCAGTCGCACCGCGCAGCGCGAGGTGAATTGCAACTGGCCGCCAGGATCGTAGCGGCAGGCGGGTCCGACGGCATCGCCGTTCGGATTGGGGTTCGCGCGAACGATGCGGGTTTCCTCCGGCCGGCGGTTGGCCTGCCGCCACATGCGGAACGCCACCGCCAGCATCAGCAGGGCAAAACCGGCCAACAGCACCGTTTCGGGGAACCTTGGGCTCAACCAGGCGCCCAGCGGTGCGCCGACGATTCCGGACAGGCCGAAGATGAGCGCGGTGCGCAATTCGGCCTCGCCATCGCGCAGCCGGGCCAGTCCGCCGCCCAGCGCGGTCGCGCCGACCGCCGCCAGCGAGATCGCCACCGCCGCGTGCGCCGGCGCCTGCATGCCGTACACCAGCAACGGCACGGCAAGCACGGAACCACCGCCGCCGGTCAGGCCCAGGGAAAAGCCGACGATCAGACCAAAAAGCAGGCTGGGAGTCATGCGTGCGCTGAAGGAACAGGGGCAGGGACCGGCATCGCGCCGTTCCCAATATCCAAATGAAAACGGCGCTCGCGCCCGACCCGTGGATCGTGGCGCGAGCGCCGCCGTTGGTTCCGGCGTGTCGGCCGGCCGCGATCAGACCTCGCCCCAGCCAAACACTTCCACGGTGCGGAACAGATCGCTGTCGGTCACCATGCCGACCGGCTTGCCGTCCATCTCGACCACCACCCGCCGCACGTTGGCTTCGGCCATGCGCTGCGAGGCATCGGACAGCGACATTTCGCGCTTGACCGTCACCAGCGGTCGGGTGGCGATTTCGCCAACCTGGGTACGCGCCGGCGAGCGGTTGGCGCTGATGACCTTCTTGAGCACGTCGCGGTCGGTCATGATGCCCCATTGGCCGCTGGCGTCGGGCTCGACCATCACCGCGTTCACGCCCTTTTCGATCATCTGGTGCATGGCGACGTTGACCAGTTCTTCGTTCCTGACTTTGACCACCGGCGACATGATGCCGCCCACCGTGGTCGGCATGCGGCCGGAAGCGAGCATTGCCTGCAAGGGATCAGCCACGCGCTGTGCCTCCAGAGCGCGGCGCTCGGCTTCGAGTTCCCGACGGCGCTGTTCGGCCTCGGCGCGCAAGGCGGCGCCGTGCGCCTTGATCTTGGCGATGATCAGGTCGCCGAACTTGCTGGTCGGCACCTCGGTGGCGCCATCCATCTGCCGGGCGAAGTCGTAGGTGACAGCCTTGTCGGCGATCACCTGGGTCAGCGCGGTTTCGATCAGGTCGGCGGCTTCCTTCCAGCCCATGTATTGCAGCATCATCACCCCGGACAGCATCAGCGAGCCGGGATTGACCTTGTCCAGATTGGCGTACTTGGGCGCGGTGCCGTGGGTGGCCTCGAACACGGCGACATGATCGGCCATGTTGGCGCCCGGCGCGATGCCGATGCCGCCCACTTCCGCCGCCACCGCGTCGGAGAGGTAGTCGCCGTTCAGGTTCATGGTGGCCAGCACCGAGAATTCCTCCGGCCGCAATTGCAGCAACTGGAAGATGATGTCGGCGATGCGGTCCTTGATCACCACCTTGCCGGGGGGTTGCTTGCCGCCGTAGACGCTGTACAGATCGTTCTCGGTGATGGTCTGGTTCGGGAACTCGTCGCGCGCCAGTTCGTAGCCCCAGTTCCGGAAGGCGCCTTCCGTGAACTTCATGATGTTGCCCTTGTGAACCAGGGTCACGCTGTCGCGGCCGTGGTCGATCGCGTACTGGATGGCCTTGCGCACCAGCCGCTTGGAGGCGAATGGGGAAATCGGCTTGATGCCCAGGCCGGCTTCGTCGAAGAAGTCCGCGCCCATCTCCTCGCGCAGGAACTTGGCCAGTTTGACGTTCTCGGGCGAACCGGACTTGTATTCGATGCCGGCGTAGACATCCTCGGTGTTCTCGCGGAAGATGATGACGTCCACCTTCTCGGGATAGCGCACCGGCGAGGGTACGCCGGGGTAATAACGTACCGGCCGCACACAGGCGTACAGGTCGAGATCCTGGCGCAAGGCCACGTTCAGCGAGCGAAAACCACCGCCGACCGGCGTGGTCAGGGGCCCCTTGATGGCGACGACCAGCTCCTTGATCGCTTCCAGGGTTTCCTCGGGGAAGTAGTTGCCGTCGTAAATCTCGGCGGCTTTCTCGCCCAGGAAGATTTCGCACCAGTGAATCTTGCGCTGGCCGCCGTAGGCTTCCTCGACCGCCGCGTCCCAGACTCGCAGCGAGGCCCTGGTAATGTCCGGCCCGATGCCGTCGCCTTCCACATAGCCGACGATCGGCTGGTCGGGTACGTGCAGCTTGCCATCCTTGACGGTAATTTTTTCACCGCTCGTGGGAATGCGGATATGCTGGTAGGCCATGAGCCCTCCTTCTCGTTTTGGTTGCCACCGAGGTGTTGAACGCTGGGGTGCGCGGCGGCCCGCTCGGGGCACGCCGGAGGCGCGAAAAAACGCGCATAAGCTACACGCAATCGGGATTTATGTCCATGACGGTCCGGAGCGGCGCCCGCCCGGCCACCGGCTGCCGCGAGTGCTATCGCCATGACCTTGAACGAACTGCGCTACATCGTCGCGGTTGCCCGCGAACGGCATTTCGGCCACGCCGCCGAATCCTGCCACATCAGCCAGCCCACGCTGAGCGTGGCGGTGCGTAAGCTGGAGGACGAATTGGGCGTGACCCTGTTCGAACGCGGCCCCGGCGAAATGACGGTGACTCCCATCGGCCGGCGCATCGTCGAACAGGCCCAGCGAGTGCTGGAGGAAACCGCCGTCATCAGACAGCTCGCCAGCCAGGGCCAGGACGAGCTGGCCGGGATGCTGCGCCTGGGGATTATCTACACCATCGGCCCGTACCTGCTGCCGCACCTGATCCCGCGGCTGCATCGCCGCGCGCCCAATATGCCCCTGCAAATCGAGGAGAGCTACACGGCGCTGCTGGGCGAGCGGCTCAAGGCCGGCGATCTGGACGTACTGATCCTGTCGCTGCCGTTCGACGAGCCGGGGGTGGCGACGCAAGCGGTGTACGAGGAACCGTTCGTGGTGCTGATGCCGCTCGGTCACCCGCTGGAGGAAGCGACTCGGATCGATGCCGCCACCCTGGCCCGGCAAGATCTGCTGCTGCTGGGGCCCGGCCACTGTTTCCGCGACCAGGTGTTGCGGTTTTGCCCGGAGTGCAACCGACTGAGCGTAACCTCGGACAACATGCAAAGAACCCTGGAGGGCAGCTCGCTGGAAACCATCCGGCTGATGGTGGCCACCGGGATCGGCGTCACGGTGCTGCCCTACACCTCGGTCAGCGGCTACGCCTATCCCAGCGACCTACTTAGCGTCCGGCCGTTCGAGACCCCGGCGCCAACCCGGGTGGTGGCCCTGGCCTGGCGCAAGAGCTTCCCGCGCCAGCGCGTGATTGCCTTGTTGGCCGAGGCCATCCGCGCCTGCCCGCTGGGCGAGGCGGTGCAGTTGCTGGAATGAAGAGACAGCGGAGAGAACGATTTTATCTTCTGAATTATTTCATTGATTCTCATAATCAATATACCCGCGTTCGCGGGCCTTCCCGCGTTCGAGGCGTCACTGCCATCACGCCGATATCCGTTGGTTTGAGGCCAAAACCGCCGCCTTCCGACCCACTGGCATATTTACCCCATCATGCTTTACGTCTTGCTGGCAAGCGCATAACCAGCTCGCGGCTACAACCGCACTCACTTTTCCCTTGGACCCTGCTCATGCCCGATTCCAAACACGATGCCAATCCTCCCACCGCGCCCAAAACCCCGGAGCACAAGAAGGCCAGCCTGTTCGAAGTCCTGAACCGGCCGCTTCACTTCCCGTTCCGCAAGGACCGCGCGCCCGAGACCGTGGCCGAGCCCGCTGAATCCAAGCCCGAGCGCTTCGCCCGGCTGCGCGACCGGTTGCGGCGTACTCGCCAAAGCCTGGTTTCGGGGCTGTCCGGCCTGTTCGCCGGTCGTAAGCTGGACGACGAGGTGCTGGAGGAGCTGGAAAGCCGCCTGCTGCTGGCCGACGTCGGCGTGGACGTGACCAATCACCTGCTTAAGAGGTTGGGTGAGCGGGTCTCGGGCCAGCAACTGCGCGATGTGTCGGCGCTGCTGCAAGCACTGCGCGCGGAATTGCTGGACATTCTCACTCCCTGCCAGCAGCCGTGGCAACCCAGCGAATCCCGGCCTTATGTCATCCTGACGGTCGGAGTCAATGGGGCCGGCAAGACCACCACCATCGGCAAACTGGCCAAAAAGCTGCAAGACGACGGGCATTCGGTGCTGCTGGCGGCTGGCGATACCTTTCGCGCCGCCGCCATCGAGCAATTACAGGTCTGGGGCGAGCGCAACCGCATTCCGGTCGTTGCCCAGCACAACGGCGCCGATGCCGCGTCGGTGATTTACGACGCCATTCAGGCCGCCAGGGCCCGGGCGTTGGAAGTGGTCATCGCCGATACCGCCGGTCGGCTGCATACCCAAGCGGGTTTGATGGAGGAGCTCAGGAAAATCAAACGGGTCTCCGGCAAGGTCGATACCACGGCCCCGCACGACGTCTTGCTGGTGCTAGATGCCAGCACCGGCCAGAACGCGTTGAATCAAGCCGTGCAATTCCACGAAGCGGTCGGCGTGACCGGCTTGATCCTGACCAAGCTCGACGGCACCGCCAAGGGCGGCATCGTGTTCGCCATCGCCCGCCGGCTGGGCCTGCCGATTCGCTTTATCGGCGTCGGCGAGAGCATCGAAGACCTGCGGCCGTTCGACGCCAACGAATTCGTCGCCGCCCTGCTGGACGAAGAGACCGGCGCTTGACCGGGCCAATGCGGCGGCACTGGAACTTCTCGGTGATTTTGGCACTCTTAGGTCGCGAGTGCTAAAATTACCAATGACGAAAATCCTGCAAGGGTGGAGTGAATGAAGATGACAACGACTGCGCTGGTTCCGCGTATGCAAAACCTGCCGGTGCCGGTCGACAGTCTGGAGAACTACATCCAGGCCGTCAGCCAGGTGCCGATATTAAGCGCCGAGGAAGAGCAGGATCTGGCTCGGCGCTTGCGGCTGCGCAACGACCTGGAAGCGGCGCAACACTTGATCGTGGCGCACTTGCGCTTTGTGGTGCATATCGCGCGCGGCTACCTGGGGTACGGCCTGCCGCTGGGCGATCTGATCCAGGAAGGCAACATCGGTCTGATGAAAGCGGTCAGGCGTTTCGATCCGGCGCACGGTGTGCGGCTGGTCTCGTTCGCCGTGCATTGGATCCGGGCGGAAATCCATGAATTTGTCCTGCGCAACTGGCGAATCGTCAAGATTGCCACCACCAAGGCCCAGCGCAAGCTGTTTTTCAAGCTGCGTGGCTCCAAGAAGCGGCTGGGCTGGCTGAACGGCGAGGAAGTGAACACGGTCGCCCGCGAGTTAGGGGTCAGCCCCGACAACGTGCTGGAAATGGAAGCGCGTTTGGGCAGCCACGATGTCTCGTTCGACCCGGCGCCGGAAGCCGATGGGGACGACGAGTCCGAAAGCTATGCCCCTTCGGCCTACCTGCGCGACGAGCAGGCCGATCCATCGGAGATGCTGGAGCGGGACGACTGGGAAGATCAAACCGTCAATCGGCTCGGTGCGGCGCTGGAGGGGCTGGACCCACGCAGCCGGGACATCGTGCGGCGCCGCTGGTTGAACGACGATAAACCGACCCTGCATGAGCTAGCCGCGGAATATAAGGTGTCGGCCGAACGCATCCGCCAGTTGGAAACCAACGCCATGAAGAAATTGCGGGCCGCTCTGCCGGTGGCGGCCTGAACCCGACCGAATTCCCAAAACCCGTCTATTCGGCGGGTTTTTTGTTGCCTGCATTTTCATATGCGTCGGAAGGGGCTACATTTTGTATTTCCAGCTTGCCAAACCGGTCTTTCATGAGTCAGTCAACCGCTGTTTTAGCGCGCAACGTGGCGCTGTGTTCCTTCAATACCTTCGGGTTGCCAGCCCGCGCCGCCTGGTTTGCCGCCGTCGAGACGCCAGCCCAGCTCGTTGCCTTGACTGCCTCGCTCGAATGGCGGTATTTGCAGCGCTTCGTTCTGGGTGGCGGCAGCAACGTCATTCTGACCGGCGACTTCGAGGGGCTGGTGTTGCATGTGCGGATCCCGGGACGGGAGTTGCTGGCCGAGGAGTGCGATGCCTGGATCGTGCGCGCGGGCGCGGGCGAAAATTGGCACGATTTCGTGCGCTGGACGCTGGGACGTGGCTGGCCGGGTCTGGAAAACCTGTCGCTGATTCCCGGCACGGTCGGCGCGGCTCCGATCCAGAACATCGGGGCTTACGGCCTGGAAATGGCGGAGCGGTTCGAGCGCTTGGAAGCAGTGGATCTGGAGCGTGGCAAGACAGTGACGTTCGACCGCGCCGCCTGCCGATTCGGGTATCGGGACAGCGTGTTTAAACGGGAAGCGGCCGGGCGCTATCTGATCACCAGCGTGACTTTCCGGTTGCCGAAACACTGGCGGCCCGAAACCCGTTACGCCGGGCTGGCGCAAGAACTGGAACAACGGCGCATCGCCAACCCCACGGCGCGGCAGATTTCCGATGCGGTCATGGCGGTTCGCTTGCGCAAACTGCCGGATCCGGCGTGCTTGGGCAATGCCGGCAGCTTCTTCAAGAATCCAGTGGTGGACGCGACGACCTTTGCTCAGCTTGCGGCGCGCTTCCCCGGGTTGCCGCACTATCCGCAGGCGGACGGCGCGGTGAAACTGGCCGCCGGTTGGTTGATCGAACGTTGCGGTTGGAAGGGTCGCGACCTCGGGCCAGTGGGCGCTTACGAAAAACAGGCGCTGGTGCTGGTCAACCGCGGCGGGGCGCGCGGCGCGGACGTGCTGCGGTTGGCTCGGGCGATTCAAGAGTCGGTGCGGACGGCGTTTGGCGTCGAACTGGAGCCGGAGCCGGTGGTGCTGTAATTGGAGTATCCACACGCGGGCGATCGGAGTGCCGAAACTGGCTACCGACCGGCTGATGGCGAATACGGTCGCGTCGCCGGGATATCGAAAACAGTTTCTTTCGCCTTCGCTCGCCACTTGGAAATCCCCTTGCAACAGTACCTCCAAACCTATAATTTCAGTACATTCCCAGAGGAAAATTTCGAACGCCGTCGGAGCCGGGCTACCGGGCCAAGGGGAGCGAAACATGAATGACAACGTCGAGCGAGTCGTCAAGGAGGCGAAATCCTGGCAAGGACGTTACTTCAGTACCGCCGGCTATGGCGGGTCCGGACCGTACTGCGCCGCCTTCGTGCGCTACGTATTCAGGGCCGCGCTGGGTGAAGCCGGCGAGATGCCCGTCGTCATGGCCGACCGT
The DNA here is from genome assembly GCA_029624815.1 of Candidatus Competibacter sp. Lineage (GTDB taxonomy): Bacteria > Pseudomonadota > Gammaproteobacteria > Competibacterales > Competibacteraceae > Competibacter. The sequence continues at coordinate 31,062 of JARSSH010000033.1, forward strand.
TACCGAGCGATGGGAAGCCCCTACACCGGCTATCCGGTCGGCGAACTGTTCGCCGACAGCCTGGCGGGCGACCCGATCGGCCCCGCGATCGCCGCCAGCCTGATGCGACCGGGCGATCTGCTGTTCTTTATCGATACCTACTCGGGTTACGCGCAGGGCACCATCACCCACATCGGTATCTGCGTCGGCGGCGAAGGGCTGATGGCGGACGCCGGCAGCGGCAGCCTGGTGCATGTCAGAAACCACGCTCTGTACTTCCCCAATAAACTCATCGAGGTACGTCGACCCAAATGTCTTGGGACCGTGGCCAAAAGAACCTTCATCACCCTGGAGCACGGCCAGGCTCAGGCGATGTTGCACGGCGTGAAAGCCTTTCAACAGGACATGCAGGTCCGATTCGACGGCATGCTGCACCTGAGCGTCAACGGCAAGGAAATCAAGCGATCCTATATCACCGTCGAAATCGCCACCGCCGACCAGCCCGGTTACGTCAAGATCTACTGCCACCACAACCGCATCGCGGCGCTGAAGGGCGGCCACCCAGTCCAGAAACTGGAGGTCAAGGCCAGCTTCAACAACGGTGCGTTGCACGTCTGGGTCGACGGTCAGGAAATCAAGCCGGTGGCGCTAAAGATCGAAGGTGTGTGAAATCCTGGTTGGCAATCGATGGAAATCATTCTTTTGCCTTGGCATTGCGTAAAGACGGGATCGTGGCTTCGGCAACTCCATACCGCGCCCGATAAGCCCGCATCGCCTCCAGATGCCTCGCGTAGTCGGACCGCTCCTCCAGATAGGCCACCACGTCGCCCAAGGTCACGATACCGGTCACGGCCACGCCGTGGGCGCGTTCGACTTCCTGCACCGCCGACAGCTCGCCCTGCCCCCGCTCCTGCCGGTCCAGGGCGATCGCCACCCCGGCCGGCGTCGCATCGTGCGCGGCCAGAATTTCCATCGTCTCGCGGATGGCGGTGCCAGCGGTGATGACGTCGTCCACGATCAGCACTCGGCCCTCAAGCGGTGCGCCGACGATCGTCCCACCCTCGCCGTGATCCTTGGCTTCCTTGCGGTTGAAGCACCAGGGCAGATCGCGGTTATGTCCATCGGCCAGAGCGATGGACACCGCCGCCGCCAGCGGAATGCCCTTGTAGGCCGGCCCGAACAGCATGTCGAATTCCAGTCCGGCCTCCATGATCGCGGCGGCGTAGTAGCGGCTCAGCCGGGCTAATGCCGCGCCGCTGTCGAACAGCCCGGCGTTGAAGAAATAGGGGCTGATACGCCCGGATTTGAGGGTGAATTCACCGAAGCGCAGCACGCCCCGGCCGATGGCGAAGTCGAGAAATTCCCGTTGATAGTCCCGCATGGTTCGAGATTCCGGCTGAGTAGAGGGAAAACGCCGGTATCATAACGCGCTTCGAGATCCATCCGACCGCCGGAGAGTCGCCCCCGACCATGCGTGTCATCACCTTCAACGCCAACGGCATCCGTTCCGCCGCCAGCAAGGGTTTTTTCGCCTGGCTGGCCGAACAGAACGCCGATGTGGTCTGCATTCAGGAAACCAAGGCCCAGGAGCATCGGTTGTCGTCCGGGGTCTATCGTCCGGTTGGCTACCATTGCCATTATCACGACGCCGAACGCAAAGGCTACAGTGGCGTGGCGCTGTATGCTCGCCACGAGCCGGACGAGGTGCGAACCGGGCTGGGCTGGCCGGAATGCGACCGCGAGGGTCGCTGGCTGGAAGCGCGCTTCGGCACGCTCAGCGTGGTGTCGCTGTACCTGCCCTCCGGTTCCACCAAACCGGAACGGCAGGTGGTGAAATTCGATTTCATGGCGCGGCTGACCGAACCGCTGCGGGCGATGCGCGCCAGCGGCCGCGAGGTCATCCTGTGCGGCGACTGGAACATTGCCCATAAGGAAATCGATCTGAAAAACTGGCGGGCCAACCGGAAGCATTCCGGTTTTCTGCCCGAGGAACGGGCCTGGCTGGATGAACTGTTCGGGCCGCTCGGCTGGGTGGACGCTTTCCGGGTGGTGAATCCCAGCCCTGATCAATACACTTGGTGGTCCAATCGCGGCCGGGCCTGGGACAAGAATGTCGGTTGGCGGATCGATTATCAGGTGGTCACGCCCGGTTTGGCGAAGCAGGCGCGCGCCGCCGCCATTTACCGCGAACGGCGCTTTTCCGACCATGCGCCGTTAACCCTGGATTACGATTATGCGTTCTGACCCCGCCCACCGTTCCAGCCGGGACATTTTGCGCGTCTTCTTCAGCGGCCGGATGCTCACTGCCCTGATGATGGGTTTTTCCTCCGGCCTGCCGCTGCTGCTGGCCACCGGTTCGGTGCTGCAAGCCTGGCTGACCGAAGCCGGGGTGGATCTCGGCACCATCGGCCTGTTCGCCCTGGTCGGCCTGCCCTACACCCTGAAATTCCTGTGGGCGCCGCTGCTGGACCGTTTCGCGCCCATCGCCGGCATGGGGCGGCGGCGCGGCTGGCTGCTGCCGATTCAGATCACGCTGATCGCGGCCATTGCGGGCTTGGGGCTGACCGATCCGATGCGGAGTCTGTCGCTGGTCACGCTGGCGGCGTTCCTGGTGGCGTTTTTCTCCGCCTCGCAGGACATCGTGATCGATGCCTACCGGCGCGAGTCGCTGGCCGACGACGAGCAGGGTTTGGGCGCTTCGCTCTACGTCAACGGGTACCGGGTGGGGATGCTGGTTTCGTCCGGCGGTGGCTTGATTCTGGCCGATTTTATCCCGTTCCAGGCGGTGTACTGGGTCATGGCGGCGGCGATGCTGCCCGGCCTGATCACCACCCTGCTCTGCATCGAGCCGCAAATGGCGGCGGGTACGCCCCGCACCCTGCGCGAGGCGGTGGTGCAACCGTTCGTGGAGTATTTCTCGCGCCAGGACGCCGGCCTGATCCTGCTGTTCGTGCTGCTTTACAAGGTCGGCGAGATGATGGCCAGCCAAATGACCACGCCGTTTTATCTGGATCTCGGCTTCAGCAAGAGCGAGATCGGGACCGTGGTCAAGCTGTTCGGCTTCTGGGCGACGGTGATCGGCGGTCTGCTCGGCGGCGTGTTGATCCTGCGGATGGGCTTGTACCGCGCGCTGTGGACCTTCGGGGTGCTGCAAGCGATCGGACTGATCGGATTCGTCATCCTGGCCCGGCTGGGACATAGTTTGCCCGGTCTGGCGCTGGCCATCGCCAGTGAAAACCTGTTCAGCGGCATGGCGACCACCGCCTATGTGGCTTTCATGGCCACCCTCACCAACCGAAAATTCACCGCCACCCAGTACGCGCTGCTCAGCAGTCTGATGGGCATCCCGCGGGTGATCGTCAACACCCCGACCGGCTATCTGGCCGAATGGCTGGGCTGGGAAGGTTTCTTCCTGTTCTGCATGGTGGCCACCGTGCCCGGCTTGTGGCTGCTGACCCGGTTTCGGGCGTGGATGGATCCGGCGCGGGCATCGATGAGCGCGGAGCCGGAACCGGCGGTGTCGGGAGCCGGTAGGGATTGAGCGTGGCCGTCGCGGAGCTCGAACTGGCCGACGGGCGGCGGATTTCCTACCGTATCGCCGTTTCGCCGCACAGCCATGCCATTCGGTTCCGGTTGAGCGCGCGGAGCGGTTTGGTCGTGACCGTTCCTCGCGGGTTTGACCGGTCCCGCCTGGGCGCGATCGTCGACGGCAAGCGGGACTGGGTGGCCGATCGTCTTGAGCGGTTCGTGGCGGCCAACCCGCCGCCGGTCGGCGCCGCGCCTCCTCGGGAATTCAGGCTGCTGGCGCTCGCGGAAACCTGGCGGATCGAGTATCAGGCAACGCCGGCCAAGGTCACGATCGTCCGAACCGCCGGTTCCGGCCGGATTGTCGTGGCGGGTCAGGTGGAAAATGTGGCGACCTGTCATGCCGCCTTGCACCGCTGGCTGGTTCGCCGGGGTCGAGACACATTGGCGCCGTGGCTGGAGCGATTGTCCGGCGAGACCGGGCTACGCTATGGCGGGGTTTCCATCAAGGGGCAGCAGACCCGCTGGGGCAGTTGTTCGGCCAGGGGCGGCATCAATTTGAATTACAAGTTATTGTTTCTGCCGCACGAATGGGTTCGCTACGTGTTGGTCCACGAGTTGTGCCACACCGTCGAACTGAATCATTCTTCCCGGTTCTGGGATCTGGTTCGGCAGTTCGAGCCGGGAGCCCGGGAAATCAGCGCGGCGCTCCGCAACGCACGGGAATACCTGCCAGCCTGGGTGCTGCAACCCGCGACCGCATAATGGTGGAGGTACGCCGCGCCCACCACGCCACCGACCCGCCGGCGGCTACTGCCTTCTACCCCTTTGGTCCAGCGTCCTGTCAATCCGGGCGACCCAGATCAACACTTCGTCCTGGGTAAGCAGCAGGATTTGCAGGTGGTTGCGAAAATCCTGCCAGGATTTTTCGACGCAATCGCTGAGGGCGTCCACATAAACCACCACCAGTTTCTCGGGGGGGTCGGTCAACCGGGCTTGTTCGACATACTCCGCGCCGTGCCGCAAACACAACAGATAGGTGTCCAGTGCCTTGCGCGCCGAACTGATGGCGCCGAGGCTCATCAACCCGCTCGCACGCAACATGCACTGCCATGCCAGCAAACCCACCGCCTGATTTCGCTCGATGACCTTATCGATATTCATTCTGGGGAACCCCACGCCAAGCTCTATGATTGTGCATCGCAACACAATTTGAGCAGCCCGTCAAGCCGGTCGGCATCATGGAGGCCGCACCGGCACAGCGATCTATCCAGCTTTTCCACCGCACGGCGGTCCATCGGCTAAACCGCCACCGGAGCCCGGATGGCCGGATGCGCCTGATAGCCGACGATCTCGAAATCCTCGTAACGGTACTCGAACAGGGTCTCCGGTCGGCGCCGGATCGCCAGTCGTGGCGACGGATACGGTTCGCGGCCGAGCTGCGTGCGAGCCTGCTCCAGATGGTTCAGATACAGATGGCAGTCGCCACCGCTCCAGATGAGCTCGCCCACCGCCAAATCGGTCTGCTGGGCGACCAGATAGGTCAGCAGGGCATAGCTGGCGATGTTGAACGGAACCCCGAGAAACAGATCGGCGCTGCGCTGGTAAAGCTGGCAGGACAGCTCGCCGCCGGCCACGTAGAACTGGAACAGCACATGGCAGGGCAACAGCCGCATCCGCTCCAGTTCGCCGACGTTCCACGCCGACACCACGATCCGCCGCGAATCCGGGTCGCGTCGCAGCAGATCGACAGCGTTGGCGAGTTGATCGATGCGACGTCCGTCGGCGGTTTCCCAGCTTCGCCACTGCTGGCCGTAAATCGGCCCCAGATCGCCATTGGCGTCGGCCCATTCGTCCCAGATGGTCACGCCCTGCTCGTGCAGGTAGCCAAGGCGAGTATCGCCGCGCAAGAACCATAACAGTTCGTGCGCGATCGAGCGCAGGTGCAGCTTCTTGGTCGTCACCAGCGGAAACCCGGCCCGCAAATCGAAGCGCAGTTGCGCGCCGAAAAGGCTCAAGGTTCCGACGCCCGTGCGATCCTGTTTGCGTACTCCCTCATCCAGCACGCGCCGCAACAAGTCGAGATAAACTCTCATGGCCGCCGCATCCGCGAATCCGGCGCTGGTTTACAGGAATGAGAATGGATTGCGCGATGCAAGATCGTAGATCTCCATTGCATTTTTTCATGGAGGACAGTGCCGCGGCCTGTCGCCTTACGCTCTTCTCGGCAATTCCACGACAAACGTCGCGCCTTGACCGATCTCGCTCTCCACCCAGATACGGCCACCGTGGTGTTCGACGATCTTCTGACTGATCGGTAACCCCAGTCCGGTGCCCTTTGGCTTGCCGGCGTGCGCGTCGTTCACTTGGTGAAATTTTTCGAAAATCAACTTGTGCTGGTCGCGTGCGATGCCGGGTCCGTTGTCGGCCACCTCGATGCGCCAGCAGGTCGCCATCGCCCGCAGGTGGATGACGACCTCGCCGGATTGTTCCGGACAGAACTTGACGGCGTTCGACAGCAGGTTGATCAACACCTGAGTGAGCCGATCATGGTCGCCGGCGATGATGACTTCCCGATCGCCCAGATCCTCGCGCAGGGTAGCGCCCTTGTCGTTGAACAGCTGGCTGGTGGAGTTGATGGCGTCCTGAATCAGGGTTCGCAGATCGACTTGGCCGATGTGCCAGTCGATCCGGCCGGAATCGATTTTGGCCATATCCAGCACCTGGTTGATCAACCGGGTCAGGCGCTCGCTTTCCTTGACGATGATGCCGAGGAATTTGCTGCGCTGCTCCACGTCCATGCCGGGATTCGCCAGCAGGATCTCCGAGAAGGCGCGGATCGAGGTCAGCGGCGTGCGCAGTTCGTGGGTGACGGTGGAGATGAACTCATCCTTGAGCCGGTCGAGTTCCCGCAGCCGGTTGTTGGCTTCCCGCAGCTCGGCCGAGGCCGCTTCCAGCTCCCGCGATTGCTGTTCCAGCCGGCGGCTGTATTCGATGACCTGGGTGCTCTCGTCGAGAATGGTCATCACCTCCTCGATGCTAAGCACCTCGCCCATCACGATCGAAGAGATCATCACCCGGGCCGAGGCCGCGCCGATCGCGCCGGCCAGCAGCCGTTCGGTGTAGTGAATCAACCGGGAATCCGCCCGCAGCGGATAGCCGCCGTGGTCGCGGGCGTAACGGTCGAAGACCTCGCTGGCGCGGGCCGGGCCCAGGAAACGGGCCAGCAGATCGTACAGTTCGGCGGTTTCCACCACGCCCCGCCACAGCAGCGCGTCGCCGTCGTGGCGCTCGCGCTTGAACACATCGACGAACTGGCTGCCCTGCACCTGTTCGAGCGGGTCCGGCCGGCCCAGCATCGATCCGGCCACCAACCCGCCGATATTGACCAACATGCTCCAGAATACCGCGTGCATGTACTGATCCAGCCCCTGAAGGCCAAACAGCGCGTAGGGTTTGAGCAGTTCGATGCCGAACGGCCCGGCCTCGATAAAACCGGTATCGAGCCAGCCGGAGCGGGCCATGGCTGGCAGCAGCAGGGTGTAGGCCCAGATCAGAAAACCGCCGCTCAGTCCGATCAGCGCCCCCAGCCGGTTGGCGCGCTTCCAATATAGGCCGACCAGAATCGGCGGCGCGAACTGGGCGGCGGCGGCGAAGGACACCAACCCACTGGCGACCAGCGCGTAGCTCTCGCCGATAAAGCGGAAATACAGGTAGCCGAGCAGGATGATCACGGCAATGCCGACGCGGCGGATGCCGAGCAGCAGGCCGGACAAATCGGTGCGGCCAGCCAGCCAGCGGGGGTTGACCCGCAGCAGGATCGGCATCACCAGATCGTTGCAGACCATGGTGGACAGCGTGACCGTTTCGAACATGATCATGCTGGCGGCGGCCGACAGCCCGCCGAGAAACACCAGCAGCGCCAGGGTCGGCATGTGTTCGGCCATCGGCAACGCCAACACGAAGGTGTCGGCATCCACGCCGCCGTTGCTGAAAATCAGCCGCCCACCCAGGGCGATCGGCAGCACGAACAGATTGATGGCGAACAGGTAGAGCGGAAACAGCCAGATCGCCTTGCGGATGTGCGCTTCGTTGACGTTTTCCACCACCAGCACCTGAAACTGCCGGGGCAGGAACAGAAACGCCATCATCGACAGAAAAGTCAGCGACAGCCAGCCGCCGTAGCCACCCGGCACCACCTCGAAGCGCAGCAGCGGCGCCAGTTCCGGTTGCGCCGCCACTTGCTGGAACAGGTCGCCGGGACCGCTGAAGATGACGAACGTCACCACCACGCCAACCAGCATGAAGGCCAGCAGTTTGAGCAGCGATTCGAACGCCACCGCCGCCACCATCCCCTCATGGCGTTCGGTGTTGTCGATATGCCGGGTGCCGAACAGGATGGTGAACACGATCAGCACCAGCGCCACATACAGCGTGGTGTCCATCCAGGCCGGATGTTGGGTCGAGGCAACCAGCCGGGTGACTTCCGGATACTGGCGCAGCAGGCTGAAGCTGGCGGCGATGGCTTTCAACTGGATGGAAATGTACGGCAGGATGCCGAGCATGACGATCACCGTCACCATTCCGGCCAGCAGGCCGCTCTTGCCATAGCGGGAGCCGATGAAATCGGCGATGGAGGTGATGCGATGGACCTTGGTGATACGCACGATGCGTCGCAACACGAACCAGAACAGCACCGCCATCAGGGTAGGGCCGAAATAGACCGGCAGGAAATCCACCCCGCTGGTGGCCGCCAGGCCGACGCTGCCGTAGAAGGTCCAGGCCGTGCAGTAAATCGCCAGCGATAAGGTGTAGATATAGGGGTTGGCGATGATCGAGCGGCCGGCATCGGCACGTTGGTCCCCGTAGTAGGCGACACCGAACAATACGCCCATGTAAGCCAGCGCGCTGGCGATGATAATCCCGTCGCCCAGCATGTCAGGGTGGCTCCTTCACACCGGCGTCGCCGGAATCCCGCGGAGGAGCGGCATTCGGCGACGGAGTATTTTCAGGGGGGGGGACCAGGGGTTTGGGCGGCTCGCCCGGTTCGCGGATTTCCGAGTGCTCCACCACCACGATTAGCAGGACGATGATGACGAGCCACGCCAGATACAGATAACAATACAGCAGCGGGATGCCGAACGGCGCCCACGCTCGGTCGAATAGATCCAGCAGCGGATAATTGAGCGCGATCACGCCGCCGACGAACAAGATAACGATGTGTTCCCTGGATTGTTGTCGCATTGTAGGGGGACAGGGTTCGGGGGTTGGAGGCGGGTGTTGCGGGATGGCATTTCCGCACCCCGCGTCCGTACCCCAGTGACTGTTTAAAAATTCGCCTGGGTCTTGCGAATCTCCACCATCTTATCGGAGGCTTCCAGCGCCTGGCCCAGGGTTTGGATGCCCTGTGCCTCCAGTAGGTCGAGCAGCTTGAGAAATACCTGAGCGGTCACCAGCGAATCGCCCAGCGCGGTGTGGCGGTCGTGCACGTCCACCCCCAGCCGGTCGGCGATGGCGTCCAGATTGTGATCGTCGGTGTAGTCGTGCAGGTAGCCGGACAGCAGCAGCGTGTCCAGCACCGGATTGCCGAAGCGCACGCCGGTTTTCTGCTCCTTCAGTTTGAGGAATTTCATGTCGAAGGCGGCGTTGTGCGCCACCAGCACGGTGCGGTCGTCGCCGGCGAAGGCGCGAAACTGGGGCAGCACGACCGTGATGCCGGGCTTATCCGCGATCATGTCGTCGGTGATGCCATGGAAGCGGATGGAGGCTTTGGGAATCGGCCGGCCGGGGTTGACCAATTGGTCGAAGTGCTCGCCCGCCAGCACCCGGCGATTGACGATGCGCACGCCGGCAATCTGAATGATCTCGTCGCCCTTGGAGGGCGATAGTCCGGTGGTTTCGGTGTCGAACACCACGTAGGTCAAGGCCGCCAGCGGATAATTGACCAGGTCGCCCCATTCCTCCAGGCTCTCGGCCAGGGAAAAATCGTAGAACTCCGGCCGGTCGGGCAGAGCTTCGGCCGGCTCCCGCCACTGGCGCGAGGAAGCCGGTAGCGGTATCCGCAGCAGCGCGTGGCCTACCCGGCGGTGGGATTGGCTCCACAGATCGCTGTTGTGCCGCCGCAGGACTTCGCCGACCGTGGTTTCGCCCACCAAATCCTGAACGTGCTCGCTGAGCCAACCTTCCAGCCGATCGGTGGGCACCGGCGAGCCCGGCCAGATGATATCCAGATAAACCCGGCGATTTCCCAGCAGGCATTCAATTTCGAAGCGGTCGCCGAGTTCGTAGGCACGCAACTGTTCGAGCAGATGTTCGAGCAGCAACATGATCGAGTGGTTGTCCACGTTCAGCCACAGCGGGATGCCGATCATCTCGACCTTCGGGCCCGCGCATTGCTCCAAGTGATGGATGACGGCCCCGATCAGATCGGCGGAATAGACATCGTTCATCGGCCAGCGACTGGCGTAGAGTTTGCGCAGGTCGAGCGTCAGTTCCTGCAAGCGCTGGCTGAGACGTTCGCTTTCCTCGACGATCACCCGCTGGAAGGCTTCCCGCTGCGCCGGGCTCATGCTGCCGAAATTCATGACGTTTTCCGCCGCCGCCCGCAGGTTGGCCAGCGGCTGGCGCAGATCCTCGGTGCGAGTTTTGAGCAGCGAGCGGTCCATCTGTCGGGTCACGTCGCGGAAGGTGATGACAAAGGCGGCGCCCCGGTCGCCGGCGCCGGGCAGCAGGCTCATCCGGCAGTGGAACATGGTTTCGTCGTTGACGGTGGCGCACACGAATTCGGCGTCGCCAGCCGGCTTGCCGTCGACGTTGCTCTGCTGGCGGAAACGCAGGAGCTGCAGGGTGCTTTCGAGCGGGGCGCGAGTCCACAGGTCGTACAGCGAGCGGCCCAGCCCCAGCGCCTCGCGGTTGGGCAACAGCTTCACCGCCGCCGGATTGTAGAGCAGGATGCGCGCCTCGCCGTCGCAAACCAGCACCCCCTCGGACAACTCCCGTAGCACGGTCTCCAGCCGGGCCTTTTGTTCTTCGATCTCCTGGGTGCCGATGGCGGTGGCGGCGGCGACCTCGCGCCGGGCATTGTGCAGCGCCGTGCCCAGTTCCAGCAGCATGGCTGGAAAAAGGCCCAGCCAGTGCTGGCGCGGCAGTTCCAATACGTAGCCGGGGTTGCTGCGGGTGATGATCCGGGCGCCGCGGGCCATGGCGCCGAGGGGGATAAAGCAGTACCAGTCGAGCATCGCCCAAACCGCCGTGATGACGCCGACGATGGCGAAGACGGCCAGCATCAGCCACAGCAGAGTCTGATCGCGCTGGCCGGGATCCGGCACGACTTGATGAATTCGCCAGCCCAGCCACGTCAAGGAGACCAGCGTCAGGACGACCGGAGCCAGCCATAACAGCCAGAGCTTGGTCCGATAGCGCATGATGGTTTTTAGCCCGCTTCCGCCAGCAACTCGCGAACGCGTTCCACGACTTCCTGGGTCGAAAAGGGCTTGGTGATGTAGTCGTCCGCGCCCAGCGCCAGCCCTTTTTCCCGTTCGACCTCGCGGCCCTTGGCGGTCAGCATGACGATGCGTACATCTTTCCAGTCCGGATTGGCGCGAATGGCCTGGCAGACTTCGTAGCCGTTCTTGCGCGGCATCATCACATCGAGCAATATCAGGTCGGGTTGCTCGGTGGCGATGGCGGCCAGCGCGGCTTCGCCGTCCGCGGCGGTCCGTACCTGGAACCCCGCCTGTTTCATCAGGAATTCCAACGAGAGGACGATGTTTGGCTCATCGTCCACCACCAAAATCTTGTTCGCCATATCCGCTCCCCAGAGCAACCAGGATTTTTTCGGCTCGCTACCGCCGAACTCACGATTTTTCCAAACCACCGTGCGCCGCGACACCTTCGCGCGCTTCCGACGGATTGGCGGTTTTTTTGTCGGATCCATCACTGACCGAACCGGTGCTGGCCTTGGCGATTGCTTCCCAAAATTTCTGCACCATTTCCATCGAATGGAACTGGGCGGGCAACAGCGGCTTTAACAGGCCGAGGGAATCGAAGTTGATGACGCCGCGCTGCACGTTGTCGCGCAGGGCCTGCATCATATCGTCGTGCAGGGGTTGCACGTTGGGCAGGCCCAAAAACTCGCGCATTTCCTGGGCGGTGGCTTCAACGCTGACATTGACTTTCATCGAGAGGCTTCCTCGTTCACCGGGACTACGGACCTCGCCACCGGAGGCTGAGTTATGGGGTCGAACCGCTAAATTCTGAAAAAGGATAGCAGGAATAGCGTTTCCGGTCTTCCGGGCGCGCAGGGTGCGTGCAACTTTCCATATCGGGTCCAATCGCATCGAAACCGATGCTTCGAGCCAGTGCTAACCGGCATTTCGGCGGGGCCGTCCGCGCTTGAGATGAACCAGCAGCAGGGAAACGGCGGCTGGGGTCATGCCCGGAATCCGACCGGCCTGGCCCAAGGTGCCAGGCCGATGGCGCTCCAGTTTCTCCCGCGCCTCCCGCGACAGGCCGCGCACCTCGGCGTAGTCGAGCGTCGGTGGCAGGCTTAGGTGCTCTTGGCGGCGCTGGCGTTCGATTTCCTCGCGTTGCCGCTCGATATAACCGGCATACTTGGCCTGGATTTCCACCTGCTCGGCGACTTGAGGATCGGACTCGCCGGAACCGATACCGGGCAGGCGCATCAGCTTTTCATAGGTGACTTCGGGCCGGCGCAGCAGTTCGGCCACGCGGCTTTCCCGAGCCAGCGGTCCGCCCAGCAGCCATTCGGCGTCGGTTTCGGTCAACTGGCCCGGTCGCACCCAACACTCGCGCAGCCGCTGACTCTCCCGTTCGATCGCCTCACGCTTGGTTTCGAAGACTCGCCAGCGCTCGTCGTCCACCAGTCCGAGCCGGCGGCCGGTCGCGGTCAGGCGCAGATCGGCGTTGTCCTCGCGCAGCAGCAGGCGATGTTCGGCGCGGCTGGTGAACATCCGGTAGGGTTCGCTGGCGCCGCGGGTGATCAGGTCGTCGATCAGCACGCCGAGATAGGCCTCGTCGCGATTCGGCCACCATGGCGCTTCGCCGCGCACGAACAATCCGGCGTTGAGGCCGGCCAGCAGGCCCTGGGCGGCGGCCTCTTCGTAGCCGGTGGTGCCGTTGATCTGGCCGGCGAAGAACAGACCGGGAATGGACCGGGTTTGCAGCGAGCAGTCGAGGTCGCGCGGGTCGAAAAAGTCGTACTCGATGGCGTAGCCGGGTCGAGTGATGTGGGCGTTTTCCAGCCCGCGAATCGAACGGACCAGGGCGAGCTGAATATCGAAGGGCAGGCTGGTGGAAATGCCGTTGGGATAGATCTCGTGAGTCCGCAAGCCCTCCGGCTCCAGAAAGATCTGGTGCGAATCCTTGTCGGCGAAGCGGTGAATCTTGTCCTCGATCGACGGGCAGTAACGCGGCCCGATCCCTTCGATCACGCCGGTGTACATCGGCGATCGGTCCAGGCCGCCACGGATGATGTCGTGGGTGCGCGAGTTGGTCTGGGTGATCCAGCAGGACACCTGCGGCGGATGCTCGTCCGCCGTGCCGAGGGAGGAGAACACCGGGCAGGGCTGGTCGCCCGGTTGCTCGGTCAATCGCGAAAAGTCGATGCCGCGCCCGTCCAGGCGCGGCGGGGTGCCGGTCTTGAGCCGGCTGACTCGCAGCGGCAGTTCGCGCAGCCGCGCCGCCAGGGCGTTGGCGGGCGGATCGCCGGCGCGGCCACCTTCGTAATTGGTCAGCCCGACATGGATGCGCCCGGCCAGAAAGGTGCCGGCGGTCAACACCACCGCGCCGGCGGCAAAGCGGATACCGGTCTGAGTCACCACACCGGCCACCCGTCCGCCTTCGACCGTCAGGTCGGCGGCGGCCTGCTGAAATACGTGCAGGTTCGGTTGATTCTCGATGAAGGTTCGCACCGCCGCCCGGTACAGCGCCCGGTCGGCCTGGCAACGGGTGGCGCGCACCGCCGGCCCCTTGCGGCTATTGAGGATGCGGAATTGAATACCGGCTTGGTCGGCGGCGCGGGCCATGACGCCGCCGAGGGCGTCGACCTCTCGGACCAGGTGACCCTTGCCGATGCCGCCGATGGCCGGATTGCAACTCATCGCCCCAACGGTCTCGATGGTGTGGGTCAGCAGCAGGGTGCGCAGGCCCATCCGCGCCGCGGCCATGCATGCCTCGGTGCCGGCGTGGCCGCCGCCGATCACGATGACGTCGAAAGGTTCGGGGTAGTGCATGAGTTCAATCCGGCAGCGGCAGTTGCACGGCGTAATTAGACACCGGCAGCGCCACGGTGATCGCGCCCTGTTTGGCGAGAAAGTGGGCAAAGCGCTTGTAACGCGCTTCGTCCAGCGCCGCCGGCCGGCGGGCCAGGCGCGGCAGGGTATCGCGCCAAGCACGCCGGTTCAACTCGTCGTTCAGGTTTTTATGGTTGGCGATAAACGCTTTCCAGGCATCGTCGGGGTGGTTGACGATGTAGAGCGTCGCCTGTTCCAGCGCGGTTAGAAAACGCCGCAACCGGGGATCGTTGAGCCGGTCGCGCGCGGCCACCAGCACCAACTCGTCGTAGGGTGGCACTCCTTCTTCCTCCGGATAGAACGCGCGGCCGGGTTTCTTGGCTAGATCCATCCGGTTCGGATCGAAATTGCGGAACGCGCCGACCACCGCATCCACCTGTCCCGACAACAGCGCCGGCGACAGCGGAGCGCCGATGTCGACCAGGGTCACATCCTCTGGCTTAAGGTTGGCTTGCGCCAGTAGCGCCTTGAGCAGCGCCTCCTCGCCTTCCGCCGCCGAAAAACCGATTTTGCGGCCCTTGAGATCGGCCAGGGTTTTGATGGGACCGTTTTGCAGCACCATCAGCGTGCTCAGTGGCGTGGCCACCAGCGTGCCGATGCGCTTGAGCGGCAGGCCGGTGTTGACATAAATGTGCAACCGCGGCTGATTGCTCACCGCCAGATCCACCTTGCCGGTCGCGGCCAGTTTGGACGGAGCGTTGGCATCGGCCGGCGGCTGTAGCTCGACTTCCAAACCCTGGGCGGCAAAAAAACCTTTTTCCCGTGCCACCACCAGCGCGGCGTGAGCGGGATTCACGGACCCATCGAGCATTACGGTAAGTTTATTCCTGGCGGCGTCGGGCGGATCTCCAGCCCGGACGACCGGCGCCAGAGCGGTCAATCCCAGCAACAACAGCAAGGCGCGGACTGCTTTCGGCATCGTCATCAATCCCATCCAGATTATTCGCGATTCCAGTGTTAAGGGCGTGGCCACGGTGCGGCCAAACCATTTTTCAACTTGTTTTTAAGGCGGTCAAGGAATCCCGCGGGATTCAAGGAACCTTGCCGTGGCGTGATCGCGGTCGCCATCTATAATACAAAAAAGGAATAAATATATAGATATTAATTCCTTTTGGATTTATAGGATTTGTTGCTAATTTATCAACAAAAATTAGTTGGGCATGCGAGCGACCGCTTCCCAATCCTTAGTCGGAACGAACAAGGAAACACGCGATGAATCAGGCACAGGAGCAGACGGACGTTCATGTTCGGGGAACTGCCGCGCACCCGTGGTTCGATCTGGCGGAAACGAATTGCGAACTAGCCACCGCGCCCGCCGAGCAGCGGGTTGCCTGGGTGCTGGAGAACTTTCCCGGCCGCGTCGTTTTGACTTCCAGCTTCGGCGCCCAGTCGGCCGTTTGCCTGCACATGGTCACCCGTCAGCAGCCCGACATCCCGGTCGTGTTGGTGGATACCGGGTACCTGTTCCCGGAAACCTACCAGTTTATCGATGAACTGTCCGAGCGGTTGTCGCTGAATCTCCACATCTACCGCGCCGAACTCAGCGCGGCCTGGCAGGAAGCCCGCTATGGCAAGCTGTGGGAGCAGGGCTTGGAGGGAATCGAGCGCTATAACGGGCTGAACAAGGTCGAGCCGATGCAGCGGGCGCTCAAGGAACTGGACGCGACGGCCTGGATCTCCGGGCTGCGCCGGCAGCAGGCCAAGAGCCGCCAGCATCTCGACGTACTGTTATGGCGCAACGGCCGTTGCAAGATCCACCCGCTGATCGACTGGACCGATCGCGACGTCTATCGCTACCTGAGCCAGCATGACTTGCCCTATCACCCGTTGTGGCATCAGGGCTATGTTTCCATCGGGGATACCCATACCACCCGGCGCTTGCTGGATGGCATGAGCGAGGAAGAAACCCGCTTCTTCGGCCTCAAGCGCGAGTGCGGCCTGCACGAACACGTCTGACGGCTCGCGTTCGCCGCGTCCCGCCCCGCCTTTGTGCTTGAGATCCGGGATGCTGCTCGATGACACCGATCGCCATGCCCTGCACCGGCAAGGTCGTTTCCTTTTCGCCGCCTTCAAGCGACCGCACCGGGTGCTGAGCACCTGCCGGATCAACGGCGGGCTGCGCGAAGACCTGACCCACATCGCCAACCACCAAAGCTGCGAGGCCGTCGCTCACACCGCCCGCCATGCGTCGGTGCTCGGCCTGGGTCCGGACGCCTACCATGACTTTGCCTGCGCCGAAGTCGATTTGCCCCCCGCCACCACGGCGCTGATGAGCACCGCCGCCAACATGCAATGCGCGGTAGTGGCGCGCGCCGCCCATGCGGAACTGGCGGTGCATGTCGCCGCCACCGCCGGCGTGCTCGGCAACGCCACCCGTGCCGGCGATCCGGCCGGTTGGCACGAACGCCCGGACGGCAGCGAGCGGGTGGGGCAGGTCGCGGCCAGGCCGCCGCCCGCCGAGGCCGGTTCCGGCACCGTCGTCACCCTGGTGTTAATCAACCAGCCCTGTACGGCGGCCTGTCTGGTCAAGGCGGTATCCGTGGTGACCGAGGGCAAAAGTACGGCCTTGCTCGACCTGCGCATGCCCAGCCTGCAATCGTCGGGGCTGGCCACCGGCACCGGCACCGACCAGTTGGCCATCGCCGCGCCACTGGCGCGCGTCGGCGAATGGGAGCGGCACTGGGCCAGCAGCCACAATACCTTGGGCGAATTGCTGGGGCGAGCCACCCACGACGCGGTCACCCGCTGCCTGCTGTTGCAGAACGGGCTGTGCCCGGAACTGCGACGCACGATCTGCGGCGCCCTGAGCCGCCACGGTTGCGATGAAGCCACCTTGCGCGCTTGCGCCGCGACCGAACTCGACGCCGGTCTGGCGCAACTGTTCGCCGATAATCTGCCGGCGCTGCTGCATGACCCGCAGAGCGCCGCCGCCGCGTATGGTCTGGCCGAAAGCGTCGATCTGGCGCGAGCCGGCGTGCTGCACCTGGAAGTGGCGCGGGAAGCGATTCTCAATCAGGCCGCGCTACTCGCCGCGACGGTGGCGGTGAAGCCGGAGCGATTCGCCGAGTTCCGCGAAATGCTACGCAGTCGGCGGGACGCCGATCCGGGTGCGCTGGCGGCGCTGGCGGTGGTGCGGGGATTCGCGCGTAAATGGAACTAGGCGCCCACTTCGCGCTCGTCCTGATCGCTTGCCTGCTTGATGCCGCGTTTGGCGATCCAGTTTATCCGCTGCATCCGATCCGCTTGCTGGGAGCCTGGAGCCTGGCGTGGGAGCGACGGCTGTTCGCCGTCGGCCTGAACGGCTATTTGGGTGGCCTGCTGCACTGGTTGCTGGTGGTCGGCGGTGCCCTGGCGGCCTGGTGGGGAGTGCGGTGCGGTCTGGGCTGGTTTCATCCCTGGCTGGCCTGGGCCTGGGATGTGTTCCTGGCCTACAGTCTGTTGTGCATGCGCGATTTGCTGGCCCATGGCCGACGCGTGCTCGATGCCCTGAACGATCTTCCCGCCGCCCGGCGATGCTTAAGCCTGTTGGTGGGTCGGGACACGGCGGCGCTGCCGCGCGACGGCATCGTGCGCGCCGCCATCGAAAGCCTGTCGGAAAATCTGACCGACGGCGTACTGACCCCGTTGTGGGCCTTGTGCCTGTTCGGCCTGCCGGGATTGATCGTGGTCAAGGCGGTGTCCAGCCTCGACTCCATGGTCGGGCATAGAAATGCCCGCTACCAGCGCTTTGGCTGGGCCGGGGCGCGTTCCGACGATCTGGCGCATTGGCTGCCGGCCCGCCTGTCCGTGCCGCTGGTCGCGGCGGCGGCGGCCCTGCTGCGCTTTCATCCAGGATCAGCGTTGCGGGCCGCGTGGCGCGATCATGCCTTGCTGCCCAGCCCCAACTCGGGTTGGAGCGAAGCCGCCTGCGCCGGCGCTCTGCGGGTGCGGCTGCTCGGGCCGATCCGCTACGGCGGCAAACTGGTCACCGAAGCGTTCATGGGCGATGCCGATTGGTCCGCCGATCTGGACGGCGCCGATCTGCGCCGAGCCTTGCGTCTGATCCTGGTCTGCGATCTGTTGGCGGTGGCCGTCGGTCTGACGCTGATCCCGCTCCGGGTACTCATGCCGTGGTGAGCGAACGGGCACCGTTCGTGGGAGGCGCGGGGTGAGCCAGGCCATGCACGGCGGCAGAATTGACTTGGCGTGCCTGACTTACGGCGGCGAGGCGCGGGACTGGCTCGATTTCAGCGTCAATCTCAATCCCTACGCGCCGCCGCTGAATGCGACAATCTGGCGGCGGATCGGCGCCGCCGCCGGTTGCTACGGCGACCCCGCGGCGCGCGAGCTGCGCGATCGCTTGAGCCGGTGTTATGCGGTGTCCCCGCCATGCCTGTTGCCCACGGCCGGCGGAAGCGAGGCGCTGTATCTGGCGGCGCGATTGTTCGCGGGCCAAACCGTGTTGGTGGCCGAGCCTGGGTTTGGCGATTACGCTCGGGCGGTGACGGCGGCGGATGGGATAGCCATTCGTCATGCGATCTTCCATCCGCACGCCAGCGGCACTCCCGCCGCCGTTCTCGCCCGGTTCGACCGCGCCATCGCCGCTCATCGGCCCGCCTGCGTGCTGTTGGGCAACCCCAACAATCCGACCGGCCACGGCATTCCCGCCCGTGAATTGGGTGAACTCATCCATGCCCACGACTGCGCCTGGATCGTGGACGAAGCCTTCAGCGAGTTCGCCGGGGTGGACCCGCCGCATTCCCTGTTGCCACGCCTGACCGAGTTGCCGCGCCTGCTGATCGCCCATTCCCTGACCAAGAGTTTCGCCGTGCCGGGTTTGCGGATCGGCTTTCTCGCCACGGCCTCGCGCGCTTGGTTGGAGCGTTTGGCGGACCTGCAACCGCCTTGGAGCGTGAGCAGCGTGGTCCAGAGCTGGGGTGAGATCGTGCTGGCCGCCGAGGCGCGGACGGCCTTGGAAGAGGGGCTACATCGATTGGCGCGGGCGCGGGCGCGCTTGCTCGCCGGCCTCGACGCGATCGGTGAGTTGCGGCCGTATCCCAGCGCCGCCAACTTCATTCTGGTCGAACTGCTGGGTGGGCTCTCGACCGGCGAACTGTCGGAACGGCTGGCCGCGCGGCGCATCCTGATCCGGAGCTGCGATTCGTTTCATGGGCTGGCGCCGGGTCGTTTCTTCCGGTTGGCGGTGCGCCGCCCCGCCGAGAATGCCCAGTTGCTTGCCGCCCTGCGGGACTGTTTGCCATGAAGCGGCGTTCGCTGGCCAGGGATTCGCAAACGGAACGGAAGAACCGCGCGAGACCGTTCGGTCCTTCCGCGCGGCTTGCGGCGGCAGGCGTCCGTCGGAATTACCAGGTCAGCGTTTTTGTGCCATCCTTGAACAAGGCGGCGCCGGTCAGCTCGGGTTTACCCACCTGAATGCCCGGCAGGAGGTCGGCTTCCGCGACACCGTAATGTTTCATGCACATCGGACAGGCGATGACCACGCCGCCCTTGCTTAGGATTTCGCCCAGCTTCTTTTGCGGTTCGTCGTATTTCATGGCGTTGGTCTTGGCGCCGACGAAAACGCCCTTATCGTTCAAAAAAACCGTCAGCGGATGTCCTCGCTCCATTTGCGCCTTGCCGAAGGTGATCGCCATGTTGGCGCGATGGGTATCGTCGGTGGTCATGTTCACGAATAGCGGGTCCGTGTCTCCGGCGAACGCCGGCGCGGCGATGCCGCCAACCAGCAGCACCACAACGGCCAGCAGATTTTGTAACGCTTTCATCCATGCCTCCTCATCGAATGATTTTGGATAAACAGTCATGACGGGCTCAATGTCCGCCGGCAACGATTATATCCGTTGAATTAAACCCTCGCCTATCTTGTGGGATTTCACAAGATTTCCACCGCCGTCCGGCCGCCCGCCAGGATGGACATCCGCAATCGTTGCATTCCGCGGGGCCGCGCCGTATACCCGGAACCATCCAGGTTAGGAGCGACGACGATGCCGACCTATTCTCCACGGTATTTGTTCGAGCCCGCCTCGGTCGCGCTGATCGGCGCCAGCGAGCGACCCGGCTCGCCGGGCGCGGCGCTGACCCGCGGTCCGCTGTCCGGCGGCTTCAAGGGCGATCTGTGCTTGGTCAACCGCCGACATTGGCGCTCGCAGGGAATATCGGCCTTCCAAGTATTTATCCGAACCGCCGCGCTCCCCGGAAGTTGCGGTGATCGTCGGCGCCGTTGGTTCGAACAATACCGGCGCGGCGGCGGGGCCGTATTCCGACATGGCTACCTGCCGCCTTAATTCTTTGGATGGGAAAGGGACATGTGTCCAGCAGGCATTCGTTGCTCAAGAGGCATGTTGCTTTCGTGGATCATCACGATTTTGCGAATGGTTTGCGAGCCAGTGGATTGAATTCAGCCGGAGCATTCGCCATCGGAAATCATGTTTCGACTTTCCCATGACCATCATGAGCGTGAGCTTCGCCCAATCAGCGCCACGATCGATCGGGAACGACCGAACTCAGCACGAACAGGAAGGCGGCGGCCATCACGACCGAAGGTCCGGCCGGGGTGTCCCAGCGCAGCGAAGCCCACAAGCCGATCCCCACCGCCGCGCAGCCCAGCCCGCTGGCCAGCAGCGCCATGCCTTCCGGCGAGCGGGCGAAACGCCGCGCCGCCGCCGCCGGAACGATCAGCAGCGAGGTGATGAGCAGGATGCCGACCACTTTCATCGCCACGGCGATGACGATGGCGACCAGCAGCATGAACGCCAGCCGGACGGGAAAGACCGGCACGCCTTCGACCTGCGCCAGCTCCTCGTGCACGGTGATTGCCAGCAGTGGCCGCCACAGCCAGGCCAGCGCCACCAGCGCCAGCAAGGCGCCGCCCCAAATCCAGTACAGATCGATGCGGCCGATCGCCAGAATATCGCCGAACAGATAGCCGGTCAGATCGACCCGCACCGTTTCCAGAAACGCCAGCGCGACCAGTCCCAGCGACAGCGCGGTGTGGGCGAGGATGCCCAGCAGGGTATCCGTCGCCAAGCGGCGCTGCCGTTGCAGCAGCACCAGCGCCAGCGCCATCAGCAGGCAGGTGACCGCTACACCCAGTTGCAGGTTGAGATTCAGTACGGTGCCGAGCACGATGCCCAGCAGCCCCGAATGGGCCAGGGTGTCGCCGAAATAGGCCATGCGCCGCCAGACGATGAACGCACCCAACGGGCCGGCGGCCAGCGCCACGCCAATACCGCCGAGTAGGGCGTGCGCCAGGAAATCATCCACGATCCTGCTCCACGGGCGGACGATGACCACCCCCTCCTCCCGACGCGGAAGCAAGAGGGAGGTCTGGCACCACGGCGCCGTGCAGGTCGTGATGGTGGTTGTGGTGATGATGGTAGACCGCCAGCCGTCGCGCGCCGTCGCTGCCGAACAGCTCCAGGTAGGCGGGGTCGCGGGCGACATGGTCGGGATGACCGGAGCAGCAGACGTGCCGGTTCAGACACAGGACGTGATCGGTGGTGGCCATGACCAGGTGCAGTTCGTGCGAGACTATCAAAATCCCGCAGCCGCGGGTGCGGCGCAGGGCGCCGATCAGATCGTACAATTCGTATTGACCGTTCAGGTCCACGCCCTGAATCGGTTCGTCCAGCACCAATAGATCGGGCTCGCGCAGCAGGGCGCGCGCCAGCATCACTCGTTGCAGCTCGCCGCCGGAAACCGCCTGCACCGGCGAATCGAGCACATGAGCGGCGCCGACTTCCGCCAGCGCCGCTCGCACCCGAGCCCGCGCCGCCGGGGTGCCGAGGGTCACGAAGCGCTGCACGGACAGCGGCAGGGTGTCGTCCAGCGCCAACCGCTGCGGCATGTAGCCAACCCGCAAGCCCGGCCGCAGCCAGACCCGGCCGCTGTCCGGCCGCAGCAAGCCCAGCAGAACCCGCACCAGGGTGGATTTGCCGGCGCCGTTCGGGCCGATCAGAGCGACGATTTCTCCGCTCGCGACCCGCAGGCTGACATCGTGCAGGATCGGGTTGCCCCGGATGGCCAGGCCGATGCTTTCGGCCGTCAGCAACGGCTCAGCCATGACGCGTCGGCTCCTTCAGGCAATCCGGGCAACGACCGAGAATCTCCACGATCCGCGCCAATACTTCGAAGCCGCGGGCGTCGGTTTCGGCGCGCAGCAACTCGTCGATTACCGGGTTGCTCAATTCGCTGACTCGGCCGCAATCCCGGCAGATCAGAAACTGGCCGCTGTGGTGGCTACCCGGCCGGCGGCAGCCGGTGAATACGTTCAGCGAGGCCAGCCGGTGGATTAAACCTTGCGCCAACAGAAAGTCCAGCGCTCGGTACACGGTGGGTGGCGCGCCCTGGCGACCGTCGTCGCGCAGCACGTCGAGAATGGTGTACGCACCCAGCGGCGTGGCACTGCTCCAGATGATTTCCAGCACGCGCCGGCGTAGGTCGGTAAGGCGGGCGCCGCGCTGCTGGCACAAGGTTTCCGCCCGCGCCAGCGCCTGTTGCGCGTCGATCGAAGGTGAACAGCTAAGATCCGCGGCTTGCCGCATGGGGGCTCCATCATTCCAGCTTGACTGAACGTTTGAAGTGTTATCTTATAACAAATGTTATTCTATAACATAACATCGGGAGTGAAGCGATGCAGTTTAATCCAATGAGATCGGGCGTACTGAAAAAACTGTTGGGAGGATTGCTGTTCCTGCCGCTGGTGGCCTTGGCCACCCAGCCCCAGATCGTGACCAGCATCAAGCCGGTATATTCGCTGGTGGCCGGGGTCATGCAGGGCGTGGGTGAACCGCTGCTGCTGGTGTCCGGCGGTGCTTCGCCGCACGACTACAGCCTGAAGCCCTCGGAGGCCCGCGCCATCGATCAGGCGCAAGTGGTGTTTTGGATCGGGCCGAACCTGGAGAGTTTTCTGACTCGGTCGCTGGATAATGTCAAGGACAAGGTCCGCGTCGTGGCATTGTTGGACGCTCCGGGCATGACGGTGCTGCCGCTCCGAGAGAGCGGCGCCTGGGAGCCGCATGGGCATGACGAACACGGTCACGCAAAACCGGAAGACGGCAACGATCATGAGCACGATCACCGGGCCGATCACGATCCCCATGTCTGGCTGGACCCGGTCAACGCCATCGCCATGGTGCGTCGGATCATGGCCGTGCTGGGCGAAGTGGACGTCGCTCATCGTGTCGATTATCAGCGCAACGGCGCGGCGCTGGTCGAGCGCCTTGACCGCTTGAACGAGCGACTGGCCACGGAACTGGCGCCGGTCAGGCAGCGGCCATACCTGGTGTTTCACGATGCCTATCAATATTTCGAACGGCGCTACGACCTAAACGCGATCGGTTCGGTGACGATGAGCGCGGAGCGGCGGCCCGGCGCCAAGCGGGTGGCGGACATTCAGGCCCGTATCCGCGATCTTCAGGCGCGCTGCGTGTTCAGCGAGCCGCAGTTCCAGCCGGCGCTGGTGGAGACGATCATTGCCAGCAACCCCGCCGTCCGGCGCGGCGTGCTCGACCCGCTGGGCGCGGAACTGCCGCCCGGTCCCGAAGCCTATTTCCAGCTCCTGCAGGGGCTGGCCACCTCGTTGCGAGCCTGTCTGGACGGCGCCTGAACGATCCATCCTCGCAAGTTGAACGCCAGTGTCGCAGTTTCCTTCTAGAATAATCCGTGCTTGACGCATAACCGCCGGCCGTTACACCGGATGGTCGGGTGCGACCGGTCGTTGGATTTTTGAGGCACTCTAAAAAGCTAAAGGCGGATAACGATGACTGAAACGCTTGCGGGCTTTCCGGCCTATCGCGCGAATGAAGGGGAGGACTACATGAACGACCAGCAAAAAAACCACTTTCGCGCCATCCTGCTGGCCTGGAAACAGGAACTGATGGAAGAGGGTCGACGTGCCGTCACCAATATGCAGGACGAACCGTTGAACCTACCGGACCCGAACGATCGAGCCAGTCAGGAAGAGGAGTTCACGATCAATCTGCGCGCCCGGGACCGGGAGCGCAAGCTATTGCGCAAGATCGACAAGGCGCTCGGCCGGCTCGCCAGCGACGATTATGGCTACTGCGAGGGCTGCGGCGTGGAAATCGGCCTGCGCCGGTTGGAGGCGCGGCCCACGGCGGAGTTGTGCATCGACTGCAAGCATCTCGAAGAGGAAAAGGAAAAAAGCCAAGCGGCCTGAACAATTCGCCGACTCCGCCGCCGGAATTGCGTAGACGCCCCGCCATCCCGACCACGTCGTGGACGCGCCCCACGGCGGCGCGATCTTCGCCGGCGAGGCGGGTGGAGCCATTCGCCGAGATCGCCCTGGAATTGGGCGCGCTGTGGGCGAGTCGGGGGAACACTGAGCTACGCCAAACCCGCCAGCATGGCCTGGCCGAACGGGGAACGGGGTTCCAACCGGCAGATGCGGCCCTCGCCGGCGTAGCCGAGCGTGATTTCCAGATCGGCCGGCGGCAGTTCGCCGGAACCGTGTTCCGGCCACTCGACCAGCAGCACCGCCTCGCCGTCGATCTGATCGCGCAAACCCAGATACTCCAGTTCCTCGGGATCGGCCAATCGGTACAGATCCCAGTGAAACAGCCGCCAGCCATCCAACCGATAAGGTTCCACCAATGTGAAGGTGGGGCTTTTCACCGTGCCGGGATGACCGAGCGCGTGCAGCAGGCCGCGCGTCAGCGTGGTCTTGCCGGCGCCCAGATCGCCGCTCAGATAGAGCACGCAGCCGGGCGTCAGCCCGCCGGCCAGCCGCGCCCCCAAGGCTTCGGTGGCGACGGCGGAATCGAGATGGCGTTCGAACATGATTTAGAAATTCACCAGTTGCCGTAAACAGGACAGCAGATCGGTCGCCAACAGGCCCCGCTCGCCGCCCTCCCGCGCCGCCAGATCGCCGGCCCGCCCGTGCAGATGGGCGCCGGCCTTGGCCGCCGCGAACGGCGACAGTCCTTGCGCCAGCAGCGCGGCGATGACGCCGGTCAGCACATCGCCCATGCCGCCGCTGGCCATGCCCGGATTGCCGGTCGCGCACAGCGCCACCAGCCCGTCCGCCTTGCTGGCGATCAGCGAGCCGGCGCCCTTGAGCACCGCCACCCCGCCGAAGCGCAGCGCCAGCTCCTCGACGGCGGCGAAACGGTCGGCTTCGACCTCGACCGGGGTCATCTTCAGCAGCCGGGCGGCTTCGCCAGGGTGTGGCGTTAAAATCCAGTTGTCGCGAAAAACCGGCTCGGCGGCCAGCAGGTTCAGCGCATCGGCGTCCACTACCAGCGGTTTGTCGCTGGCGAGGACGGCGTGTAGGAGGGTCCGGCCCCAGCCGCCGCGGCCCAGTCCCGGCCCGATGGCGACCACCGTCGCCCGGTCCAATAGCGGGGCCAGTTCGGCCGGCGTCTCGACGCCGTGGAACATCAGTTCCGGCCGGACCGCCGCCTGCAAACCGGCGTGGGCGGTCCGAGTGGCGATGCTGGTCAGCCCCGCGCCGCAGCGGGCGGCGGCTTCAGCCGCCATCCGCGCCGCGCCCGCCATCCCCAAGTCGCCGCCGACCACCAGCACATGGCCGAAGTGTCCCTTGTGGGCGCTGCGCCAGCGGCGCGGCAGCAGCACGGGGAGATCCTCGCCATCGTAGCGCCAGCAGGCGGGGTGCAGCGCCGGATAAATGTCGGACGGCACGTCGAGATCCGTAAAACCGATTTCACCGCAACAGGCCGGACCCTGTCCGGTGAACAGGCCCTGCTTGAGGCCGATGAAGGTGAGCGTGGCCGCCGCGTGGATCGCCGCGCCCAGGATCGAGCCGGTGTCGGCGTGCAGGCCGGAAGGAATATCGAGCGCCAGGATGTCGGCGGGGCTGGCGTTCATCGCGTCGATGGCCTCCCGCCAGAGACCGCTGACCTCCCGCTCCAGGCCGGTGCCGAGAATGGCGTCGACGATGAGATCGACCTCGTGCAGTTCGGCGGTGTTGAACGGCATGATGACGACCTCGGCGGCGCGGGCGTCTTGCCAGGCGGTTTGCGCGTCGCCGCGCAGCGTGGCCGGATCGGCGACCGTCAGCACGCGGACATCGCATCCGGCTTGACGGGCCAGTCGCGCCACCACGTAGCCGTCGCCGCCGTTGTTGCCGCCGCCGCAGACCACCACGATCCGCCGCGCTTCCGGCCAGCGCATGCCTAACAGTTGGAATGCCGCTTCGCCGGCCCGGCCCATCAGGGTGTAGCCTGGAATGCCGCGCTCCGCGATGGCGATGCGATCCAGTTCCCGCGCCTGCGCGGCGCGGTACAGTTCGACGGGCAGTTCACGCATGGGAAACCTCCTTCGCCGCCTCGATTGGGGGCACAATAAACCGATCTTTTTCCCTTCAATTCTAGTCGCCTCCATGACCGTTACTCCAGACGATGCCCAGCTTGCCGAACTGGCCGCCGCCGTCAAGGCGTGGGGGCGAGCACTCGGTTTCCAGCAAGTCGGCATCGCCGATATCGACTTGGGCGCGCACGAGGCGCGGTTGCTCGACTGGCTGGCCGAAGGCTTTCATGGCGAGATGGAGTATATGGCCCGGCACGGGCTCAAACGCGGCCGGCCGGCGGAATTGGCGCCGGGCACGACGCGGGTGATCGCGGCGCGGATGGATTATCTGCCGCCAGTCGCCGCCGCGCCCTGGAGCGTGTTACGCCAGCGCGAACTGGGCTATGTGTCGCGCTACGCCCTGGGCCGGGATTATCACAAGGTGTTGCGGCGACGCCTGCAACGGCTGGCCGAACGCATCGCCGCCGCCAGCGGCCCGTTCGGTTATCGGGTGTTTGCCGACAGCGCCCCGGTGCTGGAAAAAGCGCTGGCGGAGAAGGCCGGGCTGGGTTGGATCGGCAAGCACAGCAACCTGCTGGACCGCCGCGCCGGCTCGTGGTTCTTCCTCGGCGAGATTTACGTGGATCTGCCGCTGCCGGTGGATCGACCGGCCAGCGCGCACTGTGGCCGTTGCACCGCCTGTCTGGATATTTGTCCGACCCGGGCCATCGTCGCGCCATACCGGGTGGACGCCCGTCGCTGTATTTCCTACCACACCATCGAACTGCGCGGGTCGATTCCGCCGGAGTTTCGCCGCGCCATCGGCAACCGCATCTACGGCTGCGACGACTGCCAGTTGGTCTGTCCCTGGAATCGCTTCGCCCGACCGAGCGTCGAGCCGGATTTCCGCGTCCGGCACGGATTGGACGCGTTGGGATTGATCGAACTGTTCGACTGGGACGAGGCGGCGTTCCTGCGCCGCACCGAAGGTAGCGCCATCCGCCGGATCGGCCATGAACGCTGGTTGCGCAATATCGCCGTGGCTTTGGGCAACGCACCGCGTTCGGCGGCGGCGACGGCCGCTTTGCGGGGCCGGATGACGCATCCATCGGCACTGGTGCGGGAACATGTCGCCTGGGCGCTGGCGGAACAGGGGAGTCGGTCAGTCGATACGAGCGGGATATAGAACGTTTACGATCCGGGCAACGTTCGTGGCGATCCCTTGCAAGGCCCGCGCAAGCGTTATTCGTCGTCGCCGAACTGATAATCCTTGAGGCGGCGCTTGAGCGTGGATAGTGGGATGCCCAGTTGGCGGGCGACAGCCGCCTTGTTGTTTTGGTTGCGCCCCATGGCGTCCAGAATCATCTGCCGTTCCATTTCCTTGAGGTGGGCGCGAGCATCGGCCGCGCTCGACGGCGACGACGGGGCGGAGATCGGCTCGGACCGGACGGGCAAGGGGCCCGGCGCGGCGGGTATTGCTTGCGCCGCCGCCTCGCGTGGCAACCGTAGATCCGCTGGACCGATCTCCCGCTCGCCGCACATCACCGCCGCCCGCTCCAGCACATTGCGCAGCTCCCGCACATTGCCCGGCCACGAGTAGTCCTGTAGCGCCGCCATGGCCGTCGCCGAAATCTGGCAGTTCAACTGCAACTGCTTGCACAGATGGCGGGTGATCTGCGGAATATCCTCGCGCACCTCCCGCAATGCGGGCAGATCGATCGGCACCACCGACAGGCGATAGAACAGGTCGGCGCGGAAAGCGCCGGCGCGGACCATTGCCGTCAGATCCCGGTGGGTGGCGGTGATGACGCGCACGTCCACCCGCGCGGGTTTGTCGGAACCGATCGGCGTGACCTCGCGGCTTTCCAGCACTCGAAGCAGCCGCGGCTGCAAATCCAGCGGCAACTCGCCGATCTCGTCGATGAACAAGGTGCCGGTGTGCGCTTGGCGGAACGCGCCCTCGCGCGAGCCGGTGGCGCCGGTAAACGCCCCCTTGATATGGCCGAACAGGTCGTTCCGCACCATCTCGGGTTCGGTCACCGAGGCGTCGAACACCACCAGGGGCCCGGTGCGGCCCGACAGCGCGTGCAGGGTGCGGGCCACCAGTTCCTTGCCGGAGCCCGACTCGCCGTGCAGATGCACGGTGGTCGGCGTGGCGGCCACGGCTTGAATCATGCCGTACAGTTCCCGCATCCGCTCGCTCGCGCCCACCAGTTCGCCCAATCGGTCCTGGCGCGAGACCGCGACCTTGCGCTCTTCGGTATGCTGGCGGATCAGCAGCCGGGAGTAGCCGAGCCGGCATTCGGCGTTCGGAGGAATGTAGGCTTCGGTGATGCGCACATCGTTGATGAACGTGCCGTTGGTGGAATTGAGATCGCGCAGCATCAATCCGTTCGGGGTCATGCGGATTTCCGCATGCCGGCGCGAGACCGCGCGATCGCTGAGCACGATGTCGTTGTCCAGCGCGGAGCCCATGCACACCGTCGGTAGGCCGAGGCTGGTTTCCAGACCGGCGTCCGGGCCGGCGGTCACGCGCAGCTCGATCGCCTCGAACTTGACCCGCAGCCGGGACTGGGCGGAGGCGACGATGATCTCGGTGCCATCGCTGGATGGAAAAGATGAGGACATTGCAACCACCGGAGGAATCGTTGATGCGCTTATATTAGTTCAATCCAGGCCACGGGTAATCACCAATCCGTGAGATGGCGGGTGGCGGCCGAGTGTATCCGGTAGCGACACGATCGGTATCGGTCGATGCGTCGATGTGATATCTAGAGATTACTTGATTTCCACAATAAATATGACTTTACTCTAAACTCCAGGACGATTAACTAATTGAGAAAAATGAGTAACGACCATGACGGAAGAAAAAACCGGATTTTCGCTGAAAATTTTTCACAAGATTTTGCTGACGATGATTGTGGTGGCGCTAATCCCACTGAGCGGATTGCTGTATATCGGCGGATATCAGCTTGAGCAGGACTGGCGCCAGAACGCCAATCTGAGTTTGACGCTGACCGCTGACGGTCTGGGCGGCAAGGTGAACGGATGGGTGGACACGAACCTGCGCGCCCTGCGCGAAAACGCCGTGCTGCCCGATCTTGTTTCCATGGATGCGACCCGGCAGAAGCCGATTCTGAAAGCGCTTCAGGATGCCTACGAGTGGGCCTATCTGGTTTTTACCGTCGGGCGCGATGGCCAAAATATCGGGCGCAGCGACGATAATCCGTTGCAGTACTACGGTGATCGCGATTACTTCAAGCAGGTGTCGGCGGGCCAGCCGATCGGCCAGCAGGTGGTGATCGGGAAAACCTCCCAGAAACCGGCCTTGATTTTGGCTGGCCCGATTCGGAACGCCGCCGGTTCGACTGTAGGAGCCTTGGCCATGGCCATGCAGTTGGCGGATGTTTCCCAAGTAGTGGCCAGCGCCAAGATCGGCGCGACCGGATTCGCGATCCTGGTGGATCAGAACAACAAGGCGATCGCTCACGGCCGGCCGGAGCAGGTCGCCGAAGCCTTGCAGGATCTGAGCGCGCATCCGGCCCTGCAATCGCCGGAATCGGCCCAAGCCCCGATCATCTATCGGGAAGGAGGCAAGCGCATTGTCGCCTATACCCAGAAAACCAGTTTGGGCTGGACGTTGATCGTCCAGCAGGACTACGACGACGCTTTCGCGCCGTTGCTGGAGGCGCGGCAACGGGCGTTGTTCCTGATCGCGGGCGCGCTGGTGCTGGTGGTGGCCGTGGCCTATTTGCTGTCGCGGCAACTGGCGAGCCCGATTTGGGAGCTGACAGCCGTTGCCGAGAACATCAGTCGCGGCCATTTCGACCGAAAAATCGTCGGTACCGAACGTCGCGATGAGATCGGCGCCCTGGCCCGCGCCATCGAGCGGATGGCGGCCAGCATCAAGCTGGCTTTCGAGCGGCTGCGGAAGAAACCCTAAATCGATGCGCGAGTAGCGCGTCGTCAGCGGTTGGGGCGCTTCGCCCCTGAGATATTGAATATGGCCAAGGCACACCTTTCCCATTTCGCCAGATACGTGGATGAAGAACTCCGGACGCTGTGCCGGGAAAAACGCACCGGTACGCTCTTTATCGCGTTCGCCAATAATTGGTTGGCCCAGATTGGCTTGAGCAACGGCGAGATCGTTGCCCTGACGTTCCAGAGCAAGCATGGACAGGAAGCCTTGGGGCTGCTGCGTGGATTGGATGTCCAGATCAGCATTTCGCGTTTTGCCGAAGGACAACCACCAATTCAGCGGGCGGCGTTGCCACCCACCGATCTTATCCTGGAACAGCTCAAAGTCGCGCCTGGTTCGTCTGGGAAAGCGGCTGAACCGGTTAGCGGTCGAGCGCTGACTGACCAGACCAAGTCCATGCTGGAACAGGAGTTGATGGAGTTTATCGGCCCCATGGCCGCGATCCTCTGCGAGGAAGCTTGGGAGTCGGCAACCGATTTGGAAACGGCGTTGACGATTTTGAGTCGAGAGCTACCCGATGCCAAGCAAGTGACTCGCTTCCGCCAGAATATCCTCAAACGGTTGTCGGCGTAGCCGTCGGCGACTCCCACCGATGGCGAGGCGCGGTGAATTCCCGGCGGGAGAGGGGCGCGCGTTCGCGCGGGGCGAGGGCGAGCCGCAACCGCAATCGATTGAGGAACGCTATATTCCCGATCTCGCCGACCCTGCCGATTATTTTCGCCCGATTCCGCCCGCGGACCGATTCGGACCACTGTCGAAACCTGTCCGTTACACACTAATCTCCCTCGCTCTCCCCCGCAAGGGGGAGGGGATTTCCCGTTTTTAATTCCAAAAAAACCATGATCTTATAGAGTATGTATAACGGACATCCATCGAAACGGCATCGCTGCCGAACCGAGTTCCATTGCCAATCGATGGCCGCATTTGGCGCACTGCTTGTCTGTTGGGGGATAACCCCCGGGATTCGGCCAGTGCCGGAACGATAACAAGGCTATCGCAGTCGAATTCCACCAGCCGGTTGTAGACAGCACGGGAGCTGGCGTCGAGGGTGGCTGGCGTGGAACGGGGGCTTGAAGCTTTCCAGGCCATCTTCGGGACAGACCGCCAATTTTGTGTGGGTTGCGAATTGTGCGGGTTATCAATGTGCGGGTTATCAAGAGTACGCCGCGCCTTGACGGGGCTACAATACATCGACAACTTTCGACCGGTCTCCGCGGATTTCCCCACTACTCAATTCTTATCGTCGCCCGAATTTGACTGTTGCTGTCATGAACGACTCCGCGCTTCCGCGTTCGCGCTCTCCATCCTTGCTCGGCCCCGGGGAGCCACCGCCGTTTACCGTGGTCAACCCGGATGGTCGGGCTCCGCTGGTGCTGGTCTGCGACCACGCCAGCAACGCGGTGCCCGCCGCGCTGGGCCAGCTCGGCCTGGGATCGGTGGATCTGGGCCGGCACATTGCCTGGGACATCGGCGCGGCCGGCGTCGCCCGACGGCTGGCGGCGC
Source organism: Candidatus Competibacter sp. (assembly GCA_029624815.1). Lineage (GTDB taxonomy): Bacteria > Pseudomonadota > Gammaproteobacteria > Competibacterales > Competibacteraceae > Competibacter. Next base: position 62,625 of record JARSSH010000033.1, read on the forward strand.
GGCTGGACGCGCCGGCGGTGCTATGCGGCTACTCGCGGCTGGTGATCGACTGCAACCGTCCCCCCGGCGATCCCACGTCAATCGCGGAGGTCAGCGACGGCGTTTTCATCCCCGGCAACCGCGATCTTGACGACGCCGCCGCCGAGGCGCGGGTGAACGCGGTGTTCTGGCCCTATCATCAGGCGATCACTCAGATGCTGGCGCAGCGCTGGCGGCATGGCCATGGCCGGGCGCCGGCATTGATCGCCATCCACAGCTTCACGCCGGCGATGAATGGCTTTCGCCGTCCGTGGCATCTCGGCGTACTGTGGAATCGCGATGCCCGGCTGGCCGGGCCGGTGCTGGACCGGCTCCGCGCCGATCCCGAATTGTGCGTTGGCGATAACGAACCCTATTCCGGGCGCGAGGTTGGTTTCACCATGGACACCCACGGCGGCGCGGCCGGTCTGCCGCATGTGGAGGTGGAGATTCGCCAGGATCTGCTGGCCGACGAGACGGGCCGAGAGCGCTGGGCGACAGTGGTGGGCGACGTTCTGGCCGCGGTGCTACGGGACGAATCGCTGTACGCAGTCAACCATTACTGAGTATCGAGACGCTTGACGGTGCAGCTTGTCGTATACTCCAACTGACAGCCGCATAACGTCCGGGTTGGAGGGGGCACCCATCGTGGCCGCGACGGGGAGTACAAATAACGCCGTGCCGGTGGGGCGCCCGCGAACGCGCATGGCGGCGCTGGCGCTGCTCTACATCGTGGTCTGGGTGGGCCTTTGGCATGCCTTGACCGCGCCAAACCTCGTCACGGGGGTCAGTCTTTGGTATCCATCGGCCGGACTGACTTTCGCCGTACTGCTGGAGCATGGCGCGCGCGCGTTGCCCTTGCCGATCGCCGCCGCCCTGCTGGCCGGTTTATCCCTCTGGTCCTGGAGCCAGTGGCCCTATTCTCTGCTCGGCGCTTTCATCCCTCAGCTCGGTTACGCCGTGGCCGCTCATGTTCTGCGCGGCTACCCGGACCGACGCTCTCATGGCAGGTGGCATTTCAACGATCCACGGCGGATGGCGATCTTCCTCGCCGCCTCTGCCGGTGGGTCTTTGTTCGCGGCGCTGATCGGCGCCCAGACTCTATATGTCGCCGGCCTGCTACCGCGGGCATCGTTGCCACAGGCGATTCTGGGCTGGTGGGTTGGCGACTTTGTCGGGGCGATCACTTTTGCGCCGCTGATCTTGATCTTCGCCGCGCCGTTGGCCCGGCGGTTCGGCAAAGGGGAACCACCGCAACCGCCCAAATCCTGGATAGTGATCGACCCACCGTCGGTACGTCTGGTGCTGTTGCAGGGACTGCTGGCGATCCTGTTGCTGGTGGGCTTGTTCTGGATTCCGCACCACCTCCGGCAAAACCAGCCGTACTCTTTCATGCTCCTGCTGCTGTTACCGGTGCTGATCTGGACCGTGGCGACCCGCGGCCTTCGCGGTGCCCTGGTGGTCGTGCTGCTGTACGAACTGGGTATCGCGACGATGGTGGCGCTGTTTGGCCAAGTCGAGCTGACGCTTCAATACCAGGTCGCGATGGTAGCCGTGGCGGCGTCCGGCCTGTTGGCCGGCGCGGTTTCCCAAGCCCGACTGGCCGATATCGCGCGGTTTCGCGATCTGGCCGAGGTGTCCAACGATTTACTGTGGGAGTTCGACGCCGGTGGCCGGTTGTACCGGTTGAGTGGGCGCTTGGCCCCGACCATCCCCGTCTCCGCGCTGAAAGATCGGTTGCAGGTACACTGGAGCGAATATGTGATCCCGCAGGAACAGGATACCGATCTGGCCGCGCTGCGGGCGACGGTTGAGCAGCGGCGGCCGTTCCAGCAAATGGTGCTGCGTGTATGCCTGCCGGGGCGGGAACAGTCGGTCTGGACGCGCAACAGCGGATTGCCCATATTCGACGAAGACGGCGAATTTCTGGGCTATCGCGGCGCCACCACCGATATTACCGCCCACAAGAAAGCCGAGGCGCTGTTGCGGAATTACGATCAGACGCTGGAAGCCGAGGTGGCGGAGCGCACCCGCATCCTGACCGAGTTCAGCAAGCGCAACTGGCAACTGGCCAATTTTGACAGCTTGACCACTCTGCCCAATCGCAATCTGTTCTTCGAGCACCTGCGCAAGGGCTTGCGGCAGGCCCGGCGGCAATGGCGGCTGCTGGCCTTGCTGCTGGTCGATCTGGATGGTTTCAAGGAGGTGAACGACACCTTCGGCCACGATATGGGCGATGTATTGCTCCGGCAAATCGCCGAACGCCTGCAGCGTTGCGTGCGGGCCACCGATACCGTGGCCCGTTTGGGAGGCGATGAGTTCACTGTGATCTTGACCGATCTCGAACAGGTCGAAGGCGCGATCGCCGTGGCGCGGAAGATTGTCGAATGCCTGGCGGAGCCGGTATCGCTGGGAGACGCGAGCAGCTCGGTCACGGCCAGTGTCGGCATCGCTCTCTACCGGCCGGAATTGCCGGATAGTCTCGAATTGGCGATGACGCTGCTGCGGCAGGCCGACACCGCCATGTATGCCGCCAAGCGGGCCGGTAAGAACGCTTGGCGCTTCGCGGAGACAGTCAATCCCGATCCGTCATGAGCGGGATCGGCCGCCGCGCTAGACCGCTTCCAGGTGCTCGACGCGCAGTTGCAGCCGGCGCTCGCCGCGCCACTCGTTCACATCCAGGCGGTAAGCGGCATGCACCCGCGTCGTGCCGGGCTTGAACCCGGCCGCCCGCCGGAAGGCGATCGCTTCCAGCGTTAGCGACGTTCCCGGCGGTCGCAGCCACAGCTTGAGGTGCTGGTCTTTCATGATGCGATGCGAAGTCACTTCGAACAGCCCGTCGAACAACGGTTCGGGGAAGCCCTGCCCCCAGGGGCCGGCCTCGCGCAGCAGTTCGGCGATCTCCAGGGAAAACTCCGCCGGCGCCAGCTCGCCATCGCTCAGCAAGCGGCCACGCAGATCGTCGTCGCTCAGCCACTGGCGGGTCTCGGCGTCGAACGCCCGGTTGAACGACTCGAAGCGCTCCATGGCCAGCGTCAGGCCAGCGGCCATGGCATGACCGCCGAAATGGCCGATCAGACCGGGATGTCGAGTGGCCACCGAGGCCAGGGCATCGCGCAGATGCATACCCGCCACCGAACGTCCCGATCCCTTGATGTTGCCGTCCCGATCCGGCGCGAAGACGATTACCGGGCGGTGTAACTGCTCTTTCAGGCGGCCGGCGATGATGCCGACCACACCCTGATGCCATTCAGGGTCGAACAGACAAAGGCCGAAGGGGAGTTCCGCCGCGGCCGGCGCCAGCCGGTCGATCCACGCCAACGCCTGCGCCTGCATTTCGGCGGTCAACTCGCTACGTTGCCGATTGATTTCATGCAGCCGGCGCGCGATGCTCCGGGCGGTGTCCGGATCGTCGCTCAGCAGACACTCGATGCCTTGGCTCATATCTTCCAGCCGGCCGGCGGCGTTGAGGCGGGGACCCAAATAGAAACCGATATCGCTGGCGCTCAGCCGGTCCCGCGGGCGACCGGCGATTTCGCACAAGGCGACGATGCCGGGGACGCACTGACCCTGGCGAATCCGTCGCAAGCCCTGCTCGACCAAAATGCGGTTGTGATGGTCCAGCCGCACCACGTCCGCCACCGTGCCAAAGGCCACCAGATCGAGAAACCGGGCCAGATTCGGTTCGGGCAGCCCCCGCTCGGCGAACCAGCCGACCTCCCGCAACCGCGCCCGCAGCGCCATCAGCACATAAAAGATCACGCCTACGCCCGCGAGATTTTTGCTGGGGAAGCCGTCGCCCGGCTGATTGGGATTGACGATCGCCTCGGCGGCCGGCAACGTTTGGCCGGGCGCGTGATGGTCGGTGATCAGCACGCGCATGCCCCGCGCCTGGGCAGCCTTCACACCTTCATGGCTGGAGATGCCATTGTCCACGGTGATCAGCAGACTGGGTTGCTCCTCGGCGGCGACCGTCACGATTTCCGGGGTCAGGCCATAACCATGCTCGAAGCGGTTCGGCACCCGGTAGCCCACCCAGGCGGCGCCCATGGCCCGCAGCGCCCGCACCGCCAGCGCGCAACTGGTGGCGCCGTCGGCATCGAAATCGGCCACGATCAGGATGCGCCAGCGTTGGCGCAGCGCGGTGTGTAGCAGATCGACCGCCTTTTCCATGCTCAGGAAGGCATTGGGGGAGGTCAGCCGCCGCAGTTCCCGTTGCAGTTCGTCGGCGGAACGCACACCGCGGGCGGCGTAGATGCGCTGGAGCAGAGGCGCGACCGGTAAGTCGGTGGCGGAAGGCGTGGCGCGACGGACGATGAAAGTGGACATGGCGGGTCGGCGGAGGTGGATTCGAGTCGGGTGGCCAAGCGCCCGCTTGGGGGCTGGGCGGTGGGGCAATCAGCGCATGTGATGGATCAGCGGCCGGGCGCGTCGCCAGAACCGCCAGCGTGCGGCGCGGCTTACGGTGTAGCGGTGGCCGTTGCCGGGATGGAGATGCAGCGCCGTCAGCTTGCCGGTTTGCAGCCAGCGCCGACAGGGCGCGAACCAGTCCCGCTCCAGCATGGCGACCTGTTCGTCCCAGCGTTGGGGATCGCCGTCGGCGGCGGCGTGACGGGTGGCTTCCAGCACCACCAGGCTGTCCGTTTCCGTGGCGGCGGCTTCCCGCCAATCCTCGGCCCGTTCGGGCAGGGAATCGATGGCCGCCCCGCTCAAACGCGCCAGTCCCCGGACCAGCGGATCGCGAGCGTACAGCCCGGCGGCGGGCGCGCGGGCGCCGGTGGGACAGAGGCCGCCGCCCCAAGGCCAGAGCCCGTTGATCGTCGGCCGGCCGTGCTGTTCGCGCGCCTGGTTGAGCGGGTGGCCGTGAAACAGCATTTGAGCTTCGGTCAACAGAGTGCGCCAGCGACGGGCATTCGGCCCGTCCGGCAACAACGGGGTGATGTCGCGGCCGATGGCGGCGCTCAACGCTTGGGTGCGGATGCCGGGATCGGCCGGTAGCCGCAGATACCAGCGCTCGGGACAGGGCGCTTCGAGCCACAGACCGTCTTCGGCGAAGGTCCGATTGAACGCCGCGACCAGCGCCGCGGCTTCCTCCGGTTCGATGGCGAGCAGTCGGGCGTCCGCCAGAAACACGCCACCGTGCATATCGGCGCGCAGGTGTATCGGGTCGGCGCGCAGCCACCAGTCGTCACTACCGGCTTCGCCGCCATCGGCCAGGCGAGTGATCGCCGCGGCCGGCGGATCGGCGTCGGCGGGAACCCGCAGGCCGAACAACTCGAACAGGAGGGCGTCGGCGGTCGGCGGCGCGTCCTGTCGGTCCGCTCGCGCCAGCAGCCAGGCCAGCGCCGGCGCGGTCGGATGAAGGGTCGTCCGTCGATCCGACGGCGCGGCCAGCAAGCCCGGAACCAGCACATGCAGGACGGTCGCCACGCCGTCAAACTCGCATCTTCAATCCAGACCCAGATGTTCCAGCCGGATGCGCGTCACGGGGGCGCGGATGCTGTCCAGCGCCTCGATGGCGGCGATGGCTTCGTTCATCCATCGTTCCTGGATCTCGTAAGTCAGCAGGATGATCGGCACATCGCTGGCGCCGGGTGCCGGCTCCTTTTGCACCAGCGCCTCGATGCTGATTTCCCGCTCCGCGAGAATGCGAGTCACGTCCGCCAGCACGCCGGGACGGTCCTGCGCCTGCAAGCGCAGGTAATAGGCGGTTTCGACTTCGGTCATCGGCAACACCGGCAAATCCGACAGCGCGTCCGGCTGGAAAGCCAGATGCGGCACCCGGTTGTCCGGATCGGCGGTCAGGGTGCGCACCACGTCAATGATGTCGGCCACCACCGCCGAGGCGGTCGGTTCGGCTCCGGCCCCGGCGCCATAGAACAGGCTCTGACCGACGGCGTCGCCCTGCACCAGTACCGCGTTCATCACCCCGTTGACGCTGGCCAGCAGTTGTTGTTCCGGGATCAGGGTGGGATGGACGCGCAGTTGCGCGCCATGCCCGTTGCGGCAGGCGATGCCCAGATGCTTGATGCGATAGCCCAATTCCTCGGCATAGGCGACATCGTCGCGAGTAATGCGGCCGATGCCCTCGATGTAGACCTTGTCGAACTGCAAGGGGATGCCGAAGGCGATCGAGGCGAGAATGGTCAGCTTGTGGGCGGCGTCGATGCCTTCGACGTCGAAAGTCGGGTCGGCCTCGGCGTAGCCGAGCGCCTGGGCCTCGGCCAGCGCCGCCGGAAACTCGCGGCCCTTGTCGCGCATGGCGGTCAGGATGAAGTTGGCGGTGCCGTTGATGATGCCCGCCACCCATTCGATGCGATTGCCGGCCAGCCCTTCGCGAATGGCCTTGATGATCGGGATGCCGCCGGCCACCGCCGCCTCGAAGCCGACCATCGTGCCGGCGGTCTGGGCGGCGGCGAAGATCTCGTTGCCGTGCTTGGCGATCAGCGCCTTGTTGGCGGTGACCACATGCTTGCCGTTGGCCAGCGCTCGCAGCACCAGGCTACGCGCCGGCTCGTAGCCGCCCATCAGTTCGACGATGATCGAAACCTCGGGATCATCGACTACCTCCAGCGCCTCGCCCGTCAACTTCATGCCGGCGGTGGCGGCGGTGGTGGTGTCCAGATTGCGGGCGGCGGCGTGGGAAATCACGATTTCGCGCCCGGCGCGGCGGCTGATTTCCCCGGCGTTGCGCGCCAAGACGTGGGTAACGCCGCCGCCGACCGTGCCCAGGCCGAGCAAACCGATTTTGACCGGAGGATAGAGGCTCATGTGCGTCAGGCTCCCGCCGCCCGCGCCAGCGACGGGGCGGCGAGGTCGCGGCTGTCCTTGCGGAACATCTCGCGGATGCCGCGCACCGCCTGCCGGGTGCGGTGCTCGTTTTCGATCAGGCCAAAGCGCACATGATCGTCGCCGTACTCGCCAAAACCGATGCCGGGGGATACCGCCACCTTTGCTTCGGCCAGTAGTTTCTTGCAGAACTCCAGCGAACCCAGCGCACGGTACTGCTCGGGGATTTGCGCCCAGACGAACATGGTGGCCTTGGGCTTTTCGATCTTCCAACCGATGGCGTTCAGGCCGTCGCACAGCACGTCGCGGCGCTTGCGGTACATGTCGCGAATCTCGGCGACGCATTCTTGCGGGCCTTCCAGCGCGGTGATGCCCGCCACCTGGATCGGGGTGAACATGCCGTAGTCGAGGTAGGATTTCATCCGGCCCAGCGCGGCGATCAGGGTCGGGTTGCCGCACATGAAGCCGACCCGCCAACCGGGCATGTTGTAGCTCTTGGACAGAGTGAAGGATTCGATCGCCACTTCCTTGGCGTCCGGTACTTGCAGGATCGAGGGCGCGACATAGCCGTCGAACACCAGATCGGCGTAGGCCAGATCGTGGATCACCCAGATTTTATGCTCGCGGGCGATGGCCACCACTTTTTCGAAAAAATCCAGTTCCACGCACTGCGTGGTGGGGTTGGCGGGGAAGTTCAACACCAGCATCTTGGGATGCGGCCAGGAGTCCTTGATCGCCTTTTCCAACTCGGCGAAGAAGTCCACGCCCGGCACCAGCGGGACATGACGGATATCGGCCCCGGCGATGACGAAACCGTAGGGATGAATCGGATAGGCCGGATTGGGCACCAGCACGACGTCGCCCGGTCCCATGGTCGCCAGGGCCAGATGGGCCAGACCTTCCTTGGAGCCGATGGTGGCGATGGCTTCGCTGTCGAAGTCGAGTTCGACGGCGTAGCGGGTCTTGTACCAGTTGCAGATGGCCCGGCGCAGGCGCGGAATGCCGCGCGACACCGAGTAACGGTGGGTATCAGGGCGCTGGGCGGCCTCGGTCAGTTTGGCGACGATGTGCTTTGGGGTCGGCTGGTCGGGGTTGCCCATGCCGAAGTCGATGATGTCCTCGCCGCGGGCGCGGGCCTTGGCCTTCAGATCGTTGACGATGTTGAAGACATAGGGTGGCAGGCGTTTGATGCGTTGGAAGTCGGCGTTCAAGAGTGCGTTTCCAGGGGCTGAATCACGGAGTTTCCGGCGGGCGGTCCGCGCTCGGGCCGAAGGCCGACGGGAAGAGCGGCGATTGCCGGGCGGATTGAAAAGTCTACCTATAAGCGAGGCAAGCTGTCGAGTTGCGCGCGATGCGGGCGCAGGTTCCGCCGGGCTTGCGGAACGCTCGCTCCGATCGGTTCAATACCCCGCCACCGACCCGCCGGCCCGGCGAGTGTCGGAAAAGCCGTACAGCCCTTCCGGCGCGCGGACGATGCTCTGGGTGTCGCCCATCACATCCTTGACCACGATCTTGTGTCCCCATCCTTCCAGCAGCCGCGCGGTGTCCGGGCTGAGTCCTTCCTCGACCCGCAGTTCGTCGGGTAGCCACTGATGATGCACGCGCGGGGCGACCGTGGCTTCGGCGATGTTCATGCCGTGATCGATGACGTTGAGCAGGATTTGCAGCACGGTGGTGATGATGCGGCTGCCGCCGGGGCTGCCGGTGATCAACACCGGCCGTCCGTCCTTGAACACCAGGGTCGGGGTCATCGAACTGAGCGGGCGCTTGCCGGGAGCGACCGCGTTGGCGTCGCCGCCGATCAGCCCGTAGGCGTTCGGTATCCCCGGTTTGGCGGCGAAATCGTCCATCTCGTTGTTGAGCAGGATACCGGTGCCGGCGGCGACGATGCCGGACCCATAGCCGAAATTCAGGGTCGTGGTCACGGCGACGGCGTTGCCGTCCCGGTCCGTCACCGAGTAGTGGGTGGTCTGCCCGCTTTCGTGGCGCTGAGGCTGGCCGGGTTTGATTTCCGTCGCCGGCTTGGCCCGATCCGGGTCGATGCGCGTCGCCAGTTCCCTGGCGTAGGCTTTCGAAGTCAGGCCGACCACCGGCACCTTGGTAAAATCCGGATCGCCCAGATACTCGCCGCGATCGGCGTAGGCGAGTTTCATCGCCTCGGCCATGCGGTGGATGGTGGCGGCGCTGTTGTGGCCCAACTCGCCCAGCGGCCAGGTTTCCAGGATGTTGAGGATCTGGATAAGATGCACGCCGCCGGAACTGGGCGGTGGCATGGAGACAATCTCGTACCCTCGGTAGCTCCCCCGCACCGGCGCGCGGACCAAGGCCCGGTAATTCTTGAAGTCGTCCAGGGTGATCAAGCCCTGATGGGCTTTCATGTCGGCGGCCAATTTCTGGGCGATTTCCCCTTCGTAGAACGCCTTGGAGCCCTGTTCGGCAATCGATTTGAGCGAAGCGGCCAAATCCGGTTGCGCCAGCGTTTCGCCCGGCTGGTAAGTGGAACCATCGGCCTTGAAAAAGATTTTCATGCTCGCCGGCCAGGGCGCCATGCGCTCCCGGGCTTCCCGCAGCGATTGCGCCAGTTCCGCATCGACCGGAAAACCCTGTTCGGCCAGTCGCGCGGCCGGTTCGACCAGTTGTCGCCACGGCAAGCGACCGTGGCGTTCGTGAGCCAGCGCCAGCCCGGCCACCGTGCCCGGCACGCCGGCCGCTTGATGACTGAAGCGAATGCGCGCTTCGTCCACGTTACCCTGCTCGTTCAGATACAGATCCCGACCGGCGGCGGCCGGCGCGGCTTCCCGGAAGTCGATGGCTTCGGTCAGTCCGGTTTTTGCGTTGTGGGCCAGCATGAAACCACCCCCGCCCAGATTGCCGGCCTGCGGCAGGGTGACCGCCAGCGCGAAGCCGACCGCCACCGCCGCGTCAATCGCGTTGCCGCCCTTTTTGATGATGTCCAACCCTATTTCGCTGGCCCGCGCTTCCTGGCTGACGACCATGCCGTTCGGAGCGAATGCCGGATGGATGCGGTCCCGTGGGGAGAAGACCGAGGGTTCCGCCGTGGCCGCGCCCGGTGGCGGGAAGCAGCACAACCCCAATAGCAGCAGCAGTAGAATGGGCGTGCGGAAGAGGAGGGATGAGAAGCGCATGGCAACGTTTTGGAGAATGGCGGAGGACGCTGGCGGCGCGGCCCGCCGGGCTCGAATGCCAGGCGGGGTTTCGTGAAGCGCGCCGAAACAGGTTTAGAATAGCTTGAGCGCGGAGCCGAGCAGTGCGATGGCTGCCCCGAGCAGGGCAACGATACTGATCGCCATGGCCACGGTGCCGCGGTTTCCCGACGATCCGCCCGTTTCGGCGCTCAGATTGGCGGTGGCTTGCCGGACCGCGCGTTCCGAGGCTTCCCGGGCGATGGTTTCGATGACCGGCTGAATGCCGCCGCGAACCATCTGAATGATCTGTTGTTTGAATTCCTGGTTGTCAATGGCCAAGGTCAGGGTCTCCTTGCTGTGCCGGTCGACCCGATCCTCAATCTCTTTGAGCAGTTCTTCCCGATTGATTTCCAGTCCGTGGGCGACGTTGCGTTGGGAAACCCCCTCGCTCACCTCGCGGGCGGCCTGCTCGGCCACGGCTCGGGCGCTTTCCTGCGCGGTGGTGCGCGCCGTGCGTTCGGCGGTGCCGCGGGCGATTTCGGTGGCGACCTGTTTGGCGGCCTCCTGCGAGGCGCGCACCGCCGCATGCGCCGCACGCCGGCCCAGATCCTCGGCAACGCCACGCGCGGTCTGAACCGCGATCTCGCGGGTCAGATTGGGCACCAGTTCCTGGATGACGTCCCGCGCCACCTTTTCGGCGGCCGCCCAGGCCACGCGCTCGGCGATTTGTTCGACTTCCGAAACGGAAGCCGCGGCCATTTCGGTGGGGACGCGGATCGGAACCTCGGCGGTGGGAGCTGGTTTGGAAATGGCCGCGATCTCGGGAAGCGCCGCCGGCGTTTTTTCGACCACGCTGGGCGCGGGGACGGCTGGCGCGGATACGAGGGATTCTTCCATGGAAATGGCTGCGGTACCCTCGCTGACCGTTTGCATGACCGCATCCAGTTGGTCCGGAGTGTAAGGTTTGGAGAGAAACCCGACTGCGCCGCTTTCCCTGGCGTCCCGTTTGTCTTCGTCGGTGGCGTTGGCGGAGCACATGACGATGGGGGGAGCATCCCGATGCTGTCCGGTGATGGTGCGGCTGGTTTCGAAACCGTCCATGCCGGGCATCATGACATCCATGAAAACGATGCCCGGCCTCTTGGTTTCCAGGTATTTGATGCAATCCTCGCCCGATCCGACCCAATCGACTTCGATGCCGCGCTCAAGCAACAGCTTGCGTAAGGTCAAGTGGGCGACTTTGGAGTCATCCACCACCAGCGCCTTTTTGATGTTCATGCAGGCCTCCTACGGCACGGGAATCGTCGAATGATCTTGATGTGTCCTGAGTTAGGACCATTGAGCGCGTTTTCGATCCGATACGGCTATTATGCAGTTTTTAAATATTAAGACTATGGTTATAGTCAGAATCTTCGCGAAATGCACGGGCGAGGATTCATGTGGGAACAACCCCATCTCGAACCGATGCGATATCTTAGTGATTCCACTGGAGGAACCATGCCCATGAAACGAACCCTGCTCGCACTGATCGCCCCACCCGCGGCGGTCACCCGATACGGCTGCGTGACCTGCACCGCGGCGCCGATCGGCGTGTTTTGGTTAGGGAGCCTGGCTAGCATCGGTTATGGCCTGGCCGGCGGCACGCTGGGCAATCTGCTCGGCCCGGGTTTTCTGATTGCGACCGGTGTCCTGCTGTGGCTGATCGCCGCGGTCTGGGCGCGGCTGGTGATCCGGGGGGTAGAAAGCGATCTGCTCCGTCGGGCGGACAGCACTCACACTCACCCAGTGGAGCCGGCCGATGAAGATCCGTTTCACCAACTTCGGAGCAACATCTAGGCGTGCCGTGCGCGCGGCCCGGGAGATTGCGGCTTTTCTAGCCGCGACTCAGGGCCGTTCATCCGCGGTTTCTTTCGTCCGCGGCAACAGATCCTCGCGGCTGATGCCCAGATACAGCGCGCTGGCGCTGGCGATGTAGATCGAGGAATAGGTGCCGACCAGGATGCCGACGATCATGGCGATCGAGAAGCCGCGCATCACCGTGCCGCCGAGGAAGTACAGGACGATCACCGACAGCAAAGTGGCCAGACTGGTCATGATGGTGCGCGAGAGCGTTTCGTTGATCGAGCGGTTCATGATCTCCAGCACCGAGCCCTTGCGCCGCTTGCGGAAGTTTTCGCGGATGCGGTCCAGCACCACCACGGTGTCGTTGACCGAATAGCCGATCACCGCCAGCACCGCCGCCAGCACCGTCAGATCGAATTCGAGCTGGAGCAGCGAAAACCAGCCCACGGTGAAAATCACGTCGTGGATGGTGGCGGCGATGGTGCCGACCGCCAACCGCCATTCGAAGCGGAACATGACGTAGACCAGAATGCCCAGCAGCGCGCCCAGCGCCGCCAGCCCGCCCTGTTCGACCAGTTCCTGACCCACCTGCGGTCCGACGAACTCGGCCCGCGCCAGCGTGACTCCAGCGCCGCCGTCCGCGCCCTCCAAGGTATGCAACACCTCGTTGCTCAAGGTGGCGGCGTTGCGCTGGTCGCGGGGTGGAATGCGGATCAGCACGTCGCGGGAGGTGCCGAAATGCTGGGTCTGGGCATCGCCGAAGCCGGCCTTGGCCAGGGTCTCGCGCACCTTGGGGATTTCCACCGGCGCCGGGTATTGCACTTCGATCACCGTGCCGCCGGTGAAGTCCAGCCCCAGGTTCATGCCCCGGATCAGCAACGAGCCGACCGCGATCAGCAGCACGGCGACGGACCAGCCCATCGCCAGCTTGCCCCAGCGCAGAAAGTCGATGTTGGTGTTGTAAAGGTTCAAGCGCCACATAGAAGCCATTTCCCGTGCCGGCGGATCAGACGGCCAGTTTTTGCAGCTTGCGGCCGCCGTAGATGAAATTGACCAGCGCCCGCGAGCCGGTGACCGCCGTGAACATGGAGGTCAGGATGCCGATGCTGAGCGTGACCGCGAAGCCTTTGATCGGGCCGGTGCCGAAGCCGAACAGCATGATCGCCGCGATCAGGGTGGTCAGGTTGGAATCGAGGATGGTGTCGAAAGCCCGGTCGAAACCGGCATGGATCGCCGCCTGCGGGCTGTTGCCGTTGCGAAGCTCCTCGCGGATGCGCTCGTAGATCAGCACGTTGGCGTCCACCGCCATGCCCATGGTCAGCACGATGCCGGCGATGCCGGGCAAGGTCAGCGTGGCTTGCAACATGGAGAGCGCGGCCACGATCAGCACCACGTTGGCGGCCAGCGCGGCGGTGGCGATGGCGCCGAACCAGCGGTAGCGCCCGACCATGAACGCGGCGATCACCAGCAGCGAGACCAGCGCGGCGCGGAAACCCTGCGCGATGTTTTCCTTGCCGGCGCTGGGGCCGACGGTGCGCTCCTCGATGATCTCGATCGGGCTGGCCAGCGCGCCGGCCCGCAGCAGCAGAGCCAGATCGCGGGCCTCGCGGGTGCTGTCCAGCCCGGTGATCTGAAAGCGCCGGCCCAGCCGGTCGCGGATGGTGGCGAGGTTGATGACTTCCTCGATCGTGTAGGCGGTTTTCTTTAACTCGCCGTCCACTCGCTTGGTCTCGGTCTTGTTCTCGATGAACACCACGCCCATGCGCTTGCCGATGTTGTCCTTGGTGGCGTCCTCGAAGCGCTTGGCCCCCTTGCCGTCCAGAGTGACGAACACCGCCGGCCCGCCGCTTTGCTGGTCCAGCCCGGAGGCGGCGTCGACGATGGAGTCGCCGGTGAGCATCACGCGCTTTTGCAGCAACACTGGCCGACCTTCGCGGTCCTTGTACAACCGCGAGTTGAGCGGAATGCGGCCGGTGGCGGCGGCCTGGGGCCAATCGTTTTCCTCGTCCGCCAGCCGGAATTCCAGGGTGGCGGTGGCGCCGAGGATTTCCTTAGCGCGGGCGGTGTCCTGCACGCCGGGCAGTTGCACCACGATGCGGTCGCTGCCCTGCTGCTGGATGATCGGTTCGGCCACCCCCAGTTCGTTGACCCGGTTGCGCAGGGTGGTGATGTTCTGCTGCAAGGCGAAATCGCGCTTTTCCCGGATTTCCGGTTCGCCGAGAGTCAGTTTCAGGCCGAGCGGGTCCAGTTCGCTCTGTTGCAGACTGGGAAGTTGCTTGCGCAGCGCCTGGGCAGCCTTGTCGCGTTCGGCCTCATCCTTGAACTCGACTTGCACGCCACCGCTCGTTGCGCGGCCCACCGAAGCGTACAGCACCTTCTCGGCGCGCAACTGGGCGCGGACGTCCTCGACGTAGCTTTCCTCGACCTGCTTAACGGTGGCGTCCATGTCCACCTGCATCAGGAAATGCACGCCGCCGCGCAGATCCAGGCCAAGATACATCGGGCTCAAGCCCAGCGCCCGCAGAAATCCCGGTTCCGAGGAGGCCAGGTTGAGGGCGACGATGTAGTCGCGGCCCAAGCGGTCCTTGAGGATGTCGGCGGCCTTGAGTTGTTCCTCCGGGTCGGCGAAGCGGACCAGCAGGCGATCGGCCTCCAGCTCCAGTCGTTTGTGGGGCAGCTTTTCGGCATCGAGCAGGGCGGCGACCCGATTCCGGAAGGTCGAATCGATGGCGATGTTGGCCCGGGCGCCGGAAATTTGCACCGCCGGATCCTCGCCGAACAGGTTGGGCAGCGCGAAGATCAGGCCCCACAGCATCACTAGGCCGATCAGCAGGTATTTCCACCAGGGGTATTGATTCAGGGTGTAAGGCGTGGCCATGGAACGGCGTTTCCCGCGTGGCGCCGGGCGGCGCGATTACAGAGCGCCTTTGTAGGTGCCCTTGGGCATCAGCGAGCCGACGGATTGTTTTTGAATCCTGATCTGCACGTTTTCGGCGATTTCGACCTGTACGAAATTCTCACCGACCTCGGTGATCCGGCCCAGCACGCCGCCGCCGGAGACGATTTCGTCGCCCTTCTTGATCGAATCCACCATTTGCTTGTGCTCTTTGGCGCGCTTGGTCTGGGGACGGATCAGCAGGAAGTAGAAGGCGCCGATCAGGATGATGGGGAACAGCAGGTTCATCAGGCCCAGTTCGCCGCTGGAAGGACCGCCGGTCTGCTGGGCGGCGGCGACGGGGATCAGGATGTTCAGGATGCTTTCCACGGTAGTTCC
This sequence comes from Candidatus Competibacter sp., assembly GCA_029624815.1. Lineage (GTDB taxonomy): Bacteria > Pseudomonadota > Gammaproteobacteria > Competibacterales > Competibacteraceae > Competibacter. Next base: position 77,694 of record JARSSH010000033.1, read on the forward strand.
TCTTGGTTTACCGGTCTCGGTCCGCGGTCGCGCTGGCGAGCATCGGAGCGGCCGTTAGCGGCGCCGGGCAGCGGAGTTCGCACGGGGACGGGCAGGGGGTCTGATTCAAAGCGCGTCATTATACACAGGCGGATACACAGGCGGCGAAATTTGCCCGCGTTTTTCGTCAAGACGCCGTTGCGAACGCGCTGGCCACCCTGCGCCGTACCGCCCAGGTCGGATCTGGTTTCCCCAGCGGACATTTCAAGGGTTCGGCCCCCCTCCATCCGTGGAAGAGGGCAAGGCGGGATCGGTTTGGAGGAGAGACAGCGTCAGGTGATCACCGTCGGCTCGTTTCGCCCGGTGCGCTCGCGGATGCCGGCCAGGCCGTCGGCGATGCCGATCAGCTCCGCCAGCGCCTGCTGGGTGTCGAGATCGTGCTTGGCCGGGTCGGCCTCGTAAGCTTCGATGTAGATCCGCAAGGTCGCGCCCTCGGTGCCGGTGCCGGACAGGCGATAGACGATGCGCGAGCCGTCCTCGAAGCCGATGCGGATGCCCTGTTTCTCGCTCACGCTGTCGTCGATGGGATCGAGGTAGCGAAAGTCGTCGGCGTACTCGACCGTATACGAGCCAAGCCGCCGGCCCGGCAGGGTCGCGCAGGCGGCGCGCAGGGCGTCGATCAGGCCGTTGGCGGCGCTGCTGTCGACTGCTTCGTAGTCATGGCGGGTGTAATAGTTGCGCCCGTAATTTTGCCAGTGCTCGCGCACGATCTCCGCCACCGACCGTCGGCGTTCGGCCAGGATGTTCAGCCAGAACAGCACCGCCCACAACCCGTCCTTCTCGCGCACATGGTCGGAGCCGGTGCCGAAACTTTCCTCGCCGCACAAGGTGATTTTGCCGGCGTCCAGCAGATTACCGAAGAACTTCCAACCAGTCGGGGTCTCGTAGCAGTTCAGCCCCAGCTTGGCCGCGACCCGGTCGGCCGCCTGACTGGTCGGCATCGAGCGGGCCACGCCAGTCACGCGGGAGCGATAGCCCGGCGCCAGATCGGCGTTGGCCAGGATCAGCGCCAGGCTGTCGCTGGGGGTGACGAAGAAATGCCGGCCCAGCACCATGTTGCGGTCGCCGTCTCCGTCCGAGGCCGCCCCGAAGTCGGGCGCGTCCGGGCCGAACAGGTGATCCGCCAATTCCTTGGCGTACACCAGATTCGGATCGGGATGGCCATGACCAAAGTCTTCCAGCGGTATGCCATTGACCACCGTGCCCTGGGGCGCCCCCAAGCGGTTCTCGATGATCTCGCGGGCGTAGGGGCCGGTCACCGCGTGCATGGCGTCGAAGCGCATCCGGAAGCCGGACTGGAACAACGCGCGGATCCGGTCGAAATCGAACAATTGCTCCATCAGATCGGCGTAATCGCATACCGAATCGACGATTTCAACGCGCATGTCGCCGACGAGGGCAATCCCGATCTGGTCCAGATCGATGTCCGGCGTGTCCAGCATGTGGTAGCGATTGATGTGCCGGGTGGCGGTGTAAATGGCCTCGGTCACTTTCTCCGCGGCCGGCCCGCCGTTCGGCGTGTTGAACTTGATGCCGAAATCCTCGTCCGGCCCGCCGGGATTGTGGCTGGCCGACAGGATGATGCCGCCGCAGGCGCCGTGCTTGCGGATCATGTGGGAAACCGCGGGGGTGGAGAAAATGCCGCCCCGACCCAGCAGAACCCGCCCGCAGCCGTTGGCGGCGGCGATGCGCAGGATGGTCTGAATCGCCTGCCGGTTGTAGTAACGGCCGTCGCCGCCAACCACCAACGGCGCATCCTGGTAGCCCTTCTGCGTATCGAAAATGCTCTGCACGAAGTTTTCCAGGTAATGCGGCTGTTCGAACACCCTGACTTTCTTGCGTAGTCCCGAGGTGCCGGGTTTTTGATCCTGGAACGGTTGGCTGGCGATGGTTTCGACGCTCATGATTCAGGACTCTCCTTGGGGTTTTTCGGGATGCAGCGCATTATGCGCCTGTTGGCCACAGGATAGAACAAGCGGCGGTGGTCGGTGGGGGGCCGCCTTACAGGCGGCGCAGGTCGAAGGTGTAGGGAGTCAGGGCAGCCAGCGGCGGTTCCAGCGGCGCCGCGGCGGGGGCGGTTTCGAGCCGTTCCGTCACGAAACGTTCGACCCGGCGGAACGCGGCCTCCTCCAAGTCGCGAGGCAGACCGTCGTAACCGCCTCCCTGCGGTTGCCATTCATGCAAAGTGAGCCGCAACGCGTCCGGTTGGCCGGGGTGGCTCAACAGCAATTCGATCGGACCCTGTGCTTCCAGCGTGGGATGCAGGCCGGTCCAGGGTTTGAAGCGGCGGTAGCGCAGCCCGTATACCCATGTTTCGCCGTCCATCTCGTCTTCTCGGCGTAGCGGCAACCGGTAGCCATTCACCGTCAGCCGCCAGTCGGCAAGATCCCGAGCCTGTTGCCCGGCGTCGGGGTCGGAGCGTAGGCCGATTTCCAGTCGCGCGCTGCTGGCGTCCACCAGTCGGGAATGACCGTGCTCTTGGGTCAGCGCGTCGCCCAGCAATGGCCAGAATTCCAGGCCGCGCCGGACGGTGAGCCGGCAGCCGCCAAACACCGCCTCGGTCAGCCAGTGGTAGCTGTCGTCCAGGAGTTCCGCGATCAGCGCTTGGCCCAGTCCCAGACCGGCGCGGGCCAGTTCGTCCAACACCTCCCACAGATCGGCGCGCAGGTAGTAGGGGAGGGCGAAGCGGTCATGCAGTTCTCGACCCCAGCGGGTCGGTTCGGGATAATCCGGCGTCTGGGTCAGCATGGCGGCGATGGCCCGCAGCAGCGCCGCCAGGGTGGCCAGCCGTTCCGGGGTGGGCGGCATGCGAAAAGCGCGAAATTCCACCAGCCCCAATTGGCCGCGGCCGGGCAGGTAGGGGTTCCACAGCTTTTCGATATTGATTTCGGCGCGGTGTGGGTTGCCGGCCGGGTCGGCTAGAAAAGGCGACAGGCTTTGCCAGAGCAGTTCCGGCGTCGGGTTGCGCTGACGCTTGAGCAGCGCAAGGGCCAGCGCCATTTCCTCGAAAATATCGGTGGTCCGTTCGTCAGGGCGCGGCGCTTGACTGGAACTGCCGACAAAATCGCCGGCGAAATAAAACGACAGGGCTGGGTGGCGGTTGAAGTAGGCGAGCAGCGCCGGCAGCAACTGAGGCTGGCTCAGAAACGGGCTGCGATCCGGGTTGGGGCCGCCCAGGGTCAGTTGGCCGCCGCCCCCGGAGTCGGTGCACTGGCCGTTGTAATGCAGTCGGTAGGGCGCCAGACCGGCGGCGGCGGCGGCGGCGAACCAGGATCGGCTTTCGTGCAGGAAAGTGGTGACATCCGCCGCCGGCGCCATGTTGGTTTCCACCACGGCGGGGTCGGGGGTCAGCGTGGTCCAGGCCACGCTGGCGTCCACCGGCGGGGAAAAGCCGGTGAGGATCAACCCCGGCAGCCCGGCGGCCTTGGCCGCCGCGCCGACCGCCGCCAGCAATTGTTGAAACATCCCTCCCTCGGGGCAGGCCGGCAGTTCCACGCAGGGCGCGGCAACCGCCTCCAAACCTTGTTCCGGGCCGGGCCAACCGATACCGAGCAGGAATGTTCCCTGTTCCGCCAGTTCGTCGCATGGTCCTTGCGGTGGAATCGGCTGGCCGTGCAGGCTGGGACGGGCCAGCCGCGGATCCCGCTCGGGGTTGGCCAGCAGCGGCAGCCGGTCGCGGCGGAACACGATGCGCAGGCTGGGGTAGGCATCGACCGCGAACAACAGCGCGGGCCAACCGAACGCGCCGAGCCGTTGGGCGAGCTGTTCCCAAAAGTCCTCAAGCGAGTCGGTGGGCAGGGCGGCGAGTGCGTCGATCGACAATGGGTCGGGCGGGCCGGACCAGACCGCTTGACCATCGCGCCGTCGGTACAGTCCCAGGCTCCAGCGCGGCCGGTCTTCCTTGGGATACTGCCGGCCCAGGGTCCGCAGGATCGCCGCGCCCGGCGTTTGTTCGAGGGCCTGAGCCAGCATGTGCCGGGCGCGCGCTTCCTTGGTCGGGCCGAGGGCATTGTGCAACCATTCCGGGGCTTCGGAGCCACGGTCGGTGAAGGTCGGTTCGGCGCCAACCCAAATCGCCAGATCGCGGCGTCTGATAAGTTCGTCGTGGGAGCGAATGGCCTGATCGAAAGCCGGATCGGTTGTTTTCATGGCGCCCATGCTATCCGGAAACAAATTGGCGCGGCATTCTACGAGATTTCAGGTGCGGAGGTAACGGTTATTGCCGTCTTCGGCTGAATTCAAGCCTGTTTACGATGTGGGCGGACAGCTTATGGATCGGTGGCGGCGCGGCCGATGGCCCAGATTTCGATATCCGCCGCGCCACTGGCCCGTAGGATGCGGGAGCACTCGGCAACGGTGCTGGCGGTGGTGACGACATCGTCCATCAGCGCCACTCGCTGTCCCGCCAGGGACTGGCTGGCGGTAAACGCCCCGCTCAGGTTACTGTAGCGACGGCCGGCGTCCAGTTGGGTTTGCGGGGTGGTGTGTCGCGTGCGGCGCAAGCCGTCGGCCAGCAGCGGGATGTTAAAGCGGCGAGCGCTGGGGCGCGCCAATTCCAGCGCCTGATTGAACCCGCGTTCCCGCAGGCGCAGCGGATGCAGCGGGACCGGAATGATACAATCGGGCGGCGGCGCGTCCCGCTCGGCCAGCGCCCCCGCGAACAGCTCGCCCAACAGTCGGGCATGACTCAGCCGGCGGTTGAATTTTAGCCCGAGAATTAAAAAATCCATCGGCGCTCGATAGTGAAAGGGCACGAAGGCGCGATCGAAGCGGTAAGCTCGCGCCCGGCAGCGCTCGCAGTCGCCATCGGAGTCCGCCGCCAGCGGTAGGGCGCAACCCCGGCAGGCGTGCGTGTTGCGCGGCAGATCGGTCCCGCAACCGGCGCACAAATCGCGGCCGTCCACGCCGGCGGCCCCGCACAGCAGGCAGGTCGGCGGCAGGAGCCTGTGTTGCAGGGCGCGTAACCAGGCAACATTCATGGCGCGCCGCCTAGAGGCGACCGCGCCGCGACAGCTTCCCGGGGCCGCCCGGTTATTCGGCGGAGCCTGGGTCTATGGGTTAAGGCAAGGGTCTTGCGATGAAAATTGTCGAACAAAGCGAAAATACCGCCATCGGCAAGGTGGCGCGCGGCTCGTCCGCCAAGCGGGCTTCCACGCTAATGAATTACGGCAACCTGATCGCGATTCTCGTGCCGTTTCCTCTGTTGATTTTCTGGTTCGGCGCCTCGATGCTGGTGTACGCGATGAACCGCCATCATCCCAACCCGAAAGTGGGGCATTACACCCAGCAGGCGGCTTATCGCTTTTATGGCGTCACCGGTTTTTTCATCGTGGTCGCGACGTTTATTCCCGGCGGCGGCTGGCGCTGGCATCTGGCTGCCTGGATTCTGGCGGCGCTGGTTCTGATCCCCTGGTCGATTATGGACTTGCGGCGCATCCGCCGCGATGAGTGGGTGGATATTCCCCTGGACGACGCGGGCCATCCGCTGTCCGGCGCCGTCGCGTCTCAGGGGGGCTGATTCGGACCGTCGGCCCTGTCTTCCAGCGGGATCGGCGCGACGCTGGCCGCCCGGGTTTTTCAGGAGGCGACAACATTATGAACGATGCGATTCTTTCCCTGGAAAGTATCGGCTTGCCGGCGTTCCTGCAGGAACTCGGCAGCGTCGTGATCATGCTACTGGACGAAAATAGTCGCATTTTGGCCGCTAACCGCGGCTTCCTGCGGCTGGCGTCGTCGTTGGAAACGGGTGGCCAACCCTGGGATGCGCGCACGCTATTTCTCAGCCCCCACTTGGAGGACGTGCAGGCGCTGGTACCGTATCAGGGGCGCGCGTTGCTGTTGTATCGGGGCATGCTGAACATGGTCCGCGCCGACCGGCAAACCCACTCCCTGCAGGGCCATATTTACCACTGGCCACAGGGGCGCTTACTGGTGGCGGCCGAGTGCGATATGGAGGGGTTGGAGGCGCTGGGAGCGACGGTGTTGCAACTGAACGCCGCACTGGCCAGGATTCGACGCCAGTCGTCGCGCGCCAACCGAGAGCCGCGGCGCAACGAAGCAATGGCCGGAAAACCGACGTATTTCGATTTGTTGACGGAAGTCGGCAACCGGCGGCGCCTGGAAGAGACGGTGGCCGCGGAGGTCGAGCGCAGCCGCCGCCACCGTTACCCACTCTGTTTACTAATCGCGGATCTGGATCATTTCAGGCAGATTAACGAACGTTGGGGGCGCACGACCGGCGATGAGGTTTTGCGAGATTTCGCGACCCTGTTGCGCGCCCACAGTCGGCAGGGCGACTTGGTGGCGCGGTTCGGCGAGGACGGATTCGTCGTACTGTTGCCGGAAACTTTATTGGAGCCGGCGGCAACCGGCGCCGAATGTCTCCGTCAGCGGCTGGAATGGCGGTCGATCCTGCCGCGGCATGGGCCGATCACCGCCAGCTTTGGCGTGGCGATGCGGGCCGAGGGGGAAGGCGGCGAGAATCTGCTGTGGCGCGTTGGACAGGCACTGTGCCGCTCGAAGCGGGAGGGCCGCAACCGAGTGACCCAGTCGATCGCCTCTGGCCAAAACGCGGCTCCGAATGTGAGCAGTTGCTGAGGGTGCGGTGGTCCGCTGGGGTTCGGGAGCGTTCCAGAAGCGTCTGTGGTTTTGGCATGTTTTATGCCTTAAAACTTCCGCCGCACATACTTTAACCCAAGGATCTTCCACATGTTGCAAACCGTCGCCACTGTTCCCACGCCCTGCATGATCGAACTCCTGGAACTGATCGCACTCGCCAATCGGTGCGATGCCGAGCCGCGCCTGCGCGAATACTTGCAACATTGCCGTCGCGCCGGCTATGAACCGCCACTTGAGCTGCTTGATTTGGCGCGTGATCATATTGAGCGTAAACGCGTTTGCTAGCGCCGCGGCCAGCGGTCCAATCCGACCGCGACCGGGCTGAAATGAACCATCCAAGGCCAGGCGCCTGGGTGGTTTTGGCGCCTCATTCGGTTGCATGGAAGCCGCTATGATCGGAATAGCCGCGAATACTGGGTTTCGTGCAGCGCTCCGGCCAGCGCCAGCCCCGGTGCGGCGCCGCCGATGTCTTCATCCGCAAGTGTCAGCCCTTCTTCAACCGCGCTGGCGATGACCGGGCCGGCGGCGGCCAGCAGGCGCTGACAGGCAGTCTGACCGAGTGGGAGCAGGCGAGTTGCGGCGACCACCTGGTTTTCGGTCCAGGCCCAGGCGTAGCCGGCGGCGGCTTCCGGCAGCGGGATATCCCACTTCACCGCCGCCAGGCCGAACAGGGTGGCGAAGCATACCCGAGGCGCGTTCCGCCACGGTTCCGCTTCCACGATGCCCAGGTCGGTCAGCAATCGGGCCAGCGCCGCGCCAAGATGGCGATCTTCCCGTTGCAATTCCGCTGCTTCGCGCGAGGCGTACAGTCGGGCGTTCCAGCGCCGCGCCGCCTCCGGGTCAGCGGCGCGCCAGCTCCGGTATAGCCGGGCGAACACCGGCAGATCCAGACGCCGCACGCCGTGACCGAGCAGGCCGAGAATCCAATCGCCGGCGCTGGCTTCGTCCCGTACCCAGCCGCGTTCCACCGCGCATTCCAGTCCCTGCGAATAGGCGTAAGCCCCCACCGGCAGGGAAGGGCTGCACAATTGCAGCAGGCGCGGCAGGTTGGAAAGCGTTAGCGACATGCGGGGATGGGCGGGTGAGAGCCGAGGGCGCGGGCGATGGCGACCGGTTAGCGGGGCTGGCCGAGGCCGGCGAGCGCATTGCGCGCGTATCCCTTGCGCTGGATTTTGTCCTGATACATCGCCTCGTCGGCTCGACGCAGTGCGTCTTCCAGCAAACAGGGGTTGGTGGCGATACCGGCGCCCAGCGACATGGAAATGGGGAAAATCACTTCCCGGTGGTTGAAGGTGTCCATGGTGGCGCGGATTTGAGCGATGGCGATGCCGGCCTGCTCTTCATCGGCCCCATGCAGGACGATGGCGAACTCGTCGCCGCCGATGCGCGCCACCACATCCTCGGCTCGCGTGCTGTGCTGGAGCACTTGCGCGGCCTTCTTGATCAGCAGATCGCCGACTTGGTGGCCGCCGGCATCGTTGGCGGTCTTGAGGCCGTCCAGATCGGCGATCAGAAAACCGACCGGGTAATCGCCCGCTGCGGCGCGTAGCCGGTCGAGTTCCTCGTTGAAGTAGGCGCGGTTGTACAAGCCGGTGAGGGAATCGTGCACGCTCAGATAGCGAACCTTTTCCTCGGCGGCGCGCTTCTCCCGAAGGGCCTGGATCATCTGATTGAAGGAATCGGAAAATTCCCCGAGAAAATCGACCTGCTGATCGAGGTCGCCCGCCGCCACCCGCTGGGTTTGCCAGGTTAGATGGCGCAGGCTGGATTGCAGGTGCTTGAGCGGGCCGAGCAGGTGGACGCCCGGCGGCGCGTCTTGGGCCAGATCGCCGTTGGCCAGGGTGATGGCAAAGTGGCGTAAAGCCTCCAGCGCGTCCAGGAGGCGGTCGAAATGCTCGCCGAAGGTTTGCAGATCCGGCGTCAGCCCGACCGGTCGCAGCGGGCTCGCGCCCCGCGCGGCCAGCAGTTTTTCGATCCTACCGGCCGCCGCCGTCAGATAGCGGCGGTCGTCCTCGTTCATGCGGCGAGGGCGTCGGGCTTGACGTCGAAGCGGCAGGTGCGGTCGCCAGTGGCCCAGCAATCGATCTCCTTGGCGGAAAAGGATTGACCGGTGTAGGCATACAGCAGACCGGCGATAAAACCTTCGTCGTAATCGCAGACCGTGACGCCCATGAGCGGCAGGCCGGAGCAGTCCAGATCTTCCGAGACGGTGAGCATGAACGCCAGTTTTTCCGGATCGGCCCGTTCCACGCGCAGCACGCCGATCCCCATCTCCTTAAGCTGGTTCTGGAGTTCGGCGATAAAGGCGTTGAGTGGTTGACCGCGGTCGAGGACGTTCAGGCAGAACTCGCGGCCGGCGATCCAGCCGGCATCCCTCAGAATGTCGCCCGCCGTGTCGTCGCCGTAGCGCTGGGCCAGCGTTTCCCGCAGGGTGTATTGGGCCAGCCGGTAGATCGCCACCGGAAGTTGCGAGCCGAGATTGGGACGCCCCAGCTCGATATCGCCGAGGTCATCCCACTGAAAACGATAATGTTCGCCGAAGGTCGGGATCATGGCTGGCCTCGCTTGCGGGCGGATAACGGGGGATGCCGGCGGCGGTGGAACCATCCGCTGGCCGACCACGGAATTGCGCAACGCGCATCTCCTGTGTGGAATGGAATTATATCCCTGTTCGATAGGGACGTGTCCGGCATTTTCGCAAAATCCCGCGAGCCAGGCGGCGGTCGATGCGGATCGACCGCCGGTGACTCCTGGTCTAGGCATGGTGGTGGCGTTCGCCACCGTAGGCTCCCGCCTCCGGTTCGAACGGCGCTTGTTCGCGGCTTACCGTCAGCCCCAGCTCCCGCGCCATGTCATCCAGTACGTGATCGTGCGAATAACGCAGCCAGCCGGAACCGAGTTGCAGGGCAACGTGGCGGTTGCCGAGGTGATAGGCGGCGCGCGCCAGCAGCAGGGCGTCATCGGCGCGGGCGGTGGAGACGGTTTCCGGGGCGGCGCGCACCTCCACGACGAGGCCGCTGGTGGCGCGCAGGCGGTCGCCGTGACGCAGCACCGTGCCGCGCGGCAGGAACAGTCCGGCATCCCGGCCGTTATCGAGCCGCGTTCGCAGTCGGCTCTTCCGCCGTTGCTCGAACGGCAGGGTTAGCGTGGTTTGGGCATCGACCGGCTCGCGCAGGCGTTCGGTAATCTGTAGTTCTGGAGTTTCATCGGCGTTCATTTTTCGGGGCATCATGGTCAAGGTGAATGCGTTCAATCATAATCGCGCGGTTTGCGAATCGCGCACGCCCGGCGCACTTAATCAAAAGGGTTCTCATCGAGGGCTTTGTCCCACTCCACATACTTACGCTTGAATGGCTGATTGGATTAAACATGATTCCAACACTGAGGTTTTCGATGGCTTCGCGTCGTGGCGCGGTGGCTTGGGCGATGTCCGGGTTCGCGGCGCTCGCTTTGCTGGCGACAGGCGTCGTCCGGGCCGGACTTTTCGATGAAGGTGGCGTATTGATGGTGCAGGGCGCGCCGGGCGTTATTCATTTCAGTCACGATCCCGAGCACGCCGACTACTCCTGGCTGGTTGGCGCGGAGTGGCAAACCCCTTCACGCTGGGTGGTCGGCGCGGCCTACTTCAACAACAGCTTCGATCAGAAATGCCAGTATTACTATTTTGGGAAATTCTGGCCACTGGAATCGATCGACGGCAATCTGTATTTCAAGCTGACCGGAGGCGTGCTGCTCGGCTACAAGGAACCCTACGAGAATAAGATCCCATACAATCACGATGGCGTGGCGCCGGGCGCGGTGCCGGGGCTCGGCTACCGGTTCGGCGATTTCAACGTGCAGCTCAACTTGCTGGGCACGGCGGGAGCGATGTTTACCGTCGGTTACGATCTGTTCAAATAGCGTGTGTCAGAAAACGCTATGGCGCGATTGCCCTGCATGAAATCATTGCCTTTACGACTTTCTGGAGCCAAGCCGTGCCGAAGCTGAAAAGAATCCCCCGGAAGAAAATTTCCGTCGAGCAGTGGCATCACATGATTGCGGAAGCTGCCTATTTCCGCGCCGAACGCCGGGGTTTCCAGGGCGGTTGCCCCATGGAGGACTGGCTGGAAGCGGAATACGAAATCAGTCAGGCGTATGTTCAGCCGGAGCCGTCGCCCCGCGGGGCGCTGGTGTTCCTGGATGCCGTGGCCAAGCAGCCCGCCGGGGGATCGAACGGCTTGCCAGCGAGGTTGTCGGGGATCTCCCATGAGGTTGGGAATCCTCCCGCCGGCGGTTGAGCGTCCTCCCGCCGCCGTGCTTCCCAATATCGCCAACCACGGCGGCAACTTCCAAAACCCCGGCGCGACAAAGCGGCGGCTTCGTCAAACGGTGTCAACGCTCATGGAGCCGATGGGCTGGTGTGCCAGGATATCGGCGAGAACTCAAGCTGGATTGGCTGGACCCGATGGCGTGCCTTGCGCGGGCGTCGTCGCCGGCGCCGCGTACCACTGATCCTTGGGCACGAGCTTGGGTTCCGGCGGGTCGCTGATGTAGGCCGGGGTCATGATCGCCACGCCGTACTCGTTGAATACGTCCAGAATGTTCTGATGCAGCACCGAATAAAGCCGGGCCATGGCTTGGGGATCCTTGCAGTAGGCGTTCAGTTCGTAGGTCACGGCAAAATCCCCGAGCGCGGTCTGCAGCACGAACGGCGGCGGTTGCTTGAGCAGGCCCACCGTGCGGTCGGCGGCCATTCGCAGCATGGCTTCCACCTGCCGCCAGGGTGTCTCGTAACCGATGCCGACGGTGGTATGCAACACCAGCCCCTGCTCTCTGGCGAACGTGCTGTAATTGATGACTTCACCGTTCAGGATCGTGGTGCTGGGGAGGACGATCTCTTCGTTCTTGGGCGAGCGCAGCCGGGCCACCAGCACCCGCATCTCCATCACGTCGCCGACGATGCCGTTGATCTTGACCCGATCGCCGATCTTGAACGGGCGCCGGTAGGCCAGACTATAGCCAGCGATGATATTGGCGATGATCGAGGACGAGCCCAGCGAGATAATCAGGCCGAGAAAGATCGAGATACCCTTGAAGGCGTCGGATTGCGAGCCCGGAACGTAGGGATAGGCCATCACTACCGCGAAGATGATCACCAGCAGGCGGGCAATCCGGTAAGTCGGCCACGCCCATTCCCGCTCGAAGGACGCCAGCCGAATGGCTCCTTGGTCGATGCTGCTGAAGAAGGTTTCGATCATCTTCAGGATATAGCGAGTCACCAGGATCAGGAGCGCAATGAAAATCAGATCCGGGATCGTGGCGAGCACGGCCAAGGCCATGGCATGTATTGGGTCCAGGATCAAATCGAACAGCCATGCTGCAAACGGTCGCGTCCAGGGATACAGGCCGAGGACGAAGTTGAGGGAGAGGAATGCCAGCGCCGCCTTTAGCAGCACGAAAATCACCTTGAGAGCGCCACGCGAGGCGTTTGCCAACTGTTGGGCTCTTAAGAACCGCGCCGATTGCGCCTCCAGCGCCTTGAGATGGATCTGTAGCCGTCGCGCGACGATATCGTCCAGGTGATGAAAGCTCCGATGGAAACCGAACAACAGCCCCACGGCCGCCAGAATGGCCGCGAGGGCGTACAGCGAGTTGATCAGCAACACGCGCGGACTGCGGTCGTGGCGGTAGGACGCGATCGCTTCGATGAGTCGGAGCTGGGTCGCTTCAGCCAGGATTTTCCGGCTGATCCCTTCCAGTTCAGCGTCGGCATCGAACAGGTTGAACAGAAAACGGTCTCCGGCGTGCAGGTCGGTGCGGTCGCCTTTGTCTTCCGTTCGCACCGCTCCGGCGGGTATGGCGGGATCCTTGGCGGCGGTCACGATTCTGCGGGCAATTTCCTCGGCGCGCTGTTGCGCCGGGAAGGCTTCGACGCCCCGCACGCTGAGAACAACCCGCCCGTCCACCAATACTTCCGCGCGTTCGTACTGACCTGCCGCGAGAGGGTAGGGGGCGCCGGTTTCCGCGGCGGTTGCAGCGGTCGCGATGGCGATCCAGATCCAAAGCGTGAGGCCGGCGACCGGCCGCCAAGCCGGCGACCGGCTGCTTGCGGGTTTTTCCGCAAGCACTGACTTGGCGGATCCCTCCTGCCGAGAAACGGAATCATTGAAACCGTGCATTGCCCTTGACCTCTTCCCAAGTGGATGGCTCGCTCAACCCGCGAAATCACAGCCCGAAGGCTGGAAAAATTATAGAGCTTTCCAGGCTGGGAAACCTGTCCCCTGCGCGAGAGGCTCACCACCTATCAATTTGAGCCAATTGAGCGCGACCTGCCCGGACACTTTGGCGACGGGACAGCGATCCCTGCCCGGTTCGGCCGCTGGGCGGCAAACGGTGTATGGGAAGCGGTATTCGAGCAGTGGGCGGGGGATGCGGACAACGAGTACGCAATGATCGATAGCACGATGGTGCGTGCCCATGGACACGGCGCGGGAGCAAGAAAGACCGGAGCGGGAAGGCTCGGGGAAACCAAGCCATTGGACACGACAAGGGCGGGTTGAGCACGAAAATCCATGCCACGGTGGACGCGCTAGGCAATCCTCTCGGCTTCATGTTGACGCCTGGCCAAGCCAGCGATCTCGACGGCGCGGATCGATTGCCGCCGACCCTGGCGGCGGAGGCCATGCTGGCCGACAAGGACTATGATGCGGACCAGCGCGTGATTGAGCCGTTGCGGGCTGCTGGCAAGCAGGCCGTGATCCTCCCAAGCGCAACCGGAAACAGCCGCGCCCCTACGATAAGGAACCCTACAAGGCAAGGTACTTGATTGAGAACTTCTTTTGTAAACCCAAGCAATTTCGTTCCATCGCCACCCGTTACGACAAAACCGCCCGCGATTTCCTGGCGGCCGTTTATCTGGCTTCAACCGCCATCCGGCTTAATTGAGGACACGTCGCACAGCGTTCCCGGTGCCGCAAGCGGAATAGGATGGCGATATAGCGCTCCTTCCTGAATTGTGGCATCGCCGTTTCGAACCACTCCGGCGCGGCACGCCACCCCTCCTTCCAAGGAAGGGAGATTCCACCACCGAGGTGGGAGCGCTATATCGAATGCATGGCATTGGCCGCCCCGGACCGGGGCGATCATCCGCGGCGGGCCATAACGAATTATCGCTGCTCTTTTTCTGGGTCGAGCGCCGCGCCTGGATTGCGGCCATGGCCCATCCGAACCAACGTGAAATCCCCCTGCCGCCGAATGGCCACAACCGCTGGTTTGCATGTGGCTGGATAGGGACGTGCTAGACGGTCACCCACCTAAAATTTAGAGGGGGTGACCGTTTATCGGCGTTTTCCGGATCAGGGTGAAGAGCTTTTCATGCCGATATCCTCCGCAAAATCAATGGTGGCCGGTTGTCCGTTTGACAAGGTAACGCTATAACGGGTCGAGCCCGACGCGGATAAGGACGTATCGTTATAGGAACCCTGCATATTGACGGTGGCCACATGGTTGCTACCGCTGTATATGGAGTAGGAATACGAAAAACTGCCATTTACCACGTTTGGAGTGTAGGAAATATCTCCGCTACGGGTCAGTGTGGATTCCGTGCAACTCCCTCTTGAGTCAAAGTTATAGGTGAATGAAAAAGACGTCCGCGTAAGAGTTAGCGATTCGTTTTGCAGGGTTGCCGAGGCGCCAGCGGACGCACAACGTTGGGGGCAAGATCCTTGGGCCCCGTAATTCGCGGTTGCCGTGAAACAGATTGTGCTTGAGCCCGAGTACGACCTTACCGCATCTTCGTGTTTAGCAAATCCATCGTCGGGTTGGCCGAAAGCGCCGCAGCCGACGCTATTGCAGGCCCGGACCGTGTAGGTATAGATCAGATCGGGGGTCACATCGGTATCGTCGAAGGAGGTGCCGGTCGGCGAACCGATCCGCAACCCGTCGCGATGCACGTCGTAGGACGTAGCCCCCGCGACCGGATTCCAGCTAATCCGAATCCGGTCTGGATAAGTGCCGTCGCTAGCCAATACGCCAAGCGGTGCTTCGGGGAGCGTGGGAGTTGGGTCCGGTTGCGCTGGCGGCGCTTCCCAAGGCAGTACCGGGGTCTGGGCGATCTCGTCCTGGCGGGTTTGCAACTGGGTGGCGACCGGTTCCAGGCACGAGACGCCGCCGCCGGCCGGGCCACAGGGGGCTTCGGGAATGTCGGCGTCGGCCTGCAGTGCCTGTCGCACCAGCGGGTCGATGCCCGATGCGGGGGGTTCGGCCGCCGCGCCACGCCGGGTGGCGGATCGGCTCAGGAAGGCCTCGATCAGCGAGGATTGGCAGGCGTCGGGGGCGACCAGGCCGCTTACGCCGGCCTGGGTGGCGGCGGTGCGCACGGCGCACAGGGTTTCGCCGGCGGCGACGCTGCCATACCAGTAGCTGTTGACCAGCAGGGCGTTCAGGGTAAAGCGCGAGGCGGCGGCTTGCGCCGGCCGGGCGGATGCGGCCTCGGCGCCGGGTGGCGCCAGTTGCCGGCCGGTGCTGGCCGGTGCGCTCTGCACCGCCTGTCGCACTCGCTCGGCCATGGTTTGCAGGGCGCGCAGCCGGCCGCCGTCGACTAGCACGGTCGCCGGGTTGCCCTGCGCGACGCCGTTGCGGAAAAAGCTGACCGTGACGTGGGGGGCGGAGGCGGCGAGATCGAAGTGACCGAAACGCGCTTCGACCCCGCTGGAGTCGGTGTAGACGCTGGGCAGGCCATCCGGCGTAAGTTGCAGGTCGGCGGATTGGCCGGTTTGCCTTTTGGCCCAGGTGATCCCTTCCAATTGCGTGGGTTGGCCGTCGCCGCGCTTGGCGGCGCGCACGCCGGTGCTTTCCCCGGCCGTTGTGTCGGAGCCGGCCACGGCCATGGGGTTGAGCACGTCGGTGATGGCGGAGATCAGCGCCAGTCGGGAAGGGGTGGCGGTGGTGCGGGCCACGATGAAGTTCTGCGCCGGCTCGGACCATTCGGCGAGAGTGGTCTGGCCGCTTGCCGGAAAGTCGTCGAAGGTGAAGCGGCCGCTAAGTCCGGTTAGGTATTCGCCGCCCAGGGAGGCGACCGAGAAGTTGACGTTGGCGAATTCCACGCCGTCGGCGAAGGCGCGTAGGTTGTGGGTGCCTGGGCTGATCCGGCTCCAGTTGTAGGTGAGCCCAAAGCCGTTGTCGCGGTCTCCGCAAGCGGTGACGGTGTCGGGTCGGTCGGTGCCGTGGGCGGTCGCCAGGCGGGCGCCGCCGTCAATGCTGATTTCCACCCGGGTGGCGGCGCAGACCCAGCCGCGAATGAGGCCGACGCCGCTTTCGTACGAACCTTGGGTGGGGGATTCCAGCGCGGCGCCGCCGGTGGCGAGCGGGCTGAGCGCTGGCGCCGCCAGTACGCTGGCCCCGCGCCGGATAAAGACAAAATTCTGGTGGGGCTCGGACCACAGGATTTGCGGTGAGTCGCCGGGGTTGGGGAAGTCGCGCAGGGTGTATTGCGCCCGTAGGCCGCTCAGAAACGGCCGACCCAGAGTGGTGACCGTGAAGTTGACGCTGGCGAATTCCACCCCGTCGGCGAAGGCCCGCAGGGTGTGAACGCCGTCGCCGATTTCGCCCCAATTGTAGGTGAGGCCAAAACCGTTGTCGCGGTCCCCGCACACGGTGGCGGTGTCGGGTCGGTCGGTGCCGTGGGCGGTCGCCAGGCGGGCGCCGCCGTCAATGCTGATTTCCACCAGCCCCGCTTGGCAGGCCCAACCCCGGATGAGTCCCACCCCGCTTTGCACAAAGGCTCCCGCCGAGGGGGATTCCAGGACTGCTTGCGCGTGGGCGGTGGCGATCGGACCAAACCAGGCGAGTGCGATTGCCAGAAGCAGTCGTGGCCACGTTAAAGTTTGGTGTTGCATAAATACCTCCCGATCAAATCGTGTATCGCAGGTACGGTGATATGCCTTTCCACCGTCACCTTTTGATAGGCATGACCTATTAAAAGGTAACATGTGAATACTAGCACAGATGTCACATTAATACCACTATATAAATAATGTAATTAAGAGTAAGCTTCGCGTAATTAATTGCTTATAAACAAAAAAGCCTTCGCTTACGCGAAAGCTTTTTTGGTCAAGTCTTATTGTTGCTGGAAAAAAGGAGACGGGATGCGGTGGGTGATG
>JARSSH010000034.1 GCA_029624815.1 Candidatus Competibacter sp.
TCCTTGACCTCGAATTCATAAATCGCTTCCATGCCCAAATCTTCAAACGCCAGTACTTTGGACGCCTTGATCGCCTTGGATACTAGATAGGCCGCGCCGCCGACCGCCATTAAATACACCGCCTGGTTGTCCTTAATCGCGTCGATGGCCGCCGGGCCGCGCTCGGCCTTGCCGACCATGCCCAGCAAGCCGGTCTGCTCCAACATCTGGCGAGTGAACTTGTCCATGCGGGTCGCGGTGGTGGGGCCGGCGGGACCGACCACCTCGTCGCGGATCGGATCGACCGGGCCGACGTAGTAAATGAAGCGATCGGTGAAATCGACCGGCAGTTTCTGACCCGCGTTCAGCATGTCGGTCATCCGCTTGTGGGCGGCGTCGCGGCCGGTCAGTAGCTTGCCGTTCAGCAACAGCACCTCGCCTGGCTTCCAGCTCGCCACGTCTTCGCGGGTCACGGCGGCCAAATCGACCCGGCGGGCGTTGCTCGGCGCGTAGGTCAGCTTCGGCCAGTCGTCCAGACTCGGCGGCTCCAGCTTGGCCGGACCCGTGCCGTCCAAGTGGAAATGCACATGGCGGGTCGCGGCGCAGTTCGGCACCAGCGCGATCGGCAGGTTGGCCGCGTGGGTCGGGTAGTCCAGCACCTTGACATCGAGCACCGTGGTCAGGCCGCCGAGACCCTGCGCGCCAATGCCCAGCGCGTTGACCTTGTCGTACAACTCGATGCGCAATTCCTCGGCGCGATTCTTCGGACCCCGCGCGATCAGTTCCTGGATATCGACCGGGGCCATCAGCGATTCCTTGGCCAGTAACAGCGCCTTCTCCGGCGTGCCGCCGATGCCGACGCCGAGGATGCCGGGCGGACACCAGCCGGCGCCCATGGTTGGCACCGTCTTCAATACCCACTCCACCAGATTGTCCGACGGGTTCAGCATCGCGAACTTGGATTTCGCCTCCGAACCGCCGCCCTTGGCCGCGCAAATCACTTCCAGATGATGGCCGGGAACGATCTCGTAATGCACCACCGCCGGGGTGTTGTCCTTGCTGTTCTGACGCTTGCCGGCCGGATCGAGCAGCACCGAGGCGCGCAGCTTGTTGTCGGGATCGAGATAAGCGCGGCGCACGCCTTCGTTGACCATCTCCTGCACCGACAGCTTGGCGTCCCAATGCACGTCCATCCCGACCTTCAGAAACACCAGCGCGATGCCGGTATCCTGGCAAATCGGGCGGTGGCCCTCGGCGCACATCCGCGAGTTGATCAAAATCTGGGCGATGGCATCCTTGGCCGCCAGGCTTTCCTCACGCTGGTAGGCCGCCGCCAGCGCCTGGATATAATCGACCGGATGGTAATAGCTGATGTACTGAAAGGCGTCGGCGATGCTTTGAATGAAGTCTTCTTGGCGAATGGTGGTCATGGGATCTCCAACAGACGAGGAATCAGGCGCGGGCCGCGCCCGGAACTTGTTAGGGCAACGACATTTTACCGCATTCCCGCGAGTCGGGCGGCACTGCTCAAGGCGCGGATGACTCGCCCGGCTCGATGCTTCCAGCTCCCGCCATCGCGCCGCCAGTCACTCCACCCGTTGCCCGTCCGCCGACCCTCCTTGGCACGGGCGGCGGAAGCGTTGCCCGCTGGCGCCATCGCTGAAAAAAATCGATCTCGTCCCGAGAAAAACATTCTAATTCAAATGGGTAATTGGGAGTCCGGTTTGCCCGCGCCGCGAATCCAGCGGTATACTTTGGTAAAATTCGGCGTTACTAAAATCACAAGGGCGTTCCGCCGCGCCCGCCGTCCGGGAACCCGTATCCAGACGCACCGATCCAAGCGCCGCGCGCTTGGAAATCTCCGGTCCATCCGACCCTGTTGTTTGCTTGATCCATGCGGAGTGATTGATGCGCGTTTCCCCCCTTTCGCAGGGCCTCTATCGCCCTGAATTCGAACGCGACAGTTGCGGTTTCGGACTGATCGCCCAAATGGACAACCGGCCGAGCCACTGGCTGGTCCAGACCTCCATCGACGCCTTGGCGCGACTCACCCATCGCGGCGCGATCGCCGCCGACGGCAAATCCGGCGACGGCTGCGGCTTGCTGATGCGCAAACCCGACGCGTTCCTGCGCCAGGCCGCCGCCGCGGCCGGCATTCATTTGGGCGAGCATTACGGGGTCGGCATGGTGTTCCTCAACCGCGACCCGACCCTGGCCGAGGCCGCCCGCGCCGATCTGCGCGCGGAGCTGGAGCGACAGGGACTCACGGTCGCCGGCTGGCGGGCGGTGCCGGTCAACTCCGACGCCTGCGGCGAGGAATCGCGCCATACCCTGCCGGACATCGCGCAGATTTTCGTCAACCCGCCGGCCGGGATGCTGCCGGAAGTGTTCGAACGCCATCTGTTCGTGGCCCGCCGCCGCGCCAACCAGCACATCCGCGCCCGCGATCCGGTCCACTACGTGCCATCGCTGTCGGGTCGGCTGATCAGCTACAAGGGACTGGTGATGCCGGCCAACCTGCCGGTGTTCTATCCCGACCTTGGCGACGAGCGGCTGGAATCCTCGATCTGTCTGTTCCACCAGCGTTTTTCCACCAACACCCTGCCGCAATGGTGGCTGGCGCAACCGTTCCGCTATCTGGCCCATAACGGCGAAATCAACACCATCGGCGGCAACCGCAACTGGGCCGAGGCCCGCAGCTACACCTTCTCATCGCGGCTGCTGCCCGACATGGCCGAAATCCGGCCGCTGGTCAACATGACCGGCTCGGACTCCAGCTCGCTGGACAACATGCTGGAAGTGCTGGTGATGGGCGGCATGGACCTGTTTCGCGCCATGCGCCTGCTGATCCCGCCGGCCTGGCAGAACGTCGAGCACATGGACCCGGATTTGCGCGCCTTCTACGAGTACAACTCGATGCACCTGGAGCCGTGGGACGGCCCGGCCGGCATCGTGCTCACCGATGGCCGCTTCGCCGGCTGCGTGTTGGACCGCAACGGTCTGCGCCCGGCCCGCTACGTCATCACCGAGGACCGCCACATCACCATCGCCTCGGAGATCGGCGTGTACGACTACGCCCCCGGGCAGGTGGTGGCCAAGGGTCGGATGAAGCCTGGCGAAATGCTGGCGGTCGACGTCGAAACCGGGCGGCTGCTTACCCCGGCCGACATCGACGACGATCTGAAAAGCCGCCATCCCTACCGGCGCTGGCTGCGCGGCAACGTCCAGCGCTTGCGCTCGCTGTACCGGGACGAGCCCGAACCGGAAGCGCTGGCGCCGGAAACGCTGAATACCTATCAGAAGCTCTTCGGCGTGACCTTCGAGGAGCGCGACCAGGTGCTACGGGTGCTGGCCGAAGCCGGTCAGGAAGCCGTCGGCTCGATGGGCGACGATACCCCGTTCGCCGTGTTATCCACGCGGTCGCGCTCGCTGTACGACTATTTCCGCCAGCAGTTCGCCCAGGTCACCAACCCGCCGATCGACCCGCTGCGCGAGGCGGTGGTGATGTCGCTGGAAACCTGTCTGGGCGCCGAATGCAACCTGTTCGAGGAAAGCCCGAGCTACGCGCCGCGGTTGACCGCCAACTCGCCGGTGCTGACCGAGGGCCGCTACCGGGCGTTGCTGGCCAATCCCGACGGTCGCTACCCGCATCGGATCATCGACCTGAACTACCCGACCGGCGAAGGTCTCCAGGCCGCCATCGAGCGGATCTGCGCCGAGGCGGCGGCGGCGGTGCGCGAAGGCGTGACGCTGCTGGTGCTGTCCGACCGCGCCATCGCCCGCGACCGGCTGCCGGTCCACGCCCTGCTGGCCACCGGCGCGGTGCATCACCGCCTGGTGCGCGACGGCCTGCGCTGCGACACCAACCTGCTGATCCATACCGCCACCGCCCGCGATCCGCATCACATCGCGGCGCTGATCGGCTACGGCGCCACCCTGGTGCACCCCTATCTGGCCTGCGATCTGCTGCGCGATCTGTTGCGCAGCGGCGAGATCGTCAACCGGGACTACCTCACCCTAGTGGAAAACTACCGCAAGGGTATCAACAAGGGGCTGTACAAGATCATCTCCAAGATGGGAATTTCCACCATCAACAGCTATCGCGGCGCGCAGTTGTTCGAAATCGTCGGCTTGCGTGACGAAGTGGTGAATTTGTGCTTCAAGGACACCGTCAGCCGCCTTCAGGGGGCGGGCTTCGGCGAACTGGAAGCGGAACAGGCCGAACTGGCGCGGCGAGCCTGGAAACACCGCCTGCCGATCGAACCCGGCGGCCTGCTCAAGTACATCCACGGCGGCGAATACCACGCCTACAACCCGGACGTGGTGCAAACCCTGCAACAGGCGGTGGCCAGCGGCGACTATGCCGACTATCAAAGCTTCGCCCGGCTGGTGAACGAGCGGCCGGTCGCCACCCTGCGCGACCTGCTGCGGCTCAAACCGGCGGCCCAGCCGATTCCGCTGGATGAGGTGGAGCCGATCGAGGCTATCCTGCCGCGCTTCGATTCGGCCGGCATGTCGCTGGGGGCGCTGTCGCCGGAAGCGCACGAAACCCTGGCCGAGGCCATGAATCGGTTGGGCGGTCGTTCCAACTCCGGCGAGGGCGGCGAAGACCCGGCCCGCTACGGCACGGCCAAGATGTCCAAGATCAAGCAGGTCGCCTCCGGCCGCTTCGGCGTCACCCCCGCCTACCTGGTCAACGCCGAGGTGCTGCAAATCAAGGTTGCCCAGGGGGCCAAGCCCGGCGAGGGCGGCCAGTTGCCCGGCGACAAGGTCGACGCCACCATCGCCCGGCTGCGCTTCTCCCGTCCCGGCGTGGCGCTGATCTCGCCGCCGCCGCATCACGACATCTACTCGATCGAGGATCTGGCGCAACTGATTTTCGACCTCAAGCAGATCAACCCGGAGGCGCTGGTCTCGGTCAAACTGGTGGCCGAGGCCGGGGTCGGCACCATCGCCGCCGGGGTGGCGAAAGCCTACGCCGACCTCATCACCATCGCCGGTTACGATGGCGGCACCGGCGCCTCGCCGCTGACTTCGGTCAAATACGCCGGCAGCCCGTGGGAGCTGGGCCTGAGCGAAACCCATCAGACCCTGCGCCGCAACAACCTGCGCGACAAGGTACGGTTGCAGACCGACGGCGGGCTGAAAACCGGCCTGGACGTGATCAAGGCCGCCCTTCTCGGCGCCGAGAGCTTCGGCTTCGGCACCGGCCCGATGGTGGCGCTGGGCTGCAAGTATCTGCGGATCTGCCATCTCAACAACTGCGCCACCGGCGTGGCGACCCAGAATAAGGTGCTGCGCCTCAACCACTACCGGGGCACCGCCGACAAAGTGGCGAACTATTTCAAGTTCATCGCCCGGGAAGTGCGAGAGTTAATGGCCGGCCTGGGCGTGCGCCGCTTCGAGGAGTTGATCGGCCGCACCGACCTGCTGGAGAGCCTGCCCGGCGCCACCGACAAGCAGCGCGGCCTGGATCTGACCCCGATCCTGTCCGACGCCGGCCTGGCGGCGGACCGGCCCCGGTTTTGCCTCGAACCGCGCAACGTCCCCTTCGACCGCGGCGAGCTGGCCGAACAGATGGTGCGCGATTGCCTGCCGGCCATCGCCGCCCAGTCCGGTGGCGAATTCAGCTATTCGCTCAAGAACATCCACCGTTCCATCGGCGCGCGGCTGTCGGGCGAAATCGCCCGCCGTCACGGCGACCTGGGCATGGAAAGCGCGCCGATCACGCTGCGGCTGACCGGCACCGCCGGCCAGAGCTTCGGCGTGTGGAACGCGGGGGGGCTGCATCTCTATCTGGAAGGCGACGCCAACGATTACGTCGGCAAGGGCATGGCCGGCGGCAAGCTGGTAATCCATCCGCCCGCAAACAGCCGCTTCGACGGCCACCGCACCCCGATCATCGGCAACACCTGCCTGTACGGCGCCACCGGCGGCACCCTGTACGCCGCCGGGACCGCCGGCGAGCGCTTCGCGGTGCGCAACTCCGGGGTGTTGGCGGTGGTGGAAGGGGTCGGCGATCATGGCTGCGAGTACATGACCGGCGGCGTGGTGGTGGTGCTGGGCGAGACCGGCGTCAACTTCGGCGCCGGCATGACCGGCGGTTTCGCCTTCGTGCTGGACGAGCACAACGCCTTCGTGGACCGCTACAACCACGAACTGATCGACATCCATCGCATCGCCACCGAAAACATGGAGCCGCAGCGCAATTATCTGCTGGCGCTGATCGAGGATTACGTCGCCGAAACCGGCAGCGTCTGGGGTCAGGCCATTCTCGACGACTTCCGCTACTACGCCAGCCGCACCTGGCTGGTGAAGCCGAAGGCCGCCGAGTTGGAATCCTTGCTGGAGACGCTGCGCGAGGCGGCATAAAACCCGCTCGGACGTCGCCTGAACCCAGGCCGTGGGAGCCGCCCGCCAGCGAGTTCCCACAGGCAAGTTCTCTCATTCCTTATTTGTCGTTGGATGCACCGATGTCGAAAGCCAAGCCCTTGCTGTTTATCGATGTGCCCCGTCAGGATCCGAACAAGAAACCAGCCCGCGAACGGGTGGTCGAGTTCGGGGAAATCTACGGGCAGTTCAATCCCCAGTCCGCCGCGACCCAGGCCGGGCGCTGCCTGCATTGCGGCAATCCCTACTGCGAATGGAAGTGCCCGGTCCACAATTACATTCCCAACTGGCTGCAACTGATTGCCGAGGGCAATCTGTTCGAAGCCGCCGAAATGTCCCACCGCACCAACTCGCTGCCCGAGGTCTGTGGTCGGGTCTGCCCGCAGGACCGGTTATGCGAGGGCGACTGCACCCTGAACGACGGCTTCGGGGCGGTCACTATTGGCGCGGTCGAAAAATACATCACCGACGAGGCCCTGAAGGCCGGCTGGCGGCCTGATCTATCCGCCGTGATGTCCACCGGCAAGCGGGTCGCCATCGTCGGCGCCGGTCCGGCCGGACTGGGTTGCGCCGATATCCTGGCGCGCAATGGGGTCAAACCGGTGGTGTTCGACCGTCACCCCCAGATCGGCGGACTGCTGACCTTCGGCATCCCGCCGTTCAAGCTGGAAAAGGAGGTAGTGCAAACCCGGCGCGAAATCATGGAAGGCATGGGCATCGAATTCCGCCTTGGGGTCGAGGTCGGCCGGGATATCGCCTTCCAGCAACTACTGGATCGGTACGACGCCGTGTTTCTCGGCATGGGCGCCTACACCTTCATGAAAGGGGGATTTCCCGGCGAGGGTCTGCCCGGCGTGCATGACGCCCTGCCCTATCTGATTGCCAACGTCAATCGCCTGCTGGGCCTGGAGCGGGATCCACACGAGTTCCTCGATATGCGGGGCCAACGAGTGGTGGTGCTGGGCGGCGGCGATACAGCGATGGACTGCAATCGCACCGCCGTCCGGCAAGGCGCGGCCAGCGTCACCTGCACCTATCGTCGCGACGAGGCCAATATGCCCGGCTCGCGTCGCGAAGTCGCCAACGCCAAGGAGGAAGGGGTACGATTCCTGTGGAACCGGCAACCGATCGAGATCGTCGGCGCCGAACGGGTGGAGGGCGTCAAGGTTTGCGTCACCCGGCTCGGTTCGCCCGATGCCCGCGGCCGACGCACTCCCGAAGTCGTGCCAGGTTCGGAGGAGATCATTCCGGCCGACCGGGTGATTATCGCCTTCGGCTTCCAGCCCAGTCCGGCGCCCTGGTTCGCCGACTTCGGCATCGCCGTGGACGATCGCGGCCGGGTCCGCGCCGCGCCGGGCGGCGCACGCAAGTTTCAGACCGCCAATCCCAAGGTGTTTGCCGGCGGCGACATGGTGCGCGGCTCCGATCTGGTGGTGACCGCCATCTTCGAGGGTCGGGAAGCGGCGGAGGGGATTCTGGATTATCTGGAGGTTTGACGCGGCCGGGCGGCGGGCGGCGGCGTGGGATGATCCCAGGGTACGGCGGCTTTCAGCCTCTAACCGGGCTATTTTATCCACAAATAGATCCAGTCTCGCCCGCCATCCCGGAGTTTCCGCCATGCGTGATCGCTCGACCCCGTTTCCGCCCAACTTCCTTTGGGGCGCCGCCACTTCGGCCCATCAGATCGAAGGCTCGCCGCTGGCCGACGGCGCCGGGCCGAGCATCTGGCACGAATTCGCCCATACCCCCGGCCGGACCCGCGACGGCGATACCGGCGACGTAGCGTGCGATCACTATCGCCGCTACCGGGACGACGTGGCGCTGATGGGTGGACTGGGCCTGAATGCCTACCGCTTCAGCGTGTCCTGGAGCCGGGTGCTGCCGGAGGGACGCGGCCGGATCAACTCCCAGGGACTGGATTTCTACCAAAGACTGGTGGACGCGTTGCTGGCGCAGGGTATCCAGCCGATGCTGACGCTATACCACTGGGATCTGCCGGCGGCGCTGGACCGGCGGGGCGGCTGGCTCAATCCCGACAGCGCCGACTGGTTCGCCGACTACGCCCAAATCCTGTTCCGGGCGCTGGACGACCGGGTCCGGCTCTGGGTCACCCTGAACGAACCCTGGGTGGTGGTGGACGGCGGCTATCTGCACGGCGTGCTCGCGCCCGGTCTTCGCAACCCCTTCGCCGCCCCGCACGCCGCCCACAACCTGCTGCGGGCGCACGCCGCCGCCACGCAGGCCTACCGGGCCGTCGGCCAGCGCCAGATCGGCCTGGTGGTCAACCTGGAACCGAAATATCCGGCGGCGGAAACGGCCGAGGATCTGGCCGCGACCATGCGGGCCGACGCCTACTGGAACCGCCAGTATCTCGATCCGGTGTTTCTGGGCGCCTACCCGCCGGAACTGGCCGAGATCTTCGGCGCCGCCTGGCCGGCGTTCGCCGCCGCCGAGATCGATGCCTTGCGCCAGCCGCCGGACTTTCTGGGCATCAACTACTACAGCCGGCAGGTCGTGCGGCACGACCCTCGCGACTGGCCGCTGGCCGCCGGCCGGGTCCGGCAAGCGGGGCGGACCCATACCGGTCTGGACTGGGAAGTCCATCCGCAAGGTCTGACCGATATCCTGCAATGGGTTGCCGGCCGCTACGGGCCGCTGCCGCTCTACATCACCGAAAACGGCGCGGCTTTCTACGATCCGCCCCAGGCCGACGGCGCGGTGGACGATCCGCTGCGCCGATCCTACCTGCGCGACCATCTGCGCGCGGCGCTGGCGGCGCTGCAAACCGGCGTCGATCTGCGCGGCTATTTTGCCTGGTCGCTGCTGGATAATTTCGAATGGGCGCACGGTTATTCGCAGCGTTTCGGTTTGGTCCACGTTGACTACGCTACCCAGCGGCGCACCGTCAAGGCCAGCGGAAAATTTTACGCGGAGATCATACGCAGCCGCGGCGCGGCCCTGTTCACCGGCGCGGCCGGAGAGCCATAATCCATTGGTGGACCGCCCACCCCGATGCACCATGCCGCCCGCCGTCTTGCAAGCCGGCCGGTCCGTGTCAAAATGTGTCGAAAACCGCATGCCACGGGAATCCTCGATGGAGAACTCAACAGCCGACGACCTGCACGCGCAGGCAGACCAGCAATGGCGGGAAGTCGTCGAACTCGGCTTGCACGACGCCGAAGATCTGGTTTACGGCATCATGCCGCTGCTGGTGCGGGCGCTCGGCCTGAACCCCAACCATTTGCCGTCCCTGGATTTGCTGAGCGACCTGCTCATGGAAATCGATGCCTGCGAGGAAGCCGTCGAATTCGTCGAAAAACTGCTGACTCTGGCGCCGGACAACGCCGATGGCCGAAAAAAGCTGGCGGCGCTGGTCAGCGGCGAGGAGGCCCAGCGCCGGTTGGTGCGCACCTATCTGCATCAGAAACGGCTACAACTGACTCGAAACCCCATCCATCGCTGAAACGGTGCGAGGAAGCCCCATGGCGGCGAAACGCATTGACGAACTGTTCGGCCAGGCACTCGACAAATTTCGCAACGAGCGGGAGCGACAGCGGGATCTCGACGCCAGCCGGCCGAGCACACTGGAACGAGCGTTCGAACGCCTGAAGGACGAAGCCCGCGCGCTGAAACAACACCTTCAAGACCATCCCCGGTTCAACTACTTCTGGATCTTCCGCGACCAGATTGTCATCAGTTTTCGCACCGGCCCCAACCAGCCCACCGTGCAGTTGGCGGTGCGGCTCTACCATCCCGGCAACAATCCCTTCAAGCAGGGCATTTATGGCTACTTGCCCTGTGGCTACGAAATGCCGCTGGATTCGGTGGACGAAGCGGTGGAATTCATCGCCACCCAATGCGGCAAGCTGCTGGCCTAGTCGCCAGCACGGCCTCAATCCGCCGCGGTTGCCGCTCGCCGCGCCCTTACCCTGGCCGCGCCAGCCGCGCCGCCAGCTCCGCCCGCAGCATCACGTAGCTGTCCAGCCGGCGCGGGACGATCTCGCCGCGCGCCAGCGCCGCCGCCAGTTCACAACCGGGCTCGCCCTGGTGCCGGCAGTCGGAAAACCGGCAATGGCCCAGATACGGCGCCAGTTCCGGAAACCCCCGGCCCAGCGCATCCGGGTCGATCTCGCCCAGCCCAAAGCTGCGCACGCCCGGCGTATCGATCAGATCGCCGCCGTCCGGCAGGTGGTAAAGCGTGCTGGTGGTGGTGGTGTGCGCGCCGTGGCCGGTGGCCTGGGATATCGCCCGAATGCGAATCTCGCGCTCCGGCAGCAGCGCCTTGACCAACGACGACTTGCCCACTCCCGACTGGCCCACCAGCAGGCTGACCCGCCCGCCCAGCCAGGCGCGCAACTCGTCCAGCCCCCGCGCGGCGCGATTGCTGGCCAGCAGCAGCGGATAACCGATCCGCTGGTATGGCTCCAACCGATCCAGCAGCGCCGCCCGCGCCGACGCGTCCAGCAGATCCGCCTTGTTCAGCACCAGCAGCCCCCGGACGCCAATGGCGGCGATCGCCACCAAATAGCGGTCGAGCAAATATTCGCTGGGTTCCGGTTCCGGCGCCAACACCACCGCCACTTCGTCGAGGTTGGCGGCCACCGGTCGCGGTTGGCCGCGGTGATCGGGGCGGGTCAGCAGCGAACGGCGCTCGATCAGCGCCACCACCACCCCCACCCCTGCTTCCGCGCCGGACGGTTGCCAAACCACTCGGTCGCCGCAGGCCAGCCGGCCCAGGTTCTGTCGTGCCGCACAGCGGTACAGGCGGTCTTCGTCATCCTCGACGATCAGGACCGAACCATGATTGGCGATCACCAGACCGGTTCGTTCCGAGCCAAGCCCGACCTCATCCGGCGTCGGCGTTGGCGTCGGTCCTTCGGCGCGCTCGCGGCGGTGGTCCTGCTGGCGTTGGATGCGCGCCCGCTGACGCTGGGTCAGCCGCCGGTTGGTCACGACGCTCCGCCGTTGGGCGGCTGGCATCGAACCACCGCCGGAATCGGGTTAAACTGACCGTTCCTCTCCCTCCTCTCATATCCCAAAGACACCATGTCCCCCGACAACCTGATCTGGATCGACCTGGAAATGACCGGCCTGGATCCCCAGACCGACCGCATTATCGAAATCGCGACCGTCGTTACCGACAGCCAACTGAACGTGCTCGCCGAAGGGCCGGTGCTGGCCATCCACCAAAGCGACGCGACGCTGGCGGCGATGGACGACTGGAACCGGAAGCAGCATGGCGGGTCCGGCCTGGCGGCCCGGGTGCGCGCCAGCGCGTTGGACGAACGCGAGGCCGAAACGCGCACCCTGGCGTTCCTCGGTCAGCACGTCCCCCCAGGCAAGTCGCCGATGTGCGGTAACAGCATCTGTCAGGATCGACGCTTCCTGGCGCGCTGCATGCCGGATTTGGAAGGCTATTTCCACTACCGCAACCTGGACGTCAGCACGCTCAAGGAGTTGGCCCACCGCTGGCATCCCGAGCGGATCAAGGGCTTTAACAAAAGCTCGACCCACCTGGCGCTGCAGGATATTCACGACTCCATCGAGGAACTGCGCTTCTACCGCGAACGCTTGTTTCCGCCGGCGGACACGACCTAACGGCCGTGGTGCGATCCCGCATGGCGCCGCTGTCTTTCAGCGCTCGACCGGCAGGCTGGGATCGTTGCCCCATTCCGACCAGGCGCCAGGATAGCCGCGCACCCGCGGATAGCCCAGATAGCGCAACACCCAGTAGGTATGCGCCGAGCGGTGGTGGGTCTGACAATAAACGATCACCTCCTTGTCGGGCGTGACGCCGCGCGTCGCCAGCAATTCCCGCAGCACCGGGTCGGGTTGCAGGCGCAACTGCCGCCGAGGGTCCATGGCGTCGGTCCAGTTCAGGTTGACCGCGCCGGGGATATGGCCGCCGCGAGCGGCGCGTTGATCCAGGCCGGCGAATTCGGCCAGGGTGCGGGTATCGAGCAACGCGACATCGGCGTGCCCGATCCGCTCCAGAATGTAGTTCTTGTCGGCCACCGCCGCCGGATTGGCGAAACGGGCCGGATAGACGCTGCGCGACGGGTGGCGCACCCGGGCTTCCAGCGGCCCGCCGGCGGCATTCCAGGCATCGATGCCGCCGTTGAGGAGGGAAACCGGCTCGTGGCCAAGCACCGCCAGCGTCCACAGCAAACGCCCGGCGCGGCCGTTGCCTTCGTCGTCGTAGGCGACCACCGGTCGCTCCGGGGTTAGACCGAGCCGTGAGCACGCTTCGCCCAACCGCGCTTCGTCCGGCAGCAAACCCATCGCCGGGGGTTCGACCCGGATCAGCTCGGAGTAATCGAGATGGACCGCGCCGGGAATGTGGCCGGTGGCATGGCGGGCGGGATTGGATAGATCGACGATGAGAATGCCGGGGTCGGCCAGATACGGTTGAAGCTGTTCCGGTTCGATCAGCAGCGGCAGGTTCGGGGCGGCGGTCATGCGGGCTCCTGATAAAGGTTGATGCCAGGGTTGACGCTAGGGCGTCGGGCGGACGTTCGACATGATTACAAGTCCCCGCCCCACGCGCAACGGGCTCGGGACGCACCGAACTCCATTATGAACCCGGCATGAACGCCTGCAGCAGATCGTTCAGAAACCGCAGCCCCAGTTCGGTCGCTTGCAGGCGCTCCGGATCGTTCTCCATCAGTCCCCGCGCCCGCGCTCGGCTCCAGCCCGGCTCCAGCGCCGCCAGCGACACGCCGGCGCGCTCGCCGAACAGCGCCGCCGGAACGCCTTCGACCAGGCGCAAGGCGTTCATCAGAAATTCCAGCGGCAACTCGGCCTCGCGCACTGGCGCGTCGCCGCCGATGCCGGCCGGCGTTCCGGCCCGCGCCAGATAATCGCGTGGGTGTTTGACTTTCCACAGACGCTGAATTTGGCCGGCGGCGGAATCGCTCAGCTTGCCGTGCGCGCCGGCGCCGATGCCGAGATAATCGCCGAACTCCCAGTAGTTCAGATTATGCCGGCAGCGCCGGGCCGCGCGGGCATACGCCGATACTTCGTAGCGCGCATAGCCGTGCCGGGCCAGTTCCTCCTGGGCGCGATCCTGGATGGCGTCGATGGTCTCATCGCCCGGCAAGAGCGGCGGCGACCGGTAAAATCGGGTGTTGGGTTCGAGGGTGAGCTGATAATAGGAAAGATGGGCCGGTTGCAGGGCCAGCGCATGGGCGATATCGGTCAGCGCCCGTTCGACCGTCTGACCCGGCAGGCCGAACATCAGATCCAGATTGAAATTGTCCAGCCCGGCGGCATGGGCGGCCTCGGCGGCGGCGACCGCCGCGCGGCGGTCGTGAATCCGCCCCAGAGCGCGCAGGTGCCCGTCGTCGAAGCTCTGCACCCCGATCGACAGGCGGTTGATGCCGACTTCGCGAAATTCGGCGAATTTGTCCCGCTCGACCGTACCGGGGTTGGCTTCCAGGGTGATTTCCAGATCGGGGCGCAGCGGCAGGCGGGCGCGCAATCCCGACAGCAACCGGTCCAACGCCTCGGCCGAAAACAGGCTCGGGGTGCCGCCACCGAAAAACAGGCTGTCGATGCGCCGTCCCCAGACTCGGGGCAAATCCTGTTCCAGATCGGCCAGCAGCGCGTCCACGTAGGCCCGTTCCGGCAGCGGTCCGCGCGCTTCGTGGGAATTGAAGTCGCAGTACGGGCACTTGCGCGCGCACCAGGGGATATGGACGTACAGCGCCAGCGGGATCGGCGCGGTGAAAACGGGCATCGCGCGCCGCGCTCAATCCATCGTCGGCGACAATGGGTTCAGCTTTAGCGCTTGCGCCAACTGGATCAGCGCCTGGCCGCGATGGCTGAGCCGGTTCTTGACCGCCGGATCGAGTTCGGCGGCCGTCTGGGCTTCGCTGGGAACGAGGAACACCGGATCGTAGCCGAAGCCACCGTCGCCATACGGCTCGAAGGTGATCAGCCCCTCCCAACTGGCCTGACAGATCAACGGCATCGGGTCGACGGCATGGCGCAACACGGCCAAGGCGCAATGAAATCGGGCGCCGCGCCATTCGGCGGGGGTTTCGCTCAACTCCGCCAGCAGTTTGGCGATGTTGGCGCGGTCGTCGGCGCCGGGACCGGCGTAGCGGGCCGAATAAATGCCCGGCGCACCCTCCAGGGCGTCCACCACCAGGCCGGAATCGTCCGCCAACGCCGGCAACCCGGCATGTCGGGCGGCGTTGCGGGCCTTGAGCAGGGCATTCTCGACGAAACTCAGTCCGGTTTCCTCGACTTCCGGCACGGCGAACGCCGACTGGGGCACGATTTCGACTTCCAGCCCGGCCAGAACGGCGCTGAATTCCCGAACCTTGGCGGGGTTGCCGGTCGCCAGCACGATCTTGCGCATCGTCATGTTCCGTCCGCGTTCAGGCCGGCAGCCCCAGCACTTCCCGCTGCTTGTGCAACAGGCGTTCGATTCCGCCGCGCGCCAGTTCCAGCATCGCCTGCAATTCCTCGATGCGGAAGGCGTGCCCCTCGGCGGTGCCTTGCAGTTCGATGAAGGCCCCGGCATCGTTCATCACCACGTTCATGTCGGTTTCCGCCTCGGAATCCTCGGCGTAGTCCAGATCCAGCACTGGCGTGCCCTGAAAGATACCCACCGACACCGAGGCCACCTGCCCGTGCAGCGGATTTTTCTTGAGCAGTTTTCGGCCGATCAGGTGACGCACCGCATCGGCCAAGGCCACGAAGCCGCCGGTGATGGCGGCGGTGCGGGTGCCGCCGTCGGCCTGAATCACGTCGCAGTCCAGGGTGATGGTGCGCTCGCCCAGCGCGTCCAGATCCAGCACCGCGCGCAGTGCCCGACCGATCAGCCGCTGGATTTCCATGGTTCGCCCGTCCTGCCGGCCGCGGCTGGCCTCGCGGCTGGAGCGGGTATGGGTGGCGCGCGGCAACATGCCGTATTCGGCCGTCACCCAGCCCCGCCCCTTGCCCTTGAGAAAGGGCGGCACCCGCTCCTCGACGCTGGCGGTGCAGATCACCCGGGTATCGCCGAACTCCACCAGCACCGAACCTTCGGCGTGCTTGGTGAATTGACGGGTCATCCGGATCGGGCGCAGTTCGTCGGTGGCGCGGCGGCTGGGGCGCATGGCGGGTTTCCTGTGGTGAAAGCGTCGAGATTCGAAGGGGCGGCACTATAGCAGAATCGGAGTAAAACCGGCCGACGGCGCGGGGCCGCCGTCACGGCTGGAACCGGGGCCGCCGGGAAAATTCGGTGCGATGGTGCGCTAATCTGGCCAGATCGACCTAAGATGAAAGGATCATTGAAGACGAGGATAGCCCATGTTACGCAGCATGACCGCCTTTGCGCGCCAAGAGCAGTCCAGTGCTTGGGGCACCATCACTTGGGAATTGCGCTCGGTCAACCACCGTTATCTGGAAACCACCGTCCGTCTGCCGGATGCACTGCGCGGGCTGGAGTTATTGGCGCGCGAACGCATCGCCAGCGTGCTCAGTCGCGGCAAGGTGGAATGCGCGCTTAAATTGCAAACCGCCAGCGCGACGATGGCCGCGCTCACCCTGAACCGCCCGCTGGTCGAGCGCCTGCTGGACGTTGCGGCGGAAGTGGAACACCTGATGGGGCCGGGCACCGGTCTGCGCCTGGTGGACGTACTGCGCTGGCCGGGCGCGGTCAACGAGACGGAACCGGATCTGGACGAAGTCCGGCTGGCCATTCTCGACTGCCTGGACGCGGCGTTGCGGGATCTGATCGTCACCCGGGAACGGGAAGGCCAGCGCACCGCCGAATTGCTGCGGCAGCGTTGCGACGCCATGCGGATCCAGGTCGAGCTGGTGCGCGCCCGCCGGCCCGAGGTGCTGGCTCGTTGGCGCGATAAGCTACTGAGCCGGCTGGCCGATATTCCGGTCGACGCCGACACCGGCCGACTGGAGCAGGAGCTGGCGCTGATCGCCCAGCGCCTGGACGTGGATGAGGAACTCGACCGGCTGGACACCCATCTCGACGAGATTCAGGCCGTGTTTGAACGCGACGAAGCCGTCGGCCGGCGGCTGGATTTCCTGATGCAGGAACTCAACCGGGAAGCCAACACCCTGTCCTCGAAATCCGCCGATGCCGACACCACCCGCGCCGCGGTCGAGCTGAAGGTGCTGATCGAGCAAATGCGGGAACAGGTGCAGAATATCGAGTAGGATTTCACTCCGTTTCATCCTGTCCCACCCTTCCCAAAAAAGCCGCTAAATCAGCGGCTTTTTGTGTATTGGCGTTGCAAGCAATCTCACGGGCAATCCCAGGTTATCCGAGTACGCAAGCGCATCATTTTCAAGTTGCCAGAGGTGGGGTCACGGCGGACACTAATATAGCCATCCTCTGTGAGTTGTGGATTGATCGGTGATAACGGACGCCCTCACC
>JARSSH010000035.1 GCA_029624815.1 Candidatus Competibacter sp.
ATCAAAATACAACTATATTACAATAAGTTGGGATTTGTGGGTAAACGGGTGGGTTAAGACCATCTCTGTAAAAATGTATTGCTGTAATTATATCTAATTATCCACAAGTAAAACAGGAAACCTATAATGGAAACCAATGAAGAGAATAAAATGTTCCGGATGTATTGAACTTCTCTGACATTTTCAAACCAAGCGTCAATCTTTTCGGCATCGAATAAACGCTCCAATAAGCCTCGAACCATAACAGTCACTGGGCTTTTTTCCGCAAATTTTTGCAAAAGTGGGGTAAAAATAACGAATTCCTCCTGTTGTAGGGCGATTTGAAATTTAAAATATATTATTTTACAATAAGTTATAACACCTTTACAGGGCTGGGCGCTTGAGACTCAAATTCTGTTGATTTCAACTCATTGAGTTGTAAAGGGAAGCTGAAGCGGGATTCGTTGTAACACATTGAATAAAATAAGTAAATTATTTATGAACTAATCTATTGCATTGAGTTGCTCCTGAAATGCATTCAGGTAACCCTGAGTCATCTGCTTCAGAGAGTAGCGGGTTTGTTGGATAAAACGAGCTGTTTCGCCAAGGCGATTGCATAATAGTCTATCGTGATAAATGCGTAGAATTGCCAATGCTAAAGAATGTACATCACTGGGTTTTATCAATAGGGCAGTAACACTATCTTCGAGTATCTCTGCTAATCCCCCAACCTTTGAAGCAATGATAGGTCGGGCAAGCGCCATTGATTCAAGTAGAGTATAAGGCAACCCTTCATGCAAGGAGGGTATCAGCAGTGCGTCACAGTGGGCAATGTAGTCGTAAATATTTCGCCGGAAGCCGAGAAAGTGAACCTGAGCATCGAGTTTTCGATTGCCAACGAGTTGGCGAAGTTCGTTTTCTGTTGGACCTATGCCGACGATATGCAGATGAACGTCGCTTAACGTGTTATTTGCGGCGATAGCTTCAATCGCAAACTGGTGACCTTTGACCTGGTCAAGCCGCCCAATGATTGCGAGATTCAGATGGCGTTTCAGATATTCCGGCGGCCGAGGAAAGTCGTTTGGGTCCATTATGGGAACCCCGTTGGGAATAACACAGCTTCTCAACCCGTAGTGGGCTCTGCGATAGTGAGTCTCGAGATCTTTCGTTACATAACAGATGGCTGCGCTGGTTGCGCGCGTGGCGATGGTATCGAGCAAGCGATACGCACGATCTTTGATTCCACCCACGACATTATCTTTTAATGGTTCTGGGAGACCGTGCTCCGTCTTTACGATGGCAAACGAATACAAATTTTTGACAATTGCGCAAAATACTCCTGCCTTGTAGCCATGAACATGCACAAGGCGTACTCCTTGTGCAGACAGTAAGTTTGCCATTTTTTGTGCTGTCGCGAACAAGCGGAGGTTGTCTCCGGAAAGAATGACAGGTTCATCACCCTGCTTGCGCGATTGAGCGGCAAGTTCGTCATCTTGAAAAAGAAATAAATTCGCTTTGATGCCGGCAGCGCGGAGACCACTGAGGAGGCCGAGTATGTGACGTTCTACGCCTCCGAACAGCTCGCCAGCCGAGCAGATGGCTATGGGACCAATCGAATTTACCACAACCTCATCAGCGGAAGCCGGAACCGATGTGATTTGGAAACGAGGTTGTTCGATCAAGGGGTCGATGCTGAAATTGGGTATACCGCACTCTAAGCGTGTTTCTAGAGAGATTACAGACATGTGGGCTTCCATCGAGAGCTATAATAGTCAAATTTGGTGTATAGCCGATCTGAGTCAGGCGGCAAGTTTCCGCGGTTTGTCTTTTCCTACGTTGGGTGAATCGACGACGGCGATGCCATTCTGAAACCGGACACGCCGCGCACCACCTCGGGCAGCGGCCTGAAGCCGCCCAGCTTGCGCCAACGTTTCTCGGCGTTCAGCGCCAATTGGAACATCGAGGCTTGACGATATCGCTGATTGTGCCCGCCTCGGGTTCGTTGGGAGAGCGGGGCGGACCATCCCATTACAATAGTTACACTTCACCCGACCTCGATAAAACGGCAGCAACGCCTTGAGCGCCAGCAGGTTATCGCCCTGGATCAGCGGATTGTTGGTGTTGGCGTCACCGTGGCCGCGCTCGAAGCGCAGCAGGCGATAGGACATGTCGGCGGCTTGGGCGATGGCTTGGATTTTGTTTGTCCATTCGAGGTGCGGCATGGCGGGGGTGGGTGGGTTCCAATACAGTGTCGGCATTGTAACCCGGATGGTAGGGGCTCCCAGCATTCCCTTTGAGCCTGTCTATTATGCATATCTATAAGGCCATGATTTTTTTGTAATTAAAGCGGTAAATTCCCTCCCCCTCATGGGGGAGGGCGAGAGAGCGGTAAATTCCCTCCCCCTCGTGGGGGAGGGCGAGAGAGGGGGTTGGGTTCGATCACACCCCCCCGAATTCGCGACCCGAGAATCGGGCAACTCCCACCCCAACCCTCTTCCACAAGGGGAGGAAGACTTGTGTGTAACGGACAGCGGTAAACCCACGCACCGGCGCGAATCGTCATAAGCATCGACATCGTGATGTTCGTGGTGCGGGCCAGCAGCGTGTTCGGCATGACTTATTGCTCCACTTTAGTGCAAAAAAGAATTGATCGCACTAATATCGATCGGCAAACGATGCCGGTGTGGTTCAAAATGCAGCGGGTTTGTGGTCAAGCTTGCGAATATCCACCATGGCATGGTTCGTGCTGATGACGATTGTGTTTTTTAATACCCGATCAATCCCGATCGGATTTTTCCGAGAACTCCGAGGAATCAATGACAATGAATGCTGCCGAAGTGATGAAGTTGGTCGAGGAAAAGGGCGTCAAGTTCGTGGATTATCGATTTACGGACACCCGCGGCAAGGAGCAGCATGTCACCGTACCCACTAGCGCCTTCAACGAGGATATCTTCGAGGACGGCAAGATGTTCGACGGCTCGTCCATCGCGGGCTGGAAGGGCATTCAGGAATCGGACATGATTCTGATGCCCGATCCCACGACTGCCTGCATCGACCCCTTCTTCGAGGAACCCACGCTGGTTCTGACCTGCGATGTGATCGAACCCAATACCATGCAGGGTTACGAGCGCGATCCGCGTTCGCTGGCCCGTCGCGCCGAGGCTTATCTAAAATCGACGGGCATCGGCGACACGGCGTTCTTCGGCCCGGAAAACGAATTCTTCATCTTCGACGACATTCGCTGGGGCGCCGACATCAGCGGTTGCTTCTATAAGGTTGATTCCTCCGAGGCCGGCTGGAACTCCGAGCGGGTGTACGAGGGCGGCAACTTCGGCCACCGGCCCGGACTCAAGGGCGGCTATTTCCCGGTGCCGCCGGTGGATTCGCAGCAGGATATTCGCTCCGCCATGTGCTTGAGTTTGGAGGAGATGGGGCTGATCCCCGAAGTGCATCACCACGAAGTGGCCACCGCCGGCCAGGCCGAGATCGGCGTCCAGTTCAACACCCTGGTGCGCAAGGGCGACGAAACGCAGCGCCTGAAGTACGTGGTGCAGAACGTGGCCGCCAGCTACGGCAAGACCGCGACCTTCATGCCCAAGCCGCTGGTTGGCGATAACGGCAACGGTATGCACGTCCACCAGTCCATCGCCAAGGATGGCGTCAATCTATTCGCCGGCGATCAGTACGCCGGCCTGTCCGAGTTGGCGTTGTATTACATCGGCGGCATCATCAAGCACGCCAAGGCGCTGAACGCCTTCACCAACGCCTCGACCAACAGCTACAAGCGGCTGGTGCCGGGCTTCGAAGCCCCGGTGATGCTGGCCTACTCGGCCCGCAACCGCTCCGCTTCCATCCGCATTCCCTACGTTCAGAGCCCCAAGGCGCGGCGCATCGAGGTGCGTTTCCCCGACTCGACCGCCAATCCCTACCTAGCGTTCGCGGCGATGATGATGGCCGGCCTGGACGGCATCCAGAACAAGATTCATCCCGGCGACCCGATGGACAAGGATCTCTACGATTTGCCGCCGGAAGAGGAGAAACAGATTCCCAAGGTCTGTTTCTACTTCGACGAAGCGCTGAACGCTCTGAAGGAAGACCACGAGTTCCTGCTGAAGGGCGGTGTATTCACCAGCGACTTGATCGATGCCTATATCGAATTGAAGCAGGCGGAAGTGACTCGCCTGCGCATGACGACACATCCGGTCGAATTCGATATGTACTACAGCCTGTAATACTCAAGGGCTGCGATCGCGGCCGGATAGCTTTGTCCGAGGGTAAGCGTTCACACCTCCACCCCGACCCTCCCCTACAAGGGGGGAGGGAGTCTTGGGCAACAACACGTTGTTAGGCATCCCTCCCCTTGCGGGAGGGAGTTGGGGGGATGGGTCTGAACGCTTACGTCCGAGGAATCGTGCGACGCCCCCTTTTGGGGGCGTCGCCGTTTGAGCCGGCGGCCTCAAGTCGTCGAAGCCGCTCTGCGCACCAATACAGTGCATAATGAAGTGATGGTTCGGGATCGTGCGCACCAACAGCGCGCCGCATCGCACTGGGTTGACGCCGCGCATGTGGAACGCAGTGCATGAGTTCCATTTATGCCACATTGGCTTGATTTTTGCTAGATCGCTGATGGCAACCGGAAAACGAGGCCACCGTGCTGAAAGACTACCATCGTCGGGTTGTGGAAGGCTTGAGCATCGCCGTGTTGGTGCTGGACCGGCGGCTGCGGGTGCTGTTCATGAATCCGACCGCGGAAACCTTGTTCGAACTGAGTTTCCGCAAGGCGCACAAGCTGGCGCTTTCGGAGCTGGTCGTCGGCGCCGAAGCGTTCGTGGCCGGCTTGTGGCAATGTCTGGAGAGTGGCCATCCCTATATCGAGCGGGAGCTGCAACTGGTGGTGCAACCCGGCCGCGTTGTGACCGTGGATTGCATGGCCGCACCGCTGTTGGAACGCGATCCACCCAGCGATCTGTTGCTGGAGCTGCGACAGGTGGATTGGCGGCTGCGCATCAACCGGGAGGAACATATTTTGGCGCAGCACCACACCACCCGTGCGCTGGTGCGCAATCTTGCCCATGAAATCAAAAACCCGCTGGGCGGGTTGCGGGGGGCGGCCCAGTTACTGGAACGGGAACTGCCGGACCCGGCGCTGCGCGAATACACCGGCATCATCATCGGCGAGGCGGACCGGTTGCGCAGTCTGGTGGACCGGATGCTCGGCCCGAACCAGTTGCCCAGCCACGACGAGGTCAGCATTCATGAAATCCTGGAGCGGGTTTGCGCCCTGGTGGAAGCGGAAGCCGACCCCGGCATTCGCGTCGAGCGCGATTACGACCCCAGTATTCCGATGCTGTGGGGCGACGCCGATCGACTGATCCAGGCGGTGCTGAACGTGGTGCGCAATGCGGTGCAGGCCCTGGGCCGGCAAGGCGTCATTACCCTGCGCACTCGGGTGCAGCGTCAATACACCATCGGTTCCCGGCGCTACAAGTTGGTGGCGCGGCTGGACGTGATCGACGACGGTCCCGGCATTCCGCTCGAACAGCAGGAACAAATCTTTTATCCGATGATCACCGGCCGCCCGGATGGAACCGGCCTGGGCTTGTCGATCGCCCAAAATATCGTTAACCAACACGGCGGCCTGATCGAATGCCTCAGCCGGCCCGGCGAGACGGTTTTCACCCTGTTGCTGCCCTTGGACAAGACCGGATGAGCAGGAAAGAACACATTTGGGTCATCGACGACGACCACGCCATTCGCTGGGTGCTGGAAAAGGCGCTGCAGCGTGACGGCATGACGGTCGCTTCCTTCGACAGCGCGGTCGGAGCGATCGACGCCCTCCGCCAGGGCATGCCGGACGCCATCGTCGCCGACATCCGCATGCCGGGCATGAGCGGTCTGGAATTGCTGTCCCACCTGCGCGAGCGGGCACCGGAGCTACCGGTCATCATCATGACCGCCCACTCCGATCTCGACAGCGCGGTTTCCGCCTATCGGGGCGGAGCGTTCGAATATTTGCCCAAACCGTTCGACGTGGACGAAGCCGTGGCCTTGATTCGTCGGGCCTGCCAGACGCGCCGCCAGCGCGCCGACCCGCCGGAACAGGTCGAGCCACTGCCGGAGATCATCGGCGAGGCGCCGTCGATGCAGGAGGTGTTCCGCGCGATCGGGCGGCTGTCGCGCTCCAACATCACCGTGCTGATCACGGGCGAATCCGGTTCCGGCAAGGAACTGGTGGCTCGCGCCCTGCACCGCCACAGCCCGCGCGCCGACAAGTCGTTCATCGCCATCAACACCGCCGCCATTCCTCGCGATCTCCTGGAATCGGAACTGTTCGGTCACGAACGCGGCGCATTCACCGGCGCGCAGACGAGCCGGCAGGGCCGGTTCGAGCAGGCCAACGGCGGCACCCTGTTTCTGGACGAAATCGGCGACATGCCGGCGGAACTGCAAACCCGGCTGCTACGGGTGCTGGCCGAGGGCGAGTTTTACCGGGTGGGCGGCCACACCCCGACCCGAGTGGACGTGCGAGTGATCGCCGCTACCCATCAGAACCTGGAGCAGCGGGTTCGCGACGGTTTGTTCCGCGAAGACCTGTATCACCGTCTGAACGTGATTCGCATTCAACTGCCGTCCCTGAACAAGCGCCGCGAGGATATTCCATTGCTGACCCGGCATTTTCTGAGTCAGGCTGCCCGGGAGCTGGGGGTCGAATCCAAAGTATTGCGACCGGAAACGGAAGGTTATCTCGGCAAGCTGGATTGGCCAGGCAACGTTCGGCAATTGGAAAACCTGTGTCGCTGGCTGACGGTCATGGCTTCGGGCCGGGAAATCCATCTGGAGGATTTGCCGACGGATCTACGAGAGCGGGGACCGGCGGCGGCCGGAACCGGCCCCGATTGGGAGGCGGCGTTGCGGCTGTGGGCCAATCAGAGCCTGGCGCGCGGCGAGCGGAAATTGCTGGATAGCGCCCTGCCCAGTTTCGAACGGGTATTGATCCAGGTGGCGCTGGAACAGACCGGTGGTCACCGTCAGGACGCTGCCCGGTTGCTGGGTTGGGGACGCAATACCCTGACGCGCAAGATCAAGGAGCTGCGGATGGAGTGAACGTTCCAGCGCCTCCGTCCGCCATGTTCGACATACTGCTGTTCGAGCCGGAGATCCCGCCCAATACCGGCAACGTCATCCGGCTGTGCGCCAATACCGGCGCACGGCTGCACCTGATCGAGCCGCTTGGTTTTCGCTTGGAAGACCGTCGGTTGCGACGGGCCGGATTGGATTATCACGAATGGGCGCGGCTACGCGTTCATCCCGATTTGGCCGCCTGTCTGGCGGCATTGCGGCCGGTGCGGGTGCTGGCTTTTACCACCAAGGGCCGACACGTTTACAGCGATGTGGACTACCAAGCCGGTGACGCACTGCTGTTCGGGCCGGAAACCCGCGGCTTGCCGGAGCCGGTGCTGGCCGGGTTGCCGCCCGAATGCCGGCTGCGGATTCCCATGCGCACGCAGGCTCGCAGTCTGAATTTGTCGAACGCGGTCGCCATCGTGGTCTACGAGGCGTGGCGGCAAAGCGGATTTCCGGGCGCCGGTTGAATGCGCCGGGCGCGTTGAATAGCCAATCGATCGGTTCTCTGGACAGAAGTCGGTCACGGAGTTCGATCCAGTTGGGATTGCAGACCGGCGATCGTCGTGCTGGCCATGGCTCGCGTCCGCTCCAGCAGGTCGGCGACCCCATCCAGCGTCTTTTCCCGCCCGGCCTGTTCCATGCGCCGGAACATCTCCGCCAGCCGCAGCGCGCCGAGGTAGGCGCAAGTGGGTTTGATGGTGTGCGCAATGGTTTTGATGGCGTCGGCATCGCTTTGGGTGACGGCGATCCGCAACCGGTCGAGTTGGAGCGGTAGGTCGCCGAGAAAAGTGTGGAGCAGTTCCGCAAACTCGTCTTCCATGATTTCGCGTAATTCGGCGATGACTTCGTTGTCGAGCACCGGCAATCGGTCGAGATCGGTGTCGCTCATTGTGGAGTTCCCCTGGTGGCGCCAATCGAACAAGCATACACAAAGCTCGACCGCTGTCCTACCATGCGCGGTGAAATCCAAGAACGGCGGGAATAGATCATGGCGATGGAGATCGAACATAAATTTCTGGTCCGCGACGATCGCTGGCGGCGGAAGATCGAGCGCTCGGTGCGGATGCGGCAGGGGTATCTGACCAGCGACGCCCGCTGCTCGGTGCGGGTGCGGGTCGCCGGCGGTCAGGGCTATCTGAACATCAAGAGCGGAACGCTGGGCATCCAGCGCAGCGAATACGAATATCCCATCCCCCTGGCGGAGGCGGAGGAAATCCTCGACACTTTGTGCGAGCAGCCGCTGCTGGAGAAGACTCGCCATTTCGTGCATTTCGGCGCGCACCTGTGGGAGATCGACGAATTCGAGGGCGACAACGCCGGCTTGATCGTGGCGGAGGTGGAACTGAGTCGGCCCGACGAGCCATTCGACCGGCCCGACTGGCTGAGCACGGACGTGTCGCACGATATCCGCTACTACAATTCGCAATTGGCCCGCCATCCCTATCGGACCTGGTCGTGTTCGGACGGCTGATCCGCGTCAGCATCCCCGAGCAGCGGTTAACGTTGCTGGAAGCGGGTAAAGTGGCGGCGGTTTACCCGGTGTCGACCGCCCGCAACGGTCCCGGTGAGCGACGCGGCAGCGGCTGTACGCCGCGTGGCTGGCACCGCATTCGCATCGGCATCGGCGCCGGATTGCCGCTGGGCACGGTGTTTGTCGGCCGGCGGCCGACCGGCGAGATTTACGGTCAGGAACTGGCGGCTCGTTACCCGGAGCGGGATTGGATTCTGACCCGCATTCTGTGGCTGACCGGGCTGGAGTCGGGCTACAACCGCGGCGGCGACGGCGACACCCTGCGCCGCTTCATCTACATTCACGGCTGCCCGGACACCGCGCCCATGGGCGTACCGCTGTCGCACGGTTGCATCCGCATGCGCGGCCAGGATTTGCTGGAGCTGTTCGAGCGCGTGACGGTGGGCGACCGGGTATTCATCGCCGGCCAGGGTGGAGCGCGCGACGACGATCCGAATCTTAGCGCGGATCCAGTTTAGAGCGCATGCTGTCGAGCACGCCCTGGAACGCCTGCTGGTTTTGCGGGTTGATCTCGCTGAGCGTGCGGTGCGCTTCGTAGACGATGCGAGTCAGATCTTCCTTGCTGCA
The DNA here is from genome assembly GCA_029624815.1 of Candidatus Competibacter sp. Classification (GTDB taxonomy): domain Bacteria; phylum Pseudomonadota; class Gammaproteobacteria; order Competibacterales; family Competibacteraceae; genus Competibacter. Next base: position 9,203 of record JARSSH010000035.1, read on the forward strand.
GGAGGTCTGGGCCGCCAGTTGCTGGAGCGCCAACGAGATGGTTTCACCGGTATCGCGAATATTGAAAATCTCATAGAACCCCATGGTGTCCAGCACTTGGTTGACGTCGGCGTTGGTGGACAGCAGGGTGGTTTTGCGGGAGAAGCGCTCGCGACTGAAGTTGGCGATCTTGGCCAGCAGGCCCAGGCTGGTGCTGTCAATGGAGTGGGTTTCGGTCAGATCCACGACGATGTCGTCGAAATCGGCGCAGGCGAACAAATCGTCCAGAAAGCCCCCCAGGGCGCAGCCCATGGTGTAGCGGATATCGCCGACCAGCTTGATCAGGTAAACAGTGCCCTGTTTGACGTAGAACGCCGTGCCCGCCTCCATCTCATTCCGCCCTCTTGATCAGCAACAGGGTGATATCATCCGGCAAAGGGGCGCTTTGATCCAGGCCCAGTTGCTGAATGAGATTCTCGATGGTGAGGTCGGTGCCGCCGATCAGATCCAGCAGAAACGCCTGTTTGTCACGCAGGCTGGCCTGCGGCAAGGTTTCGAGGATACCGTCCGAGATCAGCACCATGGCGAATCGCGGTGGCAATCGCAGTGATTCGGTCTGATAGCTGGCGAAGTCGAACAGGCCGATCGGCAGGCTTTTCTTGCCGATGTAACTCGCCTGCTGGCCGTCGAACAGGATCGGAAAGGGAAACTGGCCACCGCTGCTGTAGCGCAACAGGTTGTTTGACCACTCGATGATGCCGTAGAACATGGTCAGGTATTTGTCCATGTGGCAGCCGAAGATCTCCCGGTTCAAGCGGCTCAGCGTCTCCGCCGGATTGAGAATCCCCCGGTCGCGGTTTTGCCGGTGCAGTTCCCGGTAGCGGCCGATGTAGCTTTTCAGCATCACCGTCACGAAGGCCGACGACACCCCGTGCCCGGACACGTCGGCGATGTAGAAACCCAGGTGATCGCCGTCGATGACGAAATAATCCACGAAATCGCCGCTGAGATACTGCGAGGTGAGCAGGTGGCGGCTAAAGCGGTAGTGACGGTAAATCTTGTCGTTTTCCGGCAGCAACTGAAACTGGATGCGCCGTGCCGCCGCTTCGTCTTCCTGCAGTTGCCGCACGGTTTGTCGCAACTGTTCGTTGACCCCCTCCAAGTGCTCACGGTGCTCGCGGTTTTCCCGCCGCAGCCGGGCGCGCTCCAGGGCGTGATCGATGGCGTGCTCCAGCACCGCCATGTCCTCGATCGGCTTGGTGACGTAATCCCAGGCGCCGAGCTTGAGGGCTTGAATGGCGTCGCTCATGCCGCCCATGCCCGACACCACCAGGATCGGCAGATCGGGGAATTCGCGAGTGACGGTGGCCAGAACCTGCAGGCCGTCCATGCCCGGCATCCGCAGGTCGCACAACACCAGATCCGGCTGTTCGCCGCGGATCATGTCGATGCCGGCCCGCCCATCGCCGGCTTGGGTCACCTCGAAGCCGCTGTCCTCCAGATAGGCGGCCAGAATCTCGCGGACCATCTGCTCGTCGTCGATGGTTAGGATACGCGCTGGCCTTTCGCTCATGGCCGAGTCTCGCGCATCGCCGCCAGCATTCGCACCGCCGCCGCCAGCGGCGCCATGTCGTTCAGCGGTTTTTGATAGATCCGGCCCTCGTTCAGACCCAGCGCCCGCAGATCTTCGGGTAGGCTGTAGCTGGAGGAGCCGGTATGGATCAGGAATTCCATGCCGGGGTACAGGTGGTTCAGGATGCGGATGGCGGTGTTGCCGTCCATGTCGGGCAGGCGCATGTCCATGATGCAGACCTGGCAGGAACCGCCTTGCCGCAGCCAGCCCAGCGCCGGGGCGACGGCGGCGAACGCCGCCACCCGCCAACCCTCGTCCTCCAGGTAGGCTTTCAGGTTGTCCCGGATCATTTCCTCGTCGTCGACGATCAAGACCCAAGCGGTCATGGTAGCGCCTCCCGGCTCGAAGGCAGGCGAATGCTGAAGCAGGCGCCCTGGCCCGGTTTGGAAGTTGCCGACAGCCGGCCGTTGTGTTGCTCGGTGACGATGAAATAGGACACCGACAGTCCCAGGCCCGTCCCGGCGCCCACCTCCTTGGTGGTGAAGAAAGGCTCGAAAACCCGGTTAAGGGTTTTTTGATCCATGCCGGGCCCGTTGTCAATCACTTCGATTAAAACGGCGTCCGGTTCGCGCCGGGTTCGCAGGAGGATGGCCGGCGATGGCGTGCCGTCCTCGGCCATGGCTTGCGCGGCGTTCTTGAGCAAGTTCAGAATCACTTGCTCGATTTCGGTCTTGTCGCAATACACCACGCGTAGCGAGGCGTCGTAATCGCGTTCGATGGCGATGCGTTTGAAATCGTACTTCTTTTTCAGATCGTAGTCGCTGGCGGCCAGTCGCAGCACGGTTTCCAGCATGTCCTCCAGATCCACCAGGCTGAAGCGCGACTCGCTGCGTCGGCTGAACGACAGCATGTCGGTGACGATCTTGGCGGCCCGCGAGCCAGCTTCGCGAATGCCTTCGAGGAAATGCAGGATGCCCCGTTCCGCCAGATAGCGGTTGATCTGATTCAGATCGGCGCCGAGGCTGGCGGCCGCCTCGCGATTCTGCGGCATGTCCGGGTCGATGCGCCGCAAAACGTTCTGGCTGCCTTGCAGGATCACGCCAAGTGGGTTGTTGATTTCATGCGCCATGCCGGCCGCCAGCCCTCCGACCGACAACATTTTTTCAGTCTGCACCATCATGGATTCGATTCGGACCCGGGCGGTGACGTCGTCCATCCGGATCACCGCCCCACTGGCGCTTTCCGCCATCAAAGGATAGACCATCACGTCGGCATAGTGCAGTTCGCCGTGGACATCGAAGGTCATTCGCGGCGTCTTGATCGGCCGGCCGAGGTGGATCGCCTGCCGTACCTGTTCGAATTGATTTTCCAGCTGCGGAAACACATCGCCGAAAAAGCGGCCCTGCGCGGTTTCCCACGACAGGCCGCTCACCTCCTCGGCTGGCTGGTTCAGCACGGTGATATAACCCCAGGGGTCCACGCCGATCAAGATCGAGGGCATCGAGTCGATGATGTTCCTGAGATAGAGCCGCATGCGGGCCACTTCCTCCTTGGCGTGTTTCTGCTCGGTGATATCGATCGAGACGCCCAACACCGCGGTTTCGTTCAGACCCGGTTCGATGAAAGGGATCTTGATGGTCTGCATGGTGCGAGTGTGGCCGGTGTGGTCGGTAAAGGCCTCTTCGGCGATGAGCTTGGACACTCCGCTCTCGATGACCTCCAGATCGTCGACCAGCATCCGCTCCACCTCTGCATCGGTGCGGTGAATGAGGCGATGGGAGTGGTTGGTCAGCGCTTCGATGGTCATGCCGTAGGCTGTGGCGGTGGCGTGGTTGGCCAGCAGGAAGTGTCCGTAGCGATCCTTGGCGAAAATCATGTGCGGCACCAGATCGATGATACGCCGTAACCGCAACTCGCTTTCATGCAGGGCCTTCTCCGCCTCGACCTGTTCGGTGATGTCGGTGCCGGTGCCGCGGTAGCCTCCGAACTGGCCCCGCGCATCGTGGATCGGCTTGCCGCTGACTTTCAGGTAGCGGCCCTCCCTATGGCTGTCGCTCAGTCGGGTTTGGTAGACGAAGTCGCGGAATGGCTGGCGCTGTTCCAGCAGTTGCCGGTGCCGCCGCCACTTTTCCGGATCGGTGGTCAGTTCGCCGGCCGCCAGCTCCCAGCGGGCGCGGCCGAGCACGTACCGCGGAGCGATTCCGGTCAGCGCGTAAAAGCGTTCCGATAGATAGGTGAAGCGCAGGTTTTCGTCCATCTCCCAGATCCAGTCGCTGGCGGCTTCGGTGACGTCGCGGAAACGAGCCTCGCTTTCGCGCAGCGCCATTTCAACTTGCCGGCGCTCGTTGAGTTCCCGCTGCAATTGTCGGGTCCGCTGCGCCACCTGTCGCCGTAACAGTGAAGACCATAGCAAGGCCGCGACCGCGATCACCGCTAGCGGCACCAAAATCCAGGTGGCGTAGCGCAACACGGCTTCCATCGTGTCGGGTTTTCGATAAATTGGGTTCGCTGGAGGTTCGTCGCCGATCTGGCGATCGGGCGTCCTGTCCGAAAGCGGCGCCGCAACGGCGAGCGACGGCGTGACGACGACGCCGGCGAGGGAGAGGGCGCCGATCGCGACCAGTACGGCCATCAGGCAAATCCACAGCCGCCGGCGTCGGCGGGGAACGGGCGGTCGCGGACTTGGGGGTATGGCGAAAGGTGCGGACATAAGGGATGGCGCGGGTGAGATTAATCGCTATGATAAAACCATTTGGCCGGCAACAGACACGAATAAGGTGTGGACGATGGCATTGGGACCGGTGATGCTGGGGCTGGATAGCCTGGAACTCAGCGCGGAGGAGCGCGAGATCCTGCGTCACCCACAGGTGGGTGGCGTCATTTTGTTCGCCCGCAACTATCGATCGCCGGAACAGGTGGCGGGGCTGACCGCCGCCATTCACGCCCTGCGCCAGCCGCGGTTGCTGGTGGGGGTGGATCACGAGGGCGGCCGGGTCCAACGTTTCCGCGACGACTTCACCCGCTTGCCGCCGGTACGTCGGCTGGGCGAGATTTACGACCGGGACCGGATGCGCGCCAAACAACTGGCGCGCGTTACCGGCTGGCTGATGGCCGCCGAACTGCGGGCGGTGGGGGTGGATTTGAGTTTCGCGCCAGTGCTGGATCTGGATCATGGCGTGAGCGGCGTAATCGGCGATCGGGCGTTTCATCGCGACCCGGAAGCGGTGGCGGATTTGGCTCATGCCTATGCGAGCGGTATGCAGAAAGCGGGCATGGAAGCGGTCGGCAAGCATTTTCCGGGGCATGGCGGCATCGCCGCCGACTCGCATCTGGAGTTGCCGGTGGATCCGCGCGCCTACGCCGATCTGGAACGCGCCGATCTGCTGGCCTTCGAGCGCATGATTCACTACGGTTTGGCCGCCATCATGCCCGCGCATGTGCTTTATCCCCAGGTGGATGATCGACCGGCCGGTTTTTCGGCGCGCTGGCTGCGGGACATCCTGCGACGGCGGCTGGAATTCCAGGGGACGATTTTTAGCGACGATTTGGATATGGCGGGAGCAGGCGAGGCCGGCGCCGCGCCGGATCGGGCCGAAGCGGCGCTGGCGGCCGGTTGCGACATGGTGTTGGCCTGCAACGACCGCCGCGCCGCCAGCGCCATTCTGGATCGTCTGCGCCATGCCTCGGATCCGGTCAGCCAGTTGCGGCTGATCCGCCTGCACGGGCGTGGCCACCCCACCCTGGAGCGCCTGCGTCGTGGTCCGACTTGGCGGCGGGCGACCCGCTTGGTGCATGATTACGATGCATTCCCGTTGCTGGACATGGATATCTGAAGCCGCTGGGAGCGTCTTCCCCACTGAGCCCTGTCCATTATACATATCCATAAGATCATGATTTTTTAGTAATTAAAAACAGGAAATCCCCTCTTCCTTACAGGGGAGGGCGAGGGAGGGGGGTGAGGTTCTATCGCAACCCCCCGAATTCGCGACCCGAGAATCGGGTAACCCCCTACCCCAACCCTCCCCCACAAGGGGGAGGGAGACTTGTGTAACGGACAGCCACTGAGCCAAGGTTCGCCATGCCCTCGATTACCGCCGAGCAGGCCATTGTCGTGTTGCGCGAAGCCGAACTGCTCTGCGCGCCGGAGCAGGTCGAGGCCGCGCTGGATCGACTGGCGGTCGCCGTAACCGCGCGGATGGAAGGCTGCAACCCGCTGGTGCTGGTGGTCATGAACGGCGCGCTCATTCCCGGTGCGCGAATACTGTCCCGTTTGTATTTTCCGCTGCAAGTCGGTTATTTGCATGCCACCCGTTACCGAGGCGGTACCCGCGGCGGCGCGATTGACTGGATCGCGCCGCCGCGGCCGGCGGTCGCCGGACGGACCGTGCTGGTGATCGACGATATCTTCGACGAAGGCGATACCCTCAAGGCGATCTTGGATGAAGTGCGTCGGCAGGGCGCGGCGGCGGTCTACAGCGCGGTGTTGGTGAACAAGCGGCACAACCGCAAGGCGCCGGGATTGCTTGTGGATTTTGTCGGGCTGGAGGTGCCGGATCGCTATGTGTTCGGCTGCGGCATGGACTACAAGGAATATTGGCGTCAATTGCCAGCCATCTACGCCGCCCGCGGCTGAGCCGCTTGCCGGTCCGGCCCATTGCCGTCTCCTAATTATTTTTCCGACCGGGAGGTTAGCGCTATGACACCCACCGTCGCCATCATCGGAGGCACCGGCCTCATTGCCTTGGATAATCTGCGGAGCGCGCATCGAGAAACGCTGTCCACGCCCTACGGCGAGCCGTCCGGCCCCGTGCTTCATGGTGAACTGGGGGGGCGGGCCGTGGTTTTTCTGGCTCGTCACGGCCAGCATCACACCTTGCCGCCGCACAAGATCAACTACCGGGCCAATCTCTGGGCGCTACATCGAATCGGGGTCAGGCAGGTCATTTCGGTGGCGGCGGTGGGCGGCATTCGCGCCGACATGGAACCGGGCGTATTGGCGTTTCCCGATCAAATCGTCGATTACACCTGGGGCCGACACTGCACCTTCTTCGAGGACAACCTGAGCCACGTTACCCATATCGATTTTACCGAGCCCTACTGCCTCGAACTGCGGGAACGGCTGATCCAGGCGGCTCGCGATCTGGATTTTGAGATCCGCGAGTCATGCACTTACGCGGCGATGCAGGGGCCGCGATTGGAGACGGCGGCGGAAATCCGCCGGTTGGAGCGGGACGGTTGCGACATCGTCGGCATGACCGGGATGCCGGAGGCCGCCTTGGCCCGCGAGTTGGATATGCGCTATGCCGCATGCGCGGTAGTGGCTAATCGGGCGGCGGGCAAGGTCGTCGGCGCGATCACCATGGCCGAGATCCAGGACAACCTGGCCGGTAGCATGGGTAAGGTCAAGGCGCTGCTGGCGCAAGTCATTCCGACCCTGGTTCCGCTCTGACCTCACCCGCCGCGCACGATCCGGCCGGTCCGCAAGTTTCGGATGGCGGTCGGCTTGGCCGCGCCGCCTGTCGGGCCGGGCAGCAGGGCATCGAGATACCGCCCCAGTTGTCGGCGCGCCGCCAGCGCGGTACGAGCCGGCGGACGGCCACTGAGATTGGCGCTGGTGGACACCAGCGGGTGGCCGCAAGCCCGGCACAGCGCCGCCGCCGACGGATGCGCGGTTACCCGCACCGCCAGGGTATCGTGCCGGCCCCGCAGCCAGCGCGGCGTCCCGTTCCGGGCGGGAACCAGCCAGGTATGGGGGCCTGGCCAACTGGCGTGCAGTTGCCCCAGTTCGGCCGGGGTGAGGGGGCGCAGAAAAGGGGCGAGCTGGGCGAAATCGGCGGCGATCAGGATCAGACCCTTGTGCGCCGACCGGCGCTTGAGCGCGAGCAAGCGCCGCACCGCGGGTTCGTTGCGGGGATCGCAGCCGAGCCCATAGACCGCCTCGGTCGGATAGGCGATCAGGCCGCCGGCTTGAACCGCGCGGGCGGCGGCGCGCAAACGTAGCAGGTTGATGGCGGACACTCCAGGTCAGGACAACTTGGCGGTGCGGCGGCGGACAGCGGGCTTCTTGTCGGGCGCGTCGCGCACCAGTGTTTCGCACTCGGTCAGCGCCAGGCTGGCGGGATCACGGTCCTTGGGCAAGCGGACGTTTTTCTTGCCGTCGGTGATGTAGGGGCCGAATCGGCCGTTCAGAATCCGGATGGCGGAACCGGGGAACTCGCGCAGAACCTTGTTGGCCGCCGCTTGCCGGTGCGCGGCGATCAGTTCCAGCGCCCGCTCGCGGCTGACGGTGTAGGGGTCTTCCTGTTTCAGCGAAACGTAGCTCTTGCCGTAGCGAACATAGGGTCCGAACCGGCCGATATTGGCCTGGATCGGCTCGCCGTCGGCGGTGGCGCCGAGATCGCGCGGTAGTTGAAACAGCGCCAGCGCCTCATCCAGGGTGAGGGTATTCATCCGCTGCTCCGGCCGCAGACTGGCGAAGCGCGGCTTGTCGGCATCCTCCTTGACGCCGATCTGCGCGTAGGGGCCGAATCGGCCCATCCGCACCGAAACCGGTTTACCCGTCTTGGGGTCGTCGCCCAGCTCGCGGCTTTGCACCACGTCCTGACGCGAGACGTTTTCCGTCTTCTCCGCGACCCGCTGTTTGAACGGATCCCAGAAACCTCGCATCAGCGGCAGCCAGTCCTCCTCGCCGCGAGACACCGCGTCCAGGTTGTCCTCCAGCCGGGCCGTGAAATCGTAATCCACATATTGGGTGAAATGCTGGGTCAAGAAGCGGTTGACGATGCGGCCGATGTCGGTGGGTTTGAAACGGCGGTTGTCCAACACCGCGTATTCGCGGGCCAGCAGCGTCGAGATGATCGCCGCATAGGTCGAGGGCCGGCCGATGCCGTATTCTTCCAGCGTCTTGACCAGGCTAGCCTCGGAAAAACGCGGCGGCGGTTCGGTGAAGTGCTGCTCCGGCCGCAGCGCCAGCAGATCGACCCATTCGCCCGTTCGCAACGGTGGCAGCATCCGCCCTTCGACCTCGTCGGTCTGGTCATCCACGCCTTCGCGGTAAACCGCCATGAAGCCGGGGTCGGCGACGACCGAGCCGGTGGCGCGGAAGCCGTTGCCGGCGCCGCAGGCCAGATCCGCCGCGACCGTGTCCAGGGTGGCCGGGATCATCTGGCAGGCGACGGTGCGCTTCCAGATCAGCTCGTACAGCGCGTATTGGTCGGCGTTGAGGTGGGCGCGGACCGTTTCCGGCACGACCGCGATCGAGGTCGGACGGATCGCTTCGTGCGCCTCCTGGGCATTTTTGGCTTTGGTCTTGAACAGCCGGGGGCTGGCCGGCACGTTGTGCGCACCGTAGCGCTGGAGGATCAGCGCACGGATCTCGGCGAGCGCGTCCTGAGCGAGGTTGACCGAATCGGTGCGCATGTAGGTGATCAGGCCGACCGCGCCGCCGCCGGTGTCGATGCCCTCGTACAATTGTTGGGCCACTCGCATGGTGCGCTGGGTGGAGAAACCCATCTTGCGCGAGGCTTCCTGCTGCAGGGTCGAGGTGGTGAACGGCGCGGCGGGATGGCGCTTGCGCTGCTTGCGTTCCACCTTGGCGACCCGCAACCGGCCGATGGCGGCGGGATCGGCCGCCGGTTCTCCGGATTCGGCCAATTGGGCGCGCGCCGCGGCCAGCAGGGTTTGCTCCAGAACCAGCGCCCGATCGCCGTCGGCGATGCTGAACTGCGTCAGTTTCTCGCCAGCGTACTCAAGCAGGCGGGCGGTAAACGGCTGGCTGGCCTTGGCGGCCTCGGCTTCCAGGGTCCAGTACTCCCGGGTCTGGAACCGCTCGATTTCCTCCTCGCGCTCGACCACCATCCGCAGGGCCGGCGATTGCACCCGGCCGGCCGACAAGCCGGGCCGGATTTTCTTCCACAGCAGCGGGGACAGATTGAAGCCGACCAGGTAGTCCAGCGCCCGGCGGGCTTGTTGGGCGTTGACCAGATCCAGCGACAAGTGGCGGGGGTGGTCGATGGCGTCCAGAATCGCCCGCTGGGTAATTTCGTGAAACACCACCCGCTGCACCGGTTTGTCGCACAGCAGGTTACGCTGCCGAAGGATTTCGTGCAGGTGCCAGGAAATGGCTTCCCCTTCGCGGTCCGGGTCGGTGGCCAGATACAGATTATCGGCTTTGGTGACCGCTTTGGCGATGGCCTCGACATGGCGCAGGTTTTTTTCGATCACCTGATATTTCATGGCGAAGTCATGTTCGGGATCGACCGCTCCCTCCTTGGGAACCAGATCGCGCACATGGCCGTAGGAGGCGAGAACCTCGAAGTCCTTGCCCAGATATTTCTTGATCGTTTTCGCCTTGGCCGGCGATTCCACGATGACCAAGCTCTTGCTCATGACGAATCACTGCGGGTGACTGATGTAAGGGTGGCGCCGGATCGAACTCCGACCCGAGCAAGCGATGCCCCGCCATGACCGAACGGCGCGGCGGGAATTCAAGCGAGCGACGGAAAACTCGATAAACGCTTAATGAAGGTAGCCGGGCACGCTGTCGAGCACCAGATCTTCCAGCCAGGCGCAGGCTTCTTCCTGGCCGGGTTGGTTGAACAGCAGCATCAAAGTGATCCACTTGAGTTGGTGCAGACCGATGTCGTCGGCTTCCAGCGCCATGACCCGGTCGATGACCAGCTCGCGGGTTTCCGAGTTCAGGATGCCGCTTTGTTCCAGGAACAGTAGGAACCCCTGGCATTCCACATCCAGTTTCGCCAGTTCCGACGCCACGTAAATACGGCAGGAACTGGGGTTGACCGGCAGGGTGATCGCCTGGCGGTCGATCAGGCTATCCAACCACTCGAACGCCTGTCGAATTTCCCGCGAGGGGAAGCCGGCGGCGAGCAGTTCGGTCTGGATGGATTCACGGTCGGGGTCGGCATCCTCATTGTCGTCCATGTAATTCTGAAATAGGTACATCAGCACGTCCAACACGTTTTCTTTCATTCCAGCGCTCATCTGGGAAGGATCAAAACCCCCGCCGTCCGGCGCGGGCGCGGGCGACCACCGGGTGCGGGCGGTCGACTTTCAGGCTTTCAGGCGGTGGTACAAACCGCCGGGGACGGCTGCTACATAACCTTCCAACTCCAAAATCAACAGCATGGAGGAAAGCACTTCCGCCGTCAATCCGCAGCGCTCCACCAGCGAATCGACCGCCAGCGGTTCGTCGCCCATCGCCGCCAGCAGTCGCCGGTAGTCTTCGTCCAGTGCTTCCGCGGCCGGCGGCGCGAGGGTCGGGGGTTTGGCATTGTCGCCAAGGAACGCCGCAAGGGAGCCCAGTTCTTCCAGAATGTCGGAAGCCGTCTCCACCAGTTTCGCGCCCTGCCGGATCAGCGCATGGCAGCCCTTGGCTAGCGGGTTGTGAATTGAGCCGGGGATTGCGAACACCTCCCGGCCCTGGTCGAGGGCTTGGCGGGCGGTGATCAGCGAGCCGCTCCGCAGGGCGGCCTCCACCACCAGCACGCCCAGCGCCAGCCCGCTGATCAGGCGGTTGCGCCGGGGGAAGTTTTCGGCGATCGGCGGCGTGCCGACCGGCAGTTCCGATAGCAGTGCGCCTCGCGCGGCGATGGCATGGGCCAGATCCCGGTGTTTGGCGGGATAAACCCGGTCCAGGCTAGTACCCATCACCGCGATGGTTGGACCACCGCCGGCCAGCGCGCCCTGATGAGCGGCGGCGTCGATGCCGAGCGCCAGGCCGCTGGTGATGGCCAAGCCGGCGCCGGCCAGGTGGGCGGCGAAATGATGGGCGGTTTCCCGGCCGAGCGGGGTCGGATTGCGGGTGCCGACGATGGCCAATTGCGGCGCCCGCAGACAGTCGGGGTCGCCGTGGACGAACAGTAGCGGCGGCGGATAAACGATTTGCCGCAGTAGTGGCGGGTAGCGGGGGTCATCCAGTCGCAACAGGTGATTGCCGGGCCGTTCCAGCCAGGCCAAATCCTGTTCCACCCGTCGCCAGTCGGGCTGGCGTAGCGCATCGAGCGCGGCGCCCGGCAAATCCAGTTGCCGCAGTTCGGCGTGGTCGGCGGCGAAGACCGCCGCCGCCGAACCATAGCGCGCCAGCAGCCGGGCAAAACGGGTCGGTCCGATGCCCGGCGCCCGCAGCAGCGCCAGCAACCAGGCCGGTTCGCCGGCCGGAGGCGTGGCGTTGCGGTTCAGGGGGCGGTTACCCGATCCTGCAAGCGGATGGCGCGTTCGGCCTGCATCACCAATCCGTAGCTGACCAGATCGTGAACCTTGTAGATCATCAGCAGGCCGGCCCGCTCGCCCGGCAGCCTGACGCTGCCGCCGGAAACCGGATCCTCGACTTCCCGGCTCTTGCCGTAGATGGCGAGCACATGGCCGGGTTCGATGCCTTCCTGAGCGCCCAGATTGACGATGACGCTGCTGTACTGGGTGATCTGGGTGACGTCGGTATCGAGCTTGGCAATGATGGAGCCTTCGGTATCCGGCGGAGCCGAATGTGGCTCGAAGCTGTAAAGTTCGCGTTCGGCCTCGATCGGCAGCAGCCGGTCGCCGGGACGAATCGGGGCAATCGTGCTGGTCAGCGTAAACGTGGCCGGATCGCCATCCTGTTCCAGGATCACCTCACCCAGATAGACGCCGGCGGTGCCCAGGTAGCGACCGGAATCGGGTTCCCGCAGTTCCTCGCTGGGACGGAACACTTGATAGCGCGCCTGGTCGAAAAGGGAGCCACGCGCGTACACCCGGTCACGCTCGGCATAGACAACCTGGTCATCGTCGTCGGCGACGATGTAGGGCACCCCCTTCCACTGGGCTTCGCTCAGGATCGCGGCGCGGGTCAGGAATGCCTCGACCGCGTCGCGCGGCACCGGCGGGATCGGCTGGCTCAGCTCCTCCATCCGAACCTTGGGCGACAGCTTGAGCAGCGGAACCTCGTCGCGTTCGGCGACCGCCAGCCGAGGCTGGCCATCGGCGTCGTGGCTGAACTGGAGCAGGTCGCCGGGGTAGATCCGGTTGGGATTGCGAAGCTGCGGGTTTTGCCGCCAGATCTCCCGCCATTGCCAGGGGTCTCGCAGAAACCGTCCGGCGATGCTCCACAGCGTATCGCCGGGAACCACGGTGTAGGTTTGGGGGTGATCCTGCCGCAGCACGACCGGTGCCGGCGCGGCGCCGGCGGTTCCTCCCGCCGCCGATCCCGAAATCAGCGGCGGTTCGGCGGCGTCCGGGTTGGACTCGGGTTGGGAAGGCATTGGGGCGCATGCCCCGAGCAGGAGCGCCGCCGCCAGCGACAGGGCGATTCCAAGCTGCCTTGAGGAACGCGTGACGTTCGAGGAACGCGAGATGTTCATGGTCCTTGCTCATCCTCCGAGGAAACGGGCGGGAGTGTAGCGAATCACCCCCATCGCGCTAAAGTATAGCCCCCATGCCGGGGTTTCTCGTATGATTTCCATATGCAAAAGATATCGGTCGAATGAACGAAGCATTCGTGGAGCTGCCATGGCACGACTGACCATACTGCATTATCCCGATTCCCGGTTGCGCAAACCGGCGCTGCCGGTGGAAATCGTCGACGACGGCGTGCGCGCGCTGGTGGCCGACATGCTGGAGACCATGTACGCGGCGCCGGGCATCGGTCTGGCCGCGACGCAGGTCAACGTTCGGAAACGCATCGTGGTGATGGATGTTTCCGAGGAGAAAAATCGGCCGCTGGCGTTCATCAACCCGACCGTGCTCGAACGGGAGGGCGAAAGCGAGACGGAAGAGGGCTGTTTGTCGGTGCCGGGTTTTTACGAGACCGTCCGCCGCGCCGAGCGGGTCCGGGTCAGCGCGCTGGACCGCGACGGCGAGCCGTTCGAGCTTGACGCCAGTGGCCTGTTGGCGGTTTGCATCCAGCACGAGATCGATCATCTGGACGGTAAGCTGTTCGTGGATTATCTGTCGGCGTTGAAGCGCGACCGCATCCGCAAGAAGCTGGAGAAACAGAGCCGACTGGAATCGCACGCGCCTTGAGCATGGATGCGTCCGGCTCCGTGCCCGCCCCACCACAGGGCGCCATCCGTTCTTCAAAAGCGGGCGGCGCCTCCGCCAAACCACATACCGCATGACCGTCGCCGCGTCACGTCCGATCTTCGCGGGCACCCCCGATTTCGCGGTGCCCGCCCTGCAAGCACTGATCGATGCGGGTCATGCGCCCGTCGCCGTCTATACCCAGCCGGATCGGCCCGCTGGGCGAGGCCGGCAATTGCGCGCCAGTCCGGTCAAGATTTGCGCGCGGGCCGCCGGCATTCCGGTTCGCCAGCCGGTCAGTTTGCGCGATCCCGCCGTTTGGGCCGAACTGGCGGCCATGGCGCCGGATCTGCTGGTCGTGGCCGCCTACGGCCTGATCCTGCCCCCGGCGGTGTTGACGATCCCGCGGCTGGGTTGTGTCAATATCCACGCCTCGCTGTTGCCGCGCTGGCGCGGCGCGGCGCCGATCCAGCGAGCGCTGCTGGCCGGCGACGGCGAAACCGGCGTCTGCCTCATGCGTATGGAAGCCGGCCTGGATACCGGACCGGTGCTGGCGCGGGTCGCCTGTCCGATTCCTCGGGGGACGACGGGCGGCGAGTTGCACGACCGATTGGCCGTGCTGGGCGCCGAAACGCTGCGGGCGGCGCTGCCCGATCTGCTGGCCGAACGACTGGCCGCCGAACCGCAGGACGACGCTCTCGCCACCTACGCGCCCAAACTGGACAAGGCCGAGGCTGACTTGGACTGGACTCGCCCAGCGCTGGAACTGGAACGGCGAGTGCTGGCGTTCAACCCCCATCCCGTCGCCCGAACCTGGCTCGATGGCCAGTCGCTGCGCGTCTGGCGGGCGCAGGCCGGGCAGGAATCGGCCACTGTCGCGCCTGGCACGGTCCTGCGCGAAGACCCGGCGGGTATCGTGGTCGCGGCGGGCTCCGGGGTGCTGTGCTTGACCGAAGTGCAACTGCCCGGCGGCCGGCCATTGCCGGCCGCGGCGTTTCTGAATGCCCACCGGCTGGCCGGTCAGCGGCTGGGCGCGGCATGAACGTCCGCGCCATCGCGGCCCAGGCGCTAGGTCGGGTGTTGGGCGAGGGTCAATCGCTGGCCACGGTGCTGCCGTCGGCGCTGGAACTGACTGGTCTGGGCGAACGCGGCTTGCTTCAGGAGTTGTGCTACGGCGTCTGTCGCTGGCAGCCGCGATTGCAAGCTCTGCTCGATCGATTGCTGGCGCGACCGCTGGCGCCAGGCGAGCCGGTGGTTCGGAGCCTGCTGCTGGTAGGCCTCTACCAGTTGTGGCACTTGCGTGTTCCCGAACACGCCGCCGTGGCGGAAACCGTCGCCGCCGTCCGCCCGTTGCGTAAACCCTGGGCGGCGGGTCTGGTCAACGCGGTGTTGCGAAGCGCCCTGCGCCGGCGCGCGGAGCTGGAGGCGCTGATCGAGGCGGACGCGGAAGCCCGCGCCGCTCACCCGCGTTGGCTATTGGACTGGTTGCGGCGGGACTGGCCGGACGATTGGCCGGCCATCGTCGCCGCCAACAATGTCCGTCCGCCTTTCGCGCTGCGGATCAACCGTCTTCGGCTCGACCGGGAGGAGTACCGGCAACGGCTGGCGGCGGTGGGTTACGCCGCCGGGCCGGCGGCGGTCGAAACCGCCCTGACCCTGTCCGCTCCCGCCGATCCGGCCGCGTTGCCGGGTTTCGCCGAGGGTTGGGTGTCGGTCCAGGATGCCGGTGCGCAACTGGCGGCGCCGCTGCTGGACGTTCAACCGGGGCAGCGCGTGCTGGATGCCTGCGCCGCGCCGGGCGGTAAGACCGGGCATCTGCTGGAATGTACCCCTGACCTCGATCTGACCGCGCTGGATTGCGACGCTGGCCGGTTGGAGCGGGTGCGCGACACCTTGGCCCGGTTGCGGCTGAATGCCCGACTGCTCGCGGGCGACGCTCGGCGGCCGGCGGATTGGTGGGATGGCGCGCCTTACGATCGAATTCTGCTGGACGCTCCCTGTTCGGCGACCGGGGTGATTCGCCGTCATCCCGACATTAAGCTGCTGCGCCGCGAGAGCGATATCGCCGCGCTGGCCGAACGGCAGCAGGCGCTACTGGCCGGGCTGTGGCCGCTGCTGCGGGCAGGCGGCCGGTTGTTGTACGTCACCTGTTCGGTGCTGCGCGCGGAAAACGAGCAGGTGGCGGCGGCTTTTCTCGCTTCCCATCCGGATGCCCGCGAGCAGCCGATCCTGGCGGACTGGGGTCATGCTTTGCCGCACGGTCGCCAGATTTTACCGGACGAAGGCGGCATGGACGGTTTCTATTACGCCGCGCTACGCAAGCAGGCCATGCCTCCAGAGGCGGAACCATCATGCCGGGGATGCTGATTAGGAGCCGGCTCCGCGCCGGACTGCTGGCGCTGCTGGCGCTGCTGGGAGTCGCCACCAGCGTCCGGGCCGCTGGGTTCGACGTCATCGAGGCCAGCACTCGCTTGGAGGGCGGGGTTTATCGTCTGAGCGCCCAGATCGAATACGGCCTCAGCGAGCCAGCTCTAGAGGCGCTGCAAAACGGAGTGCCGCTGATCATTGAACTGCTGATGGAAGTGCGGCGGCGACGCTCGTGGGTGTGGGATGAAACGGTCTATTCGTTGGCGCAGCGCTTCCGCCTCGAATACCATGCGTTGAGCCGACAATATCTGGTCCGCAACCTCAACAGCGGCGAGCGCCGCAGTTTCCCCACCCGCCCGGCCGCGCTGCGGTTTATGGGCCAAATTCACGAATTTCCACTGCTCGATCGCGGCTTGCTGGCGCCGGACCAGCGCTACGAAGGCGCTCTGCGGGCGCGGCTCGATCTCGATGCCTTGCCGGCGCCCCTACGGTTGTTCGCCTATTTTTCCGAGGACTGGCGGCTGAGCAGCGAGTGGTACTCATGGTCGCTTTGATCCGCCGGCTTGCCCGTGGCCAGGGGCTGTCTCCCGTGCTGGCGCTGCTGGGGTTGCTGTTGGTCATGCTGGTGCTGGTGGCGGGCGCCACCACCAACTCGGCCCACTTCGAACAGATGTATGCCTGGTTGCTGCTGGCCAGCGCCGTCGGTTTGGCGGTGCTGGCGGCGCTGATTCTCTACAATCTGATCGGTTTGCTCGGCCTGTACCGTCGTCGGGTGCCCGGTGCGCGGCTGACCTTGCGGTTGGTGGGAGTCTTTGCCGTGCTAGCCATTACGCCGGTGGCGCTGGTTTACGGGTTCTCGCTGAATTTCTTGCAGCGCGGTATCGATAGCTGGTTCAACGTTCAGGTGGACCGTGGTCTGGAAGGCGCGCTGGAACTCAGCCGCACCGCATTGGATCTGCGGATGCGCGACGTGCTCAAGCAGACCACGCGGATCGCCGACAGCGTCGCCGAGAACGACGGAGAGCAAGCGGCCCGGCGTCTGGACGATCTGCTCGATTTCGGCGAGGCTTCCGAACTGACCCTGTTCGGCCGTGGCGGCCGCATCATCGCGACCGCCACGGCCTATCCATCGTCGGCGTTGCCGGAACCGCCGCCGGATACGGTGTTGCTGCAAGTGCGGCAGGGGCGCGATTACGTTGGCCTGGAGCCGATCCGCGACAGGGGGTTCCACATCCGCGTGGTGGTGCGGGTCACCAGCTTCGGCAACGAGGATCGCCTGCTGCAAGCGCTGTTTCCGGTGACCGACCGGCTCAGCCTGTTGGCCGACGCGGTGCAGGCGGCCTTCGATAGCTATAAGGAATTGATCTTCCTGCGGGCGCCGCTGAAAGCCAGTTTTACGCTGATTCTGTCGCTGGCGCTGCTGCTGGCGGTGCTGGCGGCGTTCTGGGCCGCGTTCTACACCGCGCACCGCCTGGTGCGGCCGTTGCGCGAACTGGCCGATGGCACTCAGGCGGTCGCCGCCGGCCAGTTCGACAAGCAACTGATGACACGCACGGGCGCCGACGAATTGGGTTTCCTGGTGCAGTCCTTCAACCAGATGACCCGTAACCTGGCGCAAGCGCGCGACGCCGCGCAGCGCAGCCAGGAACTGGTCGAAAGTCAGCGCGCTTATCTGGAGGCGATGCTGGCGCGATTGTCGTCCGGAGTGCTGACCATCGATCAGGCCGGCCGTCTGCAAACCTGCAACGAAGCGGCCAGCCAAATCCTGGGCGTGGATTTACAGGCGTTTGTCGGCGCCCACAGCCAGATCATCGCGATCGAGCAGCCGGTGTTGCAGGATCTTCTTGAGGCGATTGCCCCTCAGTTCGCCGAGACTGGCGACTGGCGGCAGGAAATTAGCTGGTTCAGCGGCTCTGGTCGACGCATTCTGATGTGTCGCGGCAGTTCGCTGCCGGACACGGTCGGCCTGCGCGGCGGTCACGTCGTGGTTTTCGACGACATCACCCATCTGATGCAGGCCGAACGCGACGCCGCCTGGGCCGAGGTGGCGCGCCGACTGGCGCACGAAATCAAGAATCCGCTAACGCCAATCCAATTGGCCACCGAGCGCATTCGTCACAAATACCTCAAGCAGTTCGATGCGGAGCAAGGCCGGGTGCTGGATCGCGGCACCCACACCATCATCCAACAGGTGCAGGCGATGAAGGAGATGGTGGACGCTTTCAACGAATACGCCCGCCCGCCGCGCCTGCGACTGGAGCCGGTGGAACTGAACGAATTCGTTGCCGAGGTGCTCTATCTGTACCGCGATTATCCGGCCGGCGTGGAAATCAAGCTGGATCTGGCCCGCGAGCCGCTGCCGATCAACGCCGACAAGGGGCGGCTGCGCCAGTTGCTGCACAACCTGGTCAAGAATTCGATCGAAGCCATCGGCGACGGCCACGGTTCGACCTTGTGGATCAGCGCCGCCCGCGAGCATGTGACTGGCGCCGATTGCGCCCATCTGAGTTTACGCGACGACGGCCCCGGCTTTCCCGACAACATCCTGAACAGCGCCTTCGAGCCCTATGTGACTACCAAACCCAAGGGAACCGGACTAGGATTGGCCATCGTCAAGAAAATCGTCGAGGAACACGGGGGATGGATCCAGTTGGAATCGCCGGCGGACGGCGGCGCCCGGGTCGTGGTTCGGCTGCCGCTGCACGGTACCGCCGGGTCTCCGGTTCCGTCCGCCGGTCCCGCCGTGCCGTTAAGTGCCGATAAGGAGGCCGGATGAGCGCATCTTATATTTTGGTGGTCGATGACGAGCCGGACATTCGCGATCTGGTGAAGGAAATCCTGGAAGACGAGGGCTATGGCGTCGCCATCGCGGAGAATGCCGCCGCGGCCCGCGAGGCCCGCCGCGCCCAGCGGCCCGATCTGATCCTGCTCGATATCTGGATGCCGGACACCGACGGCATCACCCTGCTGAAGGAGTGGAGCGAGGGCGACCATCTGCCTTGCCCGGTGATCATGATGTCCGGCCACGGCACGGTCGAGACCGCGGTCGAGGCGACTCGGTTGGGCGCCTACGATTTTATCGAGAAACCACTGTCGATGGCGAAATTGCTGCTGACCGTGGAGCGGGCGCTGGATGCCGACCGATTGGCGCGGGAAAACCAGAACCTGCGTCGCCAGCAGCGGATCGTCGCCGAGCCGGTCGGCCGCGGCGAGGTCGTTCAGCGCCTGCGCGCTCAGGTGCTCAAGATCGCCCAGCACGATGCGCCGGTGCTGGTGTTCGGCGAACCCGGAACCGGCAAGGAGGTCTACGCCCGCTTTCTGCATGCGCACAGCCCGCGTCGCAACGGACCGTTCGTGGATGTGGGCGTGGGTTCCATCGCCCGCGAAAACGCCAGTCTGGAACTGTTCGGTTCCGAGCAGGGCGAGCGGATTCACTACGGTCGGCTGGAGCAGGCCAGTGGCGGCACCCTGTTTCTCGACGAACTGGCCGACATGGACCTCGAAGCCCAGGCCAAGCTGGCCAGCGCCCTGGAAAACGGCTCCTTCCTGCGCATCGGCGGCAAGGAGCCGGTGCGGGTCAACGTACGAGTGGCGGCCGCCACTCACCGCGATCTGGAGCAGGAGGTGGCGATCGGGCGGTTCCGCGAGGATCTGTATTATCAATTGAACGTGGTGCCGATCAAGTTGCCGCCATTGCGCGATCACATCGAGGATGTGCCGGAACTGCTGAACTACTACATCGGCTATTTCGTCGATCAGGAAGGGCTGACCTACCGCCATTTCACCCTGGCGGCCCAGAACCGGCTGCGCAACTATAACTGGCCCGGCAACATCCGCGAACTGAAGAACCTGGTGCAACGCCTGCTGATTCTGGGCGGCGACGAGGAAATTGCGCTGGAGGAAGTGGACGCCGCCGTGCGCGGCATCACCACCGCCAAATCCCAGGATGTCGGCAGCATTCCCCTGAACCTGCCGCTGCGCGAGGCGCGGGAACAATTCGAGCGGACCTATCTGATGCAGCAGTTCCGCGAATGCGAGGGCAACGTGGCGCGCTTGGCCGATCGGGTCGGCATGGAGCGAACCAACCTCTACCGCAAGCTGCGCGCCCTGGGCATCGATCCCAAGAAGGCGCTGGATGAGTGAGGGCGGGTCATGAAGATCGTGATGCTCGGCGCCGGGCAGGTGGGTGGCTCGGTCGCGCACATTCTGGCGAGCGAGGCCAACGATGTCACCGTGGTCGACGCCAACGCCGAACGCTTGCAGGCGTTGCAGGACCGACTGGATATCCGCACCGTCTGCGGTCACGCCGCCTATCCGGGCATTCTGGAGCAGGCCGGCGTTGCCGATGCCGACATGCTGATCGCGCTGACCGACAACGACGAAGTCAACATGATCGCCTGTCAGGTGGCCCACACGCTGTTCAACACGCCGACCAAGATCGCCCGGGTTCGGGCAGGCGGCTACATCGCCTATCAGGATCGCTTGTTCGGGGACGAAGCCCTGCCGGTCAACGTCCTGATCAGTCCCGAGCAACTGGTGACGGACTACATCCGCCACATCATCGAGCATCCTGGGGCCTTGCAGGTGCTGGATTTCGCCGATGGCCAAGTCCGGCTGATGGGTGTGAAGGCCTACGAGGGTAGCTCCCTGGTGGGCCAGGCGCTGCGCACCCTGCCCGAGCACATGCCGGGCATCGATACGCGGGTGGCCGCCATCTTCCGTCAGGGCAAACCGATCATTCCGGAAGGCAACACCATCATTGCGGCCGACGACGAGGTTTTTTTCATCGCCGCGCGCAACAATACCCGCGCCATCGTCGGCGAGCTGCGCAAGCTGGACAAGATGGTCAAGCGCCTGATCATCGCCGGCGGTGGCCATATTGGGGCGCGGCTGGCCCAGGCGCTGGAGGAACGGTTCAAGGTCAAGGTCATCGAACGCAACGTGGACACCAGCCGACGGTTATCGGAGAAGTTGAGCCGGGCCATCGTGTTGCAGGGTGACGCCGCCGACGAAAACCTGTTGCGGCAGGAAAACATCGAAAACATGGACGTGTTCTGCGCCGTAACCGACGACGACGAGGCCAATATTTTGTCGGCGATGCTGGCCAAGCGCATGGGCGCCCGCAAGGTCATGGCGCTGATCAATCGGGTGTCCTACGTGGATCTGGTGGAATCCTCCGGCATCGTCGATGTCGCCATCTCGCCGCAGCAGGCCACCATCGGCAGTCTGCTGACCCATGTCCGCCGCGGCGATGTGGTCAAGGTCCACTCCCTGCGTCGGGGCGCCGCCGAAGCGATCGAGGCGGTGGCCCACGGCGACTACAAAACCTCGAAAGTGGTGGGGCGGCGTCTGGACGAGATTAAACTGCCGCCGGGCACCACCATCGGCGCCGTGGCCCGCCGCGATGAGGTCATCATCTGTCATCACGACACCATGATCGAGGCGGACGATCACGTCATCCTGTTTCTGGTCGACAAGAAGCGGGTGCCCGAAGTCGAACGGCTGTTCGCGGTGACGGCGACCTTTCTGTAAGCCCGCGCCGCGCGAAAAAGCCTTATGCTAGAATGGGTGCGCCCCGAATCCCGGCCGGGGGATGGCCCCCGCCAACATTCCAAAACCGCTAGGCGCTGACAGGACCCCGCACATGACCGCATTCAATTTCGAGCAGGCGCGCTTCAACATGATCGAGCAGCAGATCCGGCCTTGGGAAGTGCTGGATCAGCGAGTCTTGGACACGCTCGCCCGCATGCCGCGCGAGGATTTCGTGCCGGAACGCTACCGTAATCTGGCTTTCAGCGACGTCGCCATCCCACTCGGCCACGGCGAGGTCATGCTAAAACCCGCCGTCGAGGGTCGAATCCTGCAAGCGTTGGCGCCGCGGCCGGTCGATCGGGTGTTGGAAGTCGGCACCGGCAGCGCTTATCTGACCGCCTGTCTGGCGCGCCTGGCCGTCGGAGTGACCAGCGTGGACATCGTCCCCGAATTCGTCGAGGCCGCCCGGATCAAGTTGAAGGCGCACGGAATCGGCAATGTGGCGCTGCACGCCGGGGACGCCAGCCGCGGTTGGGGCGAGCACCGCTATAGCGTCATCGCCGTCACCGGCTCGGTGGCCGCGCTCGCCGATTGCTGGCGGCAGAGTCTGAGTTTGGGTGGTCGGCTGTTTGTCGCGGTGGGTCAGCCGCCGACGATGGAGGCGCTGCTGGTTACCCGAACCGGCGAGCGGGAATGGATCGAGGAAAGCCTGTTCGATACCGAACTGCCGCCGCTGCGCAACGCCGAGCCCCGCGAAACATTCCAATTCTGATCGCCATGCGGAAACCGGCGCCGGCTCGATCCGGAGCGGGAAGCCCTCGTGATTTGCCACCACGGGATTTGCGGCTTGTGGGTGGCTTTGCTTCCCGCTCTCGCCGGTGTCGAACAAGTGGCCAGTCCGGATGGCGGAATCAACGCCTGGCCGCGCGAAGTCGGCCCCACCGTTCCTCCTGATTAGCGCTCGCTCTCCTTTTCCTGGACATGCGCGGGGTTTTCGCCACGCATGTCCATTTGGTATATTAGCAATTGTTAAAATATTCGTTAAGGGAGCCCGTCAGCCATGCCCAAAGCGCACCGTTTGCTGTTGGCCGGAATGGTCGCCGCGCTGTTCGGCCAGCCGGTAGGGGCGGAAGATCTGCTGCAAGTGTACCGTCAGTCCCTGGAGAGCGATCCCGCGCTCAAGGCCGCCGCCGCCAACCGGCAAGCCTCCCAGGAAGCCAAGCCGCAGGCCCGGGCCTTACTGTTGCCGAATGTGGGGGTTACGACCTCGTGGGGCAACACCTTTGGAATCGTGGGATCGCCGACGGGCAGCTCCTCCAGTGACACTCACAACTACGCGATCGGTTTGACGCAACCCATTTACAATCGCGCCAGCCAAGTCCAGCAGCGGCTGGCGGAGGAGACTGTCAAACAAGCCGATGCCGACTTCAGTAACGCGGAAAACGATCTGATCCTGCGGGTTTCGCAGGGTTACTTCGGCGTACTGGCGGCCATCGACAACCTGACCTTCGCCACGGCGGAAAAAAACGCCTTCGCCCGCCAGCTCGAACAGGCCAACCGGCGCTTCGAGGTGGGGCTGGCCACCATTACCGACGTTTACGATGCCCAGGCCCGGTTCGACGGCGCCGTTTCCTCGGAGATCGATGCCACCAATAAACTGGCCAACGCCCGTGAATTCCTGCGGCAATTGACCGGCCAGGACTACGCGCGGCTCAATGTGCTCAGCGAGCGGATGCCGCTGGCGCTGCCCAAGCCCAACGACCCCGAGCAGTGGGTGCGCCTGGCGCTGGACAACAACCTGACTCTGCGCAGCGCTGGCTTCGGGGTCGAGCAGGCTCGGGAAAATATCCGGTTGCAGAAGGCGGGCCATTATCCATCCCTGGACCTGAACGCCAGCCGCGCCGATTTGGACAATGCGTTCAATCGCACCATCAGCAGTCAAGTCAACCTGCAACTGACCATTCCCCTGTACAGCGGCGGCGCGGTGTCCTCCCGCTCCCGCCAGGCGGCCTACAACTACGAAGCGTCCCGCCAGAATCTGGAAAACTTGCAGCGCGACACGATTCGCACCGTGCGCAACGCCTACCGGGGCCAGGAAACCGCCATCAGCCAGATCAAGGCGCTGGACCAGACCCGGATATCCACCCGCAGCGCGCTGGAAGCCACCCAGGCCGGTTACGAGGTGGGCACCCGCACCATCGTGGATGTGCTGAACGCCGAACGTAACGTGTACCTGGCCGAACGGGAGTACGCCGCCGCCCGCTATTCCTACATCGCCAATTATCTGGTGCTCAAGCAGGCCGCCGGCGAGCTATCGGAAGAGGATATGGTGGAAATTAACGGTTGGTTGGGCGGGGTCGTGCCGACCAGCGGTGTCCCCGCCACGCCAGCGCCCGGACAACTCGCCAAGCCCGACGCCGGCAAAGGCAAGGCGAACGGCAGGAACGCCGCCGCCAAATCCGCCGGCAAGTGACTCGAACGGGTCCGGTTGCATTTCCACGATGACCGCGTGACCGACCGACGATGCGCGCAGTCGAACCGCCGCCATCCAGCCCCGCTATTTTCCCCTTGGTGAAATTGCCGCGACGGCTGGCGGCGATTGGCTACGACGGGTTGTTGCTGGCCGGGGTGTTGTTCGTCGCGACCGCGCTGGCATTGGGTCTGGCCGTCATTTTGATCGGCGGCACCGCGTTTGCAGTACATAACCCCTTGGTGGGTAACCCGTTCTTTCGCACTTACCTGCTGCTGGTTTGTTTCTTTTTCTACGGTGGTTTTTGGGTTCACGGCGGCCAGACCCTGGGGATGCGCGCCTGGCGGGTGCGGGTGCGGCGGCGCGATGGTCGGGGCATCGGCTGGTGGCAAGCCCTGCTGCGATTTCTCGTCGCCGGTCTGTGGCTGGCGCCGGTGGCCTATCTGCACCAAGTCTTGAAACTCGGCGTCGGCCTCAGCCTGGGCGCCGGTTTTGCGTGCTTGCTGTTGTTGCTGGCGTTGCGTCTGCCGGACCGTTGTTCGGAAACGGAGCTGGTGGTGGTGCCCAAAGGTGGAAACACCTCAACGTAGCCGGCGCAGCGCGTAAAAACCCGCTCCCAGGAACAGCAGCGACGGCAGCGCGGCCCCCGCCAGCGGCGGGTAGCCGTACAGCAGCACCACGTTGCCGAGCAGATAGTTGATCAGGAAGAACGCCAGTCCGAGCAGCAACCCGACCAGCAGGCGCTGGCCGACGCCGACCGAGCGTTGCGGGCCGAATACGAACGGCATGGCGATCACCAGCATCGCCAGATAAGCCAGCGGCGCCAGCAGCTTGCGCCATAAGGCCAGCCGGTAGCTTTGAGCGTCCAGTCCGTTGCTTTCCAGATAGTCCACATAAACCCGCAGGTCGCGGATCGACAGTTGGTTGGGGTTGGCGGCCAGCACTTCCAGGATCTGCGGGCTGATGGCCGAGGCCACCGTCAGGCTGGGCAGTTGCTCGGTCAGCACCTTGTCGTCGTCGAAGACGCTGCGGCTCACGCCTTCCAATACCCAGCGACCGGCCTGATAGCGCGCGCTCTGGGCATGGGTGGCGGTTTCGAGCCGGGCCTCGGGGCTCACCTCGAAAATATCGATATCCGCCAGCCGGACGCCCGGCAACACGCCTTGAATGCGAATGAAATAATCGCCGTCGCGCGCCCAGAAACCGCGACCGCCGCGGATCGCCAGGTTTTCACCCTTGATGACGGCGCGCTGTTCGCGGGCGAACTGCTCCAGCGGCGGGGCGGCGAACTCGCCCATCAACAGCACCGCCAGACTCAACAGCAATCCGGCCTGCAGGACGGAGCGGGTCAGCCGGGCCAGCGACAACCCCGCGGCCCGCATCGCGATCAGCTCGCTGCCGCCGGCCAGTGCGCCCATGCCGAGCAGACCGCCCACCAGCAGCGCCATGGGGAACAGTTCGTACAGCCGCTGTGGCTGGACCAGCAGCAGGTAGCGGAGCGCCGCCACGAAATCGTAATCGCCGGCGCCGACGTCTTCCAGCTCCGCCAGCAGGCTCAGAACGAATTCCAGCAGCAGCAGCGCCAGCGCCGCGACCAGGGTGGCCGTGGCGACGGTGCGAAAGATGTAGCGATCCAGCAGTTTCATGCGGCGCTCCGGCGCAAGGCGCGGCGCAGCAGGTGGATGCCGTGGCCGGCGGCGTAATAGTGAAGCAACAGTCCGCCGCCGAACAGCAGAAACAGTCCGTGCACCCACCACAGACCGACCTGCCCCCCAACGATGCCGTGACTGAGCCAGGATTCGCCGACGCCGATCAGGTTGAAATCGATGGCGTAGATCAGCAGCGCCGCGACGATCCGGCCATGGCGGCCCTCGCGCGGCCGGGCACGCGCCAACAGCGGCGCCCACAGCGCGATCACCAGCACCTGAAGCGGGCTGTTGAGCCGCATGTGCAATTCGGCAATCTGAATGGGTTCGCTCGAACTCAGTAATTTTCGGGTGGGCAGCGTTTCCCGATGTTTCCAGGCCTGCTGGGGGGCGCTGGTATCGATCCGCACCGCGGCCCGCTCGAAGCCAAGGATCTCGTAATCGCCACGGCCGGGTGTGCCCCGATAACGGTAGCCGTGCTCCAGCACGATGTGGCGCAGGTCGTTGGCGTCGGTTTCCTGTCGTCCCCGCTCGCCGGTGGTAGTACTGATGTCGCCGTCGGGTTCGCGGCTGTGGATGAAGACGTTGCGCAATTCCCGTTCGTCCAAGGCGCCGATATAGACCACATGCCGGCCTTCCAGCACTTCGCGGAAGGCGCCTGGCGTAAACATGGAGACCTCGGCTTCCTTGCGGGCCTTGGCCAGCAGCTCGAACTGGAGTTCCATGGTCGCCGGCGACAGAAACAGCGAAAACCCAGCGGTCAGCAGCGCCAGCGGCACCGCCAGCAGGAAGAGCGGGCGATACACCGACAGTGGGCCGTAACCGCAGGCGGCCAGCGCGGCCATTTCGTGATCGCGGTACAGCCGGCCCAGAGTGAGCATGATGCTCAACAGAAACGCTAGCGGGATGAGCAGGATCAGAATTTCGATCGTTTGCAGTCCCAGCAGGAGGAAAATGGAGTCGCGCGCCAATAGACCGTTGGCGACCTTGCTCAGGTAGCTGGCGAGCCGGTGGCTGAGAACCATCGCCAGCAGCACCAGCGTGGTCGCCAGCAGGGTCAGGCCGATCTCCCGCATCAGGTAACGATCAATGGTGGAAGGCACGTTTGAGGGGGCTCCGCTGGGGGCCTGGCTGTGAGGCGTGGTGATTTCCGACTAAATTCAACGCGTTCAAAATACGGTATCGCTCTTCGCCCAGCGGTTCGCTGGAAATGCCCCGCCTCGTTTTTCAGAGCTTGGCGCCTTGCCCGCCCGCTCCAACCGTTCGGCCGCTTTCCATGGCCTTGCAGCCGCGAGGCGATCGGTTCGGCCGGACTCGCTACCCATCCCAACCCGGAGGAAGTCCCCCGATGGAATTCGCGGTCAAGAACGGCGGCCCGGAAAAACAGCGATACCGGTTCGCCCTCCTCAAAAACAAAAAGGACGCCCCGCACCGATCCTTGCGCAAGATTATACTCAGCGCGCCCGGCCGGCGGGAACTGCCGGGCGGTTGGGGCGGCGGCGCGATCATGGGGCTGCCGGCTTCCTGTCCCGTTATGAAAATCAAATGTCGTTAATGGCATTTTTT
This sequence comes from Candidatus Competibacter sp., assembly GCA_029624815.1. Lineage (GTDB taxonomy): Bacteria > Pseudomonadota > Gammaproteobacteria > Competibacterales > Competibacteraceae > Competibacter. The sequence goes on from JARSSH010000035.1 coordinate 36,345, forward strand.
GTAAACTTCGAAAATTCGGCCAAGTCGGCCGCCATGTCCGTTGCTGACGGACCCCACATCCTCTCTCCTCAACAGGTCATCCATTCATGAACCCACAACCCCTGCGGGTCGGCGTCGGCGGCCCGGTCGGCTCCGGCAAGACCGCCCTGGTCGAAGCGCTGTGCAAGGCGTTGCGCGACCGCTATCGAATCGCGGTGGTCACCAACGATATTTACACCTACGAAGACGCCCAGTTCCTCACCCGCGCCCAGGCGTTGGAACCGGAGCGGATCGTCGGAGTGGAAACCGGCGGCTGCCCGCATACCGCGATTCGCGAGGACGCCTCGATGAATCTGGCGGCGGTGGCGCAGTTGTGCGAGCGCTTTCCCGATCTGGATCTGGTGCTGGTCGAATCCGGCGGCGACAATCTGAGCGCCACCTTCAGCCCGGAATTGTCGGATCTCACGATCTACGTGATCGACGTGGCGGCCGGCGACAAGATCCCGCGCAAGGGCGGACCCGGCATCACCCGCTCCGATCTGCTGGTGATCAACAAGATCGATCTTGCGCCCCATGTCGGTGCATCGCTGGAAGTCATGGAGCGCGATGCGGGCAAGATGCGTGGTGACAAGCCGTTCGTCTTCACGAACCTCAAGACCCGACAAGGGCTGGAGCGGGTGATCGACTTCATCGTCGAGCAGGGGATGCTCGGCGTGGAACGCGGCCGGGCGGCTTGATCCGCCGATCGTATTCCAGCGGGCGTCCACGCCGATTCGTGGCAAGGACCGATGGGCGGCGCCTTGGCTTTTTGGGTGGCGTCACTCGCTTGTCGGGCCCGCCGTTTCTTGCGCCATTTTCGCGACCCCGCGCCGATTCCGTTGGCCGGATGCACCTTTTTGAAACCCCGACTTCCCCTTTACGCCCGCGTCTGCCCCACTTTGCCGCGTCGATACTTCGCCTCGCACCATGACAAGGCACACCGATTTCATCCACAACGCGCCGCCCAGATCAATCGATTGAATAGCTTCTAAAATTATAATTTGGCACGGCATTTGATGAAGCGCCCTCCAGATCCGCATCCGGGCGGGTCGGTCAATCACAACATCGAGGGCTGCGCATGACAAAGACAATGCCGAAGTTATCCCACTGGCTGCTGGCCGGCGCGCTGTCGCTGGGCGCCACGCTGGCCCACGCCGCCGACACCATCAAGGTCGGGGTGCTGCACTCGCTGTCCGGCACCATGGCCATCAGCGAAACCACGCTCAAGGACACCGTCCTGATGCTGATCGACGAGCAGAACAAGAAGGGCGGCCTGCTCGGCAAGAAACTGGAAGCGGTGGTGGTCGATCCGGCCTCGAACTGGCCGCTGTTCGCCGAGAAAGCGCGCGAACTGCTGCAAAAAGACAAGGTGGCGGTGGTGTTCGGCTGCTGGACCTCGGTGTCGCGCAAGTCGGTGTTGCCGGTGTTCGAGGAACTGAACGGCATCCTGTTCTATCCGGTGCAATACGAGGGCGAGGAATCCTCGCGCAACGTGTTCTACACCGGCGCCGCCCCCAACCAACAGGCCATCCCGGCGGTGGATTATCTGATGAAGGATCTGGGCGTGAAGCGCTGGGTGCTGGCCGGCACCGACTACGTCTACCCGCGCACCACCAACAAGATTCTGGAAGCCTACCTCAAGGCCAAGGGCGTCAAGGAAGAAGACATCATGATCAACTACACGCCATTCGGCCATTCCGACTGGCAGTCCATCGTCGCCGATATCAAGAAATTCGGCTCCGCCGGCAAGAAAACCGCCGTGGTCTCCACCATCAACGGCGACGCCAACGTACCGTTTTACAAGGAACTGGGTAACCAGGGCCTCTCCGCCACCGATATTCCGGTCGTCGCCTTCTCGGTCGGCGAGGAGGAGCTGTCAGGTATCGACACCAAGCCGCTGGTGGGCCATCTCGCTGCCTGGAACTACTTCATGAGCATCAAGGACAAGGCCAACGATGCCTTCATCAAGGAGTGGCATGCCTTCATCAAGGACAAGAAGCGCGTCACCAACGACCCGATGGAAGCCACCTATATCGGCTTCAATATGTGGGTCAAGGCGGTGGAGAAAACCAAGAGCACCGATCCCAACAAGGTGATCGACGCCATGGTCGGTATCGAGTATCCCAACCTGACCGGCGGCATGGCCAAGATGCTGCCCAACCATCACCTGACCAAGCCGGTATTCATCGGCGAGATCCAGGCCGACGGCCAGTTCGACGTGGTGTGGAAAACCAAGGGTCTGGTACCGGGCGACGCCTGGTCCGACTATCTGCCGGGCAGCAAGGACATCGCCGCCGACTGGGCCGATCCCAAGATCAAGTGCGGCAACTACAACACCGTCACCAAGAAGTGTTCGGGGCAGAATTACAAATAAGACGACGCGCTCGCCCGTCGTCCGATCCCCCCGCCCCCGCGCCAAATAAGGAAACGCCAAGCGCGGGGGTTCTCTCTCACTCCTTCGATGAGAACCGCCCCTGATGGTATCCCGCACGTCGTTTCGCGCCGGGTTGGCCGGTTTTGCCCTGCTGTTGCTGACGCTCTTCGCGGCATCATCGGTCCGCGCCGCCGATGACGATGCGCTGCGGACTCTTTTGACGCAACTCCGCGAAGCCGACTTCACCGAAAAAGAGGCATTGATCGAAACCCTGGTGGGGATGGATCATCCCCGGATCGCCGCCATCCTGGGTGCGTTGCCCGAAAGCCGCCTGTACTACCAGGAGGAAGGCGATCGGATGGTGATCGCCCAGAGTGACGATACCGAGATTGCCATTGAGGATGCCATCACCGGTCAACCCCTGGGGCAAGTGGTCAAGCGCGACCTGGATCGTATCCGGGTCAACAATCGCCTGCGCAGCCTGATCGAAGACCGCTTGGCCAGCCTGGGCTTGTCCAGCGCCGATCCAGGAAAGCGCCGGGCGGCGGTCGACGCTTTCCTGCGCAATCCCAAACCGGAAAGCGTGGCCCGGCTGAAGGCGCGCTTGGAGGTGGAGCCCGACAAGAAAATCCAGGAATTGTTGGCGGCGGCGTTGGCGCTGGTCGATCTGGCCAGTCCCGAAGCCACCGTGCGCGCTGGCGCCGCCAAGGCGCTGGGCGGATGGACGCAAGCGGAGATTCGTGGTCCCTTGCTACGGGTTGCCGCCGAAGACAGCGACGTCACGGTGCGCGAGGCGGCCAAAACCGCGCTGGCCAAAACCGAATTCCGCCTGCAAATGCTGGGCTGGGCGGAGACTCTGTTTTTTGGTTTATCGCTGGGCTCGGTGCTGATTCTGGCCGCCATCGGTCTGGCCGTGACCTTTGGCGTCATGGGCGTCATCAATATGGCGCACGGCGAACTGATGATGCTGGGCGCCTACACCACCTGGCTGACGCAGCAATATCTGCCGGTCAACTGGTCGCTGCCGGTCGCCGTGCCGCTGGCCTTTCTCGCGACCGCGCTGGTGGGTATCGCCATCGAGCGGGGCATCATCCGCTTTCTCTACGGTCGCCCACTGGAAACCTTGCTGGCCACCTTCGGCATCAGCCTGATCCTGCAACAGGCGGTGCGTTCGATTTTTTCTCCACTGAACCGCTCGGTCGCAACCCCGGACTGGATGAGCGGCACGATCCTGCTCGGTCCGCTGGAGGTCACGCTCAACCGCTTGGTGATCATCGGTTTTTGCATCGCGGTGTTCGCCCTGCTGTGGCTGGCCCTGCAACGCACCCGGCTGGGATTGGAGGTGCGGGCGGTGGCGCAGAACCGCGCCATGGCTCGGGCGATGGGCGTGCGCTCGGCGCGCGTGGACGCGCTGACCTTCGGTCTGGGCAGCGGCATCGCCGGGGTCGCCGGGGTCGCGCTGTCGCAATTGACCAACGTCGGCCCCAATCTGGGTCAGAACTACATCGTGGATTCGTTCATGGTGGTGGTGTTCGGCGGAGTCGGCAATCTGTGGGGCACCCTGGTCGCCGGCCTCTCGCTGGGCGTCGCCAACAAGGTGCTGGAGCCGTGGTCCGGCGCGGTGCTGGCCAAGATCCTGGTGCTGGTGTTCCTGATCCTGTTCATCCAGAAACGCCCGCGCGGACTGTTCCCGCAGCGCGGGCGGGCGGCGGAGGTCTGATCTCATGCGTGTTCCCCCCTGGCTCCTCTCCGACCGCGCCGGACTGGTGCTGCTGGCCGTGCTGGCCGTCCTCGGCATCGGCGTGCCGGCGCTCAACCTGCTGACGCCACCCGATCACCCGCTGCATCTGACCGCCTATACCGTCACCCTGCTCGGCAAATATCTCTGCTATGCCCTACTGGCGGTGTCCATCGATCTGGTGTGGGGCTACATGGGTATCCTGAGTTTGGGCCACGCCGCGTTCTTCGCGCTGGGCGGCTACTGCTTCGGCATGTACCTGATGCGCCAGATCGGGACGCGCGGGGTCTACGGCGATCCGGTGTTGCCCGATTTCATGGTGTTCCTGAACTGGAAGGAGTTGCCCTGGTACTGGCACGGCTTCGACAGTTTCGGCTTCGCGGCGCTGATGGTGCTGGTCGCGCCCGGTTTGCTGGCGTTTGTGTTTGGCTGGTTTGCCTTCCGCTCGCGGGTGTCGGGAGTCTACCTGTCGATCATCACCCAGGCGCTGACCTACGCTCTGATGCTGGCCTTCTTCCGTAACGAGATGGGCTTCGGCGGCAACAACGGCTTGACCGATTTCAAGGACGTGCTTGGCGTCCCGCTGCACGACGACGGAACCCGCGTCGTGTTGTTCGTACTTTCCGCCCTGACCCTGGCCGGCGGCTATCTGTTGTGCCGCTGGCTGGTCTCGACCCGAATGGGCCGGGTGCTGGTGGCAATCCGCGACAGCGAGGACCGCGCCCGCTTTCTCGGCTACCGGGTGGAGCAGGTCAAGGTGCTGGTGTTCGCCTTGTCGGCGATGCTGGCCGGGGTGGCCGGAGCGCTGTACGTGCCGCAGGTCGGTATTATCAACCCCGGCGAATTCGCGCCGCTGAATTCCATCGAGGCGGTGATCTGGGTGGCGGTCGGCGGGCGCGGCACGCTGATCGGCGCGGTGATCGGCGCGGTGTTGGTCAACTACGCCAAAACCTGGCTGACCGGCGCGCTGCCAGAAGTCTGGCTGTTCGCCTTGGGCGGACTGTTCGTGGCGGTCACGGTGCTCTTACCCTACGGCTTGATCGGCCTGCTGCGGCGGAAGGAGAAGGCGGCATGAGCGAATGGGTCTCGGAACTGGATGCGGCGGGGCTGCATACGCCGGTCGGGCCGGTCGATGCGACCCACGGCATCCTGTTGTATTTGGAAGACGTCAGCGTCAGCTTCGACGGCTTCAAGGCCATCGACAAGCTGTCGCTGTATATCGGCGATGGCGAACTGCGCTGCATCATCGGCCCCAACGGCGCCGGCAAGACCACCATGATGGACATCATCACTGGCAAAACCAAGCCGAACAGCGGACGGGTGTTTTTCGGCCAGACCATCGATCTGCTCAAGCTGGACGAGCCGGCCATCGCCCGGATTGGCATCGGCCGCAAGTTCCAGAAACCGACCGTGATCGAACCGCTGACCGTGCTGGAGAACCTGGAATTGGCGATGTCGGGCGCCAAGCGCTTGCGGGGGTTGCTGTCCACTCGACTGAGCGGCGAGGAACGCGACCGCATCGGCGCGGTGCTGGAGCGGATTGGCCTGTCCGAACATGGCGGGCGCCGGGCCGGCATTCTGGCGCACGGCCAGAAGCAATGGCTGGAAATCGGCATGTTGCTGATGCAGGAGCCGCGCCTGCTGCTGGTGGACGAGCCGGTGGCCGGCATGACTCCGGCGGAAATGGAACGCACCGCCGAATTGCTGCGCTCGCTGGCCGGCGCGCACTCGGTGGTGGTGGTCGAACACGACATGGGCTTCGTCCGCTCCATCGCCGATCGGGTCACTGTGCTGCATCAGGGGCGAGTGCTGGCGGAAGGTCGGTTGGAGGAGTTGCAGGTCGACCCCATGGTCATCGAGGTCTATTTGGGAGCCGGCGATGCTTACCATTGAAGGACTGAACCAGTATTACGGCGAATCCCACACCCTGTGGGATCTGGAGCTGGAGGTGCCGGAAGGCGCGGTGATCAGCCTGATGGGCCGCAACGGGGTTGGCAAAACCACTTTGCTCAAGTGCCTGATGGGCCTGCTGCCGATTCGCTCCGGTAAAATCGCCTTCGCCGGCGTGGAGCTGCATCGTCTGCCGGCGGAGCGGCGGGCGCCGCTCGGCATCGGCTACGTGCCGCAGGGCCGGCAGATCTTTCCGCTGCTGACCGTCGAGGAAAACCTGAAAATCGGTCTGGCGGCCAATCCCCGCCGCTTGCGGCGCGTCCCGGAATTGATTTTCGAGATGTTCCCGGTGCTCGGGACCATGCTGAAACGACGCGGCGGCGATCTATCCGGCGGCCAGCAGCAGCAACTGGCCATCGGCCGCGCCCTGGTGCTGGAACCGCGCTTGCTGATCCTTGACGAGCCGACCGAAGGTATCCAGCCCAACGTCGTGCGCGAGATTGGCCGGGTCATTCGCCGCTTGAATCAGGAGCAGCTCGACCAGGTCCGCGAACAGGCCGCCATCGTCCGGGAAATCGGGATGGCGGTTCAGCGGCTCCATCGGGAACAAGGCATGACCGTGCTGTTGGTGGAACAGAAACTGCCGTTCGCCCGTTGGGTGGCCCAGCGGTTCTGCATCGTCGACAAGGGCCGGGCGGTGGCCACCGGAGCGATTGCCGATTTGAACGACGATCTGGTGCGGCAGTATTTGACGGTGTGACGGGATTCAGTCGGCGGCGTAAGCCAGCGACAGCGCACCGGGGCCGACGCTGGCGCCGCCAGCCGCGCTCATGATGGACACCATGACTTCGACACCCCACTGATGGGCGTACCGTTCGAATTCGATGAGGCAGGGTTTCTGCCTGAGTGCTTGTGGGTTACCGGCGTAACTGATCGCCACCAGCGGGCTTTTCAGGCCCAGTTCGACGGCTTTCCGGACATGATCGAGCAGATTCGACAACGCCTTGTCGAAGTTGCGCCCCTTGAACGCCAGTTCGATATCACCATCGAAAAAGCGAGCAACCGGTTTGTTGCCGAGCAGCCCATCCAGGCGGGATTCCGGAAATGCCATGTGCATTTCGCCCTTGTCGTTGGCCCAGTTGCGCGCATAGGACAAATCCTCGGGCAGAATGTAGCAATGCACGTACCGCCGGAACTCCTCTATCCGCCGACGCAATTCGTTGAAAGCCAAATTCTGCTTCCCCAGCAATCGAATCGCCGCATCGACCAACACCGCCTCGCCGGCGAAAACGGTTTTACTGTCGAGCACGTTTAGATGGAAAGGCGTTTGCAAGCCGGCCAGCCGGCGCTTCTCGCGGTAGCCGCGCAGGATGGCGAAAGAAGTTTCGGTCGCGTTCTGGAACAGGGCGCTGAGAGTTTGCGACAGGGTAATTAGAACCGCTCGGTCATACTCGACGACCCAGCGATTCAGAAACAGCGCGGCGATGGTGTCGGCCGAACAAGGTTCGTTCGTCACCTTCAAGTCCGGCGATGCGGCGTAGCGGTGAAAAAAAGCCAGGCTCAAGTTGGCATCCCGAGCATCGGAAAACGCCTGATCGCCCAGGATCAGCGTGCTGGGCAACACCCTTAACCGATGCTGTTGCACGTAAGCGCCCGGCAAGTCGCAGGTCGCGTCGATCACCACCACGGTTTTCATGCCGGTGCGGTTTCGGAGCCGCGATCGCGGTCCGTTTGGCGGGCATCCGGCGACCGGATGGACGGTTCAGCCGGCATGGGGGTTGGTGTAGAGCGCTTCGAACCGGCAACCATAGCCGAATCGCCCATCCTGCTTGGTGGGGGCGATGCGCACGATCGTGGCCATCACCTCCAGCTCGATATCCGCCAGTTCGTCCGTGTGGATGAACAGGTACAAGGTTATCCCGATCGGCAGTTCCTGTTCGGCCCACAGCAGGATCCCCCCCCCGCCGATATTGCCCATCGAACCCTCGTGCAACACTTCGGCGCCGGCAATCCTGTACTGGATCGCGGCACTGATTTCGGTGCGGGCAAACTGCCTTTTTTCGACACAACCGGGCATGGACGCACTCCAAATGGATCTTGGAAAAGCCAGGGCGATGTCTGGAGTGTGCCCTATCACAGCCCAGCAAAGTCGGTTAAACTGCCGCAAAATTATCGCACCAACCGTCTGGCAAGCCAAGGCGCGGACATCTCCCTCGACCTTCCGCACGACGAGGCATCGACCCATGCCCAACCGGGATCTTTTCAAGCAAATCGAAGAATACCGTTCCTTTGCCGCTGGCCAAATCATCTTCCGGGAGGGCGAACCGGGGGATAACCTGTATATCGTGGCGGAAGGCGAGGTCGATATCCTGGTGAACGATGACCACATCCTGGAAACCGTGGGTTCCGGCGGCATTGTCGGAGAACTCGCGTTGGTCGACGACAAACCGCGCAGCGCCACGGCCACCGCGCGCACCGATTGCGTGTTGGCGCCCGTTAGTCGGCCGCATTTTCTGGCGCTGGTCCGGCTGACGCCCTCCTTTGCCATCCAGGTCATGCGAGTGATGGCCGAGCGGTTGCGCCGTACCACCCACCAGCTCCGTGACTGATCGCGCGGCCAGCCGCCGAACCGCCGTTCGGTTCGAACCGGATCGCTTACGCGTTTGAAAGCGTTTTTTTGCACGACGCGCCGCACGCTGCCCGCAAGCCTCCGTGCCAGCGGCACACCAAATCCGCTCCGGTCATGGCCGCGCGGCCAGTAACCGGTATCGCAGTGGATCTCCTCCGTGGAAACTGGCATGCCTGAAGCTTCTGTCGCCTATCAAGATGATTCGAATCTGGCCGGCAACAGCCCGCTGCTGGGCGACTACCCGGTTGCCGGGTCCGGCTACGACGAAATGTTCGCGGCGCCCGGCCTGCTGCGTCCCCATTGGGGCGATATGGCGCGGGCGCTGGAGGAAATCGGCGGCGCGGAGCTGGAGCGCCGGCATTCCGAAATCCAACGTCTGCTGCAAGCGGACGGGGTCACTTACAACACCTACGACGATCCGCGCGGTTCGCTGCGGCACTGGTTGGTCGATCCCATTCCACTGCTGATGACTGGCGAGGAATGGGACGGGCTGGCCATCGGTCTGGAGCAACGCTCGCGGCTGCTGAACGCGCTGCTGGCCGATCTTTACGACCGGCGGCTGGCGATTCGCCAAGGGTGGCTGCCGCCGGAGCTGATCTATGCGCACCCCGGCTTCCTGGCGCCCTGTCATCGGTCGCTGCCGGCCGGATGCCGCTGGCTGACCTTTCACGGCGTGGACCTGGCCCGCGGGCCGGACGGCGCGTTCCGGATCCATGGCGACCGCGCCCAATCGCCGTCCGGCGCCGGGTATACGCTGGAAAACCGGGTCGTTCTGGCGCGGGCCCTACCGATGCTGTATCGCGACGCGCCCCTGCGTCGGCTGGCCAGCTTCCTGGAAACGGAACGGGCCACTCTGGCCGGCATGGCACGCCACAACCCCGACAGCCCGCACGTCGTGCTGCTGACGCCCGGTCCCAACAGTCCGGTCTATTTCGAACATGCCTACCTGGCCAACTATCTATCGCTTAGTTTGGTCGAGGGTGAAGATCTGGTGGTGCGCGATGGCCGGGTCTGGCTGAAAACCCTCGGCGGGCTGCGGCCGGTGGATGTGATCCTGCGGCGGGTATCGGACGTTTTTTGTGACCCGCTGGAACTGCGTGGCGACTCCCTGTTGGGCATCCCCGGACTGCTGCAAGCGGTGCGTGGCGGCCATGTCGCCCTGGCCAGCGCCTTGGGCAGCGGTCTCATCGAAAATCCTGGGCTGGCCGCCTTTCTACCGCTGCTGTGCCGGCATCTGCTGGGCGAGGATCTCAGGCTGCCGTCCCTGGCCACCTGGTGGTGCGGCAACCCGAGCGAGCGCAGCCATGTGCTGGCGAATCTGGACCGCTTGGTGGTGCGCTCGATTTTGGCGGACGGACCGTGTTGGGATGGTAGCCAGCTCGATGCGGTGGCCCGCGCGCGCCTGATCGAGCAGATTCGCGCCAACCCGTACCGTTTTGTCGGCCAGGAACCGTTGCCGCTGCCCACCGCGCCGGTATTGGAAGAAGGCCGGCTAACGCCGCGACCAGTGATCCTGCGCGGTTTTACGGTCGCCGACGGCGACGGCTACCGAGCCATGCCCGGCGGTTTGGCTCGGGTCTCGTCCGGCCTGGACACCCTGCAATCCTCGCTGCAAAGCGGCGGCATCAGCAAGGACTGGTGGGTGCTGGCGCCGACCCCCCAACGCCACGTCAGCTTGTTGCGGCAATCCTACGGTCCGATCGTGGTGACTCGTGACGGCAGCGATCTGCCCAGCCGGGTCGCCGATGATCTGTACTGGATGGGCCGGTATCTCGAACGGCTCGACAGCACCGCGCGGTTGCTGCGGGAGGCGTTCGGGCGGTTGTTGGAGTGGGAGCAGGACAATACCGACGAGCGTTGCCTGGACGACTTACTTGACGCGTTGGAAATTCCGGTGCCGCCCGTGGCCGAATCGCCGCGCGCCCGTTTCTTCAACCTGCGTCAGGAACTGCTGGACCTGATCACCGACTCGGAGCATCCCAGCAGCATGCAAGCGCTGTTCGAGGGTCTGCTGCGGACTGGCCGCGCGGTGCGCAACCATCTGGGCGACGATAGCTGGCGATTGCTGAATCGCTTGCAGCAAAGCATCCAGGAGCCACCCAAAGGGCTGGGCGCCCGTCAGGCGCGGGAGCTGCTGGAAGAAGACCTGATGCTGATGGCGGCGTTTTCCGGACTGAGCAATGAAACCATGCCGCATCATCATGGCTGGCTGTTTTTCGACATCGGTCGCCATCTAGAACGAGTTTTGCATACTCTGGAGCTGTTCAAGCTGGCTTTCATTACCGCTCGCAATCCAGGGTTACCACTGTGGGAGGTGGTGCTCACCCTCACCGACAACCTGACCGCCTACCGCCGCCGCTACCGTTCCGCGCTGCATCCGACCGCGATCATCGACCTGTTGCTGTTCGACGAAGGCAATCCCCGGTCGGTCGGCTATCAGTTGCGGCGGCTGCAACGCAATGTCGGCCGACTGCACCGACCGGTGAGCTCCACCTACCGCAATGCCGAGGAACGCTTGATTCTGGAAGCCTTCACGACCTTGCAACTGGCCGACATCGAAGCCTTGGCCACGCTCTCCCACGACAGCACCCGCTCCAGCACCGAACTGACCCGCCTGCTGACCGCGATCCACACGCCGCTGCTGAACTTGTCCGATGCCCTGACCCACAGCCATTTCAGCCACGCCGAAGTGCCTCGGCAACTGATCGCCATGCCGCCGTGAAATACACCATCACCCATCGTACTCTCTACCATTACAGCAGCGGTGTGGCCTTGTGCCACAACCAGGCGTGGTTGTTGCCGCGGGAAGCAAGCTGGCAGCGTTGCCGGCCCAGTCGCATCACCATTCAGCCGAGGCCGGCGTTGTCCGCCGAGCGAGAGGATTTTTTCGGCAACCGGGTACTGTATTTCGCGATTCAGGACATTCACCAGCGTCTTGAAGTCACCCTCGTCACCGAGGTCCAGGTGCTGGATGCACGACCGTTCGGTCAATCCAGTCCATCGCCGGCCTGGGAACAGGCCTGCCGGATGCTGCGGGAAGATCCGGACCCTGAAATCATCGAAGCCCGGCTGTTCGTGTTGGATTCGCCGTTCGTGAGCCTGCATCCAGCCTTCCGCGAGTATGCCGAGCCTAGCTTTCCCGCGGGGCGGCCGTTGCTGGAAGCCGTGGCGGATCTAAGCCGGCGCATCAATCGGGAATTCACCTACGACCCGCATTTCACCACGACCGCCACCCCACTGGGCGAAGTCCTGAGCGAGCGACGTGGGGTCTGCCAGGACTTCGCCCATCTGGGGATCGCCTGCCTGCGAGCATTGGGTCTGGCGGCGCGCTACGTCAGTGGCTATTTGGAAACCATGCCTCCACCAGGTCGGCCGCGGCTGGTCGGCGCCGATGCGTCGCACGCCTGGCTGGCGGTCTATATCCCCGGTACTGGCTGGGCGGAGTTCGATCCGACCAACGACTGCATGCCGGGAGAGCGGCACGTCACCCTGGCCTGGGGACGGGATTATGGCGATGTCGCGCCGCTCACCGGGGTGATGACCGGCGGCGGTTCGCATTCGCTGGAAGTATCGGTGGATGTGGAGCCGCATGCGGAATCCCCATCGAGAACCGAGCGGAAATAGATAAGCCCAATCAAATCCGTACCGCCAGGACATCGCAGGGGGCGCCATGCAGCACGGCGTTGGCGGTCGATCCCAGCAGCAGCGCCAAACCGTGGCGTCCGTGGCTTCCCACCACGATCAGGTCAACGCCGTGCTCCCGAGCGGCATCGAGGATGCCCTCCTTGGTGGAAAGGGCGCTGACCACCCATTGTTCGGCGCCTTCCATGTCCAGGCGACGCGCTATTTCGCCGAGCGCCTTCCGTGCTTCTTCCAACAGCGCTTGGTCGGGTAAATCCGGCAACACTGGCAGCAGCTCATAGCCGCCGCCCAAACCGATGTTGACATCCTCGATCACATGGATCAGGTTCAATTGAGCGCCATATTGGCGGGCGATATCCTTGGCGCGTTCGCCGACCCGCAACGCCTCGTCGGAAAAATCGGCGGCGAATAAAATGTGTTGGTAAGCCATCTCGCTTCCTCCCGAGTTATTTCATTCAATGGACTTGAACCGGCTACCGCGCCGGTTCGATGGTGGCGGAATCCGGATTCATTGCGCCATCGCCTCCAACAGCGCCCGCAGAAACTCGCGGGTTTGCTGGCGGGACGGGTCGTCCGGCGGCAACCGTTCCCGCGCCTCGCGCAAGGCGCCCACCCCAAGCCGTACCTGCACCAGACCGAGATTGTGCAGGGTTCGCGCATCGTCGCGGCGACGCAGCGCCTCCCGGTAGGCGTGCTCCGCCATATCCAGCCGTCCCTGTTCGGCGTAGAGATTGCCCAACCGGAACCAGGGATCGGTTTCTCGTGGCTGCAAACGGGTCAGTTGCAGATAATACCCTTCCGCCACATCCCAGCGACCGGTGGCGTAGGCTTGCAGCGCCCGTTCCTCGATGAAATCCGGGCCCGGCGGCGCTGTGGGCGCCGATGCGGCCGGCGCCGCCCGATCGCTTGGCGGGCGCGACGCGGTGGGTTCCAAACGGGTCGATGCGCCTTGCACTGTGGCGCAACCGGCCAAAACCATGCCGCAGGTTGCGACCAACGAAATCCGTAATAGCATTTGGACAAACCTTTCCGGCGAACGGCGTATTGGGAATTTCGTGGAACGCGCCGCGCATTCCCAAGTCCAAATTCGAATACTTTGCAAATCGAAAATCCGATGTCTCATCGTTTGCTTTCCCTGGTTTTGAGCCTATCGCTTGGCATGGCTTCGTTCGCGCCGGTCGGCGCGCAATCCATCCTGTTGCCGGATATGGGCGATCCCTCGCGCGCGTATTTCGGCCCCGACGACGAGCAGCAGATGGGTCTGCAAATCATGCGGCAACTCCGCGCTCGTGGGGCGGTGCTGGAAGACGTGCAGTTGAACGAATACCTCGATTCCATCGGTCAAGGCATCGCGACCTACGCCGATCAAAACGGTGTGCCATTCGCTTTTTTCTTCGTTCGCAACCCCGGCATCAATGCCTTCGCCCTGCCGCATAACTTCATCGGCATCAATACCGGCCTGTTGCTGGCCACGCAGCGGGAAGACGAGCTGGCGGGGGTCATGGCCCACGAAATCGCTCACGTTTCGCAGAAGCACATCGTTCGCGCCATTGCCGACATGAAGCGTCTGACGTTGCCGCTGGCGGCGGCGATGGTGGCTTCGGCGGCACTGGCGGCGGCCAGCAGCCAAGCCGGTCAAGCGGCCATGGTAGGCGCCATGGCCGCCGGCGCCCAGCACCAGATCAGTTTTACCCGCGCCAACGAACAGGAGGCGGACCGCATCGGCATGCAGCTGCTGGCCAAGGCCGGTTTCGATCCCCAGGGCATGGGCGATTTCTTTAGAAAATTGGAACGGGCATCCAGCGGCGAGGCCCGCAACCAGATTCCCGAAATGCTGCTCACCCACCCGCGCCCGGAAAGTCGCGCCGCCGACATGCAGGATCGAGTTGAGGTTCCGCCGCTGCGACGCACCGTACCCCGCGACCGCAACGCTTACGATCTCGCCAAGGCCCGGGCACGGGTACTGACGAGCGAGGATACCCATACCCTCATCCGGGAACTGGAAATCCTGCTGGCCAAGGGTGACGGGGCCGATCCCACCGCCGTGCGCTATGCATACGCGCTGGCGCTGCGTCAGGCTGGCCGCTATGACGAGGCCCGACAGCAGGTGGCGCGCCTGGTCGGCGGCGATCCCGACCGGCTGGCTTTCCGAATCGAGGCGGCGGAAATCGCGCTGGCCCAGGGCGACCGACAACAAGCCTGGCGGCTGTTCGAGGAGGCCCGCAAGCTCTATCCGGACGATTTTACCTTGGCCATGCACTACGGTCGCGCCCTGGCCACTCAGGGCGATCCGACGTTGGCGATGCGCTTGCTGCAACCACATCTGCGTCGCCATCCCAACGATCCCCTGCTGTATGCAAGCTATGCCCAGGCGGCGCAGCGGGCGGGCGACATGGCGGCGACCCATGCCACCATGGCTGAATATCATTACCTGAACGGCGAACTGTTGCCCGCCATCGAGCAATTGGAACTCGGTCTCCGGAATCCCGGTCTGTCGCCGAACCGGGAAGCCCAGTTGCGCGCCCGGCTCAAGCAGTTCAGGGCGGAAGCCATCGCCCTGGATCTGCCGGTTCCCAAGCGGGCTTCGCCCTGAATCGTGGAAGTCGGCCTGGCCAATGCAACGCCCTGCACCGATCCGATCGACCCACTATACTCAGGCCATATCGACACCACCATCCAAAGAATTTCTTCCCGCCCATGACCGATCGAAATCCCACCGCCGAGCCAGGCATGTTCGACGTCGAATTGTTAATCAAGCAGTCTCGCGCCTATCTGGCGTTCGGCGAGCAAATCCGTCGGTTTACCGAACAGTTTCCCAGCGACCCGCAGCCAACCGACTGGGACACCGCACTGCGCCAGCATTTTGATCGATTCAAAGCGATGGTCGCTCAATCGAGCGAGGATTCGAACCTCAATCCCGATCTGGCACAGCTGTGGACATTGACCCTGGAAAGCTGGCAACAGGCAGCCTCGTCCTTGGGAATCTCCGCCATTGCCTCTCGCGCCGGTCCAAGCGCGGATGCCTGGCAAGTCTATCAGCAGATCCTGGGCGAATACTTCGAATTGCTGCGGCAGTCGGCCATGACCGCGCTGGATCTTATGGAAAAACGGCTGCGCGACCGCGCGGTCGCCGGCGAGGCCGCCGGCAGCCTGCGCGAATTGTTTAACTTGTGGGTGGATTGCAACGAGGAAACTTACGGTCGGATGCTGCGCGGCGCCGAATATAGCGAACTTAGCGGTCGCCTGCTGAATGCGTTGCTGGGCTGCCGCGCGAGCGGGGAAACCACGCCATGATCGGTCTGACGTCCGAACGGATCGCCGAGGAACTTCAAGCCTTCCAAGCCAAACTGGCCCAAGGCGCCCACACCCTGAGCGGTTTGGGCGAGATCGAGGTCGGCGTATCCCCTCGGGAGGCGGTCTATCAGGAAGACAAGCTGACGCTGTATCGCTATCGACCCCGGACGGAAAAGCCGCATCCGGTGCCGTTGCTTATCGTCTATGCTCTGGTCAACCGGCCCTATATGATGGACTTACAGGAAGACCGTTCCATGATCCGCGGTTTGCTGGATGCCGGTCTGGATGTCTACCTGATCGACTGGGGCTACCCGGACGCCGCCGACCGCGAATTGGGCCTGACGGACTATATCCATCGCTATATCGACCATTGCGTGGACGTCTTGCGCGAGCGTTGCGGGCAGGATGCGATCAACCTGCTGGGAGTCTGCCAGGGCGGCACCCTTAGTCTGTGCTTTTCGTCGCTCTATCCGGAGAAGATCCGTAACCTCGTCACCATGGTGACTCCGGTGGATTTCCACACGCCGGACAATCTGTTAACCCACCTGATCCGGCATGTGGACGTGGATTTGCTGGTGAATACCCTCGGCAACCTGCCCGGCCAGTTGCTAAATTTTACCTTTCTGTCGCTCAGTCCGTTTCGGCTGGCCGGACAGAAGTATGTGGACTTGACCGATATCTTCGACGATGCCCAGGCACTGCGGAATTTTCTGCGGATGGAAAAGTGGATTTTCGATAGCCCGGACCAAGCCGGCGAGGCGTTCCGCCAGTTTGCCAAGGATTTTTTTCAGCAGAACAAGCTGATCAAGGGCGAAGTGAACATCGGCGACCGACGGGTGAATCTGGGGAACATCGTCATGCCGGTGCTGAATGTATATGCCGCTCAGGACCATCTGGTGCCGCCCGCCGCTTCCAAAGCGTTGGCGGAATGCTGTGGCAGTCGGGATTACTCGGAGTATTCCTTCCAGGGGGGCCATATCGGCATTTACGTCAGCAGCCGCGCCCAACGCGAAGTGCCACTGGCGGTCGCGGCCTGGTTGCTGGCGCGTTAGAGGAATCGCTGTCGGCCACGCACGGCGTTCAACCCGGAAAGGGCATCAATCAATCTGGGTGGTCTTTCCGTGCCTTCCTGGGCTTTTCCGGTTCGCTACTTGCGATCGAACCGTCGACCCGGGCGGTTTGCCGGGAGAGAGGAGCCAATTCGCTGACCGTCTCCGGCGGGATGTAGGGTTTCTGAAACCGCTCGTTGACGCTTTTCCACAAGGAGAGGTTGTGTTCCACCAGTTCGGTGACCATCGCCAGCGGATTCTTGCCGATAAGCGTGCGCATCTGCTCCCGAAACAGGTGCTGCTGGTCCACGAACGCCTGCAAGCTTTTCTCCAGATAATTGCCCATCATGCCTTGCAGGGTGTCGCCGTAGAAACGGATGATGTGCGCCAACACTTCCGCGGTAAAAATCGGATTGCCCTGTTCTTCCTGTTCGCTGATGATCTGCAACAGGATCCCGCGCGTGATGTCGGTATTGGTGCGAGCGTCGATGACATGGAACTCGGCGCGTTCCAGCACCAGTTGCTTGACATCCTCAAGGGTGATGTAGCTGCTGATGGCCGTATCGTAGAGCCGGCGATTCGGGTATTTTTTGATGGTGCGCAGTTCGCTCATGGCGGGCATATAAAAAGCGGCGCGGCGCCGGCCGGAAGGCAAGCGCCGCGCGATTCAGGGCTTAGCGGAAGTAGAGACCGCCGTTCACGGTGACGTCTTCGCCGGTCAGGAAACCGCCGTCCTCAGCGGTCATGAAGGCGACGGTGCGGCCGATTTCGGAAGGCTCGCCCAGACGGCCGACTGGAATGGTTTTGACGATGGACGCCAGTACGTCTTCCCGGATGGCCCGCACCATTTCAGTGCCGATATAGCCGGGGGAGATCGAGTTGACGGTAACGCCCTTCTTGGCGCATTCCTGAGCCAGCGACTTGGTGAACCCGTAGACCGCCGCCTTGGTGGCGGAGTAGTTGGTCTGGCCGGCTTGGCCCTTGATGCCGTTCACCGACGAAATGTTGACGATGCGGCCCCAACCCCGTTCCACCATTTTCCCGTAGACCTGCTTGGTCATGTTGAACATGCTGTTCAGGTTGGTGTTGATGACCGCGAGCCACTGTTCCGAGGTCATCTTGTGGAACATGGCGTCGCGGGTGATACCGGCGTTGTTGACCAGAATTTCGATCGGGCCGACTTCCGCCTCGATCTTCTTGCACGCTTCGGCGCAGGACTCGAAATCGGTGACATCGGCCAGATAGACCGGAATGTCGAGGCCCTCGGCCTTACGATCGGCCTTCCACTTGTCCACGGCTTCCTGACTGAGGCCGTTGTAGTCGACCGCGACCGCGCGGCGGCCCTGTTCGATCAGTGCCTTGCACATGGCCGTGCCCAAACCACCGATACCACCAGTAACGACTGCGACTCGAGACATTAGAGACTTCTCCTCGGATTTTTGGTTGGAATCAATCGCGTTCGACGGCCAGGGCAACGCCCTGACCGCCGCCGATGCACAGGGTCGCAAGACCCTTCTTGGCGTCACGACGGACCATTTCGTGCAGCAGGCTCACCAGAATGCGGCAGCCGGAAGCGCCGATCGGATGGCCCAGCGCGATGGCGCCGCCGTTGACATTCACTTTGCTGGTGTCCCAGCCCATTTCGCGGTTAACGGAAATCGCCTGAGCGGCGAATGCCTCGTTGGATTCGACCAGGTCTAACTGATCCACTGTCCAGCCGGCCTTGCGCAGGCAAGCGCGGGAGGCCGGAATTGGGCCCGTGCCCATGATTTTCGGGTCGACACCGGCCTTGGCGTAGGCGGCGATGCGCGCCAGTGGCTTAAGGCCGAGGTCGCGGGCGGCGCTGGCGGTCATGACCACCACGGCGGCCGCGCCGTCGTTGATGCCGGAGGCGTTGCCGGCGGTGATGCTGCCATCCTGTTTGAACGCCGGCCGCAGTTTGGCCAGGCTGGCGGCGGTGGTTCCCGCTCGTGGGAACTCGTCGGTGTCGAACACGATCGCCGCGCCCTTGCGCTGCGGGATCTCGATCGGCACGATTTCGTCCTTGAATTTGCCGTCGCGAATCGCGGCGGCGGCTTTGTCTTGGGAGGCAGCGGAAAAGGCGTCCTGCTCCTCGCGGGAGATGCCCCATTGGGCGGCGATGTTCTCGGCCGTGATCCCCATGTGGTAGTGGTTGATGGCGCAGTGCAGACCTTCGCTCAGCATGGAATCCGTCAGCCTGGCGTCGCCCATGGTGACGCCGCGGCGCGAACCGAGCAACAAATGCGGGGATAGGCTCATGTTTTCCTGGCCGCCGGCGATCACGATCCGGTTGTCGCCGTCGCGGATGGACTGATAGGCCAGATGCACGGCTTTCAGACCGCTGCCGCAGACCTTGTTGATGTTCAGGCAGGGCACTTCGATGGGCAATCCGGCGTTCAGCGCCGCGGTTCGGGCCGGATTTTGGCCGGTGCCGGCGGTCAGCACTTGGCCAAGGATCACTTCGTCGATCCGTTCCGGCGCGATCCCGGTTTTCCCGAGCAGGCCCTGAATGATCTTGGCGCCCAGGATGTTGGCCGGGACCGTCGACAGCGAACCCATGAAGTTGCCGATTGCGGTTCTGGCGGCGGCGACGATGACTACATCTTCCATCGAGTTAACCTCCGGATAGCCCCGTTGTATTGAAAATCGTTATGTGTTGGCGAGAGACGCCTTGGGCCGCGCACCAGCAACATTATTATATGGACGCAAAGGGTATGGTGAGAGGAACGTTCAAGGTTGTGGCGAGGCAGTTCGCGACCGGCGACGATGGCAAGAACTCCGCTCCCGACCGATTTGAGCGCAACATATTGAAGCTTGCCATAATCCTTGTCAACCGATTCTGGCATTGCAGCATTGGACGGCCGTGCGGCATGGCATCGATCCCAAGCGTTTCAAGGCGAACCGGATCGTGGGGTGGCGGGCGGCAGTTCGAAATGCACCAGCAGGGTTGCCTGCCACGCACTACAGTTGTCGTCGCTGATCATGAAGAACCGTCGATCCCGATAACGGGTCAAGCCTTCGAAATTGTCCAGCAGCCAGCCCCGGCTGCTGTCGAGGATTGCCACATCGGTGACCGATAACGGCGTTTCCCCTCCCGCCGCCGGCAGTTCGGTGCGGCGCAGGCTGATGATCAGAGGCCGCAGCGGGGCGACGAAAGCGCGTTCCAGCGTCAGCAGACCGCCATCGGGCAGCGCTTCCATGGCGACCAGCGCGCTGCCGGGCGCGGCGCCAAGCGGATAATTCCACCAGTACCGGCCGTCGCCGGCGAAGAGGCGTATCCGGCCGGCCGGGTCGCCGCGCAACGGCGCTTCGGTTCCGACCAGCACACCCCAGTGTGGATCGATGGTCACCGCTTCCAGCGCCTGATTGATATCGCGGTAGTTGCGCAGGTCGCGCAGGGGCGCGGGTAAGGGCTCCTCGCCCCGCCATTGGCCGGTGGGGCTGTAGCGAACCACGCGTGGCCTGATTTCGAACGAAATCAGCAGTTCGGTATCGCCCGGTATCCGGTTGTCGCCGTTGCGGATGGCCAAGCCCTCGGCGTCGTTGAAAGGATGCCGGACGGGTTGGTCGGATACGTCCAGTAGCGGATAGGCGGCTACTATCCGCACCCCGGTCAATATCCCGAGCGAGTCGAACTCCGGCCGCAAATGAAACAGCCCGCCGATGTCGGAAATGGCGTACAACAGCTCCGCATCCTCGTCCCAGGCCAGGCCGGACAGGCCGCACAACTTCAGACCGCCGAACTCGGTGCTGGGCAATCGCAGCGCGCCAAGCCAACGAATGCCGGCATAGGCGTCTCCGGGGCCGAGCCGGTCGGCGAGCGTGACGGGCGTTGCCTGGAATTCTTGGGCGCAAGCGCTTTGCAGGGCGAAAATCAGCATGAAAACCGGGAATAAGCGGAACATGTGAACTCCAGCACGGCTGTGAGACGGCCATTGAGGCAGTCATGCTACCATTTCGACACCGTATCCAATAAAGACGATGGCAAGGGCTAATAACATGAAGGTACCGGTCTGGAATCCGGCGGTGGAGTTTCTGGAGCGGGAGGCGCTCGAACGCTTGCAGCTCGCCAATCTGCGCAAGACAGTGGCGTGGGCGCTGAAAACCCCCTTTTATCGGCAGCGGTTGGCCGAGGTTGGTTTGCGCCGTCCCGAAGATATCGCCAGCCTGCGCGACCTGCGCGGCATTCCCTACACCACCAAGGAAGACCTGCGCGAATCTTACCCGCGTGGTCTGCTGGCGGTCGAACTGGAGCAGGTGGTGCGCTTGCATACCTCCAGCGGCACCACCGGCATGCCGACCGCGATCTATCACACGCAAGCCGATCTCGACGCCTGGACCGAACTGGTGGCCCGCTGCATCGTCGCCACCGGCGCCAGCCGCCGCGACGTGTTTCAGAACATGACCCAGTACGGGTTGTTTACCGGCGGCTTGGGCCTGCATTATGGCGCCGAGCGGGTGGGGATGCTGGTGATTCCGGCCAGCTCCGGCAATACCGGCCGCCAGGTTCAGTTGATGCGGAACTTCCAGACCAGCGTGGTGCATGCCACACCCAGCTATTTGCTGCATCTGCACTCGACGTGGGCGGGCGAGGACACCGGCGCCGGGCCGCCGAGCCTGCGCAAGGCGTTCATCGGCGCCGAACCGCATTCGGAGGAAACCCGCCGCAAAATCGAAACGCTGTTCGAAATCGAGGCCTACAACTCTTACGGTTTGAGCGAGATGAACGGTCCCGGCGTGGCGTTCGAATGCCTGTACAAGACCGGCCTGCATCTGTGGGAAGACGCCTACCTGCTGGAAGTGATCGATCCATGCACCTTGCAACCCCGCGCCGAGGAGGAAACCGGCGAGATCGTGCTGACCACGCTACAGCGACAGGCCACGCCGTTGCTGCGCTACCGTACCCGCGATCTTTCCCATCTGGTCGGCGGTCACTGTCCCTGCGGGCGCGGCCACCGCCGGCTGGCGCGCATCAAGGGCCGCAGCGACGACATGCTGATCGTCAACGGAGTCAACGTCTTCCCGTCGCAGATCGAGGAGGCGCTGATGAAGGCGCCGGAAGTCGGCACCAATTACCTGATCCAGGTCGAAAAGCGCGGAGCGCTGGACCGGCTGACGGTCAAGACCGAAGTCCATGCCGCATTGTTCGCCGGCGATGCGCGCGTGCTGGGCGAGCTGCGCGAACGCATCGCCGAGCAGATCCGTTCCGCCATTCTGGTCAAGCCGTCGGTCGAACCGCACCCGCCGGGCAGCCTGCCGGTATCCGAGGGCAAGGCCCGGCGGGTGGTGGATCTGCGGCCGGCGTTCTGAACGGGGAGAGGACGGGAAAATGGGGCGATTCAGTCACTGTAGAAGATGCTCTTGAGGTACTCGTCGTGGATATGGCGCAGGATCACCGCGATCACCGCCGCCGCCGGCAGCCCCAGCAGAACGCCGAAGAAGCCGAACAGATGGCCGCCGGCCAGAACCGCGAACAGCACCGCCACCGGATGCAGACCGATGCGGTCGCCGACCAGCTTCGGGGTTAGCAGGAGATCGCCGATCAACTGGCCGACGCCGAAAACGATCAGGACCGGAATGACGCTCAGCAGACTGTGGTACTGCAGGATCGCGACGATGCTGGCGATGCCGACGCCGGCGATCAGTCCCAGATAGGGCACGAAGCTCACCAACCCGGCCAGCATCCCGATCAGCAACGAGGATTGCAGCCCGATGACCGCCAGCCCGGTCGAGTAGATCGCCGTCAGCGCGCCCATGACCACGAGCTGGCCGCGCAGGAACGCGCCGATCACCTGATCGGATTCCCGCGCCAGCGCGCTGACGATCGGTTCGATGCGTCGCGGCAGCAGGTCGTGAACCCTGGCGACCAGCAAATCCCAGTCGCGCAAGAGGTAAAAGGTGACCACCGGCACCAGCACCAGGTTGGCCAGCCAGGCGAAAATCGCGCTGGACGATTCCCGGAACGAATGCAGCAGGCCGGCGGCCAGATCGCCGATTTCATCGGCGTATTTGAGCAGTTCCGCGCGCAACTGGCTGAAATTGAATACGTCCGGATCGACGCCCAGCGTATCGCGCAACCAGGGTAGAATGCTGGTGTTGAACCCGTCGATATAGTCCGGCAGCCGGTGCAACAGTCCCTTGAACTGGTGGGTGAGCACTGGAATTACCAAGAGCAGCAGTAACAACAAGCCGAGCACGAGCGCGCCGAATACCAGGCTGACCGCCCAGGATCGCGACAGCTTGCGCGCCTCCAGCCGGTCGATCAGCGGGTCGCCCAGATAGGCCAGCAGGGCGGCGAACAGGAACGGCGTCAGCACCGGCGCCAGGATGTACAGCAAGGCGGCGGAAGTCGCGGCGACGATCAGCCAGAAGCGCGCCCGTGGCGGATCGGGCAGTTTGGGCTGTTGGGGGTTGGGCTGCTTTTCGAGCATCATGACGATGGGGGTGGCCGGATGGAGGGATGGCGGCGCTGTCGCCAGGCGCTGCGACCCCAGCGCCCGACATAAGCCACGCCGCTCCAGATGGTTGTCAGCGCGGTCAGGCCAATCAGAGCGTCCAACCACCACGCCGGCAGCGGCACGATCCCATGGTTCGCGATGATCGCGAGCACCAACGTCAGTTGCAACAGGGTGTTCAGCTTGCTGATCATCAGCGGCGCGGCCTGAAAGCGCGCAATGAGAAAATGATAGCCGATCGCGCCGCCGACGATGAGGGTATCCCGTATCAGTACCAGCGCCACCAGCCAGCCCGGTAGCGCGTTCAGCCAGCCCAGCGCCAGGATCGCGCCCAGTAGCAACAGCTTGTCGGCGATGGGGTCGAGGATGCCACCCAGTTCGCTGGTCCAGCCGTAGTATTTGGCCAGGAATCCGTCCAGCGCGTCGGAGACGCCAGCGACCACGAACAGCGCTAGTGCCGCGCCATAGCGTTCCTCCAACAGTAGCCACAGAAAAGGCGCCACGAGCAGGATCCGCAGACCGGTGATGAGATTGGGAATATCGCGGGTTTTCACGGGTAACGGTGTTATTTTAAGAAGATATCCGGCACAGGATTCGCGTTTTAAACGGCTTCCGGCTTTCCGAAGACAATCAGGGCGCGGATCGCATGAGTCATGGCCAAGCCATCGATCCTGGACGTTGGCGCCGGTCGGGGCGATCCCCGGCGGCATCCCCTGTGGATCGACATGGAGATGGGTTTTGCTCCCGCCGTGTCCTCGATCGTTGGGGTTACGCCCCAATGCCTGGTCTTCGAAGCGGACGGGGCGACCCCGCGCGGGGGGTGACCTCGACGCCCCGTCCATGGTTTGTCATTTCCATGCGATCCCGCGCCATTCCCGATAGGCGTCAACCGCTAAACCCAGGCATTACCTTCAAACACCAAGGATCTCATTCTCCGATGGTGCCGATTGTTGCGCATTCGCCGATGTACGGTAATGCCATGCATTTTTGCCCCGAAACCCTAACAATGCAATCAACCCGGATGCAATTTCCGTCACGCTCCAATCGAAGCGATTATTGCAAACTGGATATAGCGCTCCTCAATCGATTGTGGTTGCGGCTCGCCCTCGCCCCGCGCGGACGCGCTCCCCTTTCCCGGCGGGAGAAGGGTCGAGGGTGAGGGCGTTTGCATCGTCCGGGCATCCACAACCCACATGGGATAGCCATGGAAGGCACATTCACCGGGTCCGTCCTTCGAAAGTATGGCTGTGGAGCGAGCGGGGGCGCGGCTCATTTCGAGCGGGTGACCTTGCCGGGTCATACGCGGGCGCTATCATGACTCCCTCACACCGCCATCACCTCGGATCTTCCATCCATGGACACCCTCAAGATACGTGGCGCGCGCACGCATAATCTGCAAAACGTTGATCTCGACCTGCCGCGCGACCGGCTGATCGTCGTCACCGGCCTGTCCGGCTCCGGTAAATCCTCGCTGGCCTTCGATACCTTGTATGCCGAGGGCCAGCGCCGCTACGTCGAGTCGCTGTCCGCCTACGCCCGCCAGTTTCTGTCGCTGATGGAAAAACCCGATGTGGATCACATCGAAGGACTGTCGCCGGCCATTTCCATCGAGCAGAAATCCACCTCGCACAATCCCCGTTCCACGGTCGGGACGATCACCGAGATTTACGACTATCTGCGGCTGCTATACGCGCGGGCCGGGATTCCACGTTGCCCGGACCACGGCATCGACCTGGATGCCCAGACCGTTAGCCAGATGGTGGATCAAGTGCTGGCGCTGCCGGAGGGCGGGCGCTTGATGCTGCTGGCGCCGGTGGTGAAGGAGCGCAAGGGCGAACACGTCAAGCGGTTGCAGGAACTGCGCGCCCAAGGCTTCGTGCGCGCCCGCATCGACGGCGAGGTGGCGGAACTGGATAGCCCGCCCACCCTGGATCTGCGCCGCAAGCACACGATTGAAGTGGTGGTGGATCGCTTCAAGGTTCGGGACGATCTCGGCCAGCGCCTGGCGGAATCGTTCGAGACCGCGCTGCGGCTGGCGGATGGCATGGCGCGGGTGGCGTTTCTGGACGAACCGACGCGAACCGATCTGCTGTTTTCCGCCGGCTTCGCCTGTCCGGTGTGCGGCTACAGTCTGGGCGAGCTGGAGCCGCGCCTGTTCTCCTTCAACAATCCGGTTGGCGCCTGCCCGGCGTGCGACGGCTTGGGCGTGAAGCGGTTTTTCGACCCCGAACGGGTGGTCGCGCACCCGCATCTGAGTCTGGCGCGCGGGGCGGTGCGCGGCTGGGATCGCGACAATGTCCATTACTTTAAACTCATCAAGTCCTTGGCCCGGCATTACGGTTTCGAGGTCGACACCCCGTTTCAGGATCTGCCCGAGCGAATCCGCCGGCTCGTCCTGCACGGTAGCGACGGGGAAGCCATCGACTTCGAATACACCAACAGTCGCGGCGAGAGCCATCGTCGCCGGCATTCGTTCGAGGGGGTGATTCCCAACATGGAGCGCCGCTACCGGGAAACCGAATCGAATCTGGTGCGCGACGATCTGGTGAAATACCTCAGCAGCCAGCCCTGTCCATCCTGCCAGGGCGCGCGCTTGACCCGATCCGCCCGTCATGTGTTCGTCGCCGGCCGCAGCTTGCCGGAGATCGTCGCCTTGCCGATCGGCGCGGCCCGTGAGTTCTTCGCGCAACTGAACTTGCCCGGCCGACGCGGCGAGATCGCGGCCAAGATCGTCAAGGAAATCGGCGAGCGGCTGAATTTCCTGGTCAACGTCGGACTGGATTATCTGAACCTGGAGCGCAGCGCCGATACCCTGTCCGGCGGCGAGGCGCAACGCATCCGGCTGGCCTCGCAGATCGGCGCGGGACTGGTCGGGGTAATGTACGTACTGGACGAGCCGTCGATCGGTTTGCATCAGCGCGACAATGCCCGCTTGCTGGCCAGCCTGTTGCGACTGCGCGATCTGGGCAACACGGTCATCGTGGTCGAGCACGACGAGGACGCCATCCGTACCGCCGATCATGTGGTGGACATGGGGCCGGGCGCGGGCGTGCATGGCGGGCGGGTGGTGGCGCAAGGCACGCCGGCCGACATCGTGGCCCACCCCGAATCGTTGACCGGCGCCTATCTCGGCGGCCGGCGACAAATCGAATTGCCGGTCAAACGCACTGCGCCCGATCCCAAAAAGCAGTTACGCATCGTCGGCGCCAGCGGCAACAACCTGAAAAATCTGACCGTGGAGATTCCGCTGGGGCTGCTGACCTGCATCACCGGCGTGTCCGGTTCCGGCAAGTCCACCCTGATCAACGACACTCTTTATCGCTACGCCGCCCGCGACCTGAACAACGCCAACGAATCGCCGGCGCCGTGCCAGGATCTGCTGGGACTGGAACGGTTGGACAAAGTGGTGAACATCGACCAGAGCCCCATCGGTCGGACTCCGCGCTCCAATCCGGCCACCTATACCGGGTTGTTCACCCCAATCCGCGATCTGTTCGCCGGCGTGCCCGAGTCGCGGGCGCGCGGCTACGCGCCAGGCCGTTTCAGCTTCAACGTCAAGGGCGGGCGCTGCGAGGCCTGTCAGGGCGACGGAGTGATTCAAGTCGCGATGCACTTTCTGCCGGATATCTATGTGCCTTGCGACGTGTGCAAGAGCCAGCGCTACAACCGGGAAACGCTGGACATCCGCTACAAGGGTCGCAACATCCACGACGTGCTGGAGATGACGGTCGAGGACGCGCTGGCGTTCTATCAAGCCGTGCCAGCGGTGGCGCGCAAGCTCCAGACCCTGACCGACGTGGGGCTGAGTTACATCCGGCTCGGCCAGAACGCCACCACCCTGTCCGGCGGGGAGGCGCAACGGGTGAAGCTGGCCCGCGAGCTGTCCAAGCGCGACACCGGGCAAACGCTGTACATTCTGGACGAACCGACCACCGGCCTGCACTTCCACGACATCGAGCAATTGCTAAAAGTGCTGCATGAACTGCGCGACCGAGGCAACACCATCGTCGTCATCGAGCATAATCTGGACGTGATCAAGACCGCCGACTGGATCGTCGATCTGGGGCCGGAGGGCGGCGGCGGCGGCGGAGAAGTGGTGACGGTGGGCACGCCGGAACAGGTGGCGGCGCGTCCGAACAGCCATACCGGGCGATTTTTGGCATCGGTGCTGGGGCCGTCAATGCCTGATTTCAAATAACGCCCGACAGTTCTTGTCGAGAGTTTCCAAAGCACCAAATGTCGCCGATCGGGATCAGTTATTGTCCGACGGCCAGGCTGACCAGTGTCATTTATCAGGTGGATGACGAAGACCCGGCCGCGAGCATGGTGTGGCGCCTGGGGGTAGTGCTTCAGACGTGGATATTGAGTTCAATAACTACTTTATATTCATTTAGTTGATGGTCATTATATCCACGTTAGGAATACCACCACATAGCTTGGGAGGAATAGACAGCCATTAGTGCGCCGATGGGAACGCTGGCCGGTTTGAGCGGGGCGACCCTGAAACCGCGCCCAGGCCAACGTTTCTCCCTGTTGGCTTGGTCTACAATGGCGGTGGTTTTCTCCAAGTGGATTCATCGACTGAAACTCATGTCCAGCGCTCGATTCAGCCCACTCGCCCTACTCGGTTGCCTGCTTTGTCCTGCCTGGCTGGCCGCCGAACCCACCGTCCCGCCCTTGCCGCTGCACGATTTCGAGCGCCCCGCCAGCCCTGCGGCGGGCGTGACGATGAGCGGCTGGACCGCCACGCCGGACCACCGCGCCGGCCGGATCGATTACCGGCTGGAACCCGCGCAACGGCCGGACCCCGCGGACAGCCGCCGGGCGCTGTATCTCCGCTACCGTTTCACTCCCGACGCCATGGACGACATCGGCTGGCAATTGACCCTGCCCGACTTGGACGCTTCGGCTTACGATCATCTGGAACTGTGGGTTCGCGGCGACGCCCGCGTCGGCTACGCCGATGCCTTGAAGCTCGAATTCAAACAGCCGCTGCCGGGGGCGCCGCCCGGCCTGCTGCGTCGGGGCAGCGCCGTGATCGATGGCATCACCGACCGCTGGCGGCGTTTCCAGATCCCCTTGCGGCGGATGAACGGCATCGCCGACTGGCGCCATTTGCGCCAATTGGCCCTAGTGTTGCAACCGCGCCGCTCGCCGCTCGCCGGCGCGTTCTGGTTGGACGACATCGCCCTGATCAAAACCGGTCAACCCGGCCCCAGCATCCACGATCCGGCGATTCCACCGAACAAGACCGCTTGGGAAAACCGCCTCGGCGGCAAGGAAGCGGCCCAGCCCTACATCCGCGCCCGGCTGGTCGGGTGGCCGGAACGCCTGCTGGTGGAACCGGCGGAACTGCCGGCCGACGACCGGGCGTTCCTGGAGCGGCTGGCGCGCGATACCTGGCGCGGACTGGCGGCCTTGAGCGATCGCGAACATGGCCTGCCGCTGGACACGGTGCGCTTCGCCGCTTCCACCGATCCCGAGCGCGCCTGGGTGGGCGACTACACCAACGTCACCAACGTCGGTCTGTATTTGATCGACATCGTCGCCGCGCGGGAACTGGGCCTGATCGACCCGGACGAGGCGCGGGCGCGATTGAGCCGGACGCTGGACACGCTGGAGCGGTTGGAAACCTGGCAAGGGTTTTTCTTCAACTACTACGACACCACCAGTCTGGAACGCACCAGCCATTTCATTTCCTTCGTGGATTCGGCCTGGTTGAGCGCCGGACTAATGGTGGTTCGCAACGGCGTGCCCGAGTTGGCGGCGCGCTGTACCCGGCTGATCGACCGCGAGGATTACGGTTTTTTCTACGATCCGGTCGAGCAATTGATGATGCACGGCTACTACGTCAATCTGCCGGGCCGTTCCGAGTACAGCTACGGGCTGCTGTACACCGAATCGCGGCTGGGCAGCCTGATCGCCATCGGCAAGGGCGAGGCGCCGGCGGAGCACTGGTACCGCATGGCCCGCACCTTTTCGCGCCATTTCGACTGGCAATCGCAATCGCCCAAGGATCGCGTCGTCAAGACCGTGAACGGTCACACCTTCTTTGGCGGTTACTACGTTTGGAAAGGGCTGCGCTACGTGCCGTCCTGGGGTGGCAGCCTGTTCGAGGCGCTGATGCCGTTGCTGGTGTTGGACGAACCGCGCTTGGCGTCCGCCAGTCTGGGTCGCAACGCGTGGGTTCATACCCAGATCCAACGCCGCTTCGCCCTGGAGCATTTAGGCTATCCGGTGTGGGGACTGTCACCCAGCTCGAAGCCGGACGGTCGCGGTTACGGCGAATACGGGGTTCGCCTACTGGGGGCGCGTGGCTATGCGGCCGGCGCGGTGACCCCGCACGCGGCGGCGCTGGCCTTGCTGACGGACCCGGCGGCGGCCGTCGCCAACCTGCGGCAACTGGCGGAACGCTATCCCCTGTACGGCGATTTCGGATTTTATGACGCCGTGGACCCACGTAGCGCTCAGGTCGCCTACAACTCTCTGGCCCTGAACCAAAGCATGATCCTGATCGCGCTGGCCAACCATTTGCGGGACGGCGTCATTCAGCGCTATTTCGCCGTCGATCCGATCATCCAGCGGGTGCTGCCGCTGCTTGGCGCGGAACGGTTTTTCGACTGAAGGAACCGCCATGGCCAGCGTTGATTTCGAACACATCGACAAAATCTATCCGGGCGGAACCCAGGCGGTCTTCGATTTCAACCTAACCGTCGCCGATGGGGAAGCCCTGGCGCTGGTTGGTCCATCCGGCTGCGGCAAATCCACCCTGCTGCGGCTGCTGGCCGGTCTGGAAACGGCGACGCGCGGCACCCTGCGCATCGGCGGGCAAGCGGTCAACGACCAGCCGCCACAACGGCGCAACGTGGCGATGGTGTTCCAGGATTACGCCCTCTACCCGCACATGACGGTACGGCGCAATCTGGAATTTCCGCTGAAAATGCGCGACTTGTCCCGCGCCGACATGGAGCGCCAGGTGCGCTGGGCGGCGGAACTACTGGGTCTTGGCGAGCTGCTCGACCGTTTGCCCCGGCAATTGTCCGGCGGTCAGCGCCAGCGGGTGGCGATGGGCCGGGCGCTGGTGCGGCAACCGACCGTGTTCCTGATGGACGAGCCGCTGTCCAATCTGGATGCCCGGTTGCGGGTGCAAATCCGCGCCGAGTTGAGCGATCTGTTGGAGCGGTTGAGCGCGACCACGATCTACGTCACTCACGATCAGGTCGAGGCCATGACGCTGGGCGACCGGGTGGCGGTGCTGGATCGGGGCCGCCTGCAACAGGTGGGACCGCCCCAGGAATTGTACGAGCGGCCGGTCAATACCTTCGTGGCTGGTTTTATCGGCAATCCGCCGATGAATCTGTTTCCGGCGCGGCTGGCCACCGAGAGGGGAGAGCTGCGGTTACGGGCGGGCGATCAGTCGGCGCCGCTGGCATCAGCCGCCGCCGCGACCGAATCCTGGCGAGACTGTTTGGAGCAACCGTTGACCGCCGGTCTTCGCCCCGAACATGTGTCGCTCGCCGCCGAAGAGGAAGCGGGATGGCGGGCGACGGTGCGCGACGCCGAATATCTGGGTCACGAAACCCTGCTTTATTTGCGGCTCGCCGGCATGGCCAACCCAAATCCGATTCTGGTCGCACGCCTGCCAGGCATCCGCCCCTTTCACAAGGGCGATGCGGTAAAACTGCGGTTGGACTGCGAGCGCTTGCACCTGTTCGGCCTGGACGGCGAGAGAAAATAAGGAATGGATCGGGTTTTATTCCATTGCCGACACTATTCCGGCCAATAATCCTCGCTCAGCAGTTGCTCGACGCGAAAAGGACAATGTGGAGGGAACGTCTGTTTGTTGAGGCCCGTTTCCCTGGCCGCCAACAACAAGCTTTTCAAATACGCTTTTGCCATCCATGGGTGAAATTTCGTGACGCGGTTTACTCCCCATGCCACGACCATGCATACGGCCCAGGCACAGGCTAGTCTTGAGGCAGTGGCTGACTGGATTGACGTTTACGCCGCGCCGCCGCGACTTAGAAAAACACCACGCACGAGGAGGATTGACCATGATCGAACAACTGCCATCCACTTCGCCGGCGATCCTGGGCTTCAAGCTCCAAGGCAAACTCCACGACCGGGACTATCAGACTTTCGTGCCCACGCTCGAAGCCGCGATCGCCGCGCACGGCAAGATCCGGATGCTGGCTCAGTTCGAGGATTTCCACGGCTGGGATCTTCATGCCCTGTGGGACGATTTCCAGTTCGGTATTCAGCATTGTTCCGATCTTGAGCGAATCGCCATCGTCGGGGACCACAAATGGGAAGAGTGGATGACGAAACTCTGCAAGCCATTCACCAAAGCCAGTGTGAACTACTTCGACGCCAGCCAACTGAACGTGGCCTGGGCATGGCTGCGCGAGGCGGCCTGATCGGCCATCCCATCCGACAAACCGTCTGACCGGCTGGCGATGGGGAACAGGACGCCGACCTCATGGAGCAGTGGTGGAACCGGCGCGCACTCGGGGCGTCGGCCCCCATGCCTTGCGATTACAAATCGATCCGGGTGCCGAGCAATTTCAGGAACGCGCTCAACCAGGCGGGATGAGCGGGCCAGGCTGGCGCGGTGACCAGATTGCCTTCCACATGCGCGTCTTCCAGACCGATATCGGCATAACGGCCACCGGCCCGTTCCACGTCGGGACCACAGGCCGGATAGGCCGAGCAGGAACGGCCTTCCAGCACGCCGGCCGCCGTTAGCACCTGCGCGCCGTGGCAGATCGCCGCGATCGGCTTGTCGGCCCCGGCGAAGTGGCGAACGATCTCGATCACCCTCGGATTCAACCGGATATATTCCGGCGCCCGCCCGCCGGGGATTACCAGCGCGTCGTAATTCTCGGCCCTGACTTCGGCGAAGCTGGCATTGAGGGTGAAGTTGTGACCCGGCTTCTCGCTGTAGGTCTGCGCGCCGTCGAAATCGTGAACCGCGGTGCGAACCTGGTCACCGGCCTTTTTATCGGGACAGACCGCCTCGACCGTGTGCCCGACCATTTGCAGGGCCTGAAACGGCACCATGACTTCGTAATCCTCGACGTAATCGCCGACCAGCATCAAGATTCGCTTGGCGCTCATGAAGGTTCTCCTGGGGGTTCGAACGTTGGGTTGTTGTCCAGCTTCACGACAACTTGATGGGTGTTGCCGTCCCGAAACAGCGGCACGCAGGCCGCGCCGCTCTCGTCGATCGTGCCGGGCGCGTCGTCGATGTCCACCGCCGCAACCCGTTCCGCCCGGCCGTTGGGGTTGCGCACTTCGATTTCATATACGGCTTCGGCATCTGGCAGACGGTAGCGCAGGTTGAAACCCGGCCAATCGTCGGGGATACGGGGTCGCAGGCGCAGGGTATGCCCCTCGACCAGTTCCAGGCCGAGGATGGATTCCAGCGTCACCCGCAGCAGCCAGCCGGCCGAGCCGGTGTACCAGCTCCAGCCGCCACGGCCGACATGAGGCGGAGCGCCGTATACGTCGGCGGCCACCACGAATGGTTCCAGCCCGTAGCGCGCCACTGCTTCGGGGGTCGATGCATGACTGATTGGGCTTAGCATCTCCAGCAGCTTGGCGGCCCGGTCACGCCGGCCCAGCTCCGCCAGCGCCCGCACCACCCACAAGGCCGCGTGAGTGTACTGCCCGCCGTTCTCCCGTACCCCGGCGACGTAGCCCTTGATATAACCGGGATCGCGCGGGGTGTGTTCGAACGGCGGCGCCAGCAAGCGGATCAGGCCCTCTTCTTCCGCGACCAGATGGCGCTCGACCGCATCCAGCGCCGCTTCGGCGCGGGCCGGCGGCGCGGCCTGGGAGATGACCGCCCAAGCCTGCGCCAGCGCGTCGATTCGGCATTCATCGCTGGTGGCCGAGCCCAGCACCGCGCCATCGTCGTACCAGGCACGCCGATACCACTCGCCGTCCCAGCCGTCCCGGTTGAGCGCCTCGGCCAGATGGCGACGAAACGCCGCGTAGCGCCGCGCCCGGTTGTGATCGCCATGCTGGCCGCACACGCCGACGAATTCGCCGAGGATATGGTAGAGAAAAAAACCCAGCCAGACGCTTTCGCCGCGCCCTTCCCGGCCGACCCGATTCATGCCGTCGTTCCAGTCGCCGCCGCCCATCAGCGGCAGGCCGTGCGCGCCCTGAGTCAATGAACGGTCCAGCGCCCGGCAGCAGTGCTCGTACAGACTGGCCACTTTGTCCGATTCGTCCGGCTGCAGGAATGCTTCGTCTTCGCCCGGTTCGAGCAGCCGCGCCTCGACAAAGGGCGCCGGTTCGCCGAACAGGCCCCAGTCGCCGGTGGCGCGGGCGTAAAAAGCCGCCAGGCAGGGCAGCCATAACAGATCGTCGGCGAAACGGGTGCGGACGCCCTGACTCAACGGTGGATGCCACCAGTGCAACACATCGCCCTCGACGAACTGGTGGGCGGCATGCAACAGCAACTGCCGGCGGGTCAGTTCCGGATCGTGATGGATCAACGCGGCGGCATCCTGCAACTGGTCGCGAAACCCGAAGGCGCCGCCCGATTGATAGAAGGCCGACCGGCCCCAAAGCCGGCATCCGAGCGTCTGGTAGGCCGCCCAGCCGTTGACCAGCAGATCGAGCGCCGGCGCCGGCGTCTTGACTCGCACCGCGGACAACCAGTCCCGCCAGAACTCCCGCACCTCGGCCAAGGCCGCCGCGATCGCGCCATCCTCGCGATAGCGGGCCGCCAGCCGGCGCACCTCGTCCCGGCCGCCGGCCTCGCCCAGCAGAAAAGCCTGTTCCAGCATCGCGCCCGGCTCCAGCCGGATCGCGGTTTGCAGCACGAAGCAGGGATCGAGATCCGAACCCAGTCGCCCGCTCAGCATCCGGTCGGCCGCCAGCGCCGCCGGGCAGGCGGGGTTGCCGTGACGGCCGATGAACTCGGCGCGGTCGCCGGTAAAGTACAGCGGAATGCTGTCGAACGGCGCGACGGCGGCGAAGGCGATTCGACCGGAGAATTCCCGATTGTGGTTTTCGGCCAGCAGGATGCCGGCGGTGGCGTCCCGTTCGATCCGCGTTCGCGCCGCGCCCGGCAGCACGCCCAGCACCAGCCGGGCATAGGCGAACAGGGACAGTCGGCGCGGCCGGTCGCTGGTATTGCGCAGCCGAATCCAGGCGATTTTGACCGGGTCTTCGCGCGGCGCGAACAGGCACAATTCCTGCTCCAGTCCCTGACTGCGATGGCGATAGCGGCTGTAACCGAAGCCGTGGCGGATTTCGTAGGATACCGGTTGTGGAATCGGACCGGGCGCCAGCGACCAAAACGCGCCGCTGTCCTCGTCGCGCAGGTACAGCGCCTCGCCGTGCGGGTCCAGCACCGGATCGTTGTACCAGGGGGTCAAACGGTTCTCGCGGCTGTTTTGGCTCCAGGTGCAGCCGGCGCCGGTCTCGCTGGCGATAAACCCAAACCGCGGATTGGCGATCACGTTGGTCCAGGGTTGCGGCGGCAGGCGCAATCGGCCGCTGGCGTCCGGTTGGAGGCGAATGACGTATTCCGTACCGTCGGCGCCGAAGCCGCCGTGGCCATTCCAGAACTGGAGCGGTTCCTCGTCGAGCGGGGGTTCGGCGGCGGGCGCGACGGGGAATGTCGGAGGCAGGACCGCGGTTTTCGCCGCGATCCGGCGAGTTGACACCGGTTCGGTCGGGCCGTCCGACGCCGCCCGAAATGCCTGTTCGACCGCCGCCGCCGCGGCATGGCGCGCCGCCAGCGCCAGCGTCTGTTCCCGCGTGGCCGCCGCACCGAGCAGAAAGGTCAAACACGTTTCCCCGCCGGGCGCCAGATCCACCGTCCGGCGCAGGCTGACGATCGGGTCCAGCACCTTGCCGACCGTGCCGGACAAGGGTTCGGATTCCACCAAGGCCCGCGGCGCGGCCAGCGTGTAGCCTCGACCGATGAAACGGGCGCGGTCGGTTTCGAATTGCGGCGACTCGGTGTGGCCCGTTTCGCCGGCCAGGGCATGAACCAGCCAGCATTCCGGCTCGTGTGGCGCGCGCGGCCGGCGTCGGGCCAGCAACGCCCGCCGTTCCGCCACCCACTCGGTTTGGACGAACAGTTTGGAGAAAGCCGGATGCGCGGCGTCGGCGGCCCAGTCGTTCAACACCACTTCGGCGTAACTGGTCAGTTCGATTCGCCGGGGCCGGTCGCCGAGGTTGCGCAGAGTGACCCGCCGCAGCTCCCCATCGGCGTCGGCCGGTACGCAGGCTTCGAGGCAAGCGTCGATTTCTTCGTGCCGGCACAGCAGTTCGGTCAAGGCGGGACCGAAGCGGCCGGACCGGCGTTCCGCCGCCCCCGCCGCCGGTTGCTGACCCAGCGACCAGAACGCACCGCTGTCGAGATCGCGCAGGTACAGGAAGAAACCGTCGCCGTCTTCGAGGGGATCGGCGCTCCAGCGCGTCAGCGCCAACTCGCCCAGCAGGGCGCAGCCGGCGCCGCTGGCGGTGAGCAATGTGGCGTAGCGGCCGTTCGTCAACACCTGTCCCCCGAAAAGCTGGGCGGATTTGGATAAGGCGGCGCGCATGAACGATTCTCCCGGCAAGCCTGAAACGATGGGAAAAAGTGTAGCTTTATCGAGCGGGGATGCCGGGATAATGCAAGTCCACTTCCGCCGGAAACCGATCGATCCGCACGGTTTCGGCGGTCAGGGCCGGAACCGGTTGGCCATTGACCGTCACCGCTTGTAGCGGCCGATCGAGCGGCGAGTGCAGCACGATCCCTCCCGGCGGCACGACCACGTCGCCGCTCAGGCGCACCCGCAATGTGTCGGGACCGCTCATCGCCATCCGATAGTTCAAAGTGCCGTGCCAGGTGGGCAGGCGCTTGACCGTGACCCCCTCCGGGCTGGTCGCCCAGGCGGGCGGAATGCCGGCGCCGATCACCAGCGCCCGATCGGCCTCGCGCTCATAGGCGAACAGGGCGCGGGCCGCGCGGATGAAGTCGGAACCGATCCAGGTGTGCGGCATGTCGCCGATGAAGCGCGGCGCGCGCGGCGCGCGCCACACCACTTCCGCCCAGTGGTTCCAGGCCGCCGGTCGCTGGCCTTCGATGAAAAACGCCAGTTGCCGCAGCGCCCGGTCGCGCTGGCCCAGTCGGATCATGGTGCCGACCGCCCGCAGTTCGTAGGGCGTATACGCCTCCCAAGTGGGGTTTTCGAGGCGCTGGCGGAAAAATTCGTCGTAGCGTTCGAAGGTGCGGTCCAGCGCCGGTTGCGGCAGCCATCCCAACTCGCCGCCCGGATCGACGGCGATGGTGGTGGCGGTGGGGTCGAAGTCGCCCAGCTCGACCGCGCCGGGAATGAAATCGATCCCGTGCAACCGCATGGCGGCGGAGAGGGAGGCGTACAGATCCTCGCGGAACGCTCGATGCATCGCCGTGAACCGCTCCGCTTCGGCGTCTTCGCCCAGCACCGCCGCCATGGCGGCGGCATCCTTGAGGCCGCGCAGCACGAAGAAATTGTCCCAGTAGGAATGGCGCGGCTGGCTGGCGTAGCCCTCGTGGCTGATCGATTCCGGCACCAATCCCCGATAGGGCGCATAGACGGGATCGAGCCGATACTTTTCGGTTAGGCGCTGCTGGCGCAGCGAATCGATGTAGCCGACCGCCTGGATCACATGCGGCCACATCTCGCGCAGGAAGCCGACATCGCGGGTGTAGCGGTAATACTCCATCACCGCGAAGATGAATTCGCCGTGGCTGTCGTTTTCGGGGACCGGGTCGGCGCCGCGCTGGTCCACGCAGCAGGGAATCCGGCCGTCGGCGGCCTGATAGGGTGCGTACCATTGCAGGAATTTCCGCGCCTCCTCGGTATAGCCCATCCCCAGCAGCGCCGCCGAAGTGAGCACGCCATCGCGGATCCAGGAGCGGGCGTAGGCGCGCGAGCCCGGCTGGATGGCGGGACCGTCGCGATTGATCAGGATATAGGCCAGATTGCTCTTGATGCTGGCGGCCAGCCGTCGGGCGGCGGGCGGCAGATCCAGTTCGACCCGGTCCAGCCGCGTTTCCCATTCCCGCCGGGTTTGCTCCAGCAACTGGTTGGCGCGGGCGGATGCCTCGGCGTCGGTCGGCGCCGACGGACCCGCCTCGGCCGCGTGGAAGGGGATGCGCAGATAAACCTCGCGCCCCTCGCCGGGCCGCAAGTCCCAGCCGTACTCCAGCGCGCCGGAGGCATAGCCGAAGGCGTCGTCCACCGCGACGCGGTCGGGCAGCTTGCCGGTCGCCAGATAATCGACGATCGGTCCCTGGTCGAAGGTGACGGCGCGAAAGCGATCGGGCTCGGTCAGCACGGCGATCGTCTTGCCGGCCCGGTTCACCCGGATCGCGCGGTCGGCGTAGCTCAGCTCGCGAATGGGTGAAACGCCGCCCTGCATGTTCAGCGATTGCCAGGGTGGGTTGACCTGAAACGGTCGCACCGCCAGGAACAGGGTGACATGGCGGGTTTCGGCGCTCAGGTTTTCCAGTCGGTAGCGGGCGTACAGGGCCGATTCGCCCGGCGGGCCGGCGGCGAACGCGGTGATCGCCAGCCAGAAATGCTCGTGCTCCCAGCGCACGCTGGGGATGGGCAGGTAGCCGTTGGCCAGATCCTGGACCGGCTCCACGTCGGCCCAGGTGAGCAGTCGGCCGTCGGCGAACAGGAAGGGCGCGATGGTGAAACCGCCTTTATCCACTTCCAGCGCGCCGTCTTCGTCGAACAGCGCCTCTTTGCCGTCGCCGCCCACCCCCACCACGGTCCAGTAGCACTGCTCGCCCTGGAAGTAGCGCGGGTAGTAGCCGCGCGGGTTGTCGCGGGCGATGGCCTCGAAAAAGTGGTTCGGGGAGCTGGAAAACTCGTAGGACTGGACCTGGATGCGGCCAATGCCGTAGCCGCGGCGCCGGCTACTGCGTTGCAGGTTCAGGCGCAGGTAACGCGATTCGGCGTCGGGCAGGTATAGATAATCGCGCCGGCCGTTACTGTCGCGCACGGTGTAAACCGTTTGCCAGTCGCCGCCGCCGTCGGAAACCTGCACCCGATAGTCGGTGGCGTAATCGTCCGGATCCCAGTCGATCACCAGGCCGCCGTACTCGCGCGGGATCAGAAAATCCAGCAACAGCCACTGGTCCTCGGCCAACGCGCCGCTGCGCCAGCTTGTGGCCGGATCGGCGTCGAACACCGCCGCCGGTGGGTGGTCGGCGATCGCGGTGGAGGCGCTGGCCACCGGTTGCAGCGTGTAGGCGTGGGTCGGTTCGCGCGGCTCGAACGTCAAATCGTCGATCCAGACCGAACCTTTTCCGTGTCCTTGCGCCCCCGGCAAAACGGCGAACTCGACCACCGCCACCGCTTCCAGCGGGCCGCCGGGCCCCCAGGCCAGACCAAGATGGCGTTTCTTGACGGTGACGGGTTGCCACTCATGGGGAAAGGCGTAGTCGCGTTGCTTGAACCACCAGACGTTCTGTTTCGAATCGACCAGCTTGAACTCGATATTGCCGACCGGCGCCTCGCCGCGCAGGTGGAAGCGAAACACGAAGTTGTCGGGCAGGCGCAGGCGAAATTCCTTGCGGGCGATCGCCCAGCCGGCGCCGTCCTGGAACTCAAAATCCAGCCGCATGCCGCGACCGGTGCGACCGGCATCCTGCGCGATTTCCAGTTGCGAGCCGGGCGAGGTGGCGACGCTCCAGCCGTTCAGATCCCCGAAATCGTCGAGCAGCACGGCTTGGCGTTCGCCCGCGCCACCGGGCGGGGCGGGCGAAACCGCCAGGATGGAGGTGGGAAACACGGCCAGGATCGTCATGAGAATCAGGGCAGGCAGGGCGCGGACTGGCGGCATGGGCGCGGGCACTCGTCGGGAAGTTTTTCGTTTTGTAGGGGTACGCCGTGACGGGCAGTCTGGTTGGAGCCGGCAACACAGACACGGTCCGCGACGGAACCCCTTCAACTGTAGCGCGAGTTTTCCGGCGCCGCGCGGCTTCAGAACTCCTTGCGCAAATCCATGCCCGCATACAGGCTCGCGACCTGCTCGGCGTAGCCATTGAACGGCAGGGTGTCGCGGCGGAAAAACTCGCCGACGCGCCGCTCCCTTTTCTGGCTCCAGCGCGGGTGGTCGACCTCCGGGTTGACGTTGGCGTAAAACCCGTATTCGTCGGGATTTTCGCTGGCCCAGGTGGTGCGCGGCCGCTCTTCGGTAAACCGGATCTTGACGATGGACTTGACGCTCTTGAAGCCGTATTTCCACGGCGCCACCAGCCGCAGCGGCGCGCCGTTCTGATTGGGCAATTCCTTGCCGTACAGTCCGGTCGCCAGCAGGGTCAGCGGATGCATCGCTTCATCCATCCGCAAACCCTCCACATAGGGCCAGTCCAGTAACCGGGTCCGTTGTCCCGGCATCTGCGCCGGATCGAGCAGGGTGATGAGTTCGACGTATTTCGCGCTGGCGGTCGGCTGAAATCGCGGCAGGATCCGGCCGAGCGGAATCCCCAGCCATGGCACCACCATCGACCATGCTTCCACGCAGCGCAGACGGTAAATGCGCTCCTCGGGCGCGTGCGGGGCCAGAAAATCCTCCAGCGCGTACTGGCCCGGCTTTTCGCAGTGGCCCTCGACCGTCACCGACCACGGGCTGGTTCTCAGGCCGCCGGCGTTCTCGGCCGGGGCGGTTTTAGTCGGCCCGAACTCGTAAAAATTGTTGTAGGAAGTGACGTCCTTGTAGGGAGTCGGCTTGAGATCGTCGTCCGCCGCCTGGGCGAGGTCGCCGCGCAGCGTCGGTGGCAGCAGCGCGACGGCGCCCAATACGGCGGCGCTTTTCAGAAAGTCGCGGCGGCGGGCGTACCACTCGGGCGGGGTAATCTCGGACGGACGGATGTCGGCGGGTTTCTTGATCAGCATGAGCGGCGCTCCCACGGTGGATTCTGCTCGTTGTGACCGGTGATGCCCACATGAGTTGCGTTTGCGGACCGGAACTTGACAGCCTGTCCCGAAATACCCTCTATCCCCCATTAGAACACGGTTAAGAAGCACTTGGAGGATATCCAGCACAGGTACTGGGCTCAAACCACTGGATTTACCCCGGTGTCGCGAGTCGTTGGATGCGTTCTACTGGAGCGATGAAGACGCTGACGATGCGGGCTTGCCCGGTCTAATGCGGCATTACGGCGGCGCAATAGCGCCTTTCGGCGCGGAACCGACACGCGGCCAAGGACGCCGACAGTGGTTTGAGCCAGCGCCAACGAGAATGAGTGCGTGCTATAGTTCGCACCCTTCGCAACCCGCCCCGACTTTCATCGGGCTTTTCCGCGAGAGACTCCGGTCTTTAGGCCGGAGAGGGCGTGCGGACGGCGCGGCAGTCCCCCTCGCGGAGACTGTTGATGCGCCGCTCTTTTCGGTAGCATCACGCCTGTCTCCTGAAGACCTACCGCCGGGCGGGCGGGATGTGAAGTCCGTGGAGAGGTGTCAGACCTGTGGGGGTATGCGGTTGAGTGCGGAACACTCGTAAAACCCCCTCCGGGGGGAATTGCGAAAACCAGGCTCGGTACTCCCATGGGCAACCTCGTCGAAGCAGAAAACCCTGATTGTGAAGTCAGGAATCCCCGTCCTTCAGGGCGGGGAGGATGTCAAGAAGACTCCCTCCCTGATGGCGCAGGGCCGCACCTCCGATTCCGGCAAGAGCACGTTGGTGGCGGCCTTTTGCCGCATCCCGCATTGGCGCGGCGTGCGCATGGCGCCCTTCAAGCCGCGGAACATGGCGCTCAACGCGGCGGTGACCGTGCCCGGCGAAGTGGCCATGCAGCCCCGGCTATCGGCGCTCGGCACCCAAACCGTCACCCTGCCGGAAGGCGATTTTCGCGGCCACACCTTCCACTATTCGAAAGCGACCGCGCCACTGACGTCCCTCGCCCACGCCACGCCGCTCTCGACCCGTCGTCGGGGGGAGGTCGGCGAAGCGATCTATCGCCAGCGGCGACTAACGGCGAGCTATCCGCGCCTCTACTTTCCATCGAATCCGGTGGCCACCGCCCATCTGTTTCCGCCTTGAGCCTTCCGGTGTTAGGCTGCTTGCCCATGAAATCGTAAGAAACCGATCAGGTGGCAAACGGCATGTTGATTCTCGGCATCGAAACATCTTGCGACGAAACCGGCGTGGCGCTCTACGACAGCGAGCGGGGCCTGCTGGCGCATGCGCTGCACAGCCAGGTCAGGCTGCACGCCGAATACGGTGGAGTGGTGCCGGAACTGGCCTCGCGCGATCATGTGCGCAAGTTGCTGCCCCTGTTGCGGGAAATCCTCCGGCGAGCGGGCGCGACTCCGGACGCGGTCGAGGGGGTGGCGTACACCCGCGGACCGGGGCTGATCGGTGCCTTGCTGGTGGGGGCGGCCATCGGTCGCGGTCTGGCCTGGGCCTGGAACGTGCCCGCCATCGGCGTGCATCACATGGAAGGGCATCTGCTGGCGCCGATGCTGGAGCTGGAGCCGCCGGAATTTCCGTTCGTGGCGCTGCTGGTGTCCGGAGGCCATTCCCTGCTGGTGGAAGTGGATGGCGTCGGCCGGTATCGCATTCTGGGCGAGTCGGTGGACGATGCCGCCGGCGAGGCCTTCGACAAGACCGCGAAGCTGCTGGGCCTGCCGTATCCCGGCGGGCCGGCGCTGGCCAGGCTGGCGGAACAGGGCGACCCGCAACGGTTTCGTTTCCCCCGGCCGATGACCGATCGACCCGGTTGCGATTTCAGTTTCAGCGGGCTGAAGACCGCCGCCATCAACACCTGGCGGGGGTTGGAGCCAACGCCGGCGAATCGAGCCGACGTGGCGCGCGCCTTCGAGGACGCGGTGGTGGACACGCTGGCGATCAAATGCCGGCGGGCGCTGCAAGCCACTCGATTACGGCGGTTGGTGGTGGCCGGCGGCGTGGGCGCCAACCGGCGGTTGCGGGAACGGTTGCGCGAGCTGCTCGCGGAACTGGGGGGACACGTTTACTACCCCCGGCTGGAATTCTGCACCGACAACGGCGCGATGATCGCCTACGCCGGCTGGCGGCGACTGGCGGCGGGTCAGTACGACGATACGGCCATCGAGGTGCTGCCGCGCTGGCCACTGGACAGTTTGCCGGCGGTGAATTGAAGAGACCCCGGTTCAGGGCCGCTTATCAAGTAGATCGTTCGCCAAGCGCCGGATCAGATCGCGATGGGCCAGACATTCCCGCCAGGCCCGCGGAATGTCATCGACCCCATAATACGCTCCGGCCAACTGCCCGAAGATGGCGGCGGTGGTATCGGCGTCATAGCCCAGATTCACCGCCAGCAGGCTGCCTTCCCGAAAATTCGAAGACCGGTTGAACGCCCACAGCGCCGCTTCGAGCGATTCGACGACATAGCCGCTCCCGAAGACTTCCAGCGGCGTTTTCCGCTTGAAGGCGCCGCTGGCGATTTTGTCGATTTCGGGGCACAACGGCTGGCGTTCCCAAAGACGCGTGACGGGCGCGTAACGCGGGGAAAGCAATTCTTCCTTCGAAACCCCGTGCAGCGCGCCGATCAGGAGTCCTCCAAAGTAGCGGCAGGCATCCAGACAGGTCGCGGCGCCATGAGTCGTTCGCGAACTCTCCGCGCTCAGATGGAGGGCGGCTTCCGGGTCAGCGGCAAAAAACAGGGGAACCGGCGCCAGACGCATGAGGCTGCCGTTCCCGGCCGAGTAGGGATCGGTGGGACCGGAAAATGGGTCTCCAGTGTGAGCATAGCGCCGCAAGGCCCGGGAAACCGTGTTGCCGATATCGAAACAGCGGCCATTGCTGCTGAGATAACCTTCGCCCCACCATCGGGTATATCGTTCCATTTGATCGTGGGCATCGAACGCGCGGCGGACGATCAGGCTTTCGGCCAGGCAAAGCGCCATCGAGGTATCGTCGGTCCATTGCCCCTTTTCGAGTCGAAATGGTCCTCCCCCGACCATATCCGTCAGGGGCAAAAAGCTTCCGGGCGGCTTGAACTCGACCGTCGTTCCCAAGGCATCGCCCGTAGCCAGTCCCAGCAGGCATCCTTCATAGCGGGATCGCATCGAAATCACGACGATTCCTCAGCCACCCCATGACAAAGGGTTGTCGTTCGTCCGTTTCCGGCGACCACCGACGGGTGGATCGGGGATCTTGCCGCCGATCGCTCACGCATCGTTATTGCCCAGCACCGCCTTTTTACGCTGCCTGGCGAACTCCAACAACCGGCGGATCGGCTGGGCCGCCCGCTCGCGCACCGCCTCATCGATGACGATCTCGTTCCGACCGGTTTCCAGCACCTGCGCCAGATTGCGCAAACCGTTCATCGCCATCCACGGACAATGCGCGCAACTGACACAGGTGGCGCCCTTGCCGGCGGTGGGCGCTTCCAGGAAGACCTTGCCCGGCGCCGCCTGCTTCATTTTGTGAAACAAACCGTTGTCGGTGGCGACAATGAATTTTTTCGCCGGCAATGTGCGCGCCGCCTCGACCAGCGCCGTGGTCGAGCCGACCACGTCGGCTTGGGCAATGACATCCAGCGGCGATTCGGGGTGGACCAGCACCCTGGCGTCGGGATGCCGGGCGCGCAGCTTGCGCAACCCATCGGCCTTGAAGGCTTCATGCACCACGCAGGAACCGCTCCACAGCAGCATATCGACGCCGGTCTCCCGCCGCACGTAGGCGCCCAGGTGCCGGTCGGGCGCCCAAATCAGCTTCTCGCCCCGCTCGGCCAAATGGCGCACCAGATCCAGGGCGATGCCCGAGGTCACCACCCAGTCGGAACGGGCCTTGACCGCCGCGCTGGTGTTGGCGTAGACCACCACCGTTCGCTCGGGATGCTGGTCGCAGAAGGCGGCGAACTCCTCGGGAGGGCAGCCCAGATCCAGCGAGCACTCGGCGTGCAGGTCCGGCATCAGCACCCGTTTTTCCGGATTGAGGATCTTGGCGGTCTCGCCCATGAAGCGTACCCCCGCCACCACCAGGGTGCTGGCCTTGCACTCGGTGCCGAAGCGGGCCATGTCCAACGAATCCGACACATAGCCGCCTGTGGCCTCGGCCAGCTCCTGTAGTTCGGGCGAGGTGTAGTAATGGGCGACCAGAGCGGCATCCTGTTCGACCAGCAGCCGCTCGATCCGCGCCGTCAGCGCCGCTTTTTCGGCGGCGTCCAGCGTCTCGATCACGGTAGGCGGCACCTGCACCGGCAACAGGCGACGATCCTTGGTGAAAATCTCGGCAGTGAATGCGCTCATGCGTGGTTCTCCGGCGACCGTGTCGATCGCATTACTTGATCAGCTCAACCTGGCCGGGGCGCCGCGCTCGATACAACCGTGCCGGCCGCCGGCCGCCGTGCCGCGCCAGCTCGCCGGTGGCCTCGATGCAATCCAGCGCCAGCACCCGCTTGCGGAAATTGCGCTTGTCCAACGATTC
Source organism: Candidatus Competibacter sp. (assembly GCA_029624815.1). Taxonomy (GTDB): domain Bacteria; phylum Pseudomonadota; class Gammaproteobacteria; order Competibacterales; family Competibacteraceae; genus Competibacter. The sequence goes on from JARSSH010000035.1 coordinate 80,878, forward strand.
GCCCAGGATGATTTCATGGACCGCCTGCAACTCGCTCAAGGTGAAGCACTCCGGCATGAGCTGCAGGGCGATGGTGGAATACAGCAGTTTGGCCGCCAACCGGCAGCGGGCCACCGCAACGATCTCGCCGTGATCCAGAACCAGCCGCGGCAGTTCGTCCACCGCCGCCCAGCGCACGGCATCGCCCGCGGCCGGAACGCCGACCGACCCGCTGGCGATGGGAAGCAGCGCGAAGTAGGCCACCGCCACCATCCGCCGCGCCGGGTTACGATCCGGTCGGCCGAAGGTGTACAACTGCTCCAGATACACCTCGGACAGGTCGGTCTGCTCGGCCAACTGGCGGCGGGCGGCGGCGTCCAGGTCTTCGTCCACGCCGACCGGCCCGCCGGGCAACCCCCAACCGGTGGTCTGTCGCGCCAGCAGCACCTCCAGTCGTTCGCCGCGAATGGCGAACGGCACGATGTCGGTGGTCAGGGTCGGCAGGCTGGCGGTCGGCGAGTTCATCGGTGTTTTCATGTTGGTGTACAAACTACACCTTTATATTAGTGTCATTTGAACACTATTACAAGTAGATGACGGCGGTTTTGCGGATTGGTGAAAACGGACACCGGCGGATTTCGCTAGAATGCACCCCTACCAAAATACAACGCGGGAGAATCGATCATGGGGGTCCAGCGGGAAACGGTGGTGCTGGTGCATGGTTTATACGTGCACGGCCTGTGGATGCGGCTGCTTGAGTACTGGCTGGAAGAGGCGGGCTACCACACGGTGAACTATTCCTACCCGAGCATCACCCGCTCGCCGGCGGAAAACGCCGAGGATCTGCACGCTCTGTTGGAGCCGCTGGCGACGCCGGTCATCCATTTTCTGGCTCACAGCATGGGCGGTCTGGTGGTGCGCCACTTATTCCATCACCACCCCAAACAGCGGCCCGGCCGCATCGTGACCCTGGGCACGCCCCATCAGGGCAGCTACGCCGCCCGCATCATGCACGATAGCGGGTTGGGCCTGTTCGTGGGCCAGGGTTTGGAAGGTGGGTTGATGGGCGATGCGCCGGCCTGGGTCGCACCCAACCCGCTCGGCTCGATCGCCGGCACCCTGAACATCGGTCTGGGCCTGCTGTTTCCCGGCATGCCGGCGCCGGCCGACGGTATGATCGCGGTGGTCGAAACCCAGTTACCCGGCATGGTCGATCATATTTGCCTGCCGGTTTCGCACATGCAGATGCTGGTGGACCCAACGACGATCGCTCAGGCGTGCGCGTTTTTCGCCACCGGCCGGTTTCGCCATGTCCGCTCTGCGCGGCCGGAAGAGGGAATGGTAAACTGACACGATTTTTCAGGCGCTGACGCGCAATCGACGCAAGAGGCTTCGCATGGCTGGACATAGCAAATGGGCCAACATCCAACATCGAAAAAACGCCCAGGACGCCAAACGCGGCAAGTTGTTTACCCGGCTGATCCGCGAGATCACGGTGGCGGCCCGCATGGGCGGCGGCGACCCCAACGCCAACCCGAGGCTGCGGCTGGCGATGGATAAGGCGCTGGCCGCCAATATGCCCAAGGACACCGTCGATCGGGCCATCAAGCGCGGCATCGGGGGGCTGGAGGGCGTGGAATACGAGGAAATCCGTTACGAGGGTTATGGGCCGGGCGGAGTGGCGGTGATGGTGGACGCCGTGACCGACAATCGTAATCGCACGGTGGCGGAGATCCGCCATGCCTTCAGCAAATGCGGCGGCAATCTCGGCACCAACGGTTCGGTGGCGTTCCAGTTCATCGAGCAGGGAGTGCTGAGCTATCCGGTTGGCAGCGACGAGGACCATCTCATGGAAGTCGCCATCGAAGCCGGCGCCGACGACGTGGTGAGCTACGAAGACGGTTCGGTGGATGTGCTCACCAGTCCAGCGGCCTTTCAGGAGGTCAAGCAGGCCATGATCGCCGCCGGACTGGAGCCGGAGGCGGCGGAAGTGACCCAGCGCGCCGGCTCCAGCACCACCCTCGGTTTCGACGACGCCCAGAAAATGGTCAAGCTGCTGGAAATGTTGGAGGATCTGGACGACACCCAGAACGTCTATTCCAACGCCGACATTTCCGATGACATCCTGGCGGCGCTCTGAGCGTGACGACGGTTCGGTTGCTGGGCATCGATCCCGGTTCGCGGATGACCGGCTACGGAATCGTCGACATGGACGGACCGCGCAGCCGCCATGTCGCCAGCGGCTGTATCCAGACCGGCGGCGACCGACCGCTGCCGGAGCGCCTGAAAATCATTTTCGAGGGCTTGAGCGCCGTGATTCAGTCCTGGCGGCCGGTGGAAGCCGCGGTCGAGCAGGTGTTCATGCACCGCAATCCCGATTCGGCGCTCAAGCTTGGTCAAGCACGCGGCGCGGCGCTGTGCGCCGTGGCGCTGGCCGGATTACCGGTCAGCGAATACGCGCCGCGCGCCATCAAGCAGGCGGTGGTGGGCGGCGGCGCGGCCGATAAATCGCAGGTGCAGCGGATGGTCGCCCTGCTGCTGAGCTTGCCGGAACCCCCGCAAGCCGATGCCGCCGACGCGCTGGCGGTAGCGATTTGTCACGGCCACACCCGACAAACCATGCACCGGTTCGGCTCCGCCGCCGTGCTGGCCGGGAGGCGGCGGTGATCGGCCGCCTGCGTGGATTGCTGGTCTGGAAGCAGCCACCGGGCCTGATGATCGACGCCCACGGCGTCGGTTACGAGCTGGAGGCGTCGATGAACACCTTCCAGAGCCTGCCGGAACTGGGCGCGGAGATCACTCTGTTTACCCATCTGGCGGTGCGCGAGGACGCTCATGCCCTGTACGGTTTCGCCAGCACCGCCGAGCGCGGCCTGTTCCGCAACCTGATCCGGGTAACCGGGGTGGGACCGCGGCTGGCGCTGCTGATTCTGTCCGGCATGAGCGTGGAGTTATTCGGCCGCTGCGTGCGCGAGGGCGACGCCACCGCGTTGACCCGGCTGCCGGGCATCGGCAAGAAGACCGCCGAGCGCTTGATCGTCGAAATGCGCGATCGGATCGGCGAACTCAGCCCGTATCCGGCGACCGTCGCGCCGTCAGGCGATCGCTTCGCGACGGCGGACGCCACGCCGCGGGACGACGCCATCAGCGCCTTGGTGGCGCTGGGCTACAAGCTGCCCGAAGCCTCGCGCATGGTGCAGAGCCTCGACACCGAAGGTCTCGCCAGCGAGGCGATCATCCGGTTGGCGCTACAATCCAGCGTCCGCCGCTGATGCCGCTGTAGTCGTCGGCGAACCGGCGCGTTTGCTCGCGTTTGGCCTTAAACTTCCACTGTTAAACTTCCGATAGCGCCGACTTCGCCACCGCCCCGACCTCACCGCCCATGAATCCCTCCGATCGCCTGATTTCCCCAGCCCCCAGCGGCGACGATGCCAACCAGGATCGGGCGGTTCGTCCCCGGCGATTGAATGAGTACATCGGCCAGCAGGCCATGCGCGAGCAGTTGGAGATTTTCATTCAGGCCGCCCGCGCCCGCGCCGAGGCGCTGGACCATGTGTTGCTGTTCGGCCCGCCTGGTTTGGGTAAAACCACGCTGGCGCATATCGTCGCGGTCGAGATGGGCGTCAATCTGCGCCAGACCTCCGGGCCGGTGCTGGAGCGGCCCGGCGACATTGCCGCGCTGTTGACCAATCTGGAACCGCGCGACGTGCTGTTCATCGACGAAATCCACCGCTTGAGTCCGGTGGTGGAGGAAGTGCTGTATCCGGCGATGGAGGACTACCAGATCGACATCATGATCGGCGAGGGACCGGCGGCGCGCTCGATCAAGCTGGAACTGCCGCCGTTCACCCTGGTCGGCGCCACCACCCGCGCTGGCTTGCTGACCTCGCCGCTGCGGGATCGCTTCGGCATCGTGCATCGGCTGGAATTCTACACACCGGAGGAACTGACCGAGATCGTGGCTCGCTCGGCGCGCATTCTCGGGATCGAGACCGATGATTCCGAGGGCGCGATGGAAATCGGCCGGCGCTCGCGCGGCACGCCCCGCATCGCCAACCGGCTGTTGCGGCGGGTGCGCGATTTCGCTCAGGTGAAGGCGGACGGGCGAATCGCCGTCGAGGTGGCGCGGCGGGCGCTCGAACTGCTGAAAGTGGACGAGCACGGTTTCGACGAGTTGGACCGGCGGCTGTTGTGGCTGATGATCGACAAATTCGGCGGCGGGCCGGTGGGGCTGGACACGTTGGCGGCGGCGCTGGGCGAGGAGCGCGGCACCATCGAGGACGTGCTGGAACCCTACCTGATCCAGCAGGGTTTCCTGATGCGCACGCCGCGCGGCCGGTTGGCGACCGCGCACGCGTACCGCCATTTCGGTTTGAGCGCCGGCCCGGCGGGAGGCGGCGATCTGTTCGGCGCCGCGCCCTAGCGTCAGGGCTTGGCCGGGATTGGCGGCGCGACGGGTGCTTTGGGAGCCATGTCTGGAGAGATGGCGGGCGTGCTTGAAGCCGGAGGAGGAACGGGCGTCACGGTTCCGCCGTTCGGGGCGGCCGGTTCGGCGGCTGGCGGCAACTCAAGCTTTTCCACCGCGATCTCGTACTCGTCCACGCTGAGGGTGCCGTCGGCGTCGGCGTCTGCGGCGTCGAAGTCCAGCCCCTCGACGCTGGCGGCTTCATCGGCGCTGATCAAGCCGTCGCCATCGGTATCGACCTCTTCGAAAGTCAGCGGAGCGGTCGCGAAAACAGGCAGGGCAGCCAACAGCAAGACCGCTACAATAAGGGCGCGCATGATGAGGATTCTCCACGGACTCGCGCTGCTTCGGATGGGGCAGCGGCGTTGTTGGAATGGGTAAATCAATTTTAGTGGAAGTGGAAAATGTTTGTCTGGCCGGTGCGAGTTTACTATGAGGACACCGATAGCGGCGGTGTGGTGTATTACGCCAATTATCTGAAGTTTATGGAGCGCGCCCGCACCGAGTGGTTGCGCGCCCGCGGTTTCGAGCAGGATGCGCTGTTGCGCGACCGGCAGGTGTTGTTCGCGGTGCGGACGCTGAGCGTGGATTATCATCGGCCCGCCCGGTTCAACGATCTGCTGGAGGTGGTCAGCCGGATCGCGGAGGCAGGCGGCGCCAGTCTCACCTTCGCCCAGAGCATCCGCCGGGCCGATTCCACCGAAGTATTGTGCGGCGCGCGAGTCAAGGTCGCTTGTATCGATGCGGAGAATTTCCGGGCACGCCGGTTGCCCCGGCAGTTGATGAGGGAGATTGTCGGTGACCCATGATTTGTCGTTCTGGAGCCTGATCGCCAACGCCAGCCTGATCGTGCAACTGATCATGCTGGGGCTGGCGCTGATTTCGCTGAGTTCGTGGTGGGTGATCGTCAAGAAGGGCATGGTGCTGACTTCCGCGCGGCGGGCGGTGGACCGGTTCGAGGACGATTTCTGGTCGGGAATCGATCTAGCTTCGCTGTACGCACGCATCAACCGCCAAAAGGAAGCGGTTTGGGGGATGGAAGCAATTTTCCTGGCGGGCTTTCAGGAGTTTCTGCGTTTGCGCGCCCAACCGACCATGGACCCGGAATCGGTGGTCAGCGGCGCGCAACGGGCGATGCGAGCGGCTGGCTCGCGCGAGCTGGACGCACTGGAAGTCTATCTATCGTTGCTGGCGACCACGGGTTCCACTAGCCCGTATATCGGCCTGTTCGGCACGGTCTGGGGCATCATGAACGCGTTCCGGGCGCTGGGAGTGGCGCAGCAGGCCACGCTGGCGCAGGTGGCGCCCGGTATCGCCGAGGCCCTGGTCGCGACCGCGATGGGCCTGTTCGCGGCCATCCCCGCGGTCATTTTCTATAACCGCTACGCGCATGAAGTCGACCGGCTGGCCAACCGCTACGAGACTTTTATGGAGGAGTTTTCCAATATCCTCCAACGGCAGTCCTACCACCTGCGAAAAAGCTACGCCGAGGCCGCCCGCGCCCCGGTTGCTCAAGGTTGATACGTCATGGCGCGACGAAGCTCGCATGGCCGTCTGAAAGCGGAAATCAACATTGTTCCCTACATCGACGTGATGCTGGTGTTGCTCGTCATTTTCATGGTCACCGCGCCGCTGCTCAATCAGGGTGTGGAAGTGGATTTACCCAAAGCACCGTCAGAATCGTTGAGCGATCGCGACCAGGCGTCCGAAGTGGTGGTGCTATCGGTGCGGAAGGATGGCGCCTGCTATCTGGGGATTGGCGCGGAAAAAGCGCAAGCGGTGGATTGCGACACCCTGGAACCGAGACTGCAAGACGTTATGGAATTGATGGCGCATAAACCGCAACCGCCGGTTCTGGTGCGCGCCGACCGGGAAGTCAAATACGATTGGGTCATCAAGGGCATGACCGCGCTGCGCAACGCCGGCGCGGTCAAGGTCGGCTTGTCCACGGCGCCTCCGGATGGATCGGCGAGCCAGCGGTAACCGCGGTTGATGCAACTCGGGCGTGGGGAAAAATACCAAGACCTCATGGCGACGGCGGTCACTGTTGCCGTCCATGCTTTGGTCGGCCTATTTTTATTATTGAATCTGAATATCACGGATGCGTTGCATCCCGAGCAAGCTGAAATCGAAGCGATTCCGGCCGAGGTGGTGGACGAGGTCGCGATCCGCGAGGAATTGGAGCGCCTGGCGCAGGAACAACAGCGCCGGCAACGCGCGGAAGCCGAGCGACAGGCCGCGCTGGCGCAAGCGGCGCGGGAGGCCGAGGAACAACGACAAGCGGAACTCCGCCGCCAGCGCGAGGAAGACAGACGCGAGGCTGAGGAACGGCGTCAGGAAGAAGAGGCCAGGAAAAAAGCCGAAGAGCAACGCCAAGCGGCGGCGGAAGCCAAACGCCAGGCGGCGGCGGAAGTCAAGCGTCAAGCGGCGGCGGAAGCTAAGCGTCAAGCAGCGGAGGAAGAGGCCAAACGCCAAGCGGCCCTGGAAGCCAAGCGCCAAGCGGCGGCGGAAGAGGCCAAACGCCAAGCGGCCCTGGAAACCAAGCGTCAAGCGGCGGAAGAGGCCAAGCGTCAAGCGGCGGCGGAAGCCAAGCGTCAAGCGGCGGAAGAGGCCAAGCGTCAAGCGGCCCTGGAAGCCAAGCGTCAAGCGGCGGCGGAAGCCAAGCGTCAAGCGGCGGCGGAAGCCAAGCGCCAAGCCGTGGAAGAGGCTAGGCGTCAAGCGGCGGAAGAGGCCAAACGCCAAGCAGCCCTGGAAGCCAAGCGCCAAGCGGCGGCGGAAGCCAAGCGCCAAGCGGCGGAAGAGGCTAGGCGTCAAGCGGCGGAAGAGGCTAGGCGTCAAGCGGCGGAAGAGGCCAGGCGCAAGGCCGAAGAGCAACGAGCGGCGGCGGCGGCGGAAGAAGCGAGAAGAAAGGCCGAAGAAGACGCCAGACGCAAGGCGGAAGAGGCTCGCAAGCTGGCCTTGAAGTTGGCGGCCGAGGAAGCTGCTGGCAACTTTGCCAGATCGGTCATCCAGCCTTATGTAAAGCGACAATGGAATCCTCCCCCGAATAGTCACAGCGGTTTGAATTGCGAGTTATTTGTGACAGTCTCCAGTTCGGGGGTGGTCACCCAGGTTAGGGTGCTCAGAAGCAGCGGTGACTCGTTATTCGATAACTCCGCGATGGCGGCGGTTCGTAGAGCCTCGCCGTTGCCCATGCCCGACAAGGCGGATCAAGCGTCTATCCTTGCCAGGGAATCGCTGAGGATAAAATTCAGTCCCATGGACTCCAACTGAGTCCGATATCGATGAATTTTGTTGGTTTGCCAGTCCCAAGGGGAGATTGATCCTTGAAATTATTTTTAAAAATCATCTTATTGACCGCGTGGTGGCTGGGTATTGGCGCTGCCCACGCACAAATAACCCTGGACATTACCAAAGGGGTCGGAGGCAGTGGCATTCCCATCGCCATCGCGCCTTTCGGAGGCAACGCGCCCGTGGATATCGCCGGCACCGTCGCCGCCGACCTGAAACGAACCGGCAAGTTCGCGCCGCAACCTCCCGAGGTTCGCGCCGATTACGCCGTTGCCGGACAGGCCGCTCCCGGCGGTTCCCGTGGCTATATCGTGCAATTTCAACTGACCGGCGCGCAGGGCGGCCAGTTGTTGAATTTGTCCTTCGACGTGCCCGCGAACCAGTTGCGAGCAGTGGCTCACCGCATCAGCGACCTTATTTACGAAAAGCTCACCAACGAAAAAGGGCTCGCCGGAACCCGTATCGCCTACGTGGCTTTCGGCGGTGGGGCTTATTATCTGGTGGTCGCCGACGCCGACGGGCAAAACCCCCAGGTTATTCTGCGCTCCAGCCAGCCTATCATGTCGCCGGCCTGGTCGCCGGATAGCTCCCGGCTGACTTACGTGTCTTTCGAGGGGCGCCGCGCGCAAATTATCGTCCAGGATATCTATAGCGGCGCTCGCCGCTCGGTGTCGGCCGCTCCCGGCATCAACGGCGCACCGTCCTGGTCGCCGGATGGGCGGCGGCTGGCGTTCACGCTATCTCAGGACGGGAACCCGGAGATCTATGCTCTCGACTTGGCCAGCCAGTACCCGGTTCGTCTCACCAACAGCAGCGCCATCGATACCGAAGCGGTCTGGCTGCCCGATGGCAGCATCGTTTTTACCTCGGACCGGGGTGGCTCGCCGCAGCTGTATCGGATCGGCCCCGGCGGTGGTTCACCGCAGCGGTTAACCTTTCAGGGTGACTACAACGCACGTCCGGCGGTTTCCCCCGACGGCCGTTATATTGCGATGGTGCATCGACGCGGCAGTCGCTTTTACATCGCCGTGCTGGATGCGCAGACGCGCCAGTTCCGGGTCTTGACCTCCGGCGGTTTGGACGAGTCGCCCAGCTTTGCGCCGAACGGTAAGACCATTATTTATTCCAACGGCCATGGTGTGGCGACAGTCTCGGTGGATGGCGGCGCCTCGCAAGAGATCGCCTTGCGGGGCAACGCGCGCGACGCCGCTTGGGCGCCTTATGGTCGATAATTTCGATGTCGTTGATTAAATGTTGAGGGAGGAATCCGTGATGCAAAATTTAATTCGTGTCTTGATCGCCGCCGCCACGCTCGCCCTGCTGGCCAGTTGCGCCGCAACCGGTGAGAACACCGGCCAGGAACAGACGACGGCCGCCCAGCCGGATGCGACCGCTCAGCCGGGAGTCACGGCCCAACCGGGGCAAGAAGTGTACAGCTATCCCTACGGGCAGGCGCCAAGCCTCGATAGCTATGACACCTTCGATACCAGAGGGGGGGGTACTACTGCCGCCTATGCCGGCGGACAACCCGGCGGCCAGGCCGTCACCGGTATGAGTGGTGGCGCGACCGCCTCAGCCGACCGCATCGTGTATTTCAGCTACGACAGTACGGATATCGTGCCCGAAAGCCGGACGATCATCGAAAACAACGCGCGTTCCCTGACCAAAAACCCACAGATTGTCACCCAGCTGGAAGGGCATACCGACGAGCGTGGCAGTCGCGAATACAACATCGCCTTGGGCGAGCGCCGTGCCAACGCGGTGCGTCAGACCATGATCGCCATGGGGGTCTCGCCCCAACAGATTCGGGTGGTCAGCTTTGGCGAGGAACGGCCGGCCGCCCCCGGACAAAGCGAGCGCAGCTATGCGTTGAACCGGCGTGTGGAAATCATCTATTGATAAGGTGCCCGTTCATGTCCAGGCCCCGTTTTTCGTGGCTAACCTTGTTGGTCTTGGGCGGCTTGACGCTGCCCGGTGTCGGCCGCGCCCAGAATACGCCGGATAGCGCGCTGACCTTGGAGTTGCTACAGCGTATCGAACAGTTGGAGGCGGAGGTTCGACAAATCCGTGGGGAGTTGGAGGTCTACCGCCATCGATTCGATCAACTCCAGCAGGAAAATGCGCGGGGTTATGCACCGCCCACCTCTCCACCGGGGGCGGGCATCCCGCCGCGAGCGGAGCCACCGGCCACCGCTCGCGGCCAGCCAACCCCGGCCGTCTCGCCTGCCGCCACGACCGCGCCGCCGGCCACTCGAACGATGCCCCCGACGGCGGCGGGAGACGCGCAAGCCGATTTCGATGCGGCGCTGGGAGAATTGCGCGAGGGCCGCCACGCGCGGGCCATCGCTGGATTCCAGCGGTTTCTGAACGCATACCCAGACAGCGATCGGGCGAGCGACGCGCAGTATTGGCTGGGTGAGTCGTACTATCTCGGTCGGGATTACGGCGCGGCCAAGGAGGCATTCATCAGTCTGGGGGTGCGTTATCCCGCAAGCGTGCGACTGCCGGATGCGTTGCTCAAGCTGGGCTACATCTACGGAGAGACGGGTGAGGCCAATCGGGCACGGGAGGTGCTGCAAAAACTGGTGCAGGCTTATCCCAATACCCAGGCGGCCAGTCTTGCCGAACGGCGCCTGCAATCCCTGCGCTAGCGCGCCGGGTTCAAACGCACTGGCTGGAACCGTGCTTGTTCGCCCGCACAGGCGCGGGGCTTGACCTGCCATGCATCATAACCATCGAACTCATTTCGGCTCGCTTATCAGGCAATCGAGACTTGCGAATTTGGTGAAATTTTGTAAGATTGTCAGCCCCTTTCAGGGCCGTTAGCTCAGTTGGTAGAGCAGCAGACTTTTAATCTGTTGGTCGTGCGTTCGAGCCGCACACGGCCCACCAGTAAAAACAAAGGCTTACCGACACAAGCCCGGTAAGCCTTTTTCTATTGTAAGCACAGTGTAAGCAGCAGGCGTGAAATCGCCGATGATTCAATCCCTCAGGTGTCGGACCACCACCTTGAGGATGGCGCGCTACCGAATCCAGTCCAACGCTTCCCGTTGTTCCCGCAACGCCCGCGCCAGTTCCC
>JARSSH010000036.1 GCA_029624815.1 Candidatus Competibacter sp.
CAGTCAATCATTTCATCGCTTAAAAAATTATGGAAATTGTTGCCCATTACTATAATTTCCCCCCCGCTCCGCCGCCGGCTCGCTATCTTCCCTATCCCGAGCGGGGGCGTGCTGGCAATCGGCGCGGGCGCAGTGGCCGTAGAGAATCAGACAATGCTCGGCCAGTTCGAACCCAAGCCGCCGGGCGATGGCGTGCTGTCGCCGTTCGATCTCCTCGTCGCAGAACTCCTCGATCCGTCCGCATTCCAGACACAGTATATGGTCGTGGTGCTCGCCCTGGTTGATCTCGAACACCGACTGGCCACCCTCGAAATGATGGCGCCGGACCAGGCCGGCGGCTTCGAACTGCGTCAGCACCCGGTACACCGTCGCCAGGCCGATTTCCTCGCCGGAATCGAGCAGCGCGCGATAGATCGTCTCGGCGCTCAGATGGGCATTTTCCTGCTGCTGCAATATGTCGAGAATCTTCATGCGCGGCAGCGTGACCTTCAAACCGGCCTGTTTGAGTTCTTTCGATCCCATGTGGAACACTCTCCAGGATTGCGCTTGCCTACAGGTTGCCGATGTACGCTATGATGTCTTCAGTTCCAAGCAACCCGGATCCTGCCTTCCATGCTTCACAAGTCCTTGCGTGCCACCGGCATTCTGCTGCTCGTCCTGACCGCCGGTTGCGGATCTTATCTACCGAGTTTCTATAACGTTCCGGTCCGTCAAGGCAATTACCTCGACCCGGAGATGGTCGGCCGCCTGCATCCCGGCATGACCAAGACGCAGGCGCAGCGAATCCTGGGCACGCCGCTGATTGCCGATCCGTTCCACCAGAACCGCTGGGATTACTATTACTACTACAAGCAAGGCGGCCAGATCGACGATCGGCGTCACATCACGCTGTACTTCAGCGGCGACACGCTCGATCGTATCGACGGCACGGCGGACTAACCGGCTTTCGGCTCCAGATCGCCGCCACCCTTGCCCATGCGCTTGCCCTCGGCGGCGCGTCGCTTGCGGACTTCCTTGGGATCGGCCAGCAACGGCCGGTAGATCTCCACCCGGTCGCCGGCGCGCACGGTGGCCGCGAGCTTGCCAAGCTTGCCGAACACGCCGACCTTGGCGGTATTGAGCTGGATTTCCGGGAATCGTTCCTGAATGCGCGATTGCACGATGGCCTGTTCCAGTGTAGCGCCTTCCGGCACCTCGACCGGGATGATCGTCTGTTCGTCGGGGCGGGCGTAGGCAACCTCGACCCGGATCAGCTTCGGCTCAGCGTTTGCCATACAGTTCCACCGCGCGCCGGCAGAACGCATCGACCAGGGAGTTGGCGATTTGCTTGAACACCGGCTCGACCGCGATCCGCAGCAAATGACTGGAGAATTCGAATTCCATGTCCAGGGAAATCTTACAGGCGTCGGCCCGCAGCGGTTCGAAGCGCCAGTAGCCCTCCAGCCGCTTGAAAGGGCCTTCCAGCAGGCGGATGTCGATCATCTTGTGCTTCTGCGCGCGGTTGATGGTGGTGAAGGACTTATGCACGCCGCCCTTGACCATCTCGATGGTGGCCCGCACTTCATCCTCGGTACGGCTGGCGACGCGGGCGGAGCGGCACCAGGGTAAAAATTGGGGGTAGGACTCAATATCGTTGACCAAGGCATACATGTCGGCCGCCGAGTAGAGGACCAGGGCGCTTTTTTTGACAGTCGCCACGACTCGATCTCCATTGCGGCATGATCTAATTGTTGTTGGACTTCAGCCGCGCAAGTTTGGTTGAATCCGCGCGTATCCTCAAGCATCGCGTGCCGGACCATGGGCGCCGGCGCGGTCACACGGTTCCGTCATGAGCAAAAAACCCGCTCCAGGCAACAAGCAAATCGCCGGCAACAAGAAGGCGTATCACGAGTACTTCGTCGAGGAACATCTCGAAGCCGGGCTGTCCCTGCAAGGTTGGGAGGTCAAGAGCCTGCGCGCCGGCCGCGCCCACCTCAAGGAAAGTTACGTTCTGCTACGCGAGGGCGAAGCGTTCCTGTTCGGTTGCCACATCTCCCCGCTAACCTCCGCTTCCACTCACGTCCAGGCCGATCCGACCCGCACCCGCAAGCTGCTGCTGCACAAGGAGGAGATCGGTCGGTTGATCGGCTCGGTCGAGCGCAAGGGCTACGCGCTGATTCCGCTGGCGATGTACTGGAAGCACAACCGCGCCAAGCTGGACATCGGCCTGGCGCGCGGCAAGAAGGAATACGACAAGCGGGCGACGGAGAAAGATCGCGACTGGGAGCGCGACAAGCAGCGGCTGATGCGCGAGCGCTAGGAACTTATGACGAGCCGCGCTATCCTATCGAGTCGTACAGGGGGCGATCCGGTTTCGACGTGGATTGCAAAACCCAAGGCGCATGTCGAGGATGCAGCTCGCCTCGTTAATCAGGCTGCAAATCATAGTTGCCAACGACGACAGCTACGCTCTGGCGGCCTAAAGCCCGCTAGCCTCTGACCGGAACTTGCTTGTGAGGTCCGGAGCCTTTCGGGGCGCTCAGGGGTCGACCAACACAAGCTCGCGCCCAACCCGTCCGGGGGGAAAGACGCTAAAACCTAACCGGAACCGCCGCTCGCCACCCTGCCGGTCGGGAGACGAAAGGTTAAAACAAAGATCAGGCTAAACATGTAGTGCCGAGGGCGGAGGATTCGCGGACGGGGGTTCGATTCCCCCCGCCTCCAAAATCATCCTAAAGCCCGCGCAAGTGCGGGCTTTTTTATTTGGTTTTATCTCCACCAACAAGGGGCAACACTGTCCATTGACCTTACCACCTATCGGTTCCTCATTACGGGGCAGACGCGATAGAAGCGCGGTAAGGACGATCGGACAAAACCCTCGAGCTTTCTTCTGTGCCCTGAAAAATTATGACCTTGGAATCGACGACGAGATTTTGTCTGGAAGTCCTAGGGGTTATTGCATTTGGAACCGTCTCAGGAGCCCCCGCAAACCGCGCTTGAATCAACGAAACGGCGCTGCGGGCGATTTTTTAAAACCCCAATGCCTTGGATCGGTTCGCGCTTGAGTTTTTTCCAATGACATCGGACAGTTGCGGGCCTCCTCTTGGCCCATGCGCACCTACGGTAATCCTAAAAAGGGAAGATTAATGTCCAACCGTTTGTTCCTCACTTGGACCGACCATCGTCGATCAAGAAACCTTGCACCTGAATTTGGCGCTGACTACGTATGCATGGAAAGTAATCTACCTTATCCGATGCGCGTAATCGTGCTAAGTTTTCGCACCTTGCTTCTACTCATCACGCGACGTCCAACCGTTATCATTGCACAAAATCCGTCGCTTGCCCTGGCCGTGCTATGTTGTATATTCATGCCTCTACTTAGATATGTTCTAGTTGTTGATCGTCACTCAAACTTCAAGCTGGATTCTCTGACTTCGACCCGAATAAAAATGCGTCTTTTTCATACGTTAAGCAAATGGTCAGTCCGCAAAGCAAATGTAACTTTCGTTACGAACGAAAATCTACGGCAACTAGTCGAGAGCTGGGGAGGCACGGGAGTTATCTTGCCTGATCGCTTACCTCAACTGGAAACTGAAGAATTGTGGCAGCACAATGGCATTACACCTTTCATCGCCGTTTTTATCGCGAGCTACGATGACGATGAACCCTTGGCCGAGGTGCTTGATGCGGCACGGCAAGTTTCCGATTTGTTTCATCTTTACATTACCGGCAACTACAAGCGTGCCGGCATTGTACCGTCGATTAATGACAAAAATATAAGCTTTACGGGGTTTTTATCTGATGGAATGTATGTTGCTTTACTAACCAGAGCCGATCTTATTATCGTTCTAACTTCTGAACAAGATCTTCTCAACTGCGGGACTTATGAATCCGTAGCTCTCGGAAAACCGATAATGCTGTCAAACTCCAAAGCCATAAAAGCCTACTTCGATAGCGGAGCACTCTATGTCGATAATTCCATCAATGAGATTAGCAACGCATTCAGAGTATTTCCTGCTCGACAACAACAGATGAACGCCGAAATAAAAGAGCTACGAAACCGACTTGAACGAAATTGGCAAAAGATGTTTTTGATAGCTCAAAATGCAATAGATTCTGCCTTAAAATCATTACACGACTGAGCGCTTTATAATGAATGGAGTCTCGGTTTATGGCGGATTAAAACGTGCGCTTTGGCGCAATATCATACTGCCTGTGATCTATGCTTTACGACAAGAACCTGTAACCCGAGAGCTTGCATTATTGGAGCGTACTCAATGGATCGAACCCAATCAATTGAAGGCGATTCAACGAGAAAAATTATATAAGCTACTGAAGCATAGTCGCAAAAACATATCCTTCTATAAAGACCGTGTACCTGCGGATATCTTTTCACAAGATGATATAGACCCGCTTGATCTTCTTGCGAAAATTCCCATCTTGGAGAAGCAGGATGTCAGATGCTTGGCAAGAGAAACCGCGAAGCGTCTGAAGGTGCTCGACAGGTATGTGATACGCCGAACGGCCGGTACCTCTGGGCATCCTTTGTTGGTGTATGCCGACTCTTTTGCCAATGCCTGCTCCCTTGCGGCACGCGCACGTTGCCTTGGCTGGTTCGGGGTAAGAATCGGTGATCGAGAATGCCGTATTTGGGGAAGACCATTAAGCCATTTCGACAAATTAAAAGCCTCGTTCAAGGATATGATGCTGAATCGTATCCGCGTGTCCATTGGTGATCTTGAGCCGATGCGGATCGCAAGCACGGCCCTGAAAATTCTCTTGAATAAACCAGATTACTTATATGGGTACGCATCCATAATTCTTCAGTTTGGAGAAAATTTTTCCGAATTGAAAGGCAACGCCAACTCAAGCCTCAAAGCCGTGGTACTGACAGCCGATGCGAGCAATCAACACCAGAGAGATCGTCTGGCAAAGACTCTAGGCTGCCCTGTCGTCGACGAATTTGGATGCAGTGAGGTGGATATCATCGCTCATCAGTGTCCGGCGGGGAGTTACCACATTATCGCAGAAAACGTGCTGTTGGAAATTGTGCCTCAGGCAGACGGCAATCCGAATCGAGGTGAAGTGCTTCTGACCGACTTGAACAATACTCTCATGCCACTGATCCGCTACCGGCTTGGCGATGAAGTCGTACTTAGGCAGGGAATCTGCTCATGTGGACGAACGTTGCCGATGATTTCCTCAGTCACGGGCCGCGTGCTTCATCAGTATTTTTATCTGCCCAACGGACGCAGGGTGCATTCCTATCTTTTCGAGTATTTCATTGACGATCTGGTTGGTACCGGCGTGGGCATCAAGCAATTCCAGGTAAAACAAGTAACATTTAATCAAATTGTGATTAATCTTGTATTAGAGGAAGATATCGAATCGAATCGAGGGCTTGTGTACGATTTTCTCCAGAAACGATTGCTCGAAGAAATCGGCGGGGGAGTGAAAATGCAAGTCAGATTCCACAAACAACTCGTCCCGAAACCTGGAATTAAATTCGAGTGTTTTCAGCCATTCTTCGAGGCGTAGTCTGGTTTTTCGGTACGGCATCCACCTCGCCATCCCTACCGGACGGCTTTTGACCGTAATCGGCGGCGACGGCGATGGAAAATCGACCTGGCTAAACACAATGGCGGGCGAAACGGCGGTTACAGCGAGCGGCCGCTGGCTTTACGGAACTGTCCGCGCAGCTCCTCGAAAGTCCGCGCCACCGGGAATTGCGGAAACTCGTCGATCACATTTTGCGGAGGCCGAAACAGGATGCCGGCTTCGGCTTCCGCCAGCATCTCGGTATCGTTGTAGGAATCGCCGGTGGCGATCACCCGGAAGTTGAGCGCGTGAAACGCCTGCACCGCCTGCCGCTTGCCGTCGGCCTGCCGCAACACATAATTGACGATCCGGTCGTCGACCACTTCCAATCGATGGCAGAACAGGGTTGGCCAGCCCAGTTGCCGCATCAAGGGCATGGCAAACTCGTAAAAGGTATCCGACAGAATCACCACCTGAAACCGCTCGCGCAACCAGTCCAGGAATTCGCGAGCGCCCTCCAGCGGCCCCATGCTGGCAATCACCCGCTGGATATCGGACAACTTCAAACCGTACTGGTCCAACAACCCCAGCCGCTGCCGCATTAATTGGTCGTAGTCGGGAATGTCACGGGTGGTCAATCGCAGCGCTTCGATACCGGTGCGCTCGGCAACGTTGATCCAGATTTCCGGAACCAAGACCCCTTCCAGGTCCAGGCAAGCGAGTTCCATGAGAGCCTCCTGTAGCTCCACCGTATCGCGGCGGGCGTTTGTCGTTAGCGAGATGGTCACGATCGGCGTAACGCTACCCGGTTTACCGTCATGACCGCAATAGTCGCCGCCACACCGCGCCACTCCCGCACCCTCACGCCTGACACGGAGCCTCTTCCTCGGCGATCAGCTCGGCCAACTGCTCGGTGTTGAGCCGTAACCGTAGCGCCAGCACATTGATCAGATCGATCGCTGCCTTGGGATTCTGCTCCAGGAACGGCATAAAATCCTGACGGTGGATCATCAGCAGCTCACAAGGCGTGAGGGTAACCGCGGTCGCCGAGCGGCCCCGGCCGTCGAGCATCGCGATTTCGCCGACAATCTCGCCCGGTCCGACCGCGCCCAGCACGATTTCCCGCCCTTCCCGGCTGGCTATGCTGACTTTCAACCGCCCCTTCAGAACCACGCACATCTCCGCGCCCGCATCGGCCATCTCGAACACCACATGCTGGGCAGGCAGCGTCACTAGCCGCGACAAGGCAACGATCTTTTCCAAATGGCCGGGGGACATGTTACGAAACAAAAAGCTTTTATTAAGAGCCTGGTTAAGCGCCTGGTGTTTATGCGGCGCCAATACCGGCGCCGGCTCTTCTCGCGCCACGCCCAAGGCCAGCACGCCGTGTAACTGACTGGCGATCAACGGCCGTTTGATACAAACGTGCTCCGATCCAAACTGCGAGTTGGCCGAAGCGAAAATGACATCGGTGTCCGTATCGATTTGCCGATATTCGTTCCAGGCTACCATGGCCGCCGGATCGTCGGCATTGACGATCAAGATATCGGCCAATTCATGGCTACCGCCGGCCATGCGATAGCTACACTCGTTGTTGCTGGCCACCGACAGGATGTTGCGAATCATCCGGCGATCCCTTTCCATGAATCCGATCACATTGACCGTTATCGTTTTCGCTGCCATGGTTTCACCCTCTAGCTTTTTCTGTCACGCATTGCCGTTTGATCGACGCTTCACTCGCTTCCACCCGACCGGCGGTGGTTAGCCCCGGCATCACTCCAACGCGGGCTGGGGGCAGAACTATAATCAATTTCATAACATCGGATAGAGCCTTCTCGATGAATAGCACAAATCCCGACACCACCGATCGTTTTATCCGCGCGCCGCGCCGCCAACAACCTGGGGCACTCTTGCTGATGGCGGTCTTCCTGCTCGCGCTGGCCAGTCCCGCGCCCGGCGATGCCCAACCGTACAGTGGCGGGCGCTACAACGACGATCGCCGTAGCGACGGCGATCGTTATGGCGGCGAACAGGGTCGCCGCCGGGGTGGTCACGATGCCACCGTCCGCTGCGAATCCACCGACCAGGGCTACCGCTACTGCCGCGCCGACACCCGGGACGGCGTGCAGCTCTACCGCCAACTGAGCAAGAACGCCTGTCGTTACAACGATACCTGGGGTTACGACCGTCGCGGCGTCTGGGTGGATCGCGGCTGCCGGGGCGATTTTCAACTGTATACCGGCGCCAGCGGCGGTGACGGCAATCGGAAAGACAAGAACAATACGGCGGCGATCGTCGGCGGCGTGATTGCGCTGGGCGTCCTTGGAGCGGTGCTTGCGGAGCGCAACAAGGAGAATGGCCCCGACCACCCTTACCGGACTCTCCGCTGCGAATCCGACGGCGATTACCGGCACTGCCGCGCCGACACCCAGGATGGCGTGCAGATCTACCGCCAACTGAGCAAGAGCGCCTGTCGTTACAACGATACCTGGGGTTACGACCGTCGCGGCGTCTGGGTGGATCGCGGCTGTCGTGCTGAGTTTTCGCTCAACTGATCTCCGTTTCAATCACAACGGCAAATTGATTATCATCATGAAAAAATTGTTCATTTTCAGCGCCTGTCTGAGCCTGACCCTGCTGACCGGCTCGACATGGGCGCAGGAGCCTCCGTCGCAACCCACCAGCGCCGAACTCGGTTTGATGACCGGGCGCGAAGCCGGCACCTACTACCCAATAGGCCGGGATCTGAAAAAGCTCGCCAACCGCCACCGGATCGATCTCGATGTGATTCCATCGGCCGGTTCGCTGGAGAATATCTTCAAGGTTTACGAATACCCCTCGATCCAGCTCGGCCTGAGCCAGTTCGATACGCTGAGCCTGATAGCGATGCAGGCCGCCGTCGGCGACGACGCGGATGCCGAGGAATTACGGAACGTCGTCAACTCGATGCAACTGGTGCTGCCCTTGTACCGGGAGGAAGTCCATGTGCTGGCAAAATCGTCGGAAATCAAGAAATTCGCCGATCTGAACGGCAAAAAGGTGGCGATGGGCGACGTGGTCAGCGGCACCTACAGTACCGCCTCGATCCTGTTTGAACTATTCCAGATCCAGCCGGCCGCGCAACTGGAATTGGACGCGGTCGCCGCACTCGACGCACTGCGCCAGGGGCAGGTGGACGCGATGATCTACGTGGTCGGCGCGCCGGCTCGGCTGTTCGCCCGCCCGTTCGAAACCGGCGAGCAACCCCATCTGGTCTCCGTGACGATTCCGGAAAACACGGCTAAACACGATTTCTTTCAATCTTTCTATCGGGCGGCCACCATCCCAGCCGGCACCTACGGTTGGCAGGACCAGGAGGTCGCCACCCTAACGGTCGGAACCGTGCTATTCACCAGCGACAAGGGTCCGGACGAAGACCGCTGCCGAGCCATCGGCCACTTCGCCAGAATGGTATACGACAACCTGGACTGGCTGCGCGGCAACGGCCACCCCAAATGGAAAAGCGTGACCATCGACCGCGAGGCACTGCTGAAAGCGCCGCATCTATCACCCTGCGTGGCCCAAACGTTCAAGTGACTCAAGGAAAAACCCGCCGAGCGGCGGGTTTTCAATCCCATCGACCCCAACCGTTTCAATCGCCCTCGAAGCGCAAGGGTTCGGCCAGCAAGGGCAGGTAATCCGGTAGATAGGTGCCACCGGCTTCGAACGGCCGGTCGGGATCGATTAGCGTTTCGGCGATGCCCACTCGGTAGGAAATCAGGGCGGGATCGCTCAGATCCACCGGCCGGTCGGTGATCACTTCCCCAACCCGGTAGGACCGTCCATCCTGATGGGCGAAACCCTCCGCTTCTTCCCGGAAATAACGGTAGGTCACCGGCGTTTCTGGGGAAACATCCTTGCCCTTGTTGTAGCGCTGGGTTACCACCACTTGCCGGTAACGACGCGCGGCGGCCAGAGCGTCCTCTCGGGGCGGATACAGCAATTCGCCGCGAATCGCACCGGCGGCGGTCAAATAATCGCCCCGCGCGGTGAATGCGCGCAACAGGCGCTGCCGCTCCGCCTGACTGTCTTGAAAAGCCGAGGCGCTGCCGGTATCGAGCGCCGGCCACATACTGGTATAGCCCTTGGCGGGTTGGATGACGGTGGCGAGAAATTGGTCGATGGCGGGAGGCATGTCCCCATACAGGCTGACCCCGACCACATTGTCCAGAAAGTGACGGAACTCGCCCTTGTTCAGTCCACGGTTCAGCGGATCGCCCAATTGAGCAATCCCTGGCGTCCGGTCCGGCCGCGCGTCCGCTTGGGCGAGATAGCGTAGATAATCCATTTCCCGCCATCCCAGTTCGCCGGGAAACTTGCGCGGCAACGCCCAGGTGGAATCCACGGTGTTGCCGGTTCCGGACGTGAATTGCGGAAACTCGGTGGCAACGACGCCGCTATGGCAACCGATGCACTGGGTCAGTTCTTCGCGATTTTGCGGGCGCAACGCACCGCTCTGATCTTCGATGTAGCCGGCCAGATACCAGCCTACCCCATTGTCCACCCAACCCTGAGCGTCATTGCCGTATACCGGCGCGCCCTCTTCCTTGACACCGGGACGGAATTGACTCGGAAGAAATGCCTTCCATTTGTACATATAGCGGACTTCCTTGATCCGGCGGGCGCGAGTGCCGGGATAGGGACTGACCATGGGGTCACGGCCGTCCGCCACCACGTCCACGTAATGCAGGGGATGAGCGAACTCGGTGCCGATCGGATACAGGCCGCGCTCAAGCGCAACGGCTTGCGCCGCGCCCCGATAGGTTTCGCCGTCCTCCTCGCGCAGGCGATCCTGAATCGCCCGTTCCAGCAAATCGAGATTCCGCGCGTATACATCCAGATCGAAGCGACCGTCATCGCGCTGCATGAACGACTTGGGCAAGCGGATGTAAATTCCCGAAACCGAACCGGTCATCGGAGTAAAGAGGCCGTAGGGCATGAAGTTGACCGCCCGCCAGCCGGTGATCCAGCGCCCCGCGCCATCCTGGAAGAAGCCATTGCCCGCGGTATCGGAGCGGACGAAACCGTCGGCGTCGGCGGGCAAATCCGCCGGGTCCAGTCCCGGAAACAGTCGAAACGGTGTTTCCACGCCGCCGTCCCAATCGCGGGGATCGCCGGGCCGTTGCGCGAAAGCCGCCCCCCAGTTGTCCTGACGAATATAGCTTTCCATGTCCCAGGTCTGGGGATCGATGCCCAGCGCCGCGACCGCTTCCCGCAACTTTTCCGGGGTCAGGGTATTCTCCCAAGGATTGTGGCTCGGCGAAGGCGGGAAGGGGCTGAAGGGGGTAAAGGAATATTCGAGTTGCAAGTCGCCGAGGCGCGGCTCGGCGCCGGCCTGCGGAAAATTGTTGCCCAGACCGACCCGATAGGCGCCGTTGGTGTGGCAGAACAGACACGCATTCTGCGCGCCACGCGACGTTTCGATATGGCATTGGGCGGGAATGTGGGCGTAGGGATTTTCAAAGGTCAACGGACTGCGAAAATCGCCCTGTGGATAGCTCACCGTAGTCGCCAAGGTGGATGCCTTGGCGACTTGAACGTTGGCCTGCCCCTGGCTGTCGCCGCACCCATTCAGCACCGCGCTCAGCATCAGAACGATCGCTACCTGATTCGAAAACCGTGACCGGCGACTCATGCGGGATTCTCCTTGCAAAACGCAAAAAAGCCAGCGACCCGGAAAGTCGCCAGCCTGATTGGTTCGAATCGATGGATGATCACAAACCCGGAATGCCTCCGATATAGCCCACCGGCGCATAAAACTTGTCGATCATCGGGGTGAGTCGCGCCTTGAGGTCGGCGTTGATGCTGCTCGGGAAGTCGCCCCAATGCTGCGCATTGCTCATGATGTAGGCATGGCCGTTCAGATTATCCACCACTTGCAGACCGGTGGATTCGGCACCCGCCGTCAATGTCATGATCCGGGTTAGCTTCTGGGTGTCCACGTTGTAGGCCCAGACGAAGTTGTTGATGTGCATCCCCGAATCCTCGCCGATGAACAGGGTGCGCATCTTCTCGGAGAAGAACAGATTGTCGGTGTTGGCCACGGTGTTGACATCGGCGGTGTTGCCAACGCCGTCAGCGGTCATCGGCTTGCCAAGCAAGGCTGGCTCGACAGACATGCGGGTCGCGACCCAATCGGAATGAATGGCGTTGCCTTGGGTATCGCCGATGCCGGATTTCAGCTCCAGGGTATAGGTCGCACCCGCCTTGTTCTGCGGCAGGCGGATGTGATTCGCGGGCTCGGTCGGATCGGAAGTCATACTGCTCTCGATGCGCGACATGGCCATGTACAGCTTCTTATCCTTGGCGTTGATCGCCATGCCTTCCATTTTGGTCCACTCGGTGGTGCCCCCCAGCAAAGCGGTGTAACGGCGCGTCTCCAAAAAGGCGGCGGCTTTTTCCATGCCGGGCTTGAGGCTGAGACACTCATCAGCGGAAGAACCGGCCCGCACCCGCGTATAACCTGCCATGCATTGACCATCCACCGGTTCGACCGCATCAAAGATGTCGGTGAAAGTCAGGCTGTTGGCCAGCGCGCTGATTTCAGCGTCCGTGCCATGGCCTAGGCGAATCCAGGTCAGATCGGCGCTGCCGCCACCCTGATCGCTGGTTTGATTCCACTTCGCCGTGTACAGCGTGCCCGCGGATAAATCGGCGGCTTTATCAGCCACGAACAGGGTCATTTGCACATAGGCGCCGTCATCCCCCAAATAAGCAGTGCGGCTATCCGGCATGACCAGCGCCTGCTCCCAGGTGCCACGCCCCATCGCATAGTGCTTGACCACGCCATGGGAACCATCGGCCTTGATAGTGACTTCGGGAATGATGCCGTAATGGTAGGGATTGGCCTCCCGCTCACCCTTGAAATACAGCTCGCGCAACGCCTTGAGACCGGATGTGGTCGTACCGTAGTTCCCGGAATCGAGCGGGTTGTAAATCAGATCGTAGTCCTCCTCGGAGCCCAAATGCGTATTCCATGGCGTCTGGGAACCAAAGCAGGGAATCCAGAGGCCATTCACTCCGGAAAAATCGATGGGCCGGACCGTGGTCGCGGTCAACTTGCCGTCGCTGGCCTGGGCGATTTCGCTCAAGGTCATCGACATCGGCATGCGGGTGTACCAACCCGGCGTTGTAAAGGCAACCGAACCGTCGCTCAAAATCCAGTCATACTCGTAGTGCGTGACCAGAAACAGCTTGCCATCGATATCAAGCAGGCTATTGGCGTCCGGGGTTTCGGCCACCACCGGGTTGCCCATCGGATCGAGCAATGGCGCCATCGTGTAGTCGTAGAGTTGACCGACGGGATATTTCTTGCCGGTTACTTCGGCTATTTCGTCCTTGACGCTGAATAATACGCTGTAGCTGAGAGGCGTCTCCCGCACGCGGCCATCCTGGTAGGTCACCTTGGCGATCGACTTGGAATAGGTCGTGACCCTTTCCTCGTCGGTCGCGGGCACGGGGGTTGCGGTGAACTCGACCGACCGCACCACGGACGACGGAGGTGGAGCATCGTCGTTGTCACTCCCGCAAGCGGCCAAGCCCAAGGTGGATAGCATCGCCACTGTCAGCAATTTCATTTTCATCGCGCGACTCTCCGTTCAATCGAAATCAGGATGATGGTCCACCGAGATTGCTCGAATATGACAAAAACAAGACACCTCGATGACCCGCAAGCGCGGCGACGACGCCAAACCCATGGATCGACCCGTAACCGACAACGATGGTGATGGGAGCACCCTCCGCCAACAAACATCGATGTAACCTGTATTTCACAAAAGACCCGTGGTTCCTTGCGACTCTTTCCAAGGTTCCGCGCATGGTCTAAAGTTGAGCTGTCAAGCGATCGGCAACGCTGACTCGCTGGAGGAACTAAATCAAACCATGGCTAGTGTTCCCAATAATGTCGCCACCCAGCCCAGCGGCCAACTGGTCGGTCTGGCCAGACAGCTCGTCATGCATCATCTGCTTGACGAGGCCGACGCCATAAAGGCTTTCGAGCAGGCGCGCAAACAGAATGTCCCGTTCGTCGCCTACCTGATCGACAACAAACTGGCTCGCGACAAGGATATCGCCCGCATCGCCGCGCGCGGCTTCAACCTGCCGCTGTTCGACATCGAAACGCTGGAGATCGACAAAACCGTCGTGCAACTGGTCGAGGAAAAGCTGCTCCGCCAGCATCTCGCCCTGCCGCTGCACAAACGGGGCCGGCGACTGTTTATCGGCTTGAGCGATCCGACCAACCCGCGGGTGCTGGAAGACATCAAATTCCAAACCCGGTTGGACGTCGAACCGGTGATCGTGAGTGGGTCGCATCTGGTCAAGATGCTCGATTCCGCCGTCGAGGCGCCGGCATCGGCCATGGTCGATCCAGAGATGGGCGATCTCGACTACAGCAATGAGAGCGACCCCGCCAAGGTCGAAACGCTGACGCAAGCCGATGCCGACGATGCGCCGGTGGTGCGTTTCGTCAATCAGGTCATCATCCAGGCCATCAACCGCGGCGCCTCCGATATCCACTTCGAACCTTACGAAAAAAGCTATCGGGTGCGCCTACGCCAGGATGGCATCCTGGACGAACTTTACAAACCCCCGGTGACGATGGCCCCGCGGCTGGCCGCGCGCTTGAAAATCATGGCCCAACTCGACATCGCCGAACGCCGAGTGCCGCAGGACGGACGGCTCAAGCTTTACTTGACCAAACAACGCGCCATCGATTTTCGCGTTAACACCATGCCCACCCTTTGGGGCGAAAAGGTGGTGTTGCGCCTGCTCGATCCCAGCAGCGCCCAGCTCGGCATCGAAGCCCTGGGCTACGAGGACCACCAGAAGGAACTGTTTCTCAAGGCGATTCAAAAACCACAGGGCATGGTGCTGGTGACCGGACCCACCGGCAGCGGCAAAACCGTATCGCTATACACGGCGCTCAATATCCTGAACACGGCGGCGGTCAACATTTCGACCGCCGAGGATCCGGTGGAAATCAACCTGCCCGGCGTCAATCAGGTCAACGTCAACCCCAAGGTCGGCATGAGCTTCGCCAACGCGTTGCGCGCCTTCCTGCGCCAGGATCCCGACATCATCATGGTCGGCGAGATCCGCGACCTGGAAACCGCCGAGATTGCCATCAAAGCCGCTCAGACCGGTCACATGGTGTTGTCCACCGTGCACACCAACAGCGCGCCGCAAACCCTCAACCGCTTGGTCAACATGGGGGTGGCGCCCTATAACATCGCATCCAGCGTGACGCTCATCATCGCCCAGCGACTGGCGCGCCGGCTGTGTCCGCATTGCAAGGAAGAAGCGCACATTCCATCGGAAGAGTTGATCAACCAAGGTTTTCTCGAGAGCGAACTGAAGGATCTCACCGTCTTCAAAGCCGTCGGCTGCGATCAATGCAATCACGGCTACAAGGGCCGAGTCGGCGTCTACGAAGTGATGCCGATTTCCGAGGAAATCGGCCGGATCATCATGGAAAACGGCAATGTGCTGCAAATCGCCGAGCAAGCGCGCCGGGAAGGCATCAACGACTTACGCCGATCGGGTCTGAACAAGATCCGCGCCGGCCTCACCAGCCTTGAAGAAATCAACCGAGTGACAACGGATTAATCGCCGTGGCCAAACAACCGACGCTGGCGAAAGCCAAGAAAAAAGACGAAGAGCTGACTTTCAAATGGGAAGGCACCGATAAACGCGGCGTCCGGGTCAAGGGCGAGCTGCGGGGCGCCCACCAAAACCTGATCAAGGTCGAACTGCGCCGGCAGGGCATCATCCCGCTGAGCGTCAAGAAAAAAGCCAAGCCGCTGTTCACCGTCGGCGACAAGATTGTCCCGAAAGACATCATGCTGTTCACTCGCCAACTATGCACCATGTTGAGTTCCGGCATTGCCGTGGTGCAGGCTCTGGATATGGTCGGGCACAGCAATCGCAAAACCAAGGTCAAGGAACTCATCCTGGACATCAAAGCCGAAGTTGAAAGCGGCACCGCGCTTTCCAAGGCCTTCGCCAAGCATCATTTGTACTTCAACGACCTGTACTGCAGCCTAGTCCATGCCGGCGAGGAAGCCGGCGTACTCGAGGTGCTGCTCGACAAGATCGCGACCTATCTGGAAAAGTCCGAGGCACTGAAGGCCAAGGTCAAAAAAGCGCTGACCTATCCGGCCATCGTGCTGGTGTTCGCCTTTGTCGTCACCGCCATCCTGCTGCTCTTCGTGATTCCGACCTTTGAAGATCTATTCAAGGGTTTCGGCGCCGAACTGCCGGCGCTAACCCGGTTCGTCATCGATCTCTCCGGCGTGTTCCAGGAATACTGGTATCTCATTCTGGGCGCGCCGGTGGTGGCCGTGGTCGGCTTTCTGGAAGCGCGCAAGCGCTCGCGCACCTTCTACCAATGGCTGGACCGCATGGTTCTGCAAATACCGCTGATCGGCGACTTGGTCGCCACGTCGGCCAACGCCCGCTTTGCCCGTACCCTGTCCACCCTGTTCAGCGGTGGGGTGCCGCTGGTGGACGCCCTGCTCAGCGTGGCCGGGGCCACCGGCAACTACGTCTACGAAAAAGCGGTACTGGACATGCGCGAATCGGTTTCCATCGGCCAGCAACTGAATTTCGCCATGCGCCAGAGCAGCCTGTTTCCCGACATGGTGGTCCAGATGGTGGCGATCGGCGAGGAAGCCGGCTCGCTGGGCGACATGCTGGCCAAGGTCGCCGATTT
Organism: Candidatus Competibacter sp.; assembly: GCA_029624815.1. GTDB lineage: Bacteria > Pseudomonadota > Gammaproteobacteria > Competibacterales > Competibacteraceae > Competibacter. The sequence continues at coordinate 16,268 of JARSSH010000036.1, forward strand.
CTACGAGGCGGAAGTGGATCAAAAAGTCGATACCCTAACCACCATGATCGAACCGCTGCTGATGGCCTTCCTGGCCGGCGTGGTCGGCACGCTGGTAGTCGCCATGTACCTGCCGATCTTCAAGCTGGCCTCGGCGGTCTGACGGCGGCCCGCGATGGCCCTGCTGGAGCTGCTGGCCGGTTCGCCCGCGCTGTTCGTCATCCTGACCGTACTGTTCGGTCTGATGATCGGCAGCTTTCTCAACGTGGTCGTTTACCGCCTACCGCTCATGATGCAGCGGGAGTGGCGAGCGCAATGCGCGGAATTGCTCGACCAGCCGATCCCGGATGACGCACCCCGACTGAGCCTGTGGGGACCGCGCTCGCAGTGCCCGCGCTGCCATCACCAGATCGGCGCCGCGGAGAACATCCCGCTGTTCAGCTACATCCGCCAGCGCGGTCGCTGCGCTCACTGCGGCGCCGCGATCGGTGTCCAGTACCCGCTGGTGGAGGCCGCCAGCGGGCTGCTGGCCGGCATCGTGGCCTGGAAGTTCGGCTTCGGCTGGCCGGCGGCGGCGGCGCTGCTGTTCACTTGGATCCTGCTGGCGGCCAGTGTCATCGACCTCCGTCACCAGTTGCTGCCCGACGACCTGACCCTACCGCTACTGTGGCTGGGGCTGCTGGCGGCGTTATGCGGGCTGGGGACCGATCTGCGCGGTGCCGTGATCGGCGCCATGGTTGGCTACCTGTCGCTTTGGCTGGTCTACCAGGGCTTTCGGCTGCTAACCGGCAAGGAGGGCATGGGCCATGGCGATTTCAAGCTCCTGGCGGCGCTCGGAGCCTGGACCGGCTGGCAATACCTGGTCACCATCGTGCTGCTGTCTTCGCTGGTGGGTGCGATCTGCGGGCTGGCGCTGATCCTGCTGCGAGGCCGGGCGCGCGGCGCGCCGTTGCCCTTCGGCCCCTTTCTGGCCGCCGCCGGCTGGATCGCGCTGCTGTGGGGCGAAACGATCGATCGCGCCTATCTCGATTGGCTGGGATTCTGAATCGTGCTGGTCATTGGGCTAACGGGCGGCATCGGCAGCGGCAAGACGGCGGTCAGTGACCGCTTCGCGCGGCACGGCGTACCGGTCATCGATACCGACCTGATCGCTCGCGAACTGGTCGAGCCCGGCCAACCCGCCCTGACCGACATCGTGGCCGAGTTCGGATCGAACTGCCTCGGCCGCGATGGCCGGCTGCACCGCGCACGCCTGCGCGAACGGGTTTTCGCCGATCCCGTTGGACGTCGGCGGCTTGAGGCCATCCTGCATCCCCGCATCCGCGCCGCGGTGCGGGAGCGCATTGCCGCCTTGACCGCCACCCCCTATTGTCTGGTGGTCATTCCGCTGCTGGCGGAGACCGGCATGACCAATCTGGTGGATCGCGTACTGGTGGTGGATACGTCCGAAGCCGAGCAGATCCACCGGGTCATGGCGCGCGACCGGATCGACGCGACCCAGGCGCGGGCTATTCTGGCCGCCCAAGCCCAGCGCGATCGGCGGCTCGCGCTGGCGAACGATATTCTGGAAAACGACGGCGACTTTGTGGAACTGGATCGTCGGGTCACCGCCCTGCACCAACAGTATTCGATGCTGGCCGCCCACCGAATTTGAGACCGGCGGCCCTTTGGATTACGGTGGACAACCCCCATGTCTTCGCATCCGACCCGCCACAATATATCATCGCGCCCGCGAGGCCGCCCTTGTACCCAGCCATCTGCTACGAACACCCCCTGAATGAACGCGCCCGTTCGCTGCTGCGCCTGGAATTCCTGTTTCAGCAGGTAAACCATGCCATTGCCGGGCATTCAAGCTGGGACAGCCGCACCGCGTTGCAGGGTTTATTCGATCTTCTGGCGCTAACCGGACGCAATGAATTCAAAAAAGATTTACTCAAGGAGTTGGAACGGCATGGCGCCACTTTGAACCGCCTGCGGCAAGCTCCCGGCGTACACCCCCCCACCCTGGACAGCATACTGGCGGAAATCGGTTCGGTCATCGGGCAGGTTCATGGCCTGGACAGCCTAGCGCTGGAGGCGGTGCGGAAAACCGACTTCCTCGGCGCCATCCACAAGCGGAGCCAAATTCCCGGCGGCACCTGCCGGTTCGATCTTCCAGCGTTTTACCACTGGCTACAACAGGATGCTCCGACCCGTACCAACCACCTGCGGGAGTGGCTGGACCCTCTGCTTCCTTTGCAGCAAGCCACCACGTTGATTCTTCGGCTCATTCGCGAGAGCACCACACCCCGGCCGGAAATCGCCGTGCAGGGCTTTTTCCAACGGGGCCTCGACAGCAGCGCACCCCATCAGCTCGTTCGGGTTCTGCTACCGCCTGGCACTCCCTTTTTTCCAGAAATCAGCGGCGGCCGGCACCGTTTTGCGATCCATTTTCTCGAACAACCGAACCCCAATCGCCGAGCCGTCCAGATCTCGTCCGATATCGCCTTCGATCTGGTCTGCTGCGCCATCTGAATCCAGCTCCGACCGCACCGTCGGCGCTCATGCGGCTCGGCCGGCTTTTCCAGCCTCGCCGCGCAAGGCGGCGACAATCGGCGCGTCGGCGGCGGGGAACGCGAATTGCTCCATTTCGCCCGGCGATACCCAAATGAGCGACTGCCCTTCTCGACCGCGCGGTTCGCCCTGGAAGTCGGTCACCCGCCAGACATCCAGCAGCACGCGCCGATCAGGGTAGGCATGCCCAGTCTGGAGCAACGGCTCGGCGGCTCGCACCGTGATGCCCAGTTCCTCATGCAGCTCGCGGCCAAGCGCGCCGCGGACCGATTCGCCGTACTCCACCTTGCCGCCGGGAAACTCCCACAATCCACCCTGATGAACGTGGTCGGGCCGGCGGGCGATCAGCACCGCGCCAGCGGCGCCGACGACAATCCCCACCGCCACATGCACGAAGCTTCGTTCTCCGTCGTCGACGTTCACGTCCGGTACTCGGCGTTGATGCGCACATAGTCGAAGGACAGGTCAGTGGTCCAGACTCGCGTCGCCGCTTCTCCCCGCCCGAGTCCGACCCGGATGGCGATCTCGGGCCGCGCCATGACGCGCCGACCCTGTTCCTCGGTGTAATCCGGGGCTCGGCCGCCATCGCGGACAAGGCAAATCCCATCGAGATAAATCGTCACCCGCTCCAAGTCGAGCGCCTCCAGCCCGGACCGTCCCACCGCCGCCAGAATCCGCCCCCAGTTGGGATCGGAGGCGAAAAAGGCGGTTTTGACCAGCGGCGAGTGGGCGATGGCGTAGGCTACCTCCCGACACTCGGCGGCGTCCCGGCCACCCTCGACTCGCACGGTGATGAACTTGGTGGCGCCCTCGCCGTCGCGGACAATGGCTTGCGCCAAATCGGCGCACACCTCGTTCACGGCGGCGGCGAAGCAGGCGTGGTCGTTACCCGTCGCCGGGACATGCGCCCCGGACTGGCCGGTGGCCAGCAACACGCAGGCGTCGTTGGTCGAGGTATCGCCATCCACGGTGATGGCATTGAAGGAATCGGCGACCGCTTCGTGCAGGATTCGCCGTAACAACGCTGGGTCCACGGCGGCGTCGGTGGCGACGAAAGCCAGCATCGTGGCCATGTCCGGCCGGATCATGCCGGCGCCCTTGGCGATACCGGTGATCGTCGCCTCCCGCCCGGACAGTGTCAGCCGACGCGACGCCCACTTCGGTCGGGTATCGGTGGTCATGATGCCAGCGGCGGCTTCCATCCAACCGTCCGGCCGCAGCGCCGCCAGCGCTCCCGGCAGGCCGGTGATCAAGCGAAATAGCGGCAACGGCTCGCCGATCACTCCGGTGGAAAACGGCAACACTTCTTCCGGCTGGCAACCGGTCCGCTCCGCCAGCGCCCGACAGGTGGCCTCGGCGTCGGCCAGTCCCTGCCGGCCGGTGCCGGCGTTGGCGTTGCCGGTGTTGATCACCAGGTAGCGCGGACTGGCGGCGGCCAGATGCGCGCGCGCCACCACGACCGGGGCGGCGCAAAAGGCGTTACGGGTGAATACGGCGGCGGCCTGGGTTCCCGCCGCCAGCTCGACCACCGCCAGATCGCGGCGATCGGGATATTTGATGCCGGCGCAGGCGGTTCCCAAGCGGATGCCGGCAACGGTTAGCGGTTCCATCGTGTCTTCCCCTTCAGTCCAACTGACCGTGGCAGTGTTTGTACTTCTTACCCGAACCGCAGGGACAGGGTTCGTTGCGACCGACCTTGCGGCCCTCGCGCACGAATGGGGTATGCGCGGCCTCTTCCTGTTGCCGCCGGCGAATTTCAATGCCCGAATCGTCTGCCTCGCCGTCCCCCGCCGCCAACGCCGAAGCCTCGGCGTGCTCGAAGCGCATGGCGGTCGGCGCTGGCCGGCGCGGTTCGGGGATCGGTTCCGGTTCGGTCTGAAACTGGGCTCGCGCCAGGAAACCGATCACCTCGTGGTGGATGCGCTGCACCAGCGCCTGGAACATCTCGAAGGCTTCGCGCTTGTACTCCTGTTTGGGGTTCTTTTGGGCGTAGCCGCGCAAATGAATGCCCTGACGCAGGTAATCCATGGCCGCCAGATGCTCGCGCCAGTGGGTGTCCAGCACTTGCAGCAGCACCGCCTTTTCGAACTGCCGCATCCAGGCCGCGCCGGCCAGAGCCTCCTTACCGGCGTAAACCTGCTCCAGTTCGGCGTGGATCCGTTCGCGCAGCGATTCTTCGTGCAGGTCGTGATCGGCTTCCAGCCAGGCGCCGACCGGCAATCGCAGTCCGAATTCCTTTTCCAACGCCTGCTCCAGTTCGGCCACATCCCACTGTTCTTCCAAACTTTGTGGCGGGATATACCGATCGATCGTTTGCTTGAGCACTTCGGCGCTCATGTCCTTCAACGTGACCGACACATCGTCCGCCGCCATCAACTCATTGCGCCAGCCGTACATGACCTTGCGCTGGTCGTTGGCGACGTCGTCGAATTCCAGCAGGTTCTTGCGGATGTCGAAATTATGGGCCTCGACCTTGCGCTGGGCGTTTTCGATCGCCTTGGTCACCCAGGGATGTTCGATGGCCTCGTTCTTCTCCATGCCCAGCTTCTGCATCAGCCCCGCCACCCGGTCGGAGGCGAAGATGCGCAGCAGATTGTCCTGCAACGACAGGTAGAAACGGCTGGAGCCGGGATCGCCCTGACGGCCGGAGCGACCGCGCAACTGGTTGTCGATGCGCCGCGATTCGTGACGTTCGGTGCCGATCACATGCAAGCCGCCGGCGGCCACCACCCGTTCGTGCCGTTGCTGCCAAGCGTTGCGAATCTCCTCGCGGGCCGCCGCATCGGCGTCCGGACCCAGCGCCTTCAATTCCGCTTGCAGGTTGCCGCCCAGCACGATGTCGGTGCCGCGGCCGGCCATGTTGGTCGCGATCGTCACCGTGCCCGGCTGGCCGGCCTGGACGATGATCTCCGCCTCCCGCTCGTGCTGCTTGGCGTTCAGCACCTGATGAGGAATCTTTTCCTTGTCCAGCAGCGTGGCCAGCAGCTCCGAGACTTCGATGGAGGTGGTGCCGACCAAGGTCGGCTGGCCGCGCTTGCGGCAATCGCGGATATCTTCCAACACCGCCTCGAACTTCTCCTGTGGGGTCAGGAACACCAAATCGCCCATATCCTTGCGCACCATCCGCAGGTGGGTGGGCACCACGATGACTTCCAGGCCGTAGATCTGCTGGAATTCGAAGGCCTCGGTGTCGGCGGTGCCGGTCATGCCGGCCAGCTTCTGGTACAGACGGAAGTAATTCTGGAAAGTGATCGAGGCCAGCGTTTGGTTCTCGGCCTGGATCGGCACTTTTTCCTTGGCTTCGATGGCCTGATGCAGACCGTCCGACCAGCGCCGGCCGGGCATGGTGCGACCGGTGAATTCATCGACGATAATGACCTCGCCGCCGCGCACGATGTACTCGACATCCCGGTGAAACAGGGCATGCGCGCGCAGACAGGCGTTCACATGATGGAACACCCCGAGGTTGGCGGCGTCGTACAAGCTCTCGCCGCCGTGCAACAGCCCCGCTTCCAGCAGCAGATCCTCGACCTGCTGGTGGCCGTCCTCGGTCAGGTAGACCTGCTTGGCCTTTTCGTCCACCCAGTAGTGGCCCGGCCCCTCTTCTTCCTTCTGGCGGGTCAGGCGGGGAATGATTTCGTTGACCCGGCGGTACAGTTCGGAGCTTTCCTCGGCCGGACCAGAAATGATCAGGGGCGTGCGCGCCTCGTCGATCAGGATCGAGTCCACCTCGTCCACCAACGCGTAGTGCAGATCCCGTTGCACTTTCTGCTCCAACCCGAACGCCATGTTGTCGCGCAGGTAATCGAAGCCGTATTCGTTATTGGTGCCATAGGTGATATCGGCGCCGTAGGCGATGCGTTTCTCCTCCGGGCTCATGCCGGCGACGACGACATCGACGCTCATGCCCAAAAAGCGATAAATCTGGCCCATCCAGTCGGCGTCGCGGCGAGCCAGATAGTCGTTGACCGTGATGACATGCACACCCTTACCGGTCAGGGCGTTCAGATACACCGGCAAGGTCGCGACCAGGGTCTTGCCCTCGCCGGTGCGCATTTCGGCGATCTTGCCCTCGTGCAGCACCATGCCGCCGATCAACTGCACGTCGAAATGCCGCATCTCCAGAGTGCGCTTGCTGGCCTCGCGCACCACCGCGAAGGCTTCCGGCAGCAGCGCGTCGAGCTTTTCGCCCTGTCCCAAACGGTTTTTGAATTCGTCGGTCTTGGCGCGCAAATCCGCGTCGCTCAACGCCGCGATGCCCGATTCCAGGGCATTGATGCGCTCCACCTCCTTGCGCATGCGGCGGATCACACGGTCGTTGCGACTACCAAAAATGCTTTTCAAAATGTTCATCAAAAAGTTCTCGCGAGACTATGGGTTAACCTGCCAATCTTCCACCATCAACCGGGTATGCGGGTAAATTCGCGGGTGCTGTGAGTGCCCAACCAAGCCATGAGCGCGGGCGATGGCGGCGACTTGCAAGTCGTAAGGACCATGGGTTTGCCTTGGCGAGCCAGGAGGCGCGGATTTCGCCGAAATGGTGCGCGGCTTTGCTGGAAAACGGCAGGCTAGGCAACCAGGCCAACAAGGTCAATAAGTGGTTACGGTTTTCCTCTGGTTTGCCGCTTTTATAGACGCCATACCACAACTTTGCTTCGACCGGCGCACAAATCCGCGGTTGCTCTCGGCCTGCTCGACGGGCCTGCTTCACAAAATTGACGTTATTTTTCATCAACGCGATTACGGCATTCGTATCGAGCAAGTCAATCATCTAAATCATCAATCCAATTCCTCGCGGGGCGCGTCAATACCCAAATCATCGTCGGTCATGTCATCCGGGAAATCATCTCCCAGCGTTCCCGCCACCGCCGCAGGGAAAGCTTCGGTATCGTTTGGCGCTGTAGGTTCCGCCCCAGCGGCAGCGGTTTTGCGCGGCGCCAACGGTGACTGAACCCGGATCGGAAACGACGAACGGCTTTCCGGGATCACCGGAAAGCCGCCGTGGAAAAGCTGAAAGGGGAGTGACGAACCCGGAACCGGATCGCTCAGCGAGTCACTTGCGCTGGCTGCAGATAGCAAATCGGCGATTGCCGTTCGTCGTTGAAAGTGATCTCTTCCCAAGCGGCGCTGTCGGCCAGCAGCGTGCGCAGTAACCGGTTGTTCAGCGCGTGCCCGGACTTGTAACCGGTAAAGGCGCCGATCAGGCTGTGGCCCAGCAGATACAGGTCGCCGATGGCGTCCAGAATCTTGTGCTTGACGAACTCATCCTCGTAACGAAGGCCATCTTCGTTGAGGATACGGTAATCGTCCACCACGATGGCGTTATCCAGCGTGCCGCCCAATGCCAACCGCCGCTCGCGCAAATACTCCAGATCGCGCATGAACCCGAAAGTCCGCGCCCGACTTACCTCCTTAACGAAGGAGGTCGTCGAGAAATCCACCACGGCGTGCTGATTGCGGCCCTTGAACAGCGGATGATCGAAGGCGATGGTGAACTCGACCTTGAAGCCGGCGAAGGGATCGAAGCGCGCCCATTTGTCGCCCTCCTCGACCACCACCGGCCGCTTGATGCGGATAAAGCGCTTGGGTGCGTTCTGCTCCTGAATGCCCGCCGACTGGATCAGGAAAACGAAGGGGCCGGCGCTGCCGTCCATGATTGGCACCTCGGCGGCGCTGACGTCCACGTAGGCATTGTCGATGCCCAAACCCGCGAACGCCGACAGCAGATGCTCGACCGTGGCAATACGGGCTTTGCCCTTGACCAGCGAAGTGGACAGTTGAGTGTCACCAACATTTTGCGGGCAGGCCTTGATCTCGATCGGTTCCGGCAGGTCGACCCGCCGGAACACGATGCCGGCATCGGGCGCCGCGGGCCGCAACGTCAAATAGACCTTATCGCCGGTGTGCAAACCGACGCCGGTCGCCCGAATGACATTCTTCAAGGTTCGCTGCCTAATCACGTTAGGTCCCCCAACACATCGATTGAACTGGAGCATGGCGGCCGGAGCGGGCGCGGATCGCGCATCCGATGCTCCGCCGATGGGTCCACCAACACCACCGGTCATCGCCGCCAATGTGCATTGCGGTAAAGATACCGCAACTCGTAGCGATCCTGCAACTTTTGTTTCTCAATCGCAACTAAGTCTGTTGTTAAGTTGCGAAAATCCGTACTCCAGTAATCAGATCGACCAAATCCGACCAAAACCGTCGCCCTGCGGTTTCCCGGCGACGGTTCGGCCTTCAGGGACCACAAACCTGCGCTCCACTCAATCGGCTTGCCGGCGTAAAAAAGCCGGGATATCCAGGTAATCCAGATGATCGGGATCGATCCGTCCGCCCTCGCTCAGACCGTCGCCAACCGCTTTCTGCCGACTGCTCAGCCGATCATGACGAGAAGACAGTGCATCGCCATCCCCCATGCGCTGCACCAGCTTGAAGGGCGGAATCGCCGCCTCCCGCTCGCGGACGCCACCGGCCTGTTTGGCCGGAATGCCCTGGCCGATGCCGGTGGCGACAATGGTGACCCGCAATTCGTTATGCATCTCCGGATCGACCGCCATGCCCACCACCACGTTGGCATCCTCGGACGCCAGCTCCTTGATAGTGTTGCCAACCTCGTCGAATTCGCCGATGGTCACATCCATGCCCGAGGTGATATTGACCAGCAGGCCCTTGGCGCCGGCCAGATTGACGTTCTCCAGCAAGGGGCTGGCGATCGCCGCCTCGGCCGCTTCGCGGGCTCGGCCGTCGCCGACCGCCCGGCCGGTGCCCATCATGGCCATGCCCATCTCGGACATGACGGTGCGCACGTCGGCGAAATCCACATTGATCATTCCCGGCCGGGTGATCAGTTCGGCGATGCCCTGCACCGCGCCCAGCAACACATCGTTCGCCGCCTTGAACGCGTCGAGCAGGCTGGCGCTCTTGCCCAGCACCGTCAGCAGCTTTTCATTGGGGATGGTGATCAGCGAATCCACGGTTTCGCTCAGCTCGCGGATTCCGCGCAAGGCCACTTCCATGCGCTTCTTGCCCTCGAAGGGAAAGGGCTTGGTCACCACCGCCACGGTCAGCACGCCCATCTCCCGGGCCAGTTGCGCCACCACCGGTGCGGCGCCGGTACCGGTGCCGCCGCCCATGCCGGCCGTGATAAACACCATGTCGGCGCCCTGCAGCGCCTCTTTAATCCGTTCGCAATCTTCCTGCGCGGCCTGCCGGCCAACCTCCGGGTTGGCGCCCGCCCCCAAGCCCTTGGTGATATTGACGCCCATCTGCAAAGTCACCGGCACCGAGCAGGTCTTGAGCGCCTGCGCGTCGGTATTGGCGCAAATGAAATCCACCCCCTCGATATTGGCGCTCAGCATGTGATGCACGGCATTGCTACCGCCACCGCCGACTCCGATCACTTTGATAACGGCGCTTTCCGACTTGGTGTCCATCAATTCGAACATAACGGCATCTCCTCGATCAGTAGTTATCGACCCAACAATTAACGACCCAACCGCCTAAAAATTCCCCTGAAACCAGTTTCTCATGCGAGTCCACAGCCCCTTGCGGCCCACTCGCGACGCCGGGCCCAAACGAGCCAACCGGCGGTTCTCGTTGCCGAACAACAGCAACCCCACCGCAGTGGAATAAATGGGGTTGCACACCACATCCTCCAGACCGGTCACATCGTGCGGCAGGCCCAAGCGCACCGGCATGTGAAATATTTCCTCGGCCAATTCCACGACGCCTTCCATCCTGGAACTGCCACCGCTCAGCACCACGCCGGCGGCAACCAGGTTCTCGAAACCGCTGCGTTGCAATTCTTCCCGAGCCAGCTCGAAAAATTCCTCGTAGCGCGGTTCGACCACTTCGGCCAGGGCGCGGCGCGAAAGCGACCGCGCCGCCCGGTCGCCGACGCTGGCGACATCGATCTGTTGCTCGGGTCGCGTCAGTTGCTTGAGGCAGCAGGCATGTCCGATCTTGATGTCCTCGGCCGATTGGGTCGGCGTGCGGAAGGCGACGGCGATATCGTTGGTCACCTGATCGCCGGCGATCGGAATGACGCTGGTGTGACTGATCGCACCCTGGGTGAACACCGCCAAGTCGGTGGTGCCGCCGCCGATATCGATCAGGTAGACGCCCAACTCCTTTTCGTCCGGATTCAGCACCGCCCGGCTGGAAGCCATTTGTTGCAGGATGATGTCGTCCACCTCCAAGCCGCAGCGCTGCACGCACTTGACGATATTCTGGGCGGCGCTCACCGCGCCAGTCACGATGTGCACTCGCGCCTCCAGCCGCACCCCGGACATGCCGACGGGATCCTGGATGCCTTCCTGGCCATCGATGATGAACTCCTGCGGCAGGATGTGCAGAATCTTCTGGTCGGCTGGAATCGCCACCACCCGCGCCGCCTCCATCACGCGCTCGACGTCTTCCGGTGTGGCCTCCCGATTCTTGATGCCGGTCACTCCATGCGAATTGAGCCCGCGGATGTGGCTGCCGGAAATACCCGTGTAAACCGAATGGATCTGGCAACCCGCCATTCGCTCGGCTTCGTCCACCGCATGCTGAATCGACTGCACGGTCGACTCGATATTGACGACGACTCCTTTCTTCAGGCCCCGAGAGGGATGCGTGCCGATGCCAACCACCTCGATGGCCCCGTCCGAATCGACTTCGCCGACGATGACCGCCACTTTCGAGGTGCCAATATCGAGCCCGACGATCAAGTTCTTGTTTTCTTTCCTGGACATGTCCCGGTCCTCTCCCGCGATAATCTAGCCCGCCGCCGGATCCGGCGACCCGGTCTTCCAACGCACGGCGAAGCCGTTGACATAACGCAAATCCACCGCCGCGATCCGCTCGGCCTGGGCGGCCAGTATGCGCGGATAAATTCGCGCCAAGCGCTGCAACCGCCGTTCGAATTGCTCACGCCCCAAATACACCTCCAGGCCGGAATCGAAGGTCAGCCACCAGGCCCGCCGCTCGTCCTCCACCAGCTTCACCAGCTTCAGCCCGACTGGGTCGAGCAGGGCGCGCGCCTGCCGGTACGTTCTGATCAGATCCTTTTCATGACCGTCCGGGCCGGCCAGCCGCGGCCATGGACCCGGCTGGCGGACCTCCGCCGGCTGGAATCGGTGGCCATTCACATCCACCATTTCCCGCTCGCCCCAGTACCCGAAGGCAACGCGCTCGCGCAGGGTGATTTCCACCGTATCGGGCCACCCGCGCCGCACCGCGACTTCCTCGATCCAGGGATTGACCGCCAACTCCCCGTGCAGGGCGTCCAGATCGGCATCGAAAAAGTTCTGGCCCAGATAGCCGCGCACGATGGGTTGAAAGTCTTCCTCGGCCAAATTGCGCAGCTCGCCCTCGATGCGGACCTGGCGCAGCGGAAACGCGCCGGGTTCACGCAACTTCTCGCTCGCGAACCGCACCCCAAAGCCCACCGCGGCCAGTGCCAAGGCCACGCCCAACCAGCGCAGCGGCAAGCTCCAAACCACTTTCCACGCCCCCGGGGAAGCCGGAGGTTCGCGCCTGAGCGCCGTCGCGCCCCGGCGGCGCTGGCGTTGTCCGAACCGCATTCCCGCCTCCGTTCAGCCCGATCGCGCCAGACTGGTTTCCAAGATCCGCCAGACCAAATCCTCGAAGCTGTGCCCAGCCACCCGCGCCGCCATGGGCACCAGGCTGTGATCGGTCATGCCGGGCACGGTATTGACTTCCAACAACCAGGGTTGGCCTCCGGCATCCACCATCACATCGACCCGGCCCCAGCCGGCGCCGTCCACCGCGGCGAACGCCTGCCGCACCAGGGCTTGCAATTCCGCTTCCCGCGATTCGGGCAGGCCGCAGGGACAGAGATAACGGGTATCGTTGGCGTGGTACTTGGCCTCGTAGTCGTAAAAAGCGCGGGGCGTCTCCAGCCGGATCAGCGGCAGCGCCGCGCCGCCCAGCAGCGCGCCGGTATATTCCTGCCCTTGGATCCACGGCTCCACCAGCACCGGCGAATCGCAGGCAGCGGCCTGCTCCCAGGCCGCCTGGAACTGGTCCGGGGCATCGACCCGGCTAATGCCGATGCTGGAACCCTCGCGGGAGGGTTTCACCGCCAGCGGCAAGCCCAGATCCCGCGCGGCATCCGCCAGATCCGTCGCGCTCTCCGCCAGCCGCCAAGGCGGCGTCGGCAGGCCCGCGCCCCGCCAGACCTGTTTGGTGCGCAGCTTGTCCATCCCCAGCGCCGAGGCCAGCACGCCGCTGCCGGTATAGGGGAGGCCCAAAATCTCCAGCGCCCCTTGAATGACGCCATCCTCGCCGCCGCGTCCGTGCAGGACGATGAAAACCCGGTCGAAACCGCCGTCGGACAACACCCGCAAGATCTCGCGGTCGGTATCGATGCCGTGGGCGTCCACGCCACGCGCCAGCAATGCCGCCAACACCGCCTGACCGCTCCTGAGCGATACGGCTCGTTCAGCCGACCAGCCGCCCATCAGCACCGCGACCTTGCCAAATTCCGCCGGGCCGTTCACCACGCGCCGTTGTATCTGTTGCATCCGCATTCTCCACTTCGAAGAGGGCGGTCAACGCCACCCCCTGAATCCGAACCTTAAACCGGCAGACCGTCGCGGCCCAGTTGCGCCGCCACGGCCCCGATATCGCCGGCTCCCATCAGCAGCAGCAGGTCGCCGTCGCACAACAAGTCGGGCAGCACCGCCGGCAGATCGGCGGCTTGCTCGACGAAAATCGGATCGACCTTGCCACGCACCCGGATCGCTCGGCTCAGGCCGCGGCCATCGGCCCCGGCGATCGGCTTTTCCCCAGCGGGATACACGTCCAGCAGGATCAGCGTATCCACCTCGGACAGCACTTGGGCGAAGTCGTCGAACAGATCGCGTGTGCGGCTGAAGCGATGCGGCTGGAACGCCAGCACCAGCCGCCGTTGTGGCCAGGCGCCGCGCACCGCTTCCAGCACCGCCTGGATCTCGCGCGGGTGGTGGCCGTAATCGTCCATCAGCGCCGCGTGCCCCCCGCTGGGCAAGACCAGCTCGCCATGCTGCTGGAAACGCCGACCGATGCCCTGGAAATTCAGCAACGCGCGACGGATGGCGGTTTCCGCCACCCCCAGTTCGCGCGCCACCGCGATCGCCGCCAGCGCGTTCAACACGCTGTGTCGACCCGGCAGATTCAGGGTGACCGGCAGCGGCGCGCTCAGGCCGGGCAAGTGCGCCAGAAAACGGGTGCGCGGTCCTTCCTGAACGATATCGCTGGCGCGGGCGTCGCAATCCTCACCGGTACCGTAGGTCAGCGCCGGCCGACTCAACCGCGGCAGGATCGATCGCACCTGCGGATCGTCGGCGCACAACACCGCCAGCCCGTAAAACGGCAGGTGGTGCAGGAACTCGACGAAGCTTTCGCGCAGCCGCTCGAAATCGCCGCCGTAGGTGGCCAGGTGATCGGCGTCGATATTGGTCACCACCGCCAGCATCGGCTGCAAGAACAGGAACGAAGCGTCGCTCTCGTCGGCCTCGGCCACCAGGTAGCGTCCGGCGCCGAGCCGGGCGTTGGCTCCAGCGCTGTTCAGCCGACCGCCGATCACGAAAGTCGGATCCAGCCCGCCCTCGGCCAGCAGGCTGGCGATCAGGCTGGTGGTGGTGGTCTTGCCGTGCGTTCCGGCCACGGCGATGCCGTAGCGGAAACGCATCAGTTCGGCCAGCATCTCGGCGCGCGGCACCACCGGGATGCGCGCCGCCCGCGCCGCCGTCACCTCGGGATTGTCCTCGGCCACCGCGCTGGAAATCACCACCGCGTCGCCGCCGGCGACGTGGTCGGCGGCATGGCCCTGGTGGATGATCGCGCCCAAGCGTTCCAGTCGCGCGGTGACCGCGCTGGCGCGCAGGTCGGAGCCGGACACGCTGTAACCCAGATTCAGCAGCACCTCGGCGATACCGCTCATGCCGGCCCCGCCGATGCCGACGAAGTGGATGTGGCGGATTCGGCGCATGTCGCGCCACGCTTCCGGAATGGTCATCAACACCGGGTTATCCATGTCCTCGATTCTCGTTGTATGGGTCAGGAGCGCGCCCGCTCCAGACAGGCCCGCGCCACCTGCTCGGCGGCGCCGGTTTTCGCCAGACGGCGTGCCGCCTCGGCCATGGCCAGCAGGCGTTGGCGGTCGCCGAGCAGATCGCGCAGCAACAGGGCCAGATTTTCGGCGCTCAACTCCGCCTGCTGGACCACCCGCGCCGCGCCGCCCTGCTCCAGAAACCGGGCATTGGCGGTCTGATGGTCGTCCACCGCGAACGGGAACGGCACCAGCACCGCGCCGACGCCGGTCGCCGCCAGTTCGGCCACGGTCAGCGCCCCGGCCCGGCACAGCACCAGATCGGCCCAGCCATAGGCTGCCGCCATGTCCCCGATAAATGGCGTTAGCCGCGCCGTCACTTCAGCCTCCCGGTAGGCCGCCACCGCGGTCTCGTGCAACTGGCCGCCGGCTTGATGCCAGACTTCCGGCCGTTCCCCCTCGTCCAAGCGCGCCAGCGCCTCCGGCACGCGCCGGTTGAGCGCCAGCGCGCCCTGGCTGCCGCCCAACACCAGCAACCGCGGCGGGCCGGCGCGCTTGGCGAAGCGCTCGGCCGGCGCGGGCAAGGCGGCGATGGATTCCCGCACCGGGTTGCCGACGCTCACGGCGTGCCGCGCCGGAGGAAACGTGCCTGGAACCGCCTCCAGCACCTGGCTGGCGAGACGGGCCAGCCAGCGGTTGGTCAAACCGGCCACGGCGTTTTGCTCGTGCACCACCAGCGGGATGCCCAAGACGCGCGCCGCCAGGCCGCCCGGTCCGCTGGCGAAACCGCCCATGCCCAATACCACCAGTGGCCGCAGCCGCCGCAAGATGGCGCCGGCCTGCCACAAAGCTCGCCCGAGCATGAACGGCAGCGCCAGCAAGCGACGCACGCCCTTGCCGCGCAAGCCGGCCACGCCGATCCACTCGATCGGAATGCCAGCCTTGGGCACCAGCGTCGCCTCCAGACCGTGCCGAGTGCCCATCCAGATCACCGATACCCCGCGTTCGCGCAGCCACTCGGCCACGGCCAAGGCCGGAAATACATGCCCACCGGTACCGCCGGCCATGATCAGCACCGGCCGCGTTCCATTCATTCTTCGTGTACCCCCCTGGCCCGGGTTTCGATATCGATCCGCAGCAGCAGCGCCAGGGTCATGCACATCGCCACCACGCTGCTGCCGCCGTAGCTCATCAGCGGCAAGGTCAATCCCTTGGTCGGCAATACACCCATATTCACACCCATGTTGAACAGCGCCTGAATGCCGAACCACAGACCGATGCCATAGGCCAGATAAGCCGAAAACCGCATGTCCAGCCGCTCGGCCCGCCGCGCAATCGCGAAGGCGCGCCAGACCAGGATCATGAACAGCGCCAGCACCGTCAGAATGCCGGCCAGTCCCAACTCCTCGGCCAGCACCGCGAACAGGAAATCGGTATGGGCCTCCGGCAGATAGAACAACTTCTGCACGCTGCCCCCCAGGCCGACGCCGAACAGTTCGCCGCGACCGATGGCGATCAGCGATTGCACCAACTGAAAGCCGCCGCCGAAAGGATCCTCCCAGGGGTTGACGAAACTGAACAATCGCTCGCGGCGATAGGGCGAGGACAGAATCAGCACCGCCATGGCCGCGGCCGTGCCGACCAGCAGCGTTCCGAACTGCCAGAGGTTGACGCCGGCCAGAAACACCATGCCCAGCGCGGTCGCCATCAACACCACCACGCTGCCGAAGTCCGGCTCCAGGAGCAGCAGCACCGCCAGCACCGCCAGCACCGCCATCGGTCGCAACAACGCCAACGTCGAGGTCCGGACGTTCGCGGTTTGCAAGTCCGCGCCGTGTCGTTTGAGATAGCCAGCGACATAGATCAGGACAAACAGCTTGGCGATCTCCGAAACCTGGATGTTGACGGGGCCGGCGGCGATCCAGCGCATGCTGCCGTTGACCTCCCTGCCGATTCCCGGCACCAACACCAACCCCAGCAGGCCAATCGCCGCCAGCAGGAGCAGGGGCCCCGCCCGTCGCCAGCGGGTCAGCGGAACCTGCAAGATCAAACCGGCCGCCAGCAGCCCAACCACGACGAACGCACCCTGCCGGATCAGAAAATAGAGCGGCTGACCCATCCTGGAACCGGCCAGCGGTATCGACGCCGAAGTCACCATGAGCAAGCCCAGCGTCAGCAGCAGCACGGCCGGAACCAATACCCAGGGGTCGGGAAACGGCCGGGCCGTCCGGCTCTCGCCGGCGCGCGACTGCCTGCTCCTCTCCCCGATCCTGCCATCAGTGGTGGCGCTTAGCATTCGGTCAAGCTCCGTACCGCCGCCGCGAAAACCGCGCCGCGTTCTTCGTAGCCGCTGAACATGTCGAAGCTGGCGCAGGCCGGCGATAACAAAACGCTATCGCCCGGCTGGGCCAGTTGCGCCGCCCTCGCCACGGCCTGATCCATATCGCGCGCCGGATGGACCGGCACGCTGCCGCCCAGCGCGGCGGCGATCAGCGGCGCGTCGCGGCCGATCAGCACCACGGCCCGCGCCTTGCCGGCCAACGCCGCGCGCAGCGGCGCGAAATCCTGTCCCTTGCCGTCGCCGCCGGCGATCAGCACCATCGAACCCCGCAGGCCGCGCACCGCCGCCACCGTCGCGCCGACGTTGGTGCCCTTGGAATCGTCGAACCAGCGCACCCCGGCCCGTTCCAGCACCAGCGTGGTGCGATGCGCCAATCCGGCGAACTCTCGCAACGCCGCCCGCATCGCTTCGCGCCGCAGGCCGAGCGAATGGCCCATGGCCAGCGCCGCCAGCGCGTTGGCCAGATTGTGATCGCCGCTAATTTTCAACTCCGATGCCGCGATCCAGCGCTCCTGGCCCCGCGCCAACCAGGTTTCGCCGCCGTCCCGCCGCAGGCCGAACCCACTCTCGTCCGGTTCGTCCAAGGTAAACCGCAGCACGTTCCGCCCCGGCTCGGCCATCGCCATGACCGCCGGATCGTCGGCATTCAGCACCATGACGCCGTCGCCATGAAAAACGCGCCGCTTGGCGGCGATGTAATCGTCCAGGGTTCGGTAGCGATCCATGTGATCGGGGCTGATGTTCAGCACCGTCGCCACCCGGGCATTGAGGTTATATGTGGTTTCCAGTTGAAAACTGGACAGCTCCAGCACGTACAGCTCGGGAGTGTTTCCCGGTCCCGCTTCGTCCCGCAGCCACAGATCCAGCGCCGGCGTGCCCAGATTGCCGCCCACCGCCGCTCGCATTCCGGCGCGTTCGGCCATCAGTCCCAGCAAGGTCGTGACCGTGCTCTTGCCGTTGGAACCGGTGATGGCCGCCACCGGCGCCCGCGTCAACCGCGCCAACAGTTCGATGTCGCCCCAGACCGGTACGCCCCGCGCCGCGGCGGCGGCGATGGCCGGGGTCGCGATCGCCACTCCGGGACTGACCAGCAGTCGGGCCGCGCCGGCGAACGCCGCCGGCTCGAAACCGCCCAGTTGGCAAGGCACATCGGGAAACTCCTCGCGCAAGGCCGGCAACCCCGGCGGATCGACGCGGCTGTCGATCGCGGCAACCGTCGCGCCCAGCACTTTCAGCGCCCGCACGGCGGACAGACCGCTTTTTCCCAACCCGACCACCAGCGTGGTTCCCGCCAATCGCGGCATCCGCGTCTTTCTCCCTTAACGGATTTTCAGAGTCGCCAGACCGATCAGCACCAAGATGATGGTGATGATCCAGAAACGAACGATCACCCGAGGCTCGGGCCAGCCCTTGAGTTCGAAATGATGATGCAGCGGCGCCATACGAAAGATCCGCCGTCCAGTCAGCTTGAACGAAGTCACCTGCAGGATCACCGACACCGTCTCCATGACGAACACCCCACCCATCACGAACAGCACCAGTTCCTGGCGCACCGCCACGGCGATGGCGCCCAGCGCCGCGCCCAGGGCCAGCGCGCCGACATCGCCCATGAACACCTGGGCCGGGTAGGCATTGAACCAGAGAAAGCCGAGGCCGGCCCCGACCATCGCGCCGCAGAACACCGTGATCTCCCCCACGCCCGGCACATGCGGAATGCCAAGATAATCGGCGAAGATCCGGTTACCCGAGGCATAACAGAACACCGCCAGGGCGCCGGCCACCATGGCGGTCGGCACGATCGCCAACCCGTCCAGGCCATCGGTCAGATTGACGGCGTTGCTGGTGCCGACGATGACGAAGTAGGCCACCGGTACGAACAGCCAACCCAGGTGCAGGGCCACGTTTTTGAAAAACGGCACGATGAGCTGGGTCTCCACCGCGGATTGGGCGGTGAAATACAACAGCAGCGCCGCCGTCAGTCCGGCGCAGGATTGCCAAAAATACTTGGTCCGCGCCGATAGACCCCTGGAGTTGCGCAAGATCAACTTCTTGTAGTCATCCATCCAGCCAATGGCTCCGAAAGCCAGCGTCGTCAGCAGCACGATCCAGACGTAGCGATTGCGCGGGTCGGCCCACAGCAGGGTCGCGACGGCGATGGCGACCAGAATCAGCGCCCCGCCCATGGTCGGGGTGCCCGCCTTGGAAAAATGGCTCTTGGGGCCATCCTCGCGGATCTGCTGACCGATCTGATAGCGGCTCAAGCGGCGGATCATGGCCGGTCCGACGATCAGGGAAATGAGCAGCGCCGTGAGCACGCCCAGAATCCCCCGCAGCGTCAGATACTGAAAGACATTGAAACCCGTATAGAAATATTCGGTCAGCCATTCGGCCAGCAAAACCAGCATCAGCCCTGCCCCTCCGGGTTCGCGTTTGCTTCCTCGGGCTCGACCAGAGCCGCCACCACCCGCTCCATCCGCATGCCGCGCGAGCCCTTGATCAGCACCACCGGCGGCTCGATGCCGCGTTCGAGATTCCGGCTCAGTTCCGCAATCAACGATTCCACGTCGGCGAAATGCCGGCCGCCCTCCCCAAACGCCGCCGCCGCCGCCCGGCTGTGTTCGCCCAGGGCATAGAGCCGTTCGAATCCAGCGTTTCCGGCTTCGCGGCCGGATTGGGCGTGGAACTCGTCCGCCACCGGCCCCAGTTCGCGCATGTCGCCCAGCACCAGCCACTTGCGCTCCGACCCCGCGCCAACCGTGTGCAAGGCCGCCGCCAGCGAAGCGGGATTGGCGTTGTAGGCATCGTGAATCACCGTGCCGCCGTGCCGGCCGCGCAGCCGCTGCAAGCGACCGCCGACATCGCGCAGGGATTCCAAGCCCCGGCGGATATCGTCCGGCGTCGCGCCCGCCGCCAACGCGCCCGCCGCCGCCGCCAGCGCGTTGCGGATGTTGTGCCGGCCGGGCAGCGGCAGGCGAACCTCCACTTCTCCGACCGGGGCGATCAAACAAAAACGATTGATGGCGGCGTCCAGCATTCGGGCGCTCACCGCCGCCGGCCGGTCCAGCCCGAAATCGATCGTTCGCCGGCCCGGATTCAGCCCGGCCCAATAATCAGCGTAGGGGTCGTCGCGATTGACGATCGCCACGCCGTCCGGACTCAATCCCTGGAAGATTTCGCCCTTGGCGCGCGCCACCCCGGCCACGTCGCCGAACCCTTCCAGATGGCAGGGACCGGCATTGTTGACGATCGCCACGTCCGGTCGCGCCAGTCCGGTCAGATAGGCGATCTCGCCGTGGTGGTTGGCGCCCATCTCGATCACCGCATGGACATGATCCGCGTTCAAGCGCAGCAGCGTCAGCGGCACGCCGATATCGTTGTTGAGGTTGCCCTCGGTGGCCAGGGTCGGCCCGCGCTGGCGCAGGATGGCGGCCAGCATTTCCTTCAGCGTGGTCTTGCCGTTGCTGCCGGTCAGGGCGATCAGGGAACCCGCAAAACGGGCCCGCCAGGCCGCCGCCAACCGACCCAGCGCCAACCGGGTATCGGTCACCCGCAATTGCGGCAGCGGATCGGCCACCCAGCGGCTGACCAGGGCCGCGCGGGCGCCCTGCCGGCCCGCGGCGGGAACGAACTCATGACCGTCGAAGTTCGGCCCGCTCAAGGCCACGAACAACGCATCCGCCGGCAGGCGGCGGCTGTCAGTGCCGACCGCCGTAAAAACCACATCGCCACCGGACACTTCGGCCTCCAGCAAGCGGGCGGCTTCGCGCAGGCTCAAGGGCGAACGGAGATCGTTCATCTATGCGGTTTCCGCCTGAAAGTCGGGAGAGAGGGACAGGCACTCGCGCGCCGCGTCGCGGTCGCTGAAGGGTCGTTTTTCGGCGCCGACGATCTGGACATCCTCATGGCCCTTGCCGGCGATCAGCACGATGTCGCCGGGCGCGGCTTGGGCCAGGGTTTCGGCGATGGCGGTCCGCCGGTCGTGGATCACGGGCGCGGCCTCGGGGCGGCGCATCCCGGCCCGAATGTCGCGCACGATGCGTTGCGGATCCTCGCCGCGCGGATTATCGTCGGTGATTGTCACCCGGTCGGCCCAACGCTCGGCCACCGCGCCCATCAGCGGTCGCTTGCCGGCGTCGCGGTCGCCGCCGCAGCCGAACACGCACCACAAGCGCCCGCCGCCGTGCTCGCGCAAGGCGCGCAGCGCCTGCTCCAGGGCATGGGGGGTATGGGCGTAGTCGATCACCGCCAGCGGCCGGTTCGGCCCGGTCAATCGTTCCATGCGTCCCGGCACCGTCGCGGTCCGCGCCAGCCGCTCCAGCACCTCGGCCAAGGGCAGGTCCAGGGCCAGCAGCACCGCCAGGGCCAACAGCAGGTTGCTGGCGTTGAAGCGGCCCAGCACGCCGGCTCGCAGTTCGCCGTCGCCCCAGGATGAGCGGATTCGCAGCCGCAGGCCGGCCGGAGTCAGCTCCAGTTCATCCCCCCAGACGAAGCGATCCGGACACGGACGCGCGCCCAGACCGTAGACAATCACTTCCGTCCGGCCGCGCGACTCGGCGGCGATGGCGCGGCCGAAGGCGTCGTCCAGATTCAGCACCGCCCGGCCGGGTCGATGCTCGCAAAACAGCCGGCGCTTGGCCGCCGCGTAGGCTTCCGGCGTGCCGTGGTAATCCAGATGATCGCGGGTCAGATGGGTGAGCGCCGCCACCGCGAACTCGACTCCGTTCACCCGCCCCTGATCCAGGGCGTGCGAGGACACCTCCATCGCGGCGTGACGCCGGCCGGCGGTCACCAGTCGCGCCAGCCAGCCCTGCACGGCCAAGGGGTCCGGCGTGGTATGCGGCGACGGTTCGGTCCGGCCGTATTCGCCGACGCCCAAGGTGCCGAGAATGCCGCACGGTCCGTGCCCGGCGTCGCTGAGCGCCTGGGCGATGAAATGGACGCAGGAGGTCTTGCCGTCGGTACCGGTGACGCCGATCACCCGCAGTCGCCTGGACGGCGCGCCGTGAAAACGGCTGGCGATCGGCCCCATGCGCTGACGCAATTCCGGCACCGCCAGCAAGGGTAGCGTTACCTCGCCGGCGACCGTCGGCGGGCCTTCGTAGGGCGGCTCCCAGACCGCCGCCAGCGCCCCCGCCGCCCGCACCGACTCGCCGAACTCCAGGCCATGCCGCTGCTCGCCGCGCAGCGCGAAAAACAGATCGCCCGGCCGAACCGCGCGGCTGTCGCTCGCCAGCCCGGCGATCGGGCGGTCGGCCAGACCAGCCGGCACTTCTGTGAAATCCCTCAATAGCGAGCCCAGGGTAAGTGGCGATGCCTGATTCATGGCATTTTCCCCACTGGCGGCGCGGCGCCGGCGATCTTCATGCTGGGCAAATCATCCGGCGTAACGTTCAGAATCCGCAGCACCTCGCCCATGGTTTTCCCGAACACCGGCGCCGCCACCGTGCCGCCGTAATAGGCCCCGCCTTTCGGCTCGTCGATAATGACCACCATCACCAGCCTGGGATTACTGGCCGGCACCATGCCGGCGAACAGGGAAAAATAGCGGTTGCGGGCATAGCGGCCGTTGACGATCTTATGCACCGTGCCGGTCTTGCCCGCCACCCGGTAACCGGGCACGCTGGCTTTGAACCCGGTTCCTTTCTGGCTCACGGCCTCTTCCAGCATCGCCCGCACTTGCCGTACCGCCCGCGCCGACAACACCCGATCTTCGTCGGCCGGACCGAGCGGCTGCTCGCGCTTGAGCAGGGTCAGCGGTCGCCGGACGCCATCCGCCGCCAGCACGACATACGCTTGGGCCAACTGCAACATGTTGACCGAAAAACCGTAACCGAAGGAATGATTGGCGTGACCGATTTCGCCGCCCCATTTGCTAAAGTGGCGCAGCATACCGACCTGTTCGCCCGACAAACCTACTCCGGTCGTCGCCCCAAAGCCGAGGCTTTTGTACACCTGCCACAAGCGCTCGGCCGGCAGGGACAGCGCGATCTTGCTGGTGCCGACATTGCTGGACTTGCTGAGTACGTGCGTCACATCGATCGAGCCATAGTTGTGCACGTCGCGCACCCGATAGCGGCCCACCCTGAGCCAACCCGGGGCGGTGTTCACACGGGTGCTGGGCGTCCAGCGACCGCTCTCCAGCGCCATGGCGATCGCGAACGGTTTCATGGTCGAGCCCGGTTCGTAAACATCGGTGATCGCCCGGTTGCGCAATAAATCGCCTTTCAGTTCGGCCCGATTGTTCGGATTGCCCGCCGGCTGATCCACCATGGCCAGAATCTCGCCGGTTAGCGCATCCACCATCACCGCCGAACCGGCGCTGGCCTTATTTTCCAGCACCGCCGTCTTGAGCGCGCGGTAGGCAAGGTACTGAAGCCGCCGGTCGATGCTCAACACCACCTGCCGACCGGCCTGCGGAACCCGGATGTTTTCCACATCCTCGACGATTCGGCCCAGCCGATCCTTGATCACCCGTTTGCTGCCGGGGATGCCGCGCAATTGGGCGTCGAGACTCTTTTCCAGCCCTTCCTGACCGACATCGTCGATGTCGGTGAAGCCTAAAAGATGGGAGGTGACCTCGGCGTCCGGATAGTAACGGCGGTATTCGCGCCGCGAGTACACGCCGGAAACCTCAAGTTGCAGGATCCGCTGAGCCACGCTCGGGGCCAGATGCCGGCGTAAATAGACAAACTGGCGGCTTTCGGGCACCGCCAGTTTTTGCTCCAGTTCCGTCACTGTCAGTCCGAGCAACGACGCGAGCGCCGGCCAGCGATTGCGCTGCTGCTTCAATTCCGCCGGCTGCGCCCAGATCGAATCCACCGGCGAGCTGACCGCCAGCGGCTCGCCGTTGCGATCGAGAATCATCCCGCGGTGCGCCGGCACCTCGACCACCCGCAGAAAGCGTTCGTCGCCCTGCTCTTGCAGGAAATCGGCATGAACCAGTTGCAGGTAGGCCGCGCGCGCCACCATGCCCCCCGCCGCCGCGACCAGCATGCCCAGCACCAGCCCCCGGCGGGTCGTGGCGCGCAGCGCTCGCACCGCACGCGGTAGCGCGCCCGCGGGACTTTTTCTGGAGTTGGATAAGCCTTTGGCAAGCATTGGATTCATTGAGGAGTGATGTAAAGAACCGCGCCCGGGTCCGGAATCAACATGTTCAGGCGGGTCCGCGCCGTCTGCTCGATCACCGCGTCGGTGACCAACGTGCTTTGCTCCAGTTGCAGCAGTTCCCATTCGATTTCGAGATTATCCCGTTCCGCCTGAAGCTTCTGGAGTTCGATGAAAAGTTGTCGGTTGGCGTGCTCCGTGTAAACCACGCCCACGCCGGAACCGAGAATGGCGACCGCCAAGCCCGCCACCAGCAGAACCTGACCTTTCATGTCAGCCGCTCCGCCGCCCGCAGCAGCGCGCTGCGCGATCGCGGGTTGGCGGCGATCTCCGCGGCGCCAGGCCGCGCCGCCCGACCGATCGGCCGCAAGGTCATTCCGGTCGGGAGACCCGTCACCGGCAGATCCAGCGGCGGCTCCCTCCCGCGCGCCTGCTCCCGCATGAAGTGCTTGACCATCCGATCCTCCAGGGAATGAAAACTGATGACCGCCAACCGGCCGCCGGGCGCCAGCGCGCGCACCGCCTGCGGCAACACGGCCCGCAATTCGCGCAACTCGTCGTTGACCGCGATCCGAAGGGCCTGAAAAGTACGGGTGGCCGGATGTTTGCCGGGTTCGCGGGTGGGTACGGCCGCGGCGACGAGGGCGGCCAACTGCTTCGTCGTGACGACCGGCGCCTGCCGCCGCGCGGCGACAATGGCGCGCGCCACCCGCCGGTAAAAACGCTCCTCGCCGTATTCCGCCAGCACTCGCCCCAACTCGATTTCGCCGACCTGCTCAAGCCATTCGGCCGCGCTGCTTCCCGCCGTCGGGTCCATGCGCATATCCAACGGACCCTCCTGACTGAAACTGAAACCGCGCGCCGGATCGTCCAACTGCGGCGACGACACCCCCAGATCCAGCAAAATTCCGTCAACCCGGCCAGACCATCCCCGCTCGGCGACCACCTCGGCCAATTGGCTGAACGCCGCCCGCACGAAGGCGAAACGAGGGTCGCCGCCGAAGCGTTCGACCGCGCAACGCGCCGCCGCCGGATCCCGGTCGAACGCCAGCAACCGCCCTTCCGGCCCGAGCGCCGCCAGCAGCGCCGCCGAGTGCCCGCCCCGACCAAACGTGGCGTCCACATAGCGGCCGTCCGGGCGAAGATTCAACGCGGCCAGCGCCTCGACCAACAAAACCGACTGATGCGACAGCAAAGCGGCGTCCCTCATGCGCTAGAACGCCAACGCATCCAGATCGGGCAACGGCTCAGCGGCTGGATCTTCCGCTTCGGCCAACAGCGACTCACGCCATGCATGCCAGGACGATTCGTTCCAGATTTCGAATTTATTTCCCTGCCCCACCAGCACCACTCGCTTCTCCAGGTTCGCAAACTCGCGCAAGGGAGCTGGCAACAGGATCCGGCCGCTGGCATCCAGGCAACACTCTTCGGCATGTCCCAACAATAACCGTTTGAGGGCTCTGGTCCGCTGGTTGGTGCTGGAAAGTTGAATCAGCTTCCGCTCGATCTCTTCCCACACCGGGAGCGGATACAACAACAGGCAACGGTCGCGATCGACGGTCAGCACCAACTGCCCACCCGTCGCTTCCAGCAGGTGCTGGCGGTACTTGGCTGGTAACGACAACCGCCCCTTGCCGTCCAGCGATAACGGATTGACGCCACGGAACAACGTTGCGCTCCTTGGGGCCGAACCCATGCCGCGCCCCACATTTCCCCACTTTTCGCCACCAGACTATAGGAAGGTCAAGCTGTCGCTGTCAAGAAAAGCTAACGCGTAGTCTTATTATGAAAATAATTTAAAAACAACAACTTAATATTTTTTACAAATTAAATATTTATAAAAACACTCCTAAATATAGAGGGTTGACACTTTCCCGGACAGGGTGGCAAGCGCGGTGTACTCCGGCATCTTGTTAAAGCCGCGGCAAGCGGGTACTTTGCACCTTGCCTAATTTCCATCAAGCGACACCAGCCCCGAACATGCCTGATCGCGACTACCTGCAACGCTTTCTTTTCGAAAACCTGCCGACCCGCGGTGAAATCGTGCGGCTTGACGCTACATGGCGGACGGTGCTGGAGCGCCGCGCCTACCCACCCGCGGTGCGCCAGGTGCTGGGCGAGGCCGTCGCCGCCGCCGCCCTGATATCGGCAACCATCAAGTTCGACGGTCTGTTGACCTTGCAAATCCAGGCGCGCGGACCACTGCGTTTGCTGGTGGTGCAAGTTGCCGCCGACCGTACCCTGCGCGGACTAGCCCGCTGGGACGGCGACCCGAAACCGGCGCCGCTGTGCGCGCTGTGCGGCGACGGCGCACTCGTCTTGACCCTTGACGCCGGCTCGGGCAAGGAGCCCTATCAAAGCGTGATCGATCTGCGCGGCGACACCCTGACGGAAACCCTGGAGCACTATTTCGCCCATTCCGAGCAGTTGCCCACCCGGATCTGGCTGGCCACCGACGAGCAAACCGCCGCCGGCCTGCTGTTGCAGCAACTACCCGGCAACGACGCCGAACCGGATGCTTGGCGGCGTCTGAATGTGCTGGCCGACACCCTGCAATCCACCGAACTGCTGCGACTGGACGTTTCCACCCTGCTGCGTCGGCTGTTCCATGAAGAGCTTGTCCGGCTGTTCGCTCCACGGAGCTTCAGCTACCGCTGCAACTGCTCGCGGGAACGCACCGCCGGCATGTTGCGCGCGCTGGGCGAGAACGAACTCCGCCAAGCGCTGGCCGAAAAGGGCGCGTTGCAAGTGGACTGCGAGTTTTGCGGCCATCGTTACGTCTTTGACCCGCTCGACATCGCCGGCTTGTTCGCGACCACCAACCCCGCTCACCCCTTCGTCCACCACTGAATCCATGCGCACCCTGTTCGATCTCTTTCTGGATATTTGCCTGTTCCGCAAAGGTCCGCAGGATATCCCGATCTCCATGCCGCTGCTGAAAATGTGCTTGCTGGCTTATGCAACATCCGGCCTGCTGGTGCTCGCTCTTAGCGCGCCGATTCAAGTAGCGCTCCTGCAAATACTGCTGGACATGGTGCTGCTGGCCGGCCTGCTGTACCTGACGCTGAGCCTGTACCGGCATCCTGGCCGCTTCGAACAGACGCTGACCGCGCTGACCGGCTCCGGCGCCCTGATGGGGCTGCTAGCGCTGCCGCCGATGATCTGGATCGTGCGTCAGGGACCGCAAGGCGACAACCAGTTTCCCACACTGCTGATGCTGGCGTTGATGGCCTGGAGCATCGCCGTCATGGCCCATATCCTACGCCACGCCTTCAACACCCCGGTCTGGGCCGGCACGCTCTACGCCCTGGGCTATACCTTTTTATCCTGGACGCTCGCCGGCTGGATCGACTGAGGCGCTCCAACCCTGCGCCGTCTTGCACCCGTGGCCGGGTCGGACGGGGAGATTCCCCCATGCACATTCACATTCTCGGTATTTGCGGCACGTTCATGGCCGGCGTCGCCCTGCTGGCCCGCGCGGCGGGGCATAGCGTGTCCGGTTGCGACGCCGGCGTCTATCCGCCGATGAGCACCCAACTGGCCGAGGCCGGCATCGCGCTGCGGGAAGGCTACGATCCTGGCCAGATCGCCGAATTTCGGCCCGACATGATCGTGGTCGGCAACGTCATGAGCCGCGGCCGCCCGATTGTCGAAGAGATGCTCAATCGCGATCTGCCCTACACCTCCGGCCCGGCCTGGCTGGCGGATTACGTGCTGCGCGAGCGTCACGTACTGGCGGTGGCCGGCACCCACGGCAAAACGTCCACCAGTAGTTTGTTGGCCTGGATTCTGGAACACGCCGGCTTGGAGCCCGGCTTTCTGATCGGCGGCATTCCGGCCAATTTCGGCGTGTCGGCGCGCTTGGGCCGCGCTCCGTTTTTCGTGGTGGAGGCGGACGAATATGACACCGCGTTTTTCGATAAGCGCTCCAAGTTCGTCCACTACCGGCCGCGTACCCTGATTCTGAATAATCTGGAATTCGATCACGCCGACATCTTCCCCGATTTGGCGGCGATTCAACGCCAGTTCCATCACCTATTACGAACCGTGCCGGGTGCTGGCTTGGTCGTCGCCAACGGGCAGGACGGCAATCTGGCCGAGGTGCTGGCCATGGGATGCTGGACGCCGGTGGAGCGCTTCGGGACCGGCGATTGGGAAGCACGCGCCATTGCCCCGGACGGTAGCGCTTTCGAGGTTTACCACCAGGGGTCGCCGCAAGGCCGGGCGCAATGGACGCAACTGGGACAGCATAACGTCCATAACGCCCTCGCCGCCCTCGCCGCCGCCCGTCATGCCGGCGTGCCGGTGGCGACGGCACTCGCCGCGCTGGCGGATTTCCAGGGCATCAAGCGGCGGCTGGAAGCGCGCGGCACGGTCAACGGCGTGACGGTCTACGACGATTTCGCCCACCACCCCACCGCGATTGCGACCACGCTGGCCGGGCTGCGCGCTCGGGTCGGCGACCAGCCGATCGTCGCCGTGCTGGAACCACGCTCCAACACCATGAAGCTGGGCGTGTTCAAGGACAGTCTGGCGCCCGCCCTGGCGCTGGCCGATGCGGTGGTGCTGTACCAGGCGCCCGATCTCGGCTGGGATCTGGGCGCGGTCGCGGCGGCGCTCGGCCCGCGCGGGCAGGTCTGCCATTCGCTCGATGACACGCTGACCGCCATTCACGCCCGGACCCAACCGGGCACTCAGGTATTGATTATGAGCAACGGCGGATTCGGCGGCATCCACGAACGGTTGCTTCAGACCTTGCGGGCAACCGACCGCTAGAACGCTCCTATCCTCCAGGCGCTCCGCGCTCCCTTCCTTGAGAGAAGGCAGGGAAAATATTCAGCAAAATCCCTGCAATCCCTCAAGCCTGCCGGTAATGCCAGCCATGCGCCAAGCGGTACCGGCAATTTCCTGATGCAACGGGGCCAGTTTCAGTACTGACCGTTTGCCCCGAACCCCAGCAGCCACCAGCATCGGCGGATGCACCCCCAAGAAAGCCGTTCTCCACCAAGCTGGTTGCGGTAGTGCGCCGCGAAAACGACACATGTCGTCGCATGAATCAAGACAATGACAGAAGTTTAGTGAGGTGTCGTTGCAATCTGAAATGGGAGAATTGCTCATGTGGTATACTTCGAGTTGTATCTGGCTTTCGCGGTTTGGGTGTTCGCCGACGCCAAAAAGCGCCTAAATCATGCGATTGGCTGGCCCGCCGCGACCTTGGTGCTCGGTCCGGTGATGTTGCCGGCCTAATTTGCCAAGCGGAATCTGAAAGCGGGCGAGGTGCGGGAAGGCGGCACCGACTGGAAAGGGAGATCATCAAGTCAACTTTTACAGCCCTACTTTGGCGTAGATTTCCCTCAACGGGATTTCACACTGAATCGAAACCAGACACAGCATATCCTCCTGACTGTCCATCTCCGTTAATACCCATCGCCTATCCTGCCGAATGTAATGCTCGACCCTGACCTTATCCTGAGCGATCAGCACATACTCCATCAGCGATGGCAAGCGACGATAGTGAGCGAACTTATCGCCCCGGTCATACGCCTCGGTGCTTGGAGATAAAATTTCGATGATGACGGACGGATTCAGAAAGGTATCCATCCGCTCATCCTCAAACTGGGGTTCACCGCACAGCGCCGCCACGTCGGGATAGGTATACAAGCCGGTCGCGCCGACCTTGACCCGCATATCGTTGACATACGCCAGACACGGGCGATTTTTCAGTTGAGCGTGTAACTCCCCGGCGATATTGAACGCAATCTGATTATGCTCCTTGCTGGCGCCCGCCATCGCAAAAATGCCGCCATTGACATACTCGCTTTTATGATTGGCCTGGCGTTCCAAAGCCAGATACTGTTCCGGTGTATAAAACGATTGCGTAAGTAGGGTCATAATCGTATTTCCTGACGGCATCAAGCGCGATGCACCGGAATAATCGGCCATCGGATGCCCGCAGGCGATCACCGAGGCTTTCATCAAAGCTAACCCATTCCTGACAGTGATCTTTAAACTTCGACATCGCTACAATCTTTCTAAAACCAATACGGCTTTTTCACGAAAATCATAGCAAGATTAACGCATCTGGCGACAAAGCCCGTTGTTTTGGATCGATCGATGCCGTTGCTTGCGTCTACTCGGCGTCGTTCGTGGTATGTTATGAAAAAATGCAACAGGCGCTACGCCCCGGCGTGAGCGACCGTTCGTTGGCGCAACCGCTGCATCGCCTAAAAACCCTCATCCTCCCCAAGCCTGTTTGGAAGATCATACGCTTTCACCTTCCCAGTCCACCGCCATGACTCCACCCCGCCCCATCATCCTTGGCATGACCGGCGCTTCCGGCGCTGATTATGGCCTGCGGCTGCTGCAATGCCTGCTGGAGGCGAGTCAGCCGGTACAACTGCTGATCTCGAAAGCGGCCCAGATCGTGATCCACATGGAAACCGAATTGCGCCTGCCCGGTCGGCCGCGCGACATCCAGCGGGTACTGGTCGAACAGTACCGCTGCGATCCCGAGCAACTGCGGGTGTTCGGCCAGGACGAATGGACCGCGCCACCCGCCAGCGGCTCGGCGCGGGCGCGAGCCATGGTGGTCTGCCCCTGCACCACCGGCGCGCTGGCCGCCATCGCCAACGGCAACAGCGACAACCTGCTGGAACGCGCCGCCGACGTGACGCTCAAGGAAGGGCGCAAGCTAATCCTGGCGCTGCGGGAAACGCCGCTGTCCGTCATCCATCTGGAAAACATGCTGCGGCTGGCCCGCGCTGGCGCGGTCATCCTGCCGACCTGCCCCGGTTTTTACCACCGGCCGACCACGGCGGCGGAACTGGTGGATTTCATCGTGGCCAGAATTCTCGATCAACTGGATATTCCCCACACTCTGTTGCCGCGCTGGGGCGAACCGCTGGAACCGAGCTAAGCGATCATGACCGCTACTCAAGAACTGCCCCTGTTTCCGTTGAACACCGTGCTGTTTCCCGGCGGCGTTCTGCCTCTGCGGATCTTCGAAGCCCGCTATCTGGATCTGATCAGCACCTGCCTACGCACCGACAGCGGCTTCGGGGTGGTCACGATCCAAGAGGGGTGCGAAGCGGGTAGCCCGCCGACCCGTATCCATCCGGTCGGCGCCCTGGCGCGCATCGTGGATTTCGATCAACTGGACGACGGTGTGCTCGGCATCACCTGTCTGGGCGCGCAACGACTACGCGTGGTCAGCCATCACGTTCGGTCCGACCAACTGCTGATCGGTCAGGTGCGATGGCTGCCGGACGACCCGGCGCAATCGGCTTTGCCCAGCCATGAACCCCTGGTCCGTATCCTCCGCGAACTGCTGGAACGCGAGGAACTGGCGCTCTATCGTCGGTTCCTGACACCGGATTGGCAGGACGCCGCCTGGATCGGCAACCGGCTGACGGAAATCCTGCCCCTGCCGCCGCATGTCCGTCTCACGCTGCTGGAGATGGCCGAACCCCGACAGCGATTGGATATCCTGCTAGCGATTTTCCAGGAACAACGCGCCTGAATCCGCCATGACCGCACTCGTCCGTCGCCATCGTCACGCTCTAAAGGCCGCCGGATGCTTCGTCGCCGGGGCATGCGCTAATATTGGTCCGTAACCCTCATAGAAAATCGAACCCAGGCAAGGAAACCGTCATGTCCGAACTCGAACTAACCCCGGCCGAACCAGCCCCCACCCAACGCGGCCTGCTGCGGCAGATCTTTCGCCCCAAGGACATCGGCTTTTATCTGATGATCCTGCTGTCATGGATCGGCGCGGCCTATACGGAAGCCGACGCGCAAAGCAGTCGCTGGTACTGGCATTCCTTGATCCCGATCTTCGGGTTGATCTGCATCGTCACTCAATGGCGCAACATCGAACCGACCGCGAAAGCCCGCGCACTGCTGGTCGGTCGGCAAATCCTGCACTGGGGGGCGTTGCTGCTGCTGGCGCGACTGGTCTTCATCGCCGCGTCCCAAGGCTTCATGAACGCCCTCGACGACCGTCAGGCCAGCTTTCTGCTGATGCTCAACGTCACGCTGTCCACATTTTTGGCCGGCATCTATTTCGACTGGCGGCTCTGCTTCGTCGCCATCTTCCTCGGCGCCGGAGCGATCTTCATGATCATGATTCAAAACATCATCCCGATCCTGGTTTATGCGGGGATTGGATTTATCGTTGTTTACTTGGTCTGGACTTGGCTGTACAACCACTGGCAGGCACGGCGTCAGGCAGCACCGCCGTCCGCCTGACACCCTTAATTGTCCAACCGCCGCATACTTCCATGCCTAACTCGCGGGAACGCCGGCAACCGTGCTCCCAAATCCATTGAAAATTGAAAAAGGAGATCCTTATGATCGGACATCATCCCGCCAAAGCCACCCTGTTGTCGGCGGGTCTGGCCTTGGCGCTCATCGGCGGACCCGCCGTTCAGGCCGCCCAACCCGCATCGGCCGCCGCCAAGTCCGCCGCATCCCAGAAGGAGGAATGGCTGATTCCCACCGGCGAGCGCTGGTCGAGCGCCACCGAAATCGAAAGGCTGGCTTATGTGCTTGGCATCCTGAATCTGGCAATGGTCGAATACCAGTTGACCGGTCCGAACCCCAAGCACCGCACCACCGTCCCTCGCCTGATCAAGGCTCTGGATGGCATGACCGTGCCGCAGATCGTGGAAACCGTGGACGCCTACTACAAGGCCAATCCCGACAAGCAGCAGGAACCGATCATCCAAGTGATCTGGTTCCAGATAGTCAAGCCCAAGGCCGGCCAATCCAAAGCAAAATGAGGAATCAAGCCATGAAAAAGATCGGCTTTCTACTTGCGATTCCAGCCTTCGCCTTCAGCGTCGGCTGCACCAACATGACACCGGCCGAACAGGGCACGTTGAGCGGCGCGGCCATCGGCGCGGCGGGCGGCGCGGCCATCGGGGCCTTAACCGGCGGCAGCGCCGGAACCGGTGCGATCATCGGCGGCGCGGCGGGTGCTGTCGTCGGCAACATTTATGGCCGGAAACAATAGCAGGAACAGTATCGCAACGACCAAACCGGGCGACCGCCGAGTTGCCGGAAAGCCCCTCTCGCCGGCAAAACGCCGGCGAGAGGTTTCGCTAAGCCGACCCCACATCCAGATCGCGGCGCAGCTCGGCGGCGGCATCCCGTAGATGGCCAAACAGGCGCTTCACCCCGGCGCAGTCGTAATCGCGCCGCGGCCATTTGAAGTAACCGCCGCAACCGTTCAGAAACGCGCAGCCCTGGCACTCTTCGTCCACCGCCAGCACTTGCGCGATCCATTCCCCCAGATCGGCATCGGGCGCAATATTGGCGTTCGGGTCCACCAACCGCCTGGACAGTCGTTCGACGCCTTCGTCGGTGACGTAGCGCAGATATTGCGGATCGTCGTCCTGCAACACCCACAGCGACGCTGGCTCGTCATGGAAAAACCCCCGTAGGGAACCATGAAAATACTCGATCGGCTGAGCGACCGTCGGCTGGTGTAGATAGAACTCCAGCACCGCCGCCATCTCTTCGATCAGCGCCGGCTCGGGTTGTTCGACTTCCAGCCGCACCGCGAAATCCAGCGAAACCGCCACCTTGACCGCCTTGCCGAACCCTGGCGCGACCGGGACGATCACCCGCGCCGGATGGTTGTCGAGCAGATTGGTATGGCGGTACAGCAGGGGGAATTCGGCGACGGGATCGCGCAGGATCAGTTCCAGCGGCAACCCCGGCGCCCAGGCATTCAACGGCTCGGAATCGGTATCGAGCGCCACGATCTGCGCGCCGACGATTCGTTCGGGATCCTCCGCTTCCAGCGCGGAGGCAAGCGCGGCCGGTTCGTCGGTCCTGACGACCAACCGTTCCCGCCGGTAAGCGGGTAGCAAGCGCAAAGGGATGTTGTAGTGGGTGAATTCGTTCATCGAAACCAATGCCTCGGACTGGAGCGGTCAGCGATTGTACCAGCCCTCGCCCCAGCCGGGGCCGTTATACCAGGGCCGGTTGTACCAGGGTCGGTTGTACCAGGGTCGGTTATACCACGGCCGGTTGTACCAGCCCCAGGCCCAAGGTCGCGGCCCCCAGCCCCAACCGCCGCCGAAGTTGATCCAACTACCGCCCCGACCACCGCCACGATTGCCCCAGCCACCAGCCTCGACCTCGCGTCCGGGAACCAGCGATCCACCCAACAGCACCCCACCGATCACCGCTTTCGACCATCGCCCCAGGCCGATCAGAAAATCCCGCCGCTCGTCATGGATGGGTTCCGGGGACTCGCCCGGCAAAATCTCATGCTCTCGATCGGTCATGACAACCTCCGCGCATCAGTGTCGTTATGGCGGTGGCGGTGCACGGGACAACCCTTCAGTCAGTCGCCCCCGCCGCCCGGAATCGATTGGCGATTCACCGTTCGGGCCGCCGGAAAGTGTCGGAAACGAAACCTCAGTCCCTGCTGAATCGTAACGATAATGTTGGCATAATCTTTCTGAATTACCGCTGAACGCTTCCCATCGCACCCGACCATCACGGCCTTTTCCCATGCGCGACCGTCGAGCAAAACGCTCTCTTCCCTGCCTGTTGCTCGCCTTGGCGGCGCTGGTTGTTTTCGGCCCGGTCAGTCCTGAGACCACGGCGGCGGAACGCCCCCGCATCGGTTTGGTGCTGGGCGGCGGCGGCGCCCGCGGCGTGGCGCACGTCGGCGTGCTCCGCTTTCTGGAGGAAATGCGTATTCCCGTCGATTGCGTCGCCGGCACCAGCATGGGCTCGATCATCGGTGGCTTGTACGCCTCCGGCATGACGCCCAGCGACATGGATGCAACGCTCAAGCGGATCGATTGGCCGGAGGTGTTCACCGACGGTCCGCCGCGCGCCGACCTGCCGTGGCGGACCAAGCAGGAACAGCGATTCCTACTGACCAACGCCGCGATCGGCGTCAAGGGCGGCAAAATCCAACTGCCTCAAGGATTGCTGCAAGGCCAGAATCTGCTGCTGCTGTTGCAGGAATTGTCATTGCCGGCGGCCGAAATTCGTGACTTCGACCGGCTCAAGATACCGTATCGGGCCGTCGCGACCGATATCGCCACCGGCAACCCGGTCGTACTGAGTTCCGGCGATCTCGCCAAGGCTATGCGCGCCAGCATGTCGATTCCGAGCGCGCTGGTACCGGTCGAGCTGGAGGGCAAGCTGCTGGTGGACGGCGGGGTTTCGGACAATCTGCCCATCGACGTGGTGCGAAAACTGTGTCGGCCGGATGTCGTCATCGCCGTGGACGTGGGAGCCCCGCTGGCCCCCACCAACGAGCTGACTTCGGTGCTGTCGATCACCAACCAGCTCACCACCATCCTGACCGTGCGCAACGTCGAACAGCAGATAAAAACGCTGGGGAGCGAGGACGTGCTGATCGTGCCGGATCTCAAGGATCTGAGCAGCACCGACTTCGATCGCTCGCCGGAAGCGGTCATCATCGGCTACGACGCCGCCCAAGCCTCGCGCAAGGCGCTAAGCCGACTGTCGCTTTCGGTGGCCGACTACCAAGCCTACATCGCCGCGCTGCCGTCAATACCCGATACCGACCACCCCATCGTCGACTTCATCCGGATCAAGAACAGCTCCCGGCTGTCCGATCAAGTCATCGCCAGCCAATTGCGCGTACAGCCCGGCGACCGGCTCGACCCGCGGGAACTGAACCGCAACCTCAACATCGTTTACGGCATGGGCGACTTTCAGGAGGTCGATTATTCGCTGATCGAGGAAGACGGCAAAACTGGCCTGATCGTCGAAGCCAGGGAACGCTACATCGGCACGGATACGCTGGAGTTAGGCCTGTCTTTCGGAGCCAGCTTGCGTGGCGAATCGCTGTTCGCGCTCAGCGCCGCCTACACCCTGGGGCAATTGAACTCCCTGGGCGGGGAGTGGCGCACCATCGGCCAAGTCGGCGGCAACATCGCGCTGTCCACCGACTTCTACCAACCGCTCGACGCCGACCAGACCTACTTTATCGACCCCTATGCCAGCTATCAGGCTTACAACCTGACCCTACAGGATCTTTCGCAATACCGGGTTTACCGAACCAACATTGGCGTGGTGGCGGGACGCAACCTGGAACACTGGGGCCGTCTCTCGCTGGGCCTGCGTTATGGCGGGGGCCACAACGATCTCCGCATCGGCCAATCGAACGAAGACGAAGGCGAATTCGACGAGGGCGGCTACTCGATCCGCTGGGGGATGGATACGCTGGACAACATCAACTTCCCGACCTCGGGGTATTACAGCGACCTCAATTTCTACGACTCCCGAACCACCTTGGGCGCCAGCAACGACTTCAGCGTTCTTAGCCTGGAAGCCGCCAAGGCGTTCACCTGGAACAAGACCT
Organism: Candidatus Competibacter sp.; assembly: GCA_029624815.1. Classification (GTDB taxonomy): domain Bacteria; phylum Pseudomonadota; class Gammaproteobacteria; order Competibacterales; family Competibacteraceae; genus Competibacter. Next base: position 52,643 of record JARSSH010000036.1, read on the forward strand.
CCATCATCCCGCGCCTCAGGCTGGCGGGCCGACTTTCCGGCGAACTCGGCATCCAGGATTTGTTTCTACTCGGGGGCTTCCTCAATCTATCGGGTTACCAGACCAATCAACTCGCGGGACAATACGCCGCGCTTGGCGAACTGATCGCCATGTACCGGCTGGACAACGCCTCGGCGGCGTTCACCATTCCCATATACGCCGGCGGCTCGCTGGAAGTCGGCGGCGTCTGGCAAGACATCGGCGACATCAATTTTTCTTCATTGATCCCCGCGGGCAGTCTGTTCCTGGGCGCGGATACGCCGTTGGGACCATTCTATCTATCCGGTGGCTGGGCCAAGGGCGGCAACACCTCGCTCTACATCCTGCTGGGCCGACAGTTCTGATGCCGCGCCTGATCGTGCTCAACAAACCCTACGGCGTCCTCAGCCAATTCACCGACGCGGCTGGCCGCCCGACGCTAACCGACTATCTGCCGATTCCCGGCGTTTACGTGGCGGGTCGGCTGGATCGAGACAGCGAAGGGCTGCTGGCACTGACCGACGACGGCGTGCTGCAAGCCCGGATCAGCCATCCGTGTTACAAGAAACCCAAGACCTATCTGGCGCAGGTGGAAGGCGAGCCCGTGGAAACGGCGCTGGAGCGGTTGCGCCGAGGAATCGAACTCGGCGACGGCCTTACCCGACCCGCCATGGTTCGGCGCATCCCGGAACCCGCCGGGCTCTGGCCGCGCGATCCGCCGATCCGTCACCGGGCGGCGATCCCGACCACCTGGCTGAAAATCACGCTGCGCGAAGGCCGCAACCGCCAAGTCCGACGCATGACCGCCGCAATCGGCCATCCAATCCTGCGGCTCGTCCGCTGGCGAATCGGCGACTGGACGCTGGACGGTCTGGAACCCGGTCAGTGGCGGGAAATATCCGTGATCGCCGCACCTCCCGGCCGTGTCCGGAACCATCGCGATGGCTCCGCGTCCCGCCGTACCCTCCTGGTTCGATGATCCCCGAAAGCGGCAACCTGCTGACCGGCATTCCGGCCAATCTGGCGGCGGAGCAATTCGACCTGCTGCTGCAAACCGGTGCCTGCCGCCTGGAGCGTATCGTTTCCATCGGTCATGCCACCCCGTGCGGCGAATGGTACGACCAGGACGGCGACGAGTGGGTCGTGTTGCTGCAAGGCCGGGCGGAACTGCGTTTCGCCGACGAAGGCGCCACGCGATCGCTGCGCGCCGGCGACTTCGTCTGGATTTCGGCACATCGCCGCCACCGGGTGGAATGGACCAGCCATAACCCGCCGGCAATCTGGCTCGCGTTTCATTTCGTAGCCCGCTAACGGTTCAGCCGCGCTTCAGCCGCGCCTTGCAAAATACCGGTCATGTGGCATGATTATATATATTTGACTAATTTAGTCGGCATTAGGGGATTGAAGCTAATGAACACGCTATGTATCGGTTTGGCGGGCAGTATCCTGGGCTTGGGTTTTCTGACCGTCGCCAGCGCGGCCGACCCGAAGCCGGAAGACGCCGTCCGCTACCGGCAGTCCGTTTACACCGTGATTGGATGGAACTTCAAACCCATCGGCGCGATGATGAAAGGCGAAATCCCGTTCGACGCCGCCGCCGTGGCCCGTCACGCGCAGTATGTCGAAATGATGAGTAAGACAGCCATCGAGGGCTTTCCGAAAGGCTCTGGCCCGGACGCGGTGAAGAATACCGAGGCCAAGCCGGAAATCTGGACCGACTGGAACCAGTTCGAAACCAAAATGACCGACTTCCAACAGGAAGCCGCCAAACTGGTCGAAGTTGCCAAGGGCGGCGATCAGGGCGCCATCAAGGCGCAGTTCGGCAAGACCGCCGAAACCTGCAAGGCTTGCCACAAGGAATTCCGCAAGGACTGAAGTACCGCAAGGATGTCACATGAGAAGGCCATGCCGCGGCATGGCCTTTTTCATTGCCCGACGCTGCTCAGCGCACCAGTAGCCAGACGCTCAAACCCGCAACCACCAGCGTCGCCAGTCCACGCCATGGACTGACCAGGCGCGGGGCACGACCAGCCAATTCCGGCGACACCTGCTTGCGACCGCTCAGCATTGGGTGGATCAGATTCTCGCGCTTGACCAGCAGATAAAACAGCACCGCCGCGACATGGATGGCGATCACCGCCAGCAACAAATTGAAGTTGAGGCGATGAATGCCGGTCAGCCAATCGCTCGTATCCTTCGAGACCCACGAATACAGCGGTCCTTCGATCAGAATATCGTCGTTGGCGAACAGTCCGGTACCGGCCTGCACCAGCAGCAATACCAGCATCAGCACAATCGACCATCCCCCCGTGGGATTGTGGCCCAGGTAGAACGGCGTCTCGCCGCGCAGCAGGGCGCGGACGTAAGCCAGTGCCGCGCCCGGCCCGCGCACGAAATCGCCGAACCGGGCGGTCTCGCTACCCACGAATCCCCAAATCAGGCGGAACAATACCAGCGCCAGCACCGCGTAACCGCCCCAGACGTGATAGTCCATGGTGCCACTATTTTCGGCGGTCCACCACTGGGCGACCATCAATCCCACCAAGGCCCAGTGAAACAGCCGGGTCGGCAGATCCCAGATCATTATTATCGGCATTGTCGGCGGGGAATGGTTGCTGTCACTCATTAGTTATACCTCTATTTAACTTAACGGAAAATTGACCCTCCGACTATCGATAAAGCCGGACCAATTCGCAATTGCCGTGCAAGCTTGACATCGATGGCATTTTCGCTACGATAAAATAGAATGCTTTAGGTTCCGCTCCAAGCGGACAATCGAGATTCTCCATGATTTCCCAACCCATCTATGAAATGCTCCCTTATCTGTATGTAATCGGAGGCGTGTCCGCGCTCTTCGGTCTCGACACTCTTGGTGGGAAATTCTGTGGATTTCTTCTTGTTACCGCGGGGATCGTCATTTATCAAGCCAGATCGCGTCATCGCGGTAGAAACCCCGAGCCCAACCAGAGCTCCGGGCGCGATCCCGTATCCAGAAGATCCCTGTCCGATCGACCTTCCTCCAGGCGCTCGTGAAGCAATCGCCCACACCATGAACGTGCGATCCACCGAACGGTTCGAACTGCGACTGAGTCGCCCGGCCTCCTGATCGGGAGCGCCGGGCCTCGTTGTCGCCGCTTATCAATACCGAACGGTTCACAAGGATTGCCATCATGCTCGACCCTTATCGATCTCGCATCGCGTTCTCCCCCATCCCCGGCGGCGTTCGCCACCCCGCCTTCGCGGTCTTCCTCTCCCTAACCCTACCGCGACTAAGCCGCGGTCGTCGGGCCTAGCGGCTGCCCGGCGGCCGTATCGCGCCGCGTCGTCTTTGCATCACCCCAATACCACCGCTTATCCGCTAGAGAGAGGAATGCCCCGATGAACGTTGACGCTACCAAAAAATACCGTCCCTTCCCACCCATCCGGTTGCCGGACCGGCGGTGGCCCTCGCGAACCATCACCCAAGCGCCGGCCTGGTGCAGCGTGGATCTGCGCGACGGCAACCAGGCGCTGATCGAGCCGATGGGCACCGACCGCAAGCGCCGCATGTTCGAGATGCTGGCGCAACTCGGCTTCAAGGAGATCGAAGTCGGTTTCCCGGCCGCTTCGCAGACCGACTTCGATTTCGTGCGCTATCTGGCCGATCATGGCTTGATCCCCGACGACGTGAGCATCCAGGTTCTCACCCAGTCGCGCGAATCCTTGATCCGCCGCAGCTTCGAAGCCCTGCGTGGGATCAAGAAAGCCGTTGTCCATCTCTACAACTCCACCTCGCCGATTCAGCGGAAGGTGGTGTTCGGGCTGGACAAGGCCGGTATTACCGACATCGCCGTAACCGGCGCCCGGCTGATGCGGGACATCGCCACCGAGTATCCGGATACCGAGTGGACCTTCGAGTATTCGCCGGAAAGTTTCAGCGCCACCGAACTCGATTTCGCGCTGGAAGTGTGCGAGGCGGTGATCGACGTCTGGCAACCGACTCCCGAGCGCAAGGTCATTCTCAACCTGCCGGCCACCGTGGAAATGGCCACGCCCAACGTCCACGCCGATCAGATCGAGTGGTTTTGTCGCCACCTCGGCCGGCGCGACGCGGTGTTGGTCAGCGTTCATCCCCACAACGACCGGGGCACCGCCGTCGCCGCCGCCGAACTGGCCTTGCTGGCCGGCGCCGACCGGGTGGAAGGTACGCTGTTCGGCAATGGCGAGCGCACCGGCAACGTCGATATCGTGACCTTGGCGCTGAATCTGTTCACCCAGGGCATCGATCCCGGCCTCGACCTCTCCGACATCAACGCCGTGGTGCGCGCCGCCGAGTATTGCAACCAATTGCCGGTGCATCCGCGTCATCCCTACGCCGGCGAACTGGTGTTCACGGCTTTTTCCGGCTCGCATCAGGACGCCATCAAGAAGGGGCTGGCCGCCATCGCCGGGCAGGAGGCATGGGATGTACCCTATCTGCCCATCGACCCAGCCGACCTGGGCCGCAGCTATGAGGCGGTCATCCGGGTTAACAGCCAGTCCGGCAAGGGCGGCATCGCCTATCTGCTGGAGAAGGATCACGGCTTGCGCTTGCCGCGCCGCTTGCAGATCGAGTTCAGCCAAACGATACAGGCCATCGCCGACGCCACCGGCAAGGAACTCGTCTCGACGGATATCTGGGCGGCGTTTCAGGCGGAATACCTGCAATCGGAGCAGCCGTTTCGCTTCGTCGAATATCGCACCGCGCCCGACGGCCACGCCGGCGGTATTCGCAAGCTGACCGCGACGGTTCGCGAACACGGGCGAGAGCGGCTGCTTTCCGGCAAGGGCAATGGTCCCATCGATGCCTTCACCGACGCCCTGAACCGGCATTTTGGTTTGAACGTCCGGGTGGCGGACTATCATGAACACGCCATTGGCGCCGGCGCCGGCGCCACCGCCGTGTCCTACGTCGAAATCCGCATGGACGGGGAACCCAACTCGCGGTTTGGCGTCGGCATCGATGGCAATATCGTCACCGCTTCGCTCAAGGCGGTGATCAGCGCGCTCAACCGGGCACTGCGGCCAGCGGCGGGCGTGGATGAAGGCGTCGAGGAAACGCGGCGGGTCGTTGGGCTGGATGGCTAGGCAAATGCCGAATCGCAACAACCTTTTCGCCAGCGGATGGCGTCCAACGGGGCGCGAGTTGAGCGACACCCGCGCGTGGGTGGATGGAGCGCACGCAGTGCGCGATACCCCAAGCGGGCGTAGCGACGAAGCCGTGTCGCTCGAACGAGGGTTCGACGGCGCTCGCGCCGAGAACCCGAAGTTCGACAACTCGCGCCTGTTCGTCGGCGCGAAGCGCCGACGAACAGGCGGTTACGGTCTGGCGCGGGACGTCATTTTCGTCTCGGTGCTGGCGTTCTCCCTGATCCGTCTGGCGTTGGCGCTGGAGGTGATTGACAACATTCCGCGAATCCTATCCGATGGGCTGGATTCTGGGCGCGCTCGGCAGCTTGGCGTTGTTGGTGGCCTTTTCCGTTCGCCAGCGGATCGCACGGCGACTGACCACCCAAACCACCGGCTATCTTGAAAACGACCGACTGGTCATCCTTGATTCAGGCCGGCGGGTCCGCGTCGAGGCCGTGGATTGGCCCTCGCTCGCCACCCGGCCGACCAGCGCCGATCCCGTCGCCATCGAGGAAGCGATCGGCGTTTATCAGGGTGCGAGCCTGGCCTTTAAAACCGGCTTGCTGCATAAATTGAATTGAGCCGGATCCACGGCCGAAGGGAAACACGACACAAAAAATGGCGCGGAACACGCGACTTGCCGGTTCCGCGCCACTTGAATATCAACGATTATCTAAATTGCAACCGTTCTCACCACTGTCCAAAGAAATCGGTGATATCGAAGCAAATCGTTTTGGCTTCACCGCTGGCGGTTTCAATTTCCAGACTATCGAAAGTTTTGTTGCCGACGCCGCTGACCCCCTGCCCTTTTACCTTGGCATTGGGATATTTCCAGGCGATCCAGGCTTTCTCGGCGGCGACTCCTTCCAGGTTGTTCGCGGCATTTCGGACCACGACCGCTTTCCTACAACTCGAACCATCCGCGCCAACAAACGAAATGTGCCGAAGGTTCTTGGGCAGGACAGGTCCGGATGCTCGGACTGCCTCACCGGCTTGCACCGTTACAATCCCAAAAATCAGCACCAGCAACGACAACACACAAAGAATCGACGATCTTTTCATCCACTCCATACTCCTTCGGTCGATCTTGCCGTTACCCCAGAACCTCACCGTAAACTCCCTTCTCGAACGCTTCGCCTTCTTCATTGCTCGGATCGCCCGGTACGGCGTCGTCGACACCGTCCTGAGCATCGGCCCAGTGCGTCAACTCGTGCAATAGCGTCACTCCGACCAAATAAACTTTCTTCCCGTTCTTCATGCTCACCAAACCCTTGCCCGCTTCGAAATCCTTCACCAGCTTTTCGTCGATCCGCAACACATTCGAGCCCCACGAATAGCACCCATAGGCTTTCTTGCCGGCGCAGACCAGGTTGTTCACGACTTGAATCGTGGGCCCCTGACCCCATTTCAAGGCGTTCTGAATGGTCTCCTTGGTCACTTTTCCAGCCAACTTTTGAATGGCGTTAACGATCTTATGCACCTCGGCAACCTGAGGCATGTTGACTTTTACGTAATAGTGCAGCTTGGGATACTTTTTGATGGTGTCATCGGACATCTGCATGGCGGCTCGCTCCTCACGGTCGGATTACCGGCTTCGTCATTGACTGTGGCGCCTCCCAAGTTTCGGGGTTGACCGAAACAGTCCGGAAGCGTCCTAACAAGTTGTGTCTACACACCTCCATTAATGGGCAACTTACACACCACATTCTTAATAGATTGATATATAATGAATTATAAAAGTTTCATCGCTTGCCCGATTATTTCAAGCAAGCCATTTCGGTCTATTGAACCGGGTCAGTTCGAACTGGTTTGGCAACAGGGAGTTTTATCGCCCCGTCGAAAAAGAGTAAAAGCGGAACCCACAGCCTCGCGGACCGTAGGTACGGGAATCGGTAGTTCCGCGGTCAGGAACCTATCCGTTACACACAAGTCTCCCTCCCCCTTGTGGGAAAGGGTTGGGGTGGGGGGTTGCGATCGAACCTAACCCTCTCCCTCGCCCTCCCCCGCAAGGGAGGGGAGGAGATTTCCCGCTTTTAATTCAAAAATCATGATCTTATGGATATATCTAATGGACGGGGTTAGGAACCCCTGTTTGAGGGAGCTGTCGCGGAGCGGACACCGTACCGGCTCCCGTTCGCCCTGATGGCGCCGATGTCGTTGAAGATGCCCACATAGTTGACGGCTCGGCCCTTGGCATCGCGCAGCAGAGTCAATCCCAACCACTCAGGATAGTTCTCACCGTTCTTGCGCCGATTCCAGATTTCTCCCTGCCAATGACCGACCCGTTCCAACTCCGCCCACATCGTCGCATAGAACTCCCGATCGTGCCGACCCGAAGCCAGGATGTTGGGGTTTTGCCCGCGCACGTCTTCCAGTGAATAACCCGTCACCCGGGTGAAGGCCCGATTGACGGAAATAATGCGGTTCTCGGCATCGCTGATCAGAATCCCTTCGGCGCTTTGTTCGTAAACCGCGGCAGCCAGTAGCAGCTCCCGCTCGATTCGCAATTGAGCGGTGATGTCATGGGCCATGATCATTTTGGCCCGGCGGCCACCCCAATCGAGCGTGTGGGAAACGATTTCGACATCGATCGGCCTACCGTCTTTCTTGCAATGTTTGCGCGCCTCGGCCCGCACCAACCCTTCCTTGACCTCGGCGATGCTTTCCAGCAGACCCGGCACATCCTCGGGCGGACGGATGTCGGCAATGGTCATCGCCAGAAATTCGGCGCGGCTGTAGCCGTAATGATCGATGGCGGCATCGTTGACGGCCAGGAATCGCAAGGTTTTCAGATCGTATACCCACATCGGCACCGGGTGCGCCTCGAACAGCAGGCGGTAGTGGCTTTCGCTATCCCGCAGCGCCGTTTCGGCCTGCTGGCGCTGGCATTCGCGTTCGAAGCTGTCCAGCGCGAAGGAAACGTCGGCGACCATTTCGTCCAACAGCCCGGTCAACTCCAGATCGAAGAATTCCGGTTCGGAGGCAAACAGATTGAGCACGCCCACCACCGCGCCCGCCCGCTTCAACGGGAAAACCGCGCAAGACCGCACTCCGGCGGTCGCCATCAGGATCTGCCAGTCGGGCGCTTCCGCGCCGCTGTCGTAGAACAAATCGTTGCCGACCCAGTGCGAGCCACTGGCCAGCACCACTTGCGCCGGCCGGTACGGCAGGGCGGCGTCGCCGGGATTGATTGTCGAGTCCGGCGACGCCAGTCGCCCGCGCAGTTCGCCGTAAGCCGCCGCCACGCGCAACTGCTGGGTATGCGGATCCCGCAAACCGATCCAGGCACCCTTGAGGTCGCCGCACTTGACCGCGATGCGACACACTTCCTCGAACAGTCGGTCGGTCCCATCGTTGCGCAAAATCGTCTGACTGGTCAGGCTCAGCGCCGCGTAGAACCGGGTGATTCGCGCCAGACGCTGCTCGGCCAACTTACGACTGGTGATGTCGTCGATCACGCTGATGAAGTATTCCGGCTGCCCGCTGGCGTCCCGCACCAACGACACCGTCAAATCGATCCACACAACCGCGCCATCCTTGCGCAGGTAGCGCTTTTCCATCGAATAGGTCTGGATCTGGCCCGACAGAATCTGATTGACCAAATGCAGATCCTTGTCCAGATCGTCGGGATGGGTGATGTCCTGAAAGGTCTTTTGCAGCAGTTCCAGGCGTGGGTAGCCGAAGATCGCGCACAGCCGGTCGTTGACCCGTAGCCAGCGGCCGTCGGGCGCGACGTGGGCGATGCCGACCGCCGCTTGCTCGAACGTCCCTCGGAAGCGGCGCTCTCGCTCGGCCAGCGCGGCCTCCGCCTGCTTGCGCTCGGAAATATCCCGGACCACGGACTGAAAATAGCGGTGTTCCCGACTAACCAGGGGGCGGGCGCTGACTTCGACCGGGAAGGTGGCGCCATCCCGTCGCTGGTGCAGAACCTCGAACAGCGCCCCTCCGGCGCTCGCCACCCGGCGGTAATCGTGCGCCACCGCATCCCGGCAGGGAGGCGCCCGCAGTACGCGCACATGCTGTCCCTTCAACTCCTCCGGGTGGTAACCGTAGTAGTTCCACACCCGGTCGTTGGCCTCGACAATGGCGCCGTCCTCGGCCAACAACAGCACGACATCCAGCGATTGTTGGGCGAGTTGCTCGTAGCGGTGCTGGAGATTGGCGCGTTCGAGTTCGCCGCGCAGGTGCTCCAATTCGAAGCGCGACCTAGCGTTTTGCCACCACAGAAAAATACCGGCGGTGCCGGCGCTCAGCGCGAACAGCAGCACGAAACCGATCCACAGCGCCAGCCAGCGGATACGGGCCAGTTCGTCGTAGCCGAGGTTCCGAATCACTTCGAGGTAGACAACGGCGCCCAGCACCGCAACGATCATGACCAGAACCACCGGCACGACCGCCAGCGCCCACGTGGTCCAAGGAACGGACGCGGCCATGTTGGCCTGGTCGCCCGCCGCATCGCGTTCGACTTCGAAGCGGCGCGAGGCCAAATACAGCAGCAGGGCGGTAACCGCCACGAAAACCCAATCCTTGGCGATTTGTATGCGGGCCAGCGCCGCCGGACCGACGCCCAGCCATAGAACGATCCGATCGGACCCAAAGATCCAGAACGCCGCGGCCAGCGCGTAGATGAATGCCAAAAACAGCGATTTCGACATACCCATCCACATTCAGAGACGATGCTCGATTCGCCACGGATCATTCCACCCGACAGCGAGGAATCCCGTGCGTATACACAGAAGATTCTTGTGACTATAGACAATTGTGGAGATGGTTGCCCCGCCCTATTTCCAGCCCGACGCAGCGAGAATCCGCGCTACCGTCTCTTCGGTTCCATCCCGCGCGGTCAAACCCACCGGGTCGGCCTTGAACGCCCCGAGATTCAACAAGGCGCTGGCGACCGGAATCCCTGGCGCCACCGGATACTCATCCGTTTGCTCGGCCAATAAGCGCTGCGCGGCATTGCCGGCCAGAAATTCCAGAAATTGCCGCGCCGCGTCCGCCTGCCGGGCATGGGCGGTCACAGCGGCGCCCGCGATATCGACGATGGCGCCCCAGCCTCCCTGATCCGGCCACACCATCCCGATTTGCCGCACCGCAATCCGATCTTCTTCCTGTTCCGAACGCAAAATCCTCACGTAATCCTGGGTGTCGATTACGGCGACGTCACAAACTCCAAGCGCCAACGCTCGTATCCGATTCCGATCATCGCCTTGCGGTTCAGGCGCCAGATTGGCCGCCACGCCCCGGGCCCATTCCAGCGACCGTTCGAAACCCCAACGCGCCAGCAAGGCCGTCAGCAGTGCGCGACGGCCGGCATGCGCCGAGGCATCCATACACAAGCGCTCCCGCCAGCGTGATTCCGCCAGCGATTCGTAGCCGACCAGTTCGGCCGGCGACACCCGCGCCCGCGCGTACAGCAGCACCCGCGCCCACGCGGTCAGGCCGTACCAGAAGCCGTCGCCGTCGCGGTATTGCGGCGGAATCCGCACCGCCAGCGGTTTCGAGCTTACCGCCCGCAGCAGACCCGCCTGCCTTGCCGCCCGCAGGCTCGTGCTGTCCATTCCCAACAGGACATCGGCCGTCGCGGCCGCGCCTTCCGCCCCCAAGCGCCGCAACAGCGCCTCGGGTTCATCGCGGACATAGTGGACAACATGCCCCGTCTCCTGAGTGAACAACCGCAAAACCGGCGCCAGCGGCGCTTCCTCCAGCACACCGCGGACGGTCAGCTCCGCTGCCCACGCCGGCCACCCGCCGCCCAATGCCAGCAGCAGGATCATCAAACCCCAGCGCTGTCCACGGCCGCTCATGGCAGCGAATCCCGAGGATCGCCGGCCGGCGGCGCGCACACTTGATCCGATCCTTGCCGTCTGGCCTGCCGCAGTCGCTCATCGGCGCGCTCAAGCAGCCGCTCCAACGATTCCGGTGGGTGGTAGTAGGCCACGCCCGCACTGATCGTGAGTGGCCGCGGCAGCGCTTCGAGCCGCAGTTCCTTCATCCGCTGACGCATGCGTTCGGCCACCGGCCGTACATCGTCGCCCGGCCGGATGGCCAGCACCGCCATAAACGTCCCGTCGCGCAGGCGTACCGGCACATCGCCGGAGCGCAACACCGCACGCAGCGCCCCAGCCACTTGTATCAGCACCTCATCGCAGGTCTTTCGGCCATACGCATCGCCGATTTGCTGGAAATCGTCGATATCGAACATCAGGACGGCGATGCCGCTGACCGGTCCCCGGTTATAACGGGGCAACAAGACACCGGTGGTGTCCAGAAGATAGCGCCGGTTATACAGCCCGGTCAGCCCGTCGACGATGTGCGACTCGCGCCGGCTCAACCGGAGATCGCGTCGCTTCAGCCCATACAACACCAGCACCAGCACCAGCAACCAGATCGCCCCGACCGCCAGCATGTTGCGCACGATGGCGCCGCGGACTTCCTCATCAGGGGTCAACACCCACACCTGCCAACCCCGGTCGAGCAGCAAACCGGCCTGGGCCAAATAGGTGACGACGGTTTCGGCGGCCGGTGCTGGCGCGGCCGGGGTGGCGATATCCAATTTGACGATCATGGCGGTTCCACCCCGGATTCGCCCCGCCGCCACATCCAGCGGTCGCAGATCCAGACCCTCAAACTGGCGATTGCGGGCGATCTGTTCCCGCACCCGCGGTTCGAGTGGTTGCAACGTCCGGAACCGCCACTCCGGACGGCTGGACAGAAAAATCACGCCCTGCTGGTCGGCGACCATGAACTCCGCGCCCTCATCGAACAGCAGATGCTGCTGGCTGAAGTCGGTTTTGACCACCACCACGCCCAACACCTGATCGTCCGCCCATACACGGGCGCTCGCGTAATAGCCGATTATTTTGGAAGTGACTCCCAAGGCCACATAGCGCCCCGGATTTCCGCCCAGCGCTTGCCGGAAATAGGGCCGGAACCCATAATTCTTGCCGACGAAACTGTCGGGTGCTTGCCAGTTGCTCGCCGCCACCGTCCAGCCTTGCGGGCTCATCAGGAAAATCACCGCGCCGTGCAGCAAGCGGCTCAGCTCCTCAAGCCGCTGGTTGGCCGCGCGAACCCGCTCCGGCGAATCGGGGTCGCGCAGGAGATCGCGCAACTCGCGATCATGACCCAGCAGCGCGGGCACGACCTCAATATCGTGCAATGCTTGCGTCAAGCCATTGGTGTAGCTCTCAAGACGCTGCCCGTTTTGCCGACTCATCCGCCGCAGGGCGCTCTCCTCGGTCCAGTCGGCCGCCTGCCATAACAGCAAGGGCAGCAAACCGGTTAGACAGGCGACAACAAGCCAGCGATAAGGGTGTGCCGAATACATATCTCTCAACAAACTTGGCGGGGATAGGAAAAAGGTGGTCCGTCGAAACCGGCGCACACGGCAGTGGCAAGCATAACAGCATCATTCCCCGCGTACAGCGCGGATTACCCGACGCGGCGACCGCAATCACCCCCGCGCGGCGCCACACCCCCACGGAGCTTCTCCATGCAACGCAGCGACATCCTGGCTTTTCTGGTTTCTCTCGGCATTACCGGTTTACTGATCTGGGGGCTCGTGTACTTCGTCAATGAATGGTGGGCGCGGCTGCCCAAAACCGTTGCCCTGACCGTTTGCATCCTGCTGGCGGTAATGGTGATCGGCTATCCCATCTACGCACTGGCGCGCTGGTCGGATCGTTATCTGGAACGGATGCGGGCGGCCAAGATGCAGGGGGCGCGAAAAGATTAGGCGGGAACCGCGCCAGATCCGGGGCGGCGCTCTCATGTTGGGTCTATTACGGCGCTGGCTCCGCCGCCGCCGGTTGGAGCGAACCCGCATTCCGGCAACCGCATGGCAATCGGCCGTGACGGCGTTACCGTTGCCGGATCGCTTAAACTCGACGGAGCGGGAACGGCTGCGCGACTTGGCGACGCTGTTCCTGTACGAGAAAGTACTGGAGCCGGCCGGCGGTTTGGAACTAACACCCGAGATGGGACCGCGCATCGCCGCCCAAGCCTGCCTGCCGATCCTCAATCTCGGTCTGGACTACTACCGGGGCTGGAGTTCGGTGATTCTCTACCCCGAAGGTTTCCTGGCCCGGCATGAATACACCGACTCCAACGGTCTGGTTCACAGCAGCCACCGGCCGCTGATCGGCGAGGCCTGGGAGCGCGGACCGGTCGTCCTGTCCTGGGCCGACGTCGCGGCCAGCCCCGCCGAGCCGGGCTACAACGTGGTCATCCACGAAATGGCCCACAAGCTGGATATGCTGACCGGCGAGGTCAACGGCCTGCCGCCGCTACACCGCGACATGAAAGTACGGGACTGGAGCCGTGTCTTCAACGATGCCTACCAGCACCTGTGCCGGGAGCTAAACCAGGGCCGGCCGACGGTATTGGATCCCTATGCCGCCGACAGTCCCGGCGAATTCTTCGCGGTCATCAGCGAAGCTTTTTTTACCATGCCAGACATGGTGATCGAAGCTTACCCGGAAGTTTACCGGCAGCTTCGGGCGTTCTACCGGCAGAACCCGCTGGCCGCGCCAACCGGTTAACGAACACCTTCCAGCCGCGCCCGACCCGCCCGATCGAGCACCGTGATCCGCGAAAACGGCGCGGCCGGTACTTTGAGCACAAGGCAGGGGCTGGCCATGACCCGCGCCTGCCGGTAGCCCGACCACCTCACCGCGAACCACCAGCCGGCTTGCCCGCACCGCGCCGCATCCCGGTTTCGCGTCCGGCGGCGGCCTGGACGCCCGGCAGCTTCACGGTGTAGCCGCTCACGAAATCCAAGCCGCTTAGATCCTGCGTGACCTCGACCGTCACCGGCGCGTCGAGGGTCAGATAGGCGCCGCAGGACTCGCCCGCATCGCAAACAAACAGATCGTTGTTGGCGTCGGAACCGGTGAAGAGCTGGTAGGCGCCGGCCGGGATGTCCGACAAGGTGAAGGCGTAACCGCCGTCTGGCTGCAACTGTCCGGCCACATCCTTCACGGTTTCGCCGCTCTCGGGCTTGACCAGCAACACGTACTGCTGCCCGACCGAACCGGCGCTCAGCTGGTTGGCCACCTGCATGATGACGTTCACCGGAACCGTATTGGCGTTGGAGCTAAAGATAACGGTCGCGCTGTACACCCCATCCGCCAGATGTTCGCGCTGTACCGCAACCGTGTAGCTACCGGCGCCGTCGGCGTTCACCTGAATCGGCGTCACGCTCAACCAGCCGCCGGAGTCCTCGGTGGGTGGGTTGACGCTCAGATCGCCGCCGCCGCCGTTGAGCACCGTCAAGGTCTGGCTGTCGAGGCCGATGCCAAAATTCAGCGCCGCCGGACTGACGGTGAGAATCGGGGTCGGGTCCACAGGTCGCCCCGCGCCGTCGGCGGCGGCAAGCACCGCCTTGTAGGCGTTGATCAGGCCATGGCCGAACTGCTCGTCCCGACCCGGCGCACCCAAATCCTCGGTCAGCGCGCCGCTGGCCAACAGCTTCTCGATGTCCTGGGGCGTCAGCTTCGGCGCCACCGACTTCATCAGGGCCAGCACCCCGGCCACATGCGGCGTCGCCATCGAGGTTCCCTGCCAGATGACGTAATCGTTGACCAGCGCGCCACCGCTATCGCTGGCGACCGTGCTGAGCACGCCGTCTGGCTTTCCGTCGCCGTTCACGTCGCGGGCGGTATTGCCGCCGGGCGCGACCACGTCGACGGCGGCGCCGAAATTGGAGTACGGCGCTCGCTCCTTGTCGATATCCACGGCGCCGACCCCCAGCACGCTGGGAAAGGCCGCCGGATAGAACGGCGTGCCGTTGCCATCGTTGCCGGCGGCGGCGACGATGACCACGCCGACGGCGCGCGCCTGATCGTAAACCGCTTGGGTGGCGGTGGAAAAACCGGGGCCACCGACGCTGAGGTTGATCACGTCGGCGCGGCGCGGCGGCACAGTGCCGGAGTCGTTGGGCAAACCGGCGGCGTAGCGCACGGCCTGTTCGATGTCGTAATCGGCGCCGCCGAAGCGGCCCAGGGCGCGCAGGGGCATGACCCTGGCCCCGAAAGCGACGCCGGCGACCCCGACGCTGTTGTGGGTAGCGGCCGCCACCGTGCCGGCGATGTGGGTGCCGTGGAAGGAACTGCCGCCGCCGGGATGGGAGTGATCGCCCGGATCGTCCGGATTGGAATCGATGCCGTCACCGTCGCCAGCGTTGCTGGGATTGCTGATGAAATCGTAGCCCGCCACCCACTGCCCTTGCAGATCGGGATGGCTGAGCACGACACCGGTATCGATCACCGCCACGATCGCATCGGCGCCGACGGTCAGATCCCAGGCTTGCGGCAAGTTGATCTGCGGATAGTGCCACTGGAAGCGGTACAAGGGATCGTTGGGGGCGAACTGCGCGCGGCGGATGTAATTGGGCCCCGCGTCCGCGACCTCTGGATCGCGTCTCATCTCCTTGATCGAATACAGGGTTTCCAGTTTTTCCCGCAGGATCGGATCGGCGAGCTGGAAACCGCCGGGGAAATGGGTCTGAGTGGCGCCGGCCAGTTTTCGATAGGCCGCAACCCGCTTCAGCCCCGCCAGATCGACCAGGGCATTACGCTCCGTGGGTTCTTCCGGCCGTTCCCTCATCAAGCCCAGCGCTCGCAGCCGAGCCCGCAAGCCGCCGCGCACCGCGATCGGCGACCGAAAACGGGCGATCGCCTCGCCCGCGACGAACGGATCGCTCAACCGCATCCCCGCTTCGGCCGGCGCCAAGGTCTGGCCGATGGTCAACACGTAGTTCGACGCACCGCGATCCGCGCCCACGACCAGCAGATAATCGCCGCTCGTGGTCACCGTCAGCGACTCCACCCGGTTCTGGCTGGCCGCCGCGTCGAGGATATTGCCGTCGAGATCGGCCAATCCCAAATCCAGATCGTCCTGGATGCCGTCGCCGGCGATTTGCAGGTTAATCTGTTGGCCGGCCAGCAGCTTGGCCCTGTATACATCGCTCAGGTCGCCGCCGGTGCGCGATCGACCCGCCGGTCCGGCGCCGGGCCGGTTAGCGTAGCCACCGAGCGTGACCGGGTTGGGAATCGGTTGGGGATCGGCGACCGAATCATTGGAACGGTAGGGCGCCAGCGGATCGTTGACATCGCTGTCCACGGCGGCGCCGGAGGCCGGCCGCACCGTGCCGCTCAAGGTGAACCGGGCAGCAGGCGGCGGAGGCGACGGAGGCGGCGAATCGCCACCCTCATCGCCTCCGCCGCACGCGTGTAGCAACACCGCCAGCCCCGCGACCCGGAATGCCCGTTTTGGAATACTTGGTTTCATGCATACTCCCCCGTACCGGGCGGCGCTACCAAAAATCGTCCAGTTTCGCCTGTTCCCAAGCGACGCGCAGAACCTGCCAGTCGTCCCGGCCTCGGCGGACCAGCGCGAAGTCGAAGCGGTAAAGATCGGCGTTCAGGCCGATCAACTGGTCGGCGCTGACCACCGGTCGGCCGGCCATCGCCGCCGCCACGCTGACCGTGGCATGATCCGGGTCCGTGAAAACGATATCGCCAATGCGGGTGAACAGGTGGACGGACTGATGGCGCAGGACATGCAGTCGGATCAGGTTTTCCACCGCCTTGCGGTCGCGACCCTGAGCATCGGCGTAATCATCCGCGATCAGTGCGCGCAAATCGCGCAGATTGCGCTCCTCGCTCGCAACCTGCGCCCGCGCGATGAACTGGCGGATTTCGGTTTCGGGGGAATCGGCCGGACCCGAGCAGGCCACTACCATCATCAGCAGCAGTGGCGGCATAAGAGCCATCCAGACCCATGTCCGGCCACCATATCGGGTTATCATTTCCATTCGAACACCTCCGCTACCCTTGGCCGGCCGAGTGCCGGCGACCCGCTCATTCATTTTTTCCACCCGCGCGGAACCTGCCATGAACCACCAGTTTGCAATCCTCGATAAGACCCTTTGCTATCGCGGTTTTTTTCATATGGAGCAATATCGGCTAAAACACGAACTGTTCGCCGGCGGCTGGAGTCCGGAAATCACCCGCGAGTGCCTGGAGCGCGGCCATGCGGTTGCCGTCCTGTTGTTCGACCCGGAACGGGACCAAGTGGTTTTGCTGGAGCAATTTCGGGTCGGCGCAATGGAGTTTCCCGGCGGTCCCTGGCTGCTGGAAATCGTCGCCGGCATCATGGACGACCCCGCCGAAACCGCCGAGGAAGTGGCGCGACGAGAAACCGAGGAGGAAGCCGGCTGCGAACTACTGGAGCTGATTCCCATCTGCCATTATCTGGTCAGCCCCGGCGGCACGTCCGAAAGCATCACCCTGTTCTGCGGCCGGGTGGATACTTCGAACCTCGCTCCCGGCATCCGCGGCCTGGCCTCCGAGCATGAAGACATCCGCTTGCACCTGGTCTCCCGCGCCGAGGCGCTGGAGTTGCTGCATACCGGCCGCATCAATTCGGCGGCGCCGATCATCGCCCTGCAATGGCTGGAACTGAACCGACCGAAGCTGCTGGAACGTTGGGGGCCGGCGCCGGCCTAGATGCCCAGCCGGCTCAGCTCGGGATCGGGCCGCGAGCGCTCCCAGATCAGGCGGAATAACTCCAGCGCCTCCTTCAGACGCTCGCCGGGCTCCGGCTCGTAGCCGCCGGTCAGGCGACGCGGGTCGCTAAACCGCAGTAGCGCCCGTTCGTCAGCGATAACGAATGCTTGGCTCAGCTCGGGCCGGTCCGGAATTTCCGGCCGGTTCGGCGTGCGCAGCAGCAGCGCGCTGGTCAGCCGCTCGCTCAGTCGCACCAGCCGGGGGCAGTCGCCGCGCCACTCCCTGGCCGGCGGCAACACCAGATGCAGGCGTATCCTGGGCTGGCTCACCACCCGATTGCGGATGGCGTCGAGCACATCGGGATCGTCGTACAACTCGGGCCGTATCAGAGGCGTGTACCACACCAGCGCACGCCGCATGCCTCCGAGTAGATCCAACAAAGCGCGCCGGCTGTCGTCCAGTCCGTTCAGCGTCATTGGGGGAAGCTGCTCGTTACCAGTCATCGCCGTTACCTCACTGTCCGAAATAGTGAAAACCCATGCATTCGAACGCTATCGATGAGTACCGGGCCTGTGCGAAATGCCTGGGTTGTCGTGGCTGACCTCGCACAAGGTCATTGCGGCGCAAACCGCTATCGACTATACGAGACAATGACGAAATTCTGATGGGGCTCGGCCCAGCGCACGGTGACATTGCTGCCGGTTTGCGGGAAGTCGAGCAGCCGGTACTGACCGCTGACGCCTTGCAAAAACTCCACGCCCAGGGTGGTCACGGTGAAACTGACGTTGGCGAACTCCGCCCCATCGGCGAAAGCCCGCAAATTGTGGGTGCCGTTACCCAGTCGATTCCAGTTGAAGGTGTACCCGAAACCGTTGTTGTCGTCGCCGCAAACCGCCACCGTGTCGAGCCGGGTAGTGCCGTAGGCCACCCGCTGCCGCGCGCCACCGTCGATTTGGATTTCCACGGTGCTGGCCTGACAGATCCAGCCGCGGATCAGACCGATGCCGCTTTCGAAGGAGCCCTGTTGCGGGCTTTCCAGACTGGCGGGAAATTGCGCCAGCGGAACCGCCGCAGCCGGTTGGAGATGGGTCCGATTTTGGCTGGCGCCGACGATGACGAAGTTTTGATGAGGCTCGGCCCAATTCAAGATGACCTCGCTGCCGGCTTGCGGGAAGTTGGGCAGGATGTAGCCGCCGCTGGCGCCTTGCAAAAACTCCACGCCCAGGGTGGTCACGGTGAAACTGACGTTGGCGAACTCCGCCCCATCGGCGAAAGCCCGCAAATTGTGGGTGCCGTTACCCAGTCGATTCCAGTTGAAGGTGTACCCGAAACCGTTGTTGTCGTCGCCGCAAACCGCCACCGTGTCGGGCCGGGTGGTGCCATAGGCCACCCGCTGCCGGGCGCCGCCGTCGATCTGCACCTCCACCGTGTTGGCCTGGCAGGCCCAGCCGCGAATCAGGCCAATCCCGCTTTCGAAGGAACCCTGTTGCGGACTCTCCAGGTGAGCGCCGCCACTTGATGCCGCATCCAGATACTGGCTGACCGAAGGGTACGTTAAATCAAAACGGCCATACAAATCGGGCGCTGTCGAGTCCGCGCAGTCCGAAGCGCCGCCATGCAGATTACCGACAAAGAGTTGCTGGCTGTTTTGCTCGCCGGTAATGGCGAAGAGTCCGGACCCGCTGCTCCCTACTTCAGTGACCCCTTGCGACCAAGTCACCTGGATGTGGCTGTTGGTTCCGCCGATCCCCCAAGGGGCATATTTATCGGCGGAGCCCTGACTCCATTTTTTCAAGTCGCCCTTGGGATGGTGGATACCCGTGACCGTCCGGCCGATCGGGTTGGTCGTGCTCCAACCGGCAAACTGTATGCCCGGCAAATTGCCGATTTGATTATCTCGCAAGCGCAGGAAGGTAAAATCGCTGTCGGTCCCGGTGGCGAGCAGATCGGCGCCGCCCGTAAAATGGGTGACGGAAGTCGGGTCTGGCCCACCGCAGACCGCCCGCTCGAAGAACCAGTAGCTGTCGATGGTATTGGCGACGGATTGTTTCGACAGACAATGATTCGCGGTCATGAAATACGGAATCCAGCTACTGGCATCGTTGTCGTTGAGCAACGTTCCCGTGCATAGATAGCTGCCATCGGCATCGCTGAAAATGATCTTGGCCACCGCGGCGCTCAAATTGCTGGGCACCGTACCGCGGCATTTGACGTCGATATTGCAAGAGCCGGATCGGCCGATCTCGGAAAGACTCTTCGTGTCCGGATATTGAAGCGAATAAGACAGGTGCTGTACTTTGGGCGCCCGGATCGGAAACCCGCCGGCACCCGGAGAAGGCAGATAAATCTCCACCCCGACGGTTTCCCCCTCAATCACCGGCGACCAGAACAAAGACGACGGCGGTTCGGAACCGGCGGGATTTCCCCCAGCCTGCTGGGCGCGAATGGAACCGGCGGTGAATGGACCGAAAACCTCGGCATTGTTACCGCCAAAAAAACGCACTTCCGCATTCTCGGGCAACTCCTCCAGTTCAATCGCCACCCGAAGCGCGCGCGCCCCCGGCGAGGCGACCGAAAACGCCGCGACTCGACCGCCATCGGGCAGGGATTCCCAGGTCAGCCATGGATACAAATCGCCCTGATAGGGCGGCGGCACTTCCCGCGCGAACCCGATCTTCAGGGGCTGGTCCTTGCGCTGCGTCGCGAGCGTGGCTTTCTCCGTCGCCGTGACGGGGGCCAGCACGATTTGGAGGGGAGGCGCGGCAGCGCCATAATCCCGCTTGAGTTGTTTATCGGAAAAATGCATGGATGCCCTGTCCGTCGCCGACGGCGAGCCGCCGCCCACCGAGGCGGCGTGGCTTGCGGACATGGCCAGCGCCAACAGCCCAACGATGGCCATCGAATGCGACAAGGGCGCGCGGGATTTCAATCGGCTGAGGATTTTTACCGTATTCACGACCATCTCCTGTCCGTTGTGCGTGGAATCGGGGAAGATTAAAAATTCTAGCAGCAGATCCATCGCCTTCCGATGGCGGGCGGTTTGTAGCCGTCATCGAAGTCCGCCATGGCCACCAATCCTTAGCGGGACTCTCGTCCATCCGCCGCGCGATCCGAGCGAGAGTCCCAGACGTGGCGCACACACTATTTTTCCAGCCGCACGCCGCCCTTGCCAAACGTCAATCCCTCCTTTCCGGCATCCACCGCCACCGTATCGTCCGGCCCGAACTCGCCGGCCAAGATCCGTCGCGCCAGTGGGTTCTCCAATGCCTGCTGGATGGCCCGCTTCAGCGGCCGAGCGCCGTAGACCGGATCGAAACCCGCTTCGCCCAAGCGGTCCAAAGCCGCCTCGGACACGTCCAGCCCCATTTGCCGGTCGGCCAGCCGTCGGCGTAAATAACCGACCTGGATACCGGCGATGGCCCGAATCTGCTCGCGGCCCAGCGGATGGAACACCACCACCTCGTCGATACGGTTGACGAACTCCGGCCGGAAGTGATCGGCCACCTGCGCCATCACCATGCTCTTCATCAACGGGTAGTTATCCTGCGCCGCCAGCTCCTGAATCATCTGCGAACCGAGGTTGGAGGTCATCACGATCACGGTGTTGCGGAAATCCACCGTGCGGCCCTGCCCGTCGGTCAAGCGTCCGTCGTCCAGCACCTGCAACAGCACGTTGAACACATCCGCATGCGCTTTCTCGATCTCATCCAGCAAGATCACGCTGTAGGGCCGCCGCCGCACCGCCTCGGTCAAATAACCGCCCTCTTCGTAACCGACGTAGCCGGGCGGCGCGCCGATCATCCGGGCCACGGAATGCTTTTCCATGAACTCCGACATGTCGATCCGCACCATCGCTTCCTCGGTGTCGAACAGGAATTCGGCCAGCGCCTTGCACAATTCCGTTTTACCCACCCCGGTGGGGCCGAGAAACAGGAACGAACCGTTGGGCCGGTTGGGATCGGACAGGCCGGCGCGGGAGCGGCGAATGGCGTCGCACACCGACTTGACCGCCTCGTCCTGGCCCACCACCCGCCGCTGGATCGCCTGTTCCATCCGCAGCAGCTTGTCGCGCTCGCCTTCCAACATCTTGGCGACTGGAATCCCGGTCCACTTGGACACCACCTCGGCGATTTCCTCATCCGTGACCTTGTTGCGCAGCAGCTTGAACGTGTCATGCTCGGCGGCGCTGGCCTGGGTCAGTTTCCGCTCCAGTTCCGGGATGCGGCCGTAGCTCAGTTCCGACATGCGCGCCAAGTCTCCGGCGCGGCGGGCGGTCTCCAGATCCAGTTTCGCCCGCTCCAGATCTTCCTTGACCTGAGCCGCGCCGTGCAAGGCCAGCTTTTCCGCCTTCCAAACCTCCTCCAAGTCGTTGTAGTCGCGCTCCAGCCGGGCGATTTCCTGCTCCAGCAGGTCCAGGCGTTTTTTCGACGCTTCATCACCCTCCTTCTTCAGCGCCTCGCGTTCGATCTTAAGCTGGATCAAACGCCGGTCGAGGCGGTCCATTTCCTCCGGCTTGGAATCGATCTCCATGCGGATGCGGCTGGCCGCCTCGTCCACCAGATCGATGGCCTTGTCCGGCAAATTGCGGTCGGTGATGTAGCGATGCGACAGCGTGGCGGCGGCGACGATGGCCGGGTCGGTGATGTCCACGCCGTGGTGGACCTCGTAGCGCTCCTTCAGGCCGCGCAGAATCGCAATGCTGTCCTCGACGCTCGGCTCGTTGACCAACACCTTCTGAAAGCGCCGCTCCAGCGCCGCGTCCTTTTCGACGTACTTGCGGTACTCATCCAGGGTGGTGGCGCCGATGCAGTGCAGTTCGCCGCGCGCCAGCGCCGGCTTGAGCATGTTGCCAGCGTCCATCGAACCCTCGGCCTTGCCGGCGCCGACCAGGGTGTGCAGCTCGTCCATGAACAGGATGATCCGCCCTTCCTGTTTGGCGAGATCCTTGAGCACCGCCTTCAGCCGTTCCTCGAACTCGCCGCGAAACTTGGTTCCGGCGATCAACGCGCCCATGTCCAGGGCCAGCACCCGCCGGTTCTTCAGACCTTCGGGCACCTCGCCGTTGACGATGCGCTGGGCCAGACCTTCCACGATGGCGGTCTTGCCCACGCCGGCCTCGCCGATCAGCACCGGATTGTTCTTGGTGCGGCGGGCCAACACCTGGATGGTGCGACGGATTTCGTCATCGCGGCCGATCACCGGATCGAGCTTGCCCTGCTCGGCCCGCTCGGTCAGATCGATGGTGTATCGCTCCAGCGCCTGACGCTGATCCTCGGCGTTTTGCTCATCGACCTTCTGGCCACCGCGCATGGCTTCGATGCCGCGCTCGATCAGGCTCTTGGCGGCGCCGGACTTGCGCAGCAATGCACCCAGCTCGCCCTTGTCCTCCAGCGCGGCCAGCACGAACAATTCGGACGAGACGTAGGCGTCCTTGCGCTGCTGGGCCAGCTTGTCGGTCAAATTCAACAGACGCGACAGGGCGTTGGAAATCCGCACATCGCCGCCGGCGCCTTCCACCCGCGGCAGGCGATCCAGCGCCTCGCCGAGATGCGAGCGCAGCAGGTTGACGTTGACATCGGCCTGGGCGAGCAAAGGCCGCACCGTGCCGCCGTCCTGGTCGAGCAGGGCCGCCATCACATGCGCCGGTTCGATGAATTGATGGTCGCGGCCCACCGCCAGACTCTGGGCGTCGCTCAGGGCCAATTGGAATTTGCTGGTCAGTTTGTCCATTCGCATGGATGGTTTACCCCTGTGACAATACAATTTCCCCATGAATTTGGCGGTGGTTTGGGGGAATTCAAGGGTGGCGGACATCGCCGGCGCTTCTTTTCCAGCACGCCGCCGCCGTCAACATCGGTATCGACAACCATCGCGAGGTTCTTTCCGATGCATCACACGCTTCGTCTCAGCACTCGCCAAGCTCAGGAATTGCTCGATATCACTGAACAGGTGCGCACCGTCGTGCGCGACAGCGGGGTCGCCAACGGTCTGGTCAATGTCTACGCCCAAGGGGCGACCGCCGCCATCATGATTCAGGAAAACTGGGACGCGAGTGTGCCGACCGACGTGGTCAATCTGCTGCGCAAGCTGATTCCGCCCGGCGT
Source organism: Candidatus Competibacter sp. (assembly GCA_029624815.1). Lineage (GTDB taxonomy): Bacteria > Pseudomonadota > Gammaproteobacteria > Competibacterales > Competibacteraceae > Competibacter. The sequence goes on from JARSSH010000036.1 coordinate 76,425, forward strand.
CTGGCTGCACGACCAGCAGGACGGCAACGGCGACGCCCATCTCAAGGCGGGCCTGGTCGGTCCGTCCGAGACCATCCCGATCATCGACGGCAAGCTGGGGCTGTCCACCTGGCAGGGGATCTTCTTCTGCGAGTTCGACGGACCTCGTTCCACCCGGACCGTGGTGTGCACCGTGCTGGCGGCGGATTGAACGCGCGCGAGGTCACCCCAGCGCCTGCTCCAGATCGGCGACTAGATCCCCGACCTCCTCGATCCCCACCGACAACCGCACCAGGCCGTCGTCGATGCCCAGTTCCCGGCGCACCTCCGGCGGCACCGAGGCATGGGTCATGATCGCCGGATGCTCGATCAGGCTTTCCACTCCGCCCAGGCTTTCGGCCAAGGCGAATACCTGGCAACGGGTCAGAAACCGCGTGACCTCGGCCAGACCGCCGCGCACCACCGCGCCGATCATTCCGCCGAACCGACCGCGCATCTGCCGCCGGGCCAGTTCGTGCTGGGGATGACTGGGCAGACCGGGATAGATCACCCGCTCGATTTTCGGATGCCGCTCCAGCCAGGCGGCGAGATGCAGAGCATTGGTGCTGTGACGTTCCATGCGCAGTGCCAAGGTTTTCAGGCCGCGCAGGATCATGAAGCTGTCGAACGGGCTGGCGACCGCGCCGATGGCGTTTTGCAGGTAACCCAACCGCTCGGCCAGATCCTTCCCTTGGCACACCGCCACCCCGCCGATGATGTCGGAATGACCGTTCAAGTACTTGGTCGCCGAATGGACGACGATATCGAAACCGTATTCCAGCGGTCGTTGCGCCCATGGCGTGGCGAAGGTGTTGTCGGCCACCGCGAGGATGCCGCGCGGGCGGGCCACGGCGGCGATCATCTCCAGATCCACCAGTTTCAGCAGCGGATTGCTGGGCGTTTCGACCCAAATCATCCGCGTTTTCGGCGTCAGCGCCGCTTCCAACGCCGCCCGGTCGCGCAGATCGGAGTAGGTGAAACTCAGCCCGGCGCTGCGCCGTCGCACCTGCTCGAACAACCGGCGGCTGCCGCCGTAAATGTCGTCCAGGGCCACGACGTGATCGCCCGTATCCAGCAATTCCAGCACGGTGGACGTGGCGGCCAGACCCGAGGCGAAGGCAAAACCGGCATCGCCGCCTTCCAGATCGGCCACGCAGCGCTCGTAGGCGAAGCGGGTGGGATTCTGGCTGCGGGAATACTCGAAACCCCGATGGACGCCCGGACTGGATTGCACGTAGGTCGAGGTGGCGTAAATCGGCGTCACCACCGCGCCGGTGGTCGGGTCCGGGGACTGGCCGGCGTGAATGGCGCGAGTGGAGAAACCCTGTGATTGAGAAATGTTGGTCATGGATGCAATCTTCGTAACGAGAGAAATCAGAGTTTATCCGACTGCGGGTCTCGGCAGGCGCGAAACGCCCATCGCCCGAGCTGACCCCAGTCATTCACCGCGCCGACAGGGGCGGGGGGTCTTGAAATTCACCTCGGCGGTGGAACCGATGGGCTTGTAGCGATTCAGGCGGGGCATTAATGGGGGGTTCGCCGCTGGTTGTGTCCGGTTCGATGGCGGCGGTCAGGCGTTCGACGAGCTGGCGCATGTAGATTTCCAGGCCCAACTCGCAGGGATGGCAACCCCGGAAATCCACCTTGCGGGCGATGTGCTCGTCCACGATGCGATAAACCTGTGGAAAAAGTTGATGGCGACCCTGAAGCCTGAGTTTCGGCGTCGCGCCCTCAATGCCTTCGGTCAGCGCGATCGTCACCAGTCGGGCAAGCTTGAAGAACTGGATGGTCTGCGGGTGGATGCTTGCGTAATAGGCTTGTCGATCCTGGGTGGCGGTATCGAAGCCGCCAGCCACCGACGGATTGTCGAGTTGATAACCCACTTGCGGTTTGACGAACACCGCCGTGGGCGTCGCGTCGGGTGTTCTTGATCGGTTGGGGGCGTTGGACTTATCTTGGTTTCCACTGGGTAATCAGTCTGTGCGTGGATCTGGTCGGCGGCGGCTTTGGCCTGGGCATCTTCGGGTTTTTGGTGGCGCTCCGCGAACTGGAGAAGATCGAGGAACAGAACGGTTTTGGATTGGAGTCAATCGCAAGAGAGGATGAAGTGTTGTGTCCATATTCAACTTGATTAAATCGTTGAAGTCCTGGTTCACCGTTGACCGGTCTTGGGCGCACCTGCGACCCTCGATTAAGGCGCTGCGCACGCCGCCCTACGATCTGGCGGCGCTGGCGGCGTTAGACGATGAACTGACGAGGAGCCACCAGGAAATGCCGCTGAGCCTGCTGTGGCGGATCTGGCGACTGGCGGAAAAAGCCCAGACCCGACCCGGCGAGCCGGCGGCGAACCGGCTCATTGATGAGATCGTGAGGAGCGCGACTTGGGAGGTGCAAAGCCGTTCCATGCGGGGAGTATGAGGAAAAAAATTCGGCGTATAGGGGTTGCTCAGCGGTAACCCGGCAGACCGCGGCCCCAGCGCGCCAGCCAGCCTCGCAAACTCCCAGCCGGACGCCGTACCTGGATATGCATCGTGCGCCCGAGTTCGTCAAATTCGCTTTCCATGGCGCGGGCCAGTTCATGCAGGGCGGGGGTGGGTTCGGGGACGGTCAAGGTAATGAAGGCTTCGCCGGGCAGTCCGGTGATCGCGCCCCGCAGGTCCGGCGCGTGGCCGTGGGTTTTGAAAGCGTCGAGAACGTAGTCGAGTAAATCAGCGGTCATCGCGGATCTCCCGCCGCGCTTTCCGCGACATACCAGTCATAGGTGATTTTGAGGCCGGCCGGCAGATCGATCCGAGCGCGCCAGCCCAGATTGGCCAAGCGCGAGACATCCAGCAATTTTTGCGGGGTGCCATCGGGTTGGGTCGGGTCGAAGGCGATCGCACCGTCATAGCCCACCACCCGCGCGATCTGTTCAGCCAGTTCGCGGATGGTCACATCCGCGCCGATCCCGATATTGACCAGGGCCGTCGAATCGGTGTGCAGGCCGATATGGATGCAGGCCGCGGCCATGTCGTCGACGTGCAGAAATTCGCGCCGGGGTGTACCGCTGCCCCACAGCACGACGCGCGGCGGCGCCGGGGCGTGCGGGGGGATGCCCAGCGCCTGCTGAATGTCCTCGGGGATCGGGCCGAAGCGGGCGGCGTCGCGGGCGATGCCGGCCCAGTCGCTGGCCTGGGCGAGTTTTGCCAGATGAAACTTGCGGATCAGTGCCGGCAGAACGTGGGAATTTTGCAGATCGAAGTTGTCGCCGATCCCGTAGAGATTGGTCGGCATGACCGGGACGAACGAGGTTCCATATTGCCGGTTGTAGGCATCGCACATTTCCACCCCGGCGATCTTGGCGATGGCGTAGGGGGCATTGGTCGGCTCCAGCGGCCCGGTGAGTAGCGCATCCTCCGAGATGGGCTGGGGAGCGAGCTTGGGGTAAATACACGAACTGCCGAGAAAGATCAGCCGCTGGACGCCGGCGAGATACGCTGGTTGAAAGATGTTGGCCTGGATCATCAGGTTTTCATAGATGAACTGGGCGCGATAGACATTGTTGGCGTGGATGCCGCCGACCTTGGCCGCCGCCAGGAATACGCAATCCGGACGTTCCTCGGCGAAGAACCGGGCCGTCGCGGCCTGATTCAGGAGATCCAACTCGGCGTGGGTACGCAGCACCAGGTTGTGATAGCCCTGAGCGCGCAGGGTGCGCACCAGCGCGGAGCCAACCAGGCCGCGATGGCCGGCGACGTAGATTTTAGCGTCGTGAGAAATCGTCATGAGCCTTTACCTTGAACCTTGAACCTTGAACCTCATTCATCCGGGCGATGGACGTCGAAGCCGTGGGTTTGGCAGAGCTGATCGCGTTGCGCTTCCTGAAGATCGGTCTCGATCATGGTTTTCACCAGTTCGGGGAAACGGATCCGCGGTTCCCAGCCCAGTACCGTTTTGGCCTTGGCCGGGTCGCCGAGCAGGAAATCGACCTCGGTGGGCCGAAAGTAGCGGGGATCGATGCGTACCCGTACCTGACCGGTGCGCACATCCCGGCCGACTTCATCCACACCGGTTCCGCTCCATTCGATCGAACAGTGGAGTGCCTGAAAGGCCCGTTCGACGAATTCGCGCACGGTATGGGTTTCGCCCGTGGCGATGACGTAGTCGTCAGGCATTTCCTGTTGCAGCATCGACCACATGGCGCGCACGTAATCCTGGGCATGGCCCCAGTCGCGCTTGGAATCCAGGTTGCCCAGATATAGGGTTTGCTGCGTTCCCAGGTGGATACGGGCGACGGCGCGGGTGATTTTTCGGGTGACAAACGTTTCGCCACGAATCGGGGATTCATGATTGAACAAGATGCCATTGCTGGCATGGAGACCGTAGGCTTCCCGATAGTTGACGGTGATCCAATAAGCGTAAACCTTGGCGGCGCCGTAAGGGCTACGCGGGTAGAAGGGCGTGGTTTCCTTTTGGGGAATTTCCCGCACCATGCCAAACATTTCACTGGTGGAGGCTTGGTAGAAGCGGGTTTTCCGCTCCAGGCCCAGAATGCGCATGCCTTCCAGCAGCCGCAAGGTGCCCAGCGCATCGGAATTGGCGGTGTATTCCGGGGTTTCAAAGGAGACGGCGACATGGCTTTGGGCGGCGAGGTTGTAGATTTCGTCGGGCTGGACCTGCTGAATGATGCGAATCAGGTTGGTGGCATCGGTCAGGTCGCCGTGATGCAGGATGAACCGCCGCTCGGTTTCGTGGGGATCCTGGTAGAGGTGGTCGATGCGCTGGGTGTTGAACAACGAGGCGCGGCGTTTGATGCCGTGGACGGTGTAACCCTTTTCCAGTAGGAATTCGGCCAGATACGCGCCGTCCTGGCCGGTGATGCCGGTGATAAGTGCGGTTTTGGGCATGAGATGGAAAACCTCGGAGGGTCAGGGGATGAGTCTGGAATGTTAGCCTCTCGCTTTGAACTTCTGTCGCAGCACATGCCAGAGGAAAATCGGCGCGGAAACGCCCATTCGTCGCCATAAACGCCGAGGTTGTTGCAGCAGGCGCGGCAGCCATTCCAGCCCCAAGCGCTGAAACACCGGATGCGAGCGCTTGACCCTTCCGGTGTAGAAGTCGAACACCGCGCCGATCGCGGCAGCGAATTTGACATTCAGTTGGGCGTGGTGCTGGTGCAGCCATTTTTCCTGTTTCGGGGCGGTCATGCCGACCCAGAGCACATCGGGCGCGGCGGCGTTGATGGCGGCGATCATGGCCTGGTTATCGTCGGGGGAAAATTCGGCTTTGAAGGGCGGGGAATAGGCGCCCGCGATCTGGAGATTGGGATAGTCTCGCGCCAGACGTTGGCGAATGGCCGCCAGGGTGTCCTCGGTGGAACCGAGGAAGAAGACGCGATAGCTGCCGGCCTGATTTAACGCGACCTGCACGTCGCGGAAGATATCGCTGCCGGTGACCCGTTCACGGATCTGGCCACCCAATAGCTTCGAGGCGAGGACGATCCCGGCGCCATCGGGGATCAGCCAGTCCGCGGCGTGCAGCGCCTGGACGAACGGCGGGTCATCGAGGGAAACCGCGTAGGAGTGTGGATTCAGGCAGGCCAGCCAGCGGCAGGGCGCGTCCGGCCGCGCCTGTTTGATCCAGGCCACCACATCGGCGATACAGGCCGAGAGGTTCTGCGCGCCTACCGCGTAACCGGCAATATTTTCAACCGGCCGATTCATTGTTTGTCTCTCCTGTCTTGGCGGAGGGCATGATGGATCAAATGTCAAATGCACCGGCAAAAAGGGCTTGCTTCTGCAAGCAGTTAATGATTGCATACTTTTCATGAAAGCCAAACACGCTAAAACCGTGCAAGCCATCTTCGCCAGGCCGACTACGGCCACGCTGGAATGGGCGCGGATCGAGGCGTTGTTGATCTCGCTGGGTTGCCGGGTGATCGAAGGACGCGGATCAAGGGTGCGGTTCGAGTTGAACGGACGGATCGTGGCTTTTCACCGCCCCCACCCGGCCAAAGAGGCCAAACCGTATCAAGTCGAGCAGGCGCGGGACTTTCTCACCGCCATCGGAGTGAATCCATGAACACGTTGACCTATCAGGGCTACACGGCCCGCATCGAGTTTGACGACCGCGACAACCTCCTCGTCGGCCGGTTGCTCGGGATCAAAGACCTTGTGGGGTTCCACGCCGACAATGTCGCCGATTTGCGGTTGGCCTTCGAGGAAGCGGTGGATGACTACCTGGAAGCGTGCGAAAAAGTTGGAAAGTCACCCGAGAAACCCTATTCCGGCAAACTGATGTTGCGGGTGCCGCCCGAGGTTCATGCCCATGCGGCGCTGATGGCCGAGGTTCACGGTAAGAGCTTGAATCAATGGGCGGCGGAGGTGCTGGGAAATGCGCGCTAATGGCTAATCGCCGCTCTTACCCTTGCTCGCCGCCAAGATCGCTCATTCCCCCCCCGCCGCAAGCAGCGGGGCAGCCTGAGCGTTTTTCGCCCAAAAAGAACACCCGATAGCCGCCCAGGCGATTCATACCGTTTCTCAATAGATTTTATGATTCAGAGGGGTAGGGCGGGTTAGGGCGTCGGCCCGTAACCCGCCGATTTGATTGTGACTTCGGCGGGTTACGCTGCGCTAACCCGCCCTACGCGGGAAATATAAAACTTACCGGGAATTGGTATCAGTTCCATTTGCACGTCGCGAAAGATGTCGCTGCCGGTGATCCGCTCGCGAATCTGGCCACCCAACAGTTTCGAGGCGAGGACGACGATGCCGGCGCCATCGGGGATCAGCCAGTCGGCGGCGTGCAGGGCTTGGGCGAACGGCGGGTCATCGAGGGCGACCGCGTAGGAATGGGGATTGAGACAGGCCAGCCAGCGGCACGGCCTGTCGGGCGTGGCCTGTTTGATCCAGGCCACCACATCGGCGATGCAGGCCGAGAGGTTCTGCGTGCCTACCGCGTAACCGGCAATATTTTCAGTCGGAGGACTCCTCACCACCTATCAGTTCACAAAATCGCCGATTCGACGAGAGAGATTCTGTAGGGGCAGGCCCCTGTGCCTGCCCGGTTCGCCTGTGGGTGGTTGCTCCAGACGGGGCGCCCACAGGGGGGCGCCCCTACAAAATGCACGGCAACCGTTTTTTGGAGTCAACTGATAGGTGGTAAGCGGAGGACTCATAGCAGAACCAACCGTTAATGATTTCGGTGTATTGTCTACTGGCTTGTATCGGGGTTCTCCTGACATGACATGGCTTCGGGTTCCGGGTCTTGCCAGGGATTGACCACGGGCACGGTCAAATCCTGGAAATGCTGGATGTTATACCGTTTCTCAATAGATTTTATGATTCAGAGGGGTAGGGCGGGTTAGGGCGTCGGCCCGTAACCCGCCGATTTGATTGTGACTTCGGCGGGTTACGCTGCGCTAACCCGCCCTACGCGGGAAATATAAAACTTACCGGGAATTGGTATTACGAGTCGCCAAGGTCGCATACCGCGCCTGCGCAATGCCTGCAATCAGGGTATCCCGAATGTCCACCGTGCGCCCGGTGCGTTGCCGTTCTGCCGCCAGCAGGGCGGCGCGGGCAGCGGCGGCGCTGTCGAGCGGGAGCACCCGGTTGTTCAGTTCTACGTCCAGTAGATGGGCAAAGGCGGTTTCCAGGGCGTGCCGTCGTCGTCCATCGGGTAACAGGGATAGCCCAAGGCGGGTTTCAAACAGGGTGATGGTGGTGATCCAGATGGCATCCGCGGTATGGCCGCGCTGCCGCAGCAGGTCGCGTTCGGCTTCGAATACCTGGTTTTCGCCCAAAGGCACGGCGGAGCCGTAGTCGTTGTGGGCGAGCAGGATGTTCGGCATGGGTTTTGGGCGGGCGTGGTTGGGCGTATAGTTTTTAATCTTACCTAATCTTACCGAGAGGTTCGTCATGGAAACCACCCGTCTTTCGAGCAAAGGCCAAATCATCTTGCCGAAATCGGTTCGCGATGCTTACCACTGGATGCCGGGGACCGAATTCGAGGTCGAGCAACGGCCGGAAGGGGTTTTGTTGCGCCCGAAAAAGCGTTTCGCCACCACCCACATCGGCGATGTCGTGGGTTGTACCGGTTACCGAGGCCCCGCCCAGTTGCTGGAAGAAATGGAAGCGGCCATCGCCCAGGGCGTGAGCGAACGACATGCTCGCGGTCGATACTAACGTGATCGTTCGGATCGTCACCCACGATGATCCGGAGCAAGCACAGCGGGCGGTGGCGTTGTTCGAGCGCGAAGATATTTTCATCGCTAAGACGGTTCTACTGGAAGTGGAGTGGGTGCTACGGTTTTCCTACCAGTTACCCCGTGAGGTGATCGCGCCCACCCTGCGTAAAGTCATTGGACTCCCCAATGTGGAGGTGGAAAATCCGGACGAAGTGTTCATCGCGCTCAGCGGGTACGAACAGGGGTTGGACTTTGCCGATGCCCTGCACCTGGCGAGCAGTGGTAGAGCCGAGGGTTTCGCGACTTTCGATCAGAAGATGGCAAAACGGGCCGGGACGCTTCAGGCGTTGAAAATCGTTGCGGTTTAATGGGTGCCGCCCGAGGTTCATGCCCATGCGGCGCTGATGGCCGAGGCGCATGGCAAGAGCCTGAATCAGTGGGCGGCGGAGGTGTTGGGGAATGCGCGCTAATGGCTAATTGTTAGGCCGCTTCCAGTTCGCCGATCAAATGGGGGTGGTTGCCGATGAGTTTTAACAGGCACAGCACCCCTCCCGGCGGCGCAAACCGACCTTGTTCCCAATCACGCAGAGTTGCCACCGGGGTGTTGATGCGTTCAGCAAACGCCTGTTGTGACAAACCGGTTTTGGCGCGAGCCGAGCGGACTAACAGTTGCTCAGCCGTCGTCACTCGCCCGATGCCGGATTGCATTTCAGCCAAACCTTGCCGGAGATCGTCCAGCGGCATACCCGCGTCAGCCTCAATCGCTTGCGCTATTTTTTCGATGTCCATGTTACAGGGCCTTTTTGATGTCATTGGGTTGAATATGGGCTTGCTCCGCCTTTTGATACAGCGTGATCAGCACCACCGTCCCTTGCTCAGTCAGGTTGAAATAAATCACGCGGATGCCGCCGCTCTTACCCGTGCCCGCCACCGACCAGCGGACTTTACGCGCACCGTCTGTACCGGGAATCACATCGCCTGCCGTGGGATGCTCCGCAATCCAGTTCATAAACGCCATGCGCTCTTCTTCCGACCAGATTTTTCCGGCCTGTTTTTGAAAAGTGGGGGTTTCGATCACGGTTCGCATGGCGGGGAATATACGGGAATCCCGTATTATGTCAAAATTTTTTCGGATTCATTGCGCGCCTCTCCGCTCCTGATTCACGGTGATCGCTTGCTGATAGATCGCCATCAGCGTTTGGGCGTTGGCGTCCTCGGTATACCGCGCCTCGAACGCCTGCCGTGCGCCCTGCCCCAACTGTTCCAGCAAGCCGGGTGTCTCCCACGCCGTGCGCACTTCGCGCAATAACGATTCAGGATGAGCTGGCGCGAACACTACCCCGCTGCTGCTGGCTTGGACGATGGCGGGCAGCGGGCCAATCGCCGACACGGCGGCGGGGACGCCGAAGGCGAACGCCTCGCGGATCACCATCGGAAAGCCCTCAAACCATTCAGAGGGCAACACCAGCAGGCGGGCGTGAGCGATTTCCGCCTGAGCCGCCTCACCGGGTAATTGGCCGAGAAAGCGAATCGGCGTTTCCGGAGCGGCAGCGGCCAGCCGTTCCAGGTCGCCGCGCAACTCACCGTCGCCGACGATCCGCAATTCCGGGGCCGCCGCTCCCCACTGAGTCCAGGCGCGCACCAGCGCTATTACTCCTTTTTCGGCGGTCAGCCGCCCGGCGAACACTACGCTGGGGCGACGGGCGGCCCACGGTGCGGGGGTCGGGTTTCCGGGGTAAAAATTCGGCTTGACGTGGACTAATTCAGCGGGCAAGCCAGCGGCGATCATCCGATCGCGCTGGAAGTCGGTCAGGGCGATGAAGGCGTCAACATGCCGGGTCCAGGTGCCCAGCATCCGGCGTAGCCCGACGCTGAAGGCCAGCGGCACGGTGGCCAAGCGGCTGTTGCGGTAGCAGCCATGGCGCAGCGCTGGCCAGGCGGAGTGGCGATCCAGGCAGTCGGTGCAGACCTTCCCCGCGCGCATCGGGATGGCCGCCGGGCAGAATAGCCGGTAGTTGTGCAGGGTCAGCACGCGCGCGGCGCGGTGGCCGATGGCGGGAAAAATGCCGGGGGAGATCAGCGGAAAGGTGTTGTGGACATGCACAACGTCGGGCTGAAAAGCGTCCACCGCCCGGCGAATGGCGACGACCGACCACGGGTTCCACGGCACGGCGCACGCGCCCTTGACCGCGCCCCATGCCCCTTGGTCGCGAATTTCGTCACTGCGGCGCACGAACTCGCGCACGCAATGGCCGCGCTGCCGCAATAGTCCGCGTTCGGCTTCGAAGACCTGGTTTTCACCGGAGGGGGCGGTGGAACCGTAGTAATTGTGGGCAAGCAGGATTTTCATGGCTTTCCCGCGTCTATCCCTGGATTACGCAGAACCTTGACGTGGTAAATCGCGGTAACGACTTGCGCCTTTTCTTCCCAAGCAAAATCCCGCGCCCGCACCAAAGCGCCCTGTGCCAACGCCTGCCGTTGATCCTCGTTCCGCGCCAGTTGTTCAATCGCCTGCGCGAGCCCGGCAATTACCGCTTTCGGCGTGGTCACCGGCACCTTGATGCCGCAGGTTTCGTTGACCATATCAGCCATGCCTGACCAATCGAAGCAAATAACCGGCAGCGCCAGCGAAAATGCTTCTGTAAGGACGCTCGGCGTACCTTCACGAAGACTAGTGAATAACATGAGATGGCTGCTTTTCATCACTTTTAAGGCTTGTTCCCTTGGCAACCAGCCATGAAAGTAACAGTGCCCATCAATACCAAGAGACGTGGCTAGCCGCTCCCATGTTGCTGTGCACATTCCTTTACCTAAGATATGAAGTTCCCACGCTACGTCATCTGGTAATTGAGCTAGCGCCTCCAAGCCCAAGTTAAGAGCCTTTCGTGGGATGTGCAGCCCTGTCCAGACGATACGCAGGGGTTCTTCATGAGCTTTTGGAACAACTGTATCTGACACAACACTAGGAGGACCTACAGGGATGCAAATCTTGTTAGAAGCTCTGTAGTACTTAAGGAGTCCTCGATGGTTCTCTTCATTCATTGCAATTAAGCCATCGCCAGCGGCTTGCGCTGCCCGCTTCGGGCGGTTTAGAAATTGCGAGTGCAGCGCATTAAACAGGTTGTAGCCCAGGTAGTAGATCGCGCCGTACAGCCCCACCGTGGGCAGGAACCGCCACGGAAACCGGCCCATGCCGCCGACCGGCCCCCAAACGAAGGGGATGCCGAGCTGCCACAAATAGCCCGGCTCGCGGAAACCGACCATGGTCAACTGGTGCGCCAGATCAAAACCAATCTCCTGGTGAAGTTGCTGCGCTAGCTGATAGGCGTCTTGGTGCCAGCGGCGGTAATACCAGTAATAAGACGGTGGCCAGAGCTTGCGTAACCAGCGATTGCGTTGCTTATGGAGGAAATAAAAGCGCACCCGTTGCCCAAATGCGGGGTGCTCCGCCAAGTAGCGTTCGAGGTCGGCGCGGCATTTCTCTTCTTCCACAATCACCCACAGATCGTGGTCACGGGCCAGCGCCGCGACAAAGCCCCAGCCGACGCCAAATTCGGAGCCTTGGTAGGGGCTACAGGCGTAGGCGGAAATTAAAACTTTAAGACGCAAAGAATACCCCTTTATCTATTTGATTGCTTCAATGTACAAAGAGCCTGGTTTGTACTGATTACCGCACTCATCTATATCCAAAGAAAAACTATTCCAATCCGGTATATTGCTCGTGTTGTAGTGATGTATAGTTACGTCATGATATCCAGTTTGCAAGAGTATATGAGTCAGATTGATATGATCATACATCCATTGGTGAGTCTCGCCACGTTTGCGGGCATCGCCGAGAATAAGATTCTCAATAAACCTTCTCAGTGGCGACTGTTGGCTTGTCCCAAAGGACTCTTTACGCACACATTGTTCAATGATCTCAGCAATATAGTCATCATGTCGGGCCTGTTCGCTGTTATCTGTACAACAATGATTAAGGTGATCAAAATATTGCTTGCACAGGTATTCGAGATCAGGAACAACGATTCGATGTATGCCACCGGGCTTTAGGACTCGTTTAGCTTCTAAAAGAAACCGGTCAACGACACTTTTATCGAGATGCTCAAGCATATGGGAATGGTAAACGACATCTACCGAATTTGATTCAAAGGGTATTCCTTTAGCCAAGTTGTGAACAATGATGTTATTTGGCATTTCTTTGAACAATTTTAATCGTCCTCCACGCACAAAAAGCGGTAAAATGGCTCTCCAGAATCGATTGCGCTTTAGCCGTAGGTAAATTGACCAATCAATGTTGATGACAGAAGGCGACGCGCTTGTTTTAGTGCCGCAACCTAAATTTAATATAAGCATTTTAGGAATTCCCTTTTATATCCGTAGGGCGGTAAATTAGTAGATTTTTAGCTTGCCGTTCTAGCAATCGTTCATACAGCGGTGCAGGTTGTTGGCTCATACGCTGCAACAGCCACAACGCCCAGTTCATACGAAGTTCTCCGACCGGGAGACCAGCAGCCTTTGCCACCGCACCAACCAACACCCAGGCGCGGGCTTCCACTGCTTGCGGATTCGGTGAGCGGGCAATATGCACGGCGGGTGCAACCACGAAGTAGAAGGCGTCGCCTAATGCCACGTCCCATGTCCGGCTTTCCTCCCAATCGAACACGAAGAATCCTTGAGCGGTCCAGGCGCAATTCCACGGGGCAAAGTCGCCGTGGCTACGATGACCCCAGACCGTAGCACCCGCATCCGCTATTGTATCCAGTCGTTCTCGCACTGCTGCGTAGGCGATCTGCCCCACCGCCCGTGCGGCGTCGCTAGTGAGAATATTCCCTCGTTGCAGCACTTCGGCGAGCGGGCGATGATGCCGCTCTAACCGGGACAATTCGCTCAGGAACGCCACCGCCGCCTGTTCCAATCTAGCCCGGTTCACAGCTTGCCGCGCCCGATATTCCTGGTGCAAGGCAAGCTGGTTGTCCCGTTCCACGACATCGAGCAGGACCGGCACTTGAGGGGCTAACAGCGTTTGACTGAGGGTTTGCAACGCAGCGACTTCATGGCGCAACGCGGCGTGCGCTTGGGGGGATTCGCCGCATTTCAGAATCGTCTGCCGTATGCCCCCCAAAGGCAGAATGACAGTCTTGCGATGGTCATTTGGGCTGCCCAGATATAAGGCAAAGTCTTGAGGCGCGTCGATGCGGTTCCGATCCAGTCCGGCGAGCCGTGCGCCTTGGGGCCAAGCGTTTGTGGCTTGGCTGGCGATGCACAATGTCCGAGAACGTAACGGTCGGTCAAAACCGATTCGTGCCAAGGTTTTTAACAGGAACACTGCTAGCCTCGCTAGCCGCCGACCGGGACGATGCAGCGCCAAGGCTTGTGTAGTCCAGTCGGATGTACCGAGCGGGATGACAACCCGTGGGTTATGGGGCGGCAACAGGGCATAGTCGTGGATAGTTTCAAAACGCTCTGCCAGTGCGTTGCGCCACGTCGTGACCACCGAACGGGAACCGATGATGCAAACGGTGTGGAGATGCGGGGCATCGAAATTGGCAAGGTCACCCAACGAGAGGTCTTGAATCAACCAGACTGTCGCTGTCGCTGTATCATCTGTCAAGGCAATCCCAGATAAGGCTTGCTGCCAGAATGCTATTTCACTGTCAGAAAAACCGATGAGTGCTATTTGATCTGGATCACGTAGCGGCAACAACCACCGCCAGCCACAGTGGTAATCCAGTTGCTGATTAGTCTTCACGCTGCAAGCAGCTCTTTGCTCTGCGCTCGCAGAAATTCTGCAACGCCATCAATACGTCATCCCGCGCCTGTTCTATGGTGCCTTCGGTGGACACCAAAACAGCATTGGGTTCTTGTTTGGCGAACGCCAACAATGCCTCTGTTTGCCGCTTTACTTCCTCCAGCGGCAATTCTTTTTTGCGTGCAGCGATCACAGCGGGATTGCCATACAAGCAGATAATGATATCTGGTTTCGGCGCCAATCGAATAAACCCGCGCACTAAACCCACGGGAAGGCTGATCCGAAACCGGCGCGGGTCCAGCGCCATATCGTAGCAGTAGCGGTCGAACAGGATCACCATCGGACTCTTGGCAATCTTGGGACGCAGCACCAGCCAGTAGCCCAGCACATAGTCCAGCATGAGATAGGCCAACCTAAATAGCGAACCAAGCGTACCCGATGGGGTGGAGCCGTGGGGGTCTAAGACCGGCCCTATTTGCACGGCCTGCTTGCCTTTCAAGCGGGCTAATGGCGGCAATAGACCAGGACGCAAGTGCTTGATCTCCAGCGCGCCATGAGTAGCATCGTCCAGCACGAGCTTAATAGCATTGATAACCGTCGATTTTCCTACGCCGTCAGTGCCGAGAACAGCAATCATCATGGTTCCATTACTCGACAATAAAAAATGGCTCAATGTGGATTCCGGACAGTTCGCCTGGTTACGCCACCAGTAACTCCAAAAGGGGCCTGAGTAGGCCCTTGCCCCGAAGA
>JARSSH010000037.1:0-12197 GCA_029624815.1 Candidatus Competibacter sp.
GTTGCGGCTGACTCCGATCAGCTTCGCCTGGCTGGCGTGGTTCGCCCGGCGGGCCTCTGCCGGGCTGCCGGCTGTCCACCACACCGAAGCCAATTTCGCCGAATTTCTGGCCGAATACCGGGCGTTGGCCGGCGAACTGTCGGGCGACTGCGAACGCGCCGCCAAGGCTTTGAGCACGGGCCAGCCCGAGGATTTACAGCATTACTTTGAGCAGCGCACCAGCAAGCTGAAGCGGGAGCTGGTCAAGGCGCTCGGTTTGCCCGGCGCGCGGCCGTATCTGATTCAGGGCGACGGCCTCCGTCCGCGCTCGCGCTATGCCCTGCGCCTGGAACCGCGCCAGATTCGGTTCGGCGGTTTGGAGGGGGGATGAGTCGGCAAGCTTGCCGGGGCGGACGACGCCCGGCTGCGGATGTTATACGCACCATGTTTGCAGTACCCGATGGAGATGACACCCATGATGGTTAAACAGCAATACACCGTGAGCTTTGTAACGCCGGCTTTTCTCGGCGATGCCGAACAGAATGGCGCATGGCGCACGCCGCCATTCAAAGCGCTGCTGCGGCAATGGTGGAGGGTGGCGGCGGCGAAGGATCATGGCTACAACCACGAACGCTTACGGGAAGCGGAAGGGCGGCTGTTTGGGAATGCTTGGATTGAAAACAACTGCTGCAAAAGCAAGCTGCTATTACGGTTGGAAGAATGGCGTCAGGGCAAAATGCAGAAGTGGGCCGAGCCGGAGCAAAAGGTGCCTCACCCTGAGGTCAAGTTTCCGGTGGATGCCCACCTGTACCTCGGCTATGGCCCGCTCACTTACAGCAAGGCCACCCACAAAGCCGCGTTTGCCGCAAAGGTTAGCGCTGCCATCCAAGCCGGCGAATTCAACACCCTACGCATCGCCGGCCCCAAAGAAGACGTCGATGCTCTGGCGCGAACCCTGCAACTCATCCATGGCCTCGGCACAATGGGTGGTCGCGCCCGCAACGGCTGGGGATCGCTAGAACTCGGAGGCGATGGCATCGCGTTCGAGCCTCTGGGGCAAAACAATTCGCTACTGCAAACCATCTCGCTCCCCTTACCACAATGTCTGCAACGCGATTGGCCACATGCAATGGGTAGAGATGACAAAGGCTTATTGATGTGGACAACTCATGATGATTATGGCAACTGGCGGGATGTGATGAAGGAGTTGGCTAAAGCAAAAATCGCGTTTCGCACCGCGCTGAAATTCGCTCATCCTAAAAACTCAGTTGATCGCCGGCACACGCTGGCCTATCCGGTCACGAATCACCCGGTCAACGCTTGGGGATCTCAGGCGCGGCTCGCCAACCAATTGCGCTTCAAGGTCATCAACCACGATAACCGGTTGCTGGGTGTTGCCTATCACCTGCCCTGCGGAACACCGGAAGAACTGTTGCGCCGACTGGGCAACCAGGAAAATAACTTCCGACAACAACAACTTTCGGTATGGCAGGACGTTCATGTCCAGTTGGGTACCGTCATGCATCGCATCGCTTAGGAAACACCGTCAATGACCGACTTTCTCTGGCAAGCCAAACTCGCCGCCTGGATTCACGATCCGGCGGAAAAAGCGCTGGTGCTGTTGCGCGACCCCGCCGGCCATGAAGGCGGAACCGCCAGGGCGCTGCGCCAGCTCATTTTCCAATCCGATCACCTGCCCGATGATGGATTGCGGGAATACGTCAAGCAAGCCGACCGCTGGGCCGCCGCCGCCGACCGTCCGCAATGGCCGCAAGACGGCCAACGCTTCGCCGCTTGGACTCAAGTCAAGTTCCACGAAAAACCCGTGCTGATTCATCCACTATCCGGCGAATCCTACAACTTGGGAACCTTGAAGGACATCACGCTGGAGGACATCAAAAAAACCAGTCTGGAGCATTTCAAAAGTTTCATCGTGCGCGGTAATGGCGGTGGCATTGACGCCCAGCGCACCGCTCTGGCGTTCTGGCGTTTCGGCCCGGAACTCGACGAGCAACACGACACCGCCAAGCTCGGCCAACTGTGGGGTTTGCTGCCCGCCGACACCCGCGTTCCCGATCACACCATCTGGAATCATCTCGATCTGACCTCCGCGTTTGCCAGCGCCGTTGCCCTCGACCCGGAACACAATCCAGCGCTGCTGGCGATGAGTTTTGGCCCGGTACAGGACTTCATCGCCCAAGCGCGCACCACGTCCGATTTGTGGGCCGGTTCGCATTTGCTGTCCCGGCTGGCGTGGGAAGGCTTGAAGGTGATTTGCGCGCAACTGGGGCCGGATGCGGTGATCTTCCCGCAACTGCGCGGTGTGCCGCAGGTGGATTTGTGGCTGCTCAAGGAAATGGGGCTACCGGAGCATTACTTTGGCGGCGCGGACTGGCTGAACCAGCAAACCGACGCCAACCCGCTGTTCGCCGCCGCGTTGCCCAACAAGTTGGTCGCCATCGTCCCGGCGATGCTGGGCGCGAAACTGGCGCGGCAAGTTACCGATACCGTGCGGGCGTGGGTGAAGAAACAGGCGGAAGCTGCCTTGAAGGAGTTGTTGAAAACCGCTCCCATGACCGACGCTCCCGACCTATATGCCCACGCACAAATCGCCGCGCAACTGGAACACTTCCCGGAAGTGCATTGGTCGCTGGTTCCGTTCGCGCCGCTGGCGCGGGATACCGGGCAGGGCGTGAACACCACGGAACTGGAAATCGCACAAGCGCCGTTTCGTCCCGTCGGCGACAAGGGTTTTCTGAGCAGTGACGCCTGGAAACTGTTGAGCAAGGAACTCAAGATGGACGGCGCGCGTTTCTACCACCCGAATCCTGGCGTGCTTTATCCCGCGCTTTACGATTTGCTGGATCGGATGCAGGCGGCGGCCAAGGCGGTAAGGCCATTCGCACAACTGGAACAAAACGGCTACCGCTGTTCCTTGTGCGGCGAGCGGGAATGGTTAACCGTTGACCGCGATCAACTGACCTTGCCGCCCGGCGAACGCAAGGAACGCAAGGAACGCAAGACCCTCTGGACCGTGGTCGCCGAGCACAAACCGTCTTGGGCGCGCAAGGGCGAACATCTCTGCGCGCCGTGCACGCTCAAACGGCTATGGCCGACGTTGTTCGTCCACGAGATCGAAGACCTGCTCGATCGGGACATGCGGCGCTACGTCGTCTCCACCCATACGATGGCGCTGGCGACCAGTCTATGGAATTGGCTGCAAGGCCGAGCTGACAAAGCCGACATCATGGATCGGGACGTGGGCAAGCTGGCGGGACAAATTGAAGCGGCGACCGAGCGTACCGCGCTGCCCCGGAAAATCGCCGACGAATTGCGTTGGGGCCAGTATCCGGCTCATGTCCGGCGGATCGCCGAGCGGTTGCCGGCCTGGCTGGATACGCTGCGCGAGGCCGAAGACAGCGTGGACGATGACGCTTTGCAAGGCGTCAACCGCTTGATTGAGAGTGTGCTCGGCCAGAAACCCGAAGCCTATTACGCGCTGATCATGCTGGATGGCGACAAGATGGGCGCATGGTTGTCCGGTGGCAAAGAAGTTTATGCGCCTAGCTACCGGGAAACCTGGCATCCGCAAATTCGCGAGGCCATCACCGGAAAATTCCAGCAAGCGGATTTACAAAGTTACGCCAAGGCCCAACGCCCGGTTTCACCTGCCCGCCATATCGCCATTTCCTCGGCGCTCAACAGTTTCGCGTTGCATCTGGCCCCGTATATCGTCGAGACGATTTGCAAGGGCAAGCTGATTTACGCGGGCGGCGACGATGTGTTAGCAATGGTGTCGGTGGATGACCTGCTGCCGGCGTTGGCATTGCTGCGGTTGGCCTACAGCGGCGTTTTTCCAACTGAGGGCGTCACTGACCACGCTTGGCGCTTGCTGGGTGCGGATGACAAGCGCCTGGATATTCGCAAGGGTCATGTGCTGCTTCGCGAGCGGCTATATCGCGTGATGGGTTGCAAGGCGACCGCTTCCGCCGGCGCGGTCGTCGCCCATCATTCCGCTCCGTTGGGCGCGGTGCTGCGGCAACTGCGGGACGCGGAAAAGCAGGCCAAGAACCGGGGCGGGCGCGATGCCTTCGCCATTCGCGTGCTCAAGCGATCCGGCGGCATGGTGGAACTGGTGAGCCGCTGGTTTGGCGGTCTCGATCCGACGCAAGGTCTGGAAAGCACTCCTATCGGCATGCTGCTGCGCTTGCAGGAAGCCTTAGCCAATTCGCGACTGTCGCGGCGCGTGGCTTATCTGGCGCAAGGCTGGTTGCCGCAACTGCCGCCGCCCGACGAGTTCAAGGACAACCCGGCGCTTTACGAAAAGCTGCTGGCCGACAATCTGGCCTATCAGTTCGCCCGGCAGTGCCACGGGGACAAGGACAAGCAGCGAGCCACCGATTTAGGTCGGGGACTCGGCAAACTGGCGGTCGCTCTCACTGCCTCATCCTCCAAGCCGGAAGAGGATAAACGTGCCGCCCCCGACCTCATCCACGATTTTCTGGCCGTGGCCGAATTTCTGGCCCGCGAAGGCCGGATGGACAGTGGCAAGGAGCATCGCCATGACTGAATACCGTTTCATCGAACCCCTGGACGTGCTCTACCTGCGCGGCAACAAGCTGTTTGGCGACGCCGGAAGCTACGGCGAGGCATTGATGCCGCCGTGGCCGTCGCTGGCCGCTGGGGCTTTGCGTTCTCGGATGCTGGCGGATCACGGCGTTGATTTGGCGGCCTTCAGCCAAGCCCGCGAACGCTTGCCGGACCTGTCCGACGCGCTACACGCCTGCCTCGGTACACCTCAAAAACCGGGCGATTTCCGGGTCAGCCTGTTTACGCTGGCTTGTCGGGAAAAGGGGCAGGTACAGCCGTGTTTTCCGCTACCGGCAGACGTGGTGGTGACGGCCAAGACGCTGGACGACGCGACCTATCTGCAACCCACCACGCCGCATCCAGCACTATCTAACAGCTACACACTCTCGCAACCCCCGTTGCTATGCGCCGCCGATCCCGCCAAACCGCAAAGTAATCTGTGGTTGAACGCCGCCGGGATGGGCGCTTGGCTCAATGGCGAAAAACTCGGCAAGGATCATCTGCGGCGCGGCGGCGAACTCTGGCAATTCGATCACCGGCTCGGCATCGCCCTAAATGGCGCACAACGCACCGTCGCCAAGGGCATGTTGTACACCGCGCAAACCGTCGCCCTGAATCGCCGTGATGGTCGCGGTCAGGGGCGGGATGTGGGGTTTCTGGTCGGCGTGGACGGCGCAAGTGACCTGTTGCCGAAAGACGGGTTGTTGCGCTTCGGCGGCGACGGGCGCGGCGCGGCGCTGCAAGTGGTGTCGGGGAAGGATGTATTACCCGCTCCCGACTGGCGGCGCATCGAACAGGAGCGCCGGTTTCGGTTGGTGCTGGCGACGCCCGGCCTGTTCGCCGACGGCTGGCGTTTGCCCGGTCTCGATGCCGACAGCCGATGGCAAGGACCAGACGGCTGCACGGCGCGACTGGTCGCGGCGGCGGTCAATCGCGCCGATACGGTCAGCGGCTGGGATTTGGCGCGGTGGCGTCCGAAATCGGCGCAGCGCGTCGCGCCGGTGGGTTCGGTGTACTGGTTCGACGATTTTCAGGGCAAGGCCGATGCGCTCGGCAAGCTTGCCGCCGAGGGTTTCTGGGCGATGAGCGACTACCCTGACCCCAGTCGCCGCGCCGAGGGTTTTAACAATCTGCTCATCGCGGCATGGCCGAAATAGTCACTTCATTCAGGGAAAAAAGATCATGTTCCAGGCAAAACAAGCACTTTTTATCTACTGCGTCAGCCCGGTCCACATGGGCGCGGGCACGGCCATCGGTCTGATCGACAACCCGATTCAGCGAGAGCGGCACACCGAATATCCGATGATCGCCGGTTCCGGGTTGAAAGGCGCGGTGCGGCATCATTTTTGGAGTCAGTTGGACGACGGTAGCCGCAAGGATAAAGCCAGCCTGCTCAATCGTCTGTTCGGACCGGATACGAATGCCTCGGACTTCGCCGGCGCGATCAGCTTTGGCGACGCGCAACTGGTCGCCTTCCCCGTGCGGTGCGTCAAAAATGCTTTTGTTTACGCCACCTCGCCGACGGCGCTGGCGCGGGCGGCGAGAACCTTGATACTGGTTGATGGCAATCCCGATTGGCCGGCGGTGACTGTTGAGGCTGGAAATTGCAAACTGGCGAATCCGGCTCTTCTGAACGGCGATAAATTGCATTTGGAAGCATTTGAATTCACAGCGCATATGGATCAATCACTGATGAAAATCAGTGATTGGCTCTCCAAGCACACGCTACCATCATCGGATACTGCTTACGATTTCTTCCGCGAAAAACTCAAAATGGATCTGGTGCTGTTGTACGACGAAGACTTCAGTTACTTCGTCCGTAACGCCACCGTCGTTGAACCACATGTGCGAATCAATAACGAAACCGGAACGGCGGATGATGGCGGCCTGTTCTATACCGAGAATCTGCCGCCAGAAAGTCTCTTGCTGGCTCCGGTCATGGCCTCGGTGGAACGCTCCACCGACAAGATTCGCGGCGACAAAACCCGTTTGGATGCCGCCGCAGCGTTGAAAATCGTACTTGCGGGTGATGGTAATGGTTTCGGCGGGCTGGACGGTAACTTGCTGCAAATCGGCGGCGATGCGACGACCGGGCGTGGACAAGTGATATGCAAGGTAGTGGGGTGACGAACATGGCCGACTACACACCAAAAGCGACGATCACCTTGAAATCCAAAGCCCCTCTGCCAACCACCAGCCTCGATCAGCAGCGAGCCGCCTATGCTTGGAAGTGCGTTCAGAACGTGCCCAAGGACTACGACAAACTGGCGAAGGCCGCGCCAGCATTGATCATGAATAACGGGCTGATGCAAGCGCTAGCGTTCTATCAGGATAAGGGCAAAACGAAAGAGGGCGTCATGGATCGTTACCACGCCCTCAACGCTCACCTCATGCGCTGGCTAGGCCAACAATTTGGCGGTAACAGCTTTCCATCAGCACAAAATGCTTCTTTCGACACCGTCATGCCGGCGCTGTACGACGCTCGACCTGAACTCTTCCGCCGTGCCACCGAGGAAACCCTGGCGCTGCTGCGCTGGATTCGGCAGTTCGCGGCGGCGGTCACTCCGGAGTAATGATGGGCAAATACGATCATGAACCATTACGAGATCATCATTTATTGGAGCAACGAGGATCAGGCGTTTCTCGCCGAGATCCCTGAATTACCCGGTTGCATGGCTCACGGCAATAGCTACGAGGACGCGTTGCGCAACGTGCGGGATGCGATGGCGTTCTGGCTCGATGTCGCCCGCGAACAGGGCGATTCTATCCCCACTCCCAAGGGTCGCCGGCTCATGTATGCCTGAGCGAATGAATCGAGGAGATTTGATATGGCCGTTGCCGCTGTTCCAAGCTATGTAAAACAGGAACTCTTTGCCGAGGCTCCCCCAGGACATCGTTTTGGGCTGTACTTCCAACTTTGGAATCAAGCTGATTGGCTCCGAGAAGCGGATAGCAAGGATGACAAGGACAAGGGCAAACAGGGTGCGATCCGCCGCATTATTCCCATCAACCACTATGCTCAGCAAATGGCACGGTGCCTATTCGACCGGCAGAAAGCGTTGGCTAACATCCTCGGCGATTCGGTCTGGCGCTTGCGTGCGCAATCCGTCGCCCCCTTCATGACCGGCCTGGGCAACGAACACCCGCTGGAAAACGGGTTTTCCTTCCTCAATCCGTATGGTTTGCCCTATCTGCCCGGCTCGGGCGTCAAGGGCGTATTGCGGCGGGCCGCGGAGGAGCTGGCGCTGGGGTTTTATGGCGATACCGGCGGTTGGGATATCGTGAGCCTGTGGTGGCTGTTCGGTTTCGAGCCAAATAGCATTTATCTAACGGGCTCCAGCGACAGAATACCTCCAGCGCAGCGCGAGGAAGCCCAGCGCTGGCAGGACGCCTACCGCAACCCCGAAACCAGGGATGCCGTTCCCCGCGACCGGTTGGAAGCGTTGATCAACGCCACGCTGGAGGGCGAACAGCGGCGGCGGTATCGGGAACAACCATTTCTGCTGCTGGATGAACTGATGACCAGTCAGAAATTGCGCGACGGGCTACGCAACCGAGGTGCGTTGATGTTCTGGGACGTGATGCCTGAACCGGCCGGCGCCAAGCTGGCCGTGGACATCATGACCCCGCACTACGGCGACTATTACCAGGGCATCACCACGCCGCACGATAGCGGCCAACCCAATCCGATTCTGTTCCTGACCGTACCGCCGGGCAGTCGCTTCGAGTTCTTCGTGCAGTGCGATCCCGCCACGTTGCCGGAATCGCTGAAGAATTCCTGGCCAATCCTATTGGAAGCGGCTTTTCAACACGCCTTTGAGTGGCTGGGATTTGGCGCGAAAACGGCGGTGGGTTACGGGCAATTTCCCAGCGACGCTTTGGAAAAAGCCAGGACCGAACGCGCGGAAGCCGCTCAGCAGCGACGGGAAGCAGAGGCGGATGCGCGCATGGAGGCGGAACGCCAGAAAAAACTGGCCGCGATGTCGCCGTTGGATCGCGCGATTGAAGAAATTGTTGCCGCCGCGCCCCAAGGCCAGTCCCGCTATAAAGCCATCCTGAATGCGCTGAAACAGGGTAGATGGTCCGGGGACGAGGCCAGACAGGTCGCCGAACGCATTCGTACCCTGATGACGCAAGCGGGCGCTTGGCGAATCAAGAGCGAAAAGAAGAAGCCGGAAAAAGATGAACCCTATCAGGCTACGCTCGCCGTACTTGCCTATCTGGAGGGGAAAAAGTGATCAGCCGATTTTCCGGCACTCCAAGGACCATACCCATGAATTGGCAAGCGATCTGCGATAACCCCTTGTTTCGAGACATGCCGTTCAAGTTTGAAACCAACCGCTGGGGGAAGATCGTGATGAGTCCGGCATCCAACCGGCATGGCCTTTTTCAGATTCTCGTTGCCGAATGGCTGCTCAAGCTCATGCCTGGCGGACGTCCCATTGCCGAATGCAGCATCCAAACCGCC
Source organism: Candidatus Competibacter sp. (assembly GCA_029624815.1). GTDB lineage: Bacteria > Pseudomonadota > Gammaproteobacteria > Competibacterales > Competibacteraceae > Competibacter. The sequence goes on from JARSSH010000037.1 coordinate 9,038, forward strand.
GACGGGGTGAAGGTGGCGGATGTGGCGTGGGCCAGTGCTGATTTTTTGCGCCGGTACGGCGTCGCCAATCCTTATCCCGAAGCGCCAGAGATCGTCATCGAAATCCTCTCACCCTCCAACACGCTGGCGGAAATGGAAGAAAAAAAGGAACTCTATTTCGCCCGGGGCGCGCGGGAATTCTGGATTTGCGAGGAAGACGGCGGGATGCGGTTCTACAACAACCACGCCCAACTGGCGGCCAGCGCGCTGGCGCCGGGTTTTCCGACACGGGTTGAGTTGCCGTATAGCTGATCGAGTTCTGGTCATTTGAGGAGTGTTTAATCGTGCGAACTTTGCAAATCACTCGGCGAGTCGATGACGATGGAGTGCTTCGGCTGGAGATTCCGACCGAGGACGCTGGCGACGAAATGGAGGTGGTGGTGGTTATTGAATCTCGCCACAAGACGGCGCATTCCGCTTGGCGAGAAGCCTTGCGACAAACCTGGGGTAGTTGTCCCGATCTCGAGGAGCCCACCGATCTGCCACCCGAACCGCTGGAAGAGAGCTTGTGAAGTATCTGTTGGACACCAATGTATGCGTGCGGTATCTGGCTGGCCGCAGTCTGGCCTTACGCGCTCGTTTGGAAGCCACCCCTCCCGAGGAATTGGCGGTTTGCTCGGTGGTCAAGGCCGAACTTCGCTATGGGGCGTATAAGAGTCAGCGGACCGAAGCCACTCTCCTAGCTCAGGATATCTTGCTGGGCCAACTTCGTTCCCTGCCTTTTGACGATGTCGCTGCCGAGGTTTATGGTCGGATCCGCGCTGCCTTGGAGCGCGCCGGCACGCCCATCGGGGCGAATGACCTGTTGATCGCCGCCATCGTGCTGGCTAACCGACTCATTCTGGTGACGCATAACACCGCTGAGTTTAGCCGCGTGCCGGGTCTGGCGGTTGAAGATTGGGAAACGGAATAATCGAGGAATATGATTCCATGAAAACCACCTTAATTTGTACGGTAGGAACCAGTCTGTTGCGACCCAATCTGTTGAATTTGCCGGATGTTGCGCACTATGAAAACTGGCTGAGGCAACAACCGCCCGCTGATAGGCAGGCGCTGACATGGAACACGGTATCGGCGCTGGCGGCAGCCGTACAGCGGCGGGAAGCATCGGCGATTGCTGACCTCTTGGCACAATTGCCTGGCTCCACTCGGCTGTGCGGCGCCGAGATCAATTCCATCACCGATCTCATCGGGCGCGGTTATTGCCAGAAAGGGAGCGCTTTGTCCTTCTGTCATTCCGACACTGACGAAGGGCGGCAGGTCGCGCAGATCATGCGACACTACTACGAGCTACAGAGCTATCCGGTTGAATTGCGTGGCATCGCCGATCTTCAGGATCAAGACCCCAAGCGCTTTCGCACCAAGGGTCTGCGAAATCTGGCCAAAACCGTCTGCCGGATCGTCCGCGAGCGCGGCGCACCCTATTGCGCCATCAACGCCACCGGTGGCTACAAAGCACAAATCGCTGTCGGCGTGCTGATGGGGCAGGCGCTGGGTGTACCGGTTTATTACAAGCACGAATTGTTCAGCGAGATCATCGCGTTCCCGCCGATGCCGATCAGCCTAGATCACGCATTGTGGATGCGGCATAGCGGGTTACTGGCAGCCCTAGATCGGCATGATATGTTGCGCGAGGCGGACCTCGACCTAGAGGACTGGGACGAGCGGCTGGAAACGCTGATAGAGCGGGTTCCGATCGATGGCGACGCCTATCTGGAAATTTCCCCGACGGGCCAGATCTTCCATGAAACGTTCCAGGGACGCTTCGAATCCGACCGCGACCGGTTCCTTCCGCCTGCCATACCGGCGGCCCGAAAGGCCAAACCCACGCTCAACGACCACGGTTGGGGCAACGCGCGGGGGCTCATCGTGGATTTCATGCAGCGGTTGATCGACGAATGCCCTTATGTCCAGGGATGCCGAACCCATTACTGGAACCCCAATCTCTCCCGCGCTTGTCTGTTCCGGCTGAAGAGCGAAGATATCGAAGGCGTGTTCAGCAATGGTAGCTGGACAGTGAAGATCATCGTCGAAACCTCGGCGACCACTGTCGGCCAGCGCGAAGCCTGCGTCGCGGATTTGAACCACCGCATCGGGAACTGGAAGATTTGACCACCCTCTTCGTCTCCCGCCATCCCGGCGCCCGCGAGTGGGCGGCGGAGGAGGGCGTTATCATCGATGCCGTCGTCGTCCACCTCGATCCCGACACCATCCAGCCCGGCGATGTCGTCGTCGGCACCCTGCCAATCCACCTGGCGGCGCGGGTGTGCGAGCGCGGCGGGCGCTACCTGCATCTGAGCCTTGAACTGCCGCCGGACTGGCGCGGCCGGGAGCTGTCCGCCGCCGATTTGCGTCGCTGCGGGGCGCGGCTGGAAGAATATCGGGTTATCCCTGTCGCGGCTGGCCCACTTCGGCCAGATTGACGATCTCCATGGTTTCGTCGCCCATGGTCAGCGCGTAGATACCTTCCCGCGACAGGTAGCGCACGTCGCTTTCCGCCAGCGCCAGCGCGGAAAATACCGGAATCAGCCGCCGCCCGGCGTACTCGGGAAAATACCCGAAGAACTCCCCGCTCTCGATGAAGGCCGCGAAACTCGTCAGGTACTCGGGCCGCATCGCGCCACCCTTGGTTTCGTCGAGCAATACCGCGCTAGGCCAGACCGCCACCACGTCGAATTCCCGCGTCCGGTCGGGTTCGGCGGGATGCCGTTTGCGAATCCGCGCGCCGATGAATTCCAGTTCGCCGGCGCCGAAATGCTCGCGGGCGATGCGGGGAATGTTGGGTAGGACGATGTCCTCGACGATAGTCCCCAGCCGGTTGGCGATTTCGCCCCAGCGTTTGTTCATCTCGCGCCGGTCGGCGCGCATCTCGGCCTTGAAGTCGGCCATCTCGGCCTTGAAGTCGGCCATTTCGCGTTCGGAGCGGTCGCGCGAGGCCTGCATCTCGGCCTTGAAGTTGGCCATTTCGCGTTCGGAGCGGTCGCGCGAGGCCTGCATCTCGGCCTTGAAGTTGGCCATTTCGCGTTCGGAGCGGTCGCGCGAGGCCTGCATCTCGGTCTTGAAGTCGGCCATTTCGCGTTCGGAGCGGTCGCGCGAGGCCTGCATCTCGGTCTTGAAGTCG
>JARSSH010000037.1:12297-16137 GCA_029624815.1 Candidatus Competibacter sp.
GCCATCTCGCGTTCGGAGCGGTCGCGCGAGGCCTGTCCTTCCAGAATCAGGCGGTCTATCTCGATATGGAGGTTGAATTGGGCGTAAGCGAGCTTGGTCAACGCTTCCTCCAGCAGGTTGACGCGCTCGACGGTGTCGCTCATGGCGGCTCTCCTCGCATTTCCATCATCTCATGTTAGCACTGGTTCTCCGATTTCCATTCCGCCGGTCGGTTCGTGGCGCACGCATCGGGCCGGCGTCCGGGCCGCGAGCCATTCCCGGCAAGCTTGCCGATCCCGCCTTTTTCACCGCCTCGCGATATAACGGCTTCATCGCTCCGTTTGGGGAAGCCCGATGTCCGGCCGCAACCTTTATCTCGCCGCCTACGATGTGACCGACCCTGACCGTTTGCAAGCTGCCTTGCACGTATTGAAGGGCTACGCCTGCGGCGGGCAGAAGTCGGTGTTCGAGTGCTTCCTGACCGAGCGCGAGCGGGGACTGCTGGTGGCGGAGGTGCGCGGCGTGCTGGATCTGAGCCACGACCGTTTTCTGTTGCTGCCATTGCCGGGCGAGAGCGGCATTCGCGGGCTGGGCATCGCGGTGCCGCCGGGCGATCCGGATTTTTATTACGTGGGTTGAGTTTTTCCCTCACCCCCGGCCCCTTTCCCGAAGGGCGAGGGGAGAAAGAGCGCCCTCACCCCCGGCCTCTCTCCCGAAGGGCGAGGGGCGCTAAATTGACGAGGTGCATCATGGGTACGTTGTATCTGGACCGGCGCGATTTGAGCGTGCGGCTGGACGGCAAACGGCTGGTGATCGAGGAGCCGGACGCCCGGCCGCGCGGGATACCGCTGGCGCTGCTGGAGCGGGTGGTGCTGCAAGGCTGGGTGCGTTTCGATAGCGGGGTGCTGGCGGCGCTGGCCGAACAGGGCACGGCGGTGATTTGCCTGAGCGCTCGCCACAGCCGCCGCACCGCGATCCTGCTCGGTCCCGGTCACGGCGACGCTCGCCGCCGGCTGGCGCAATATCAACTGACGCTGGACCCGGCCGCGCGGTTGCCGCTGGCCAAAACCCTGATCGCGGCCAAGCTGCGGGCGCAAATCCGTTTGCTGGAAACCGCCCAGGCCCAGCGGCCGGACGCGCGCAAGCCCTTGCACGACGGCATCGCCATCCTCCGGGGTCTACCGTCGGCACTGGCGGTCGCGACGGATCGGGATACGGTGCTGGGGCTGGAAGGGGCCGGAGCCGCCGCGCACTATGCCGCCCTGACCGTGCTGTTTCCGCCGTCGCTGAATTTCACCGGCCGCAACCGCCGGCCGCCGCGCGACCCGGTCAACGCCTGCCTGTCGCTGGGCTACACCCTGCTGCATTTCGAGGCGGTGCGGGCCGCGCATGGGGCCGGGCTCGATCCTTTGCTCGGTTTCTACCACGAACCGGCCTACGGCCGCGAATCGCTGGCCTGCGATCTGATCGAACCATTGCGGCCCCACCTGGACGGTTGGGTGTGGAGCCTGTTCCGGGAGCGGCGGCTGCGGGAGCACGATTTCGTCGAGGACAAGGGCGCTTGCCTGCTGGCCAAGGCCGGCCGGCAGAGCTTCTATGCTGGATACGAAAGCTGGGCGCCGCCGTGTCGCCGTTACCTGCGGCGCGAGTGTTACCGGCTGGCGAATTGGTTGAACGGGCGGACACCGAAATGGGTGGCGGAGGAGGACGGCGATGCGGACTGAACCCCTCTGGCGACTGGACGAGGACGCGCCGGGTCCGCGCAAGCCCTTGTATCTGCGCGGCGGTCCGGGACTGCGGGTCGAGGCGGACGGTCCGGCGCTGCGGTTGCGGCGGCCGGCCAAGGCGGCGGTGTGGTATCCGTTGGCGCGGCTGGCGCGGGTGGTGAGCAGCGGGATGGTCGATTGGGACGCCGAGGCGTTGCTGGCCTGCGCCGAGGCCGGGGTGCCGGTGGTGTTCCTGCGGCGGGACGGGTCGGTGCGGGCTTATCTGTCCGGCGGCGGCGCTCGCTCACGCGATTCGCACGATCTGCTCTACACCCGGCTGCGGGGGCGATTGAGCCAGCCGGGCGGGATGGCGCGCTACGGTGGTTGGCGAAATGCGATGACTCGCGCCGCCGTCCAGGCGCTGAGCGCGCAACTGGGATCGCGGTTGGAGGGAGAGGCTCCGCACCGGCTGCGGCAGGCGCTGACGGAGACTCGGCAACGCTACGCTGGGGTCGGTCCCTGCGCCTTGATCGACGGTCGGCTGCACGGGTTGCGGGCCGGGTTGAGCGCGGAGTTACTGGCGGAGACGGGGCTGGACGCGGCTCGCTGGGCGAAACTGGAGGATGGTCCCGATCTGGCTGGCGATCTGGCCGAGTTGTTGGGCTGGGCGTTGGAAGCGCCGCTGCTGGCGGTGCTGGAGCGGCGGTTTCGCGGCGAGCCGGCGCCCGATTTGCTGGACGAGGCGCAACTGATCGGTTGGTTCGAGTCCCGTGCGGCGGATTCGCGGCGGTTGGGGTTGGATGCGCTGCATCGATTACGGCAGTGGTTGGAGACGGTGTGATGACTCGGAAACGGCGGCTTTATTTGATTTGCTACGACATTGCCGAGGATCCGAAGCGCTTGAATCGGGTGGCGCGGTATTTGGAAAAGTTCGCGTTCCGGGTGCAGTATTCGGTGTTCGTCGGCAGCTTTTTCGAGCATTCGCTGGCGGGGGTGCTGCGCGGTCTGGAGGGGATCATCGATCCGCGCAAGGACGATGTGCGCTGTTATCCGTTGCCGGAGCAGGCGGAGGTGGTGCTGCTCGGTCCGCAACTGTTTCCCGACGATATCCTGCTGATCCAGGACGGGCATAACGTGTTGCGCTTGGGTGCGGATGCGACGCGGCCGATTCGACAACAGAACGATCTGTTCGGGTTGTAGGGATGGTTCGGGTTCGACCGGCTGTTACCCGCGGGCGGACTTGCCCTGTGTCGAATGGCGTGAAATGATTTAAATAATTTCATGGTGTTGGAGGTGGCGATGGTTGAGTTGGCGCGTCGGTTGTTCGTTTCGTCCGCCGAGTATCTCGAAGGAGAGAAGACGGCCAAGATCCGTCATGAGTATGTGGATGGCGTTATGCGGGCCATGGCGGGGGGTAGTAAAGCGCATAATCTGATTGCGCTCAATCTGGCCCGCGTTCTTCACGGGCATCTTAGCAATACGCCTTGTCGAGTATTTAGCAGCGATGTCAAGGTCAACGTAGCCTGGGACTGGCGCGAGCGTTTTTACTATCCGGATGTCGTGGTGGGTTGTGAGGCCGGCGATACCGATCCCTATGTGGTCGAGCAGCCGAAGCTGGTGGTGGAAGTGCTGTCGGATTCCACCGAGCGCGACGACCGCTCGGACAAGTTTTATGCTTATCGGCGTCTGCCGAGTCTTGAGGAATACGTGCTGGTGGCGCAGGACACCTTGCGGGTGGAGGTTTATCGGCGCGAAACTGGTTGGGATTTGGAGGTTTACGCGGCGTTGGATGCGGGTATTGAATTGCGGAGCGTCGGATTGACGCTGACCGCTCTGGATGTTTACGAGGGATTGCCGGAATTGCTGAAGGTTGCCATGCCGGGTTCCGATCAGTCCTGAGTTTGCTTGCGGCGCGCCACATTGTTTTCGAGCGCCCCGCGATACTTCCGCTATGCTTGTTGCTGTTTGAAGCGTTTTTTGACGCTGTTTTGTGGATTCACAACATCGTTGCGCCATGGCAAAAAAGATAACTTTTCAAACAACGGATTTTCTGTCAACCCCATGTGCAAGCGGTTGTTTGGAAAGCTTTTTTGGCGACGAAGGCTTTGAATCCTTGCCCTGATGAAGAAGGGATTAAGACCTGGGCAGTTCGGCG
>JARSSH010000038.1 GCA_029624815.1 Candidatus Competibacter sp.
ATCACCCACCGCATCCCGTCTCCTTTTTTCCAGCAACAATAAGACTTGACCCGCAGCGGAATTGCCGTCCGGTGGAACACCTTGTTAGCTGCTTTTCTTCTTGAAGTGACTATGGAGTACATTTTTAACGTATTCAGGGGCTTCTTCTTGCAATTTTGCTGCTTCTTCAAGGAGAATTTCATAATCGGCCACTTCCTCACCAGACCAAAGTAGGTCAAGCCTTCGTATATCTCGCATGGCGATATGCCTGTACGATTCTGGATATGCCCAGTAACAAGTTTTGCAGATCAAAATCTCTTTAAGTTTCCAGTTTTGGCAATTCTCACAGCTCCATGATTTAGCTCTGTTTGCTGATGCGCACAGCAGCATATACTCATCAATATCTTCTGAAAGATCGCCATTGTCGCCAGCGATTTCAAATGGAACCCTGTGGCCAATTTGCAACTCCCGAACCGGGAAAGGCTCAAGATAGATATTGCATCGTGCACTATGATTTTCTATTAGCATATCCTTGAGTCTCGATGAAAATGCTGTTCTACCGGATAGCTGTGTAGCTCGAACTTCCGCAGGATTGCCGAACTTATATGCGGCAATTTTTCTTCCATCTGACCCCGTGACACGAAACATTTCGATAGGGATGCCTTGCTCACGAACGTCTCTAATTGCGCGAGGGGGATGGTTGTAGCCGTAAATACTTTTTAACTCCTCTGTTGTAATCTGGCCGTTTTTCAGGATATGGTCAATAACGGTCTTTGGACGTTTGGCATCGACACTACTGAGGAGTTTCAAAAATTCTGGCGGGTAAATTTGTTTCGTCATACAAACGCAAGCCCTCATTGTTTTAATGCACATGTTGCTTTATGGATGGCTTTTTGCTTTCCAAACGACATACTAAAGAGGGAGACAAATACAGCGATTCTATCGTTTCATGATCGTTACCAAGTAATGTTGCTTGGCTAGACCTGCCAGCATGGATATATAGGTGTTTAAGATGAAGACTATCTGGAAGCAGCTTTCCATGTGCTTTTTCACCAGTAATGCCATCGTAGCTAATGATGTACGAGAGGTTTAGCTCATTCATATAAGAAAGAGCGTCCACAAAATCTTCATAATATAACCCATTTAAATATCGATGATCTCTAGTAAATGAAGTTCCCTGATAGGGTGGATCCATATAAATAAGATCATTCTTATTGGCTTTTTTTACTACTTGGCGGAAATCAACTGCGGAAATAATTGTTTTCTTGCTTAAAAGTGCTGATACACCAAAAATGTTTTGTCGCATGGTATTTGGTTTCATCCCAAAGCGCCGGTTGTCTGCGCTTTGATTGAACTGGCCATCAGAACTGTACCTTACAGAGCCTTTTACGATCCGCGCAAGCAAATAGAGTAATTGGTATGGGTTATGAGTTTTATTAAACTCGTTACGGACCTTGAAAAAATATGTCTTTGGGTCTGGTTGTTGCTCTATCCACTGTTTTTCATACTCATCACAAAGCACACTTGGTCGCTCAATAATTTCCGACCACAAATCCATCAGAGGCTTGTTCAAATCATTCAAGATAAACTGTTCTGCAAACCCATATGCCGCTGCCGCGATTGATACCGCGCTGGCTCCACAAAATGGTTCCATAAGGCAGTGAACGTCAGATGGAAAATATGATAGGATAGATTTTGCAATACCACGTTTGCTCCCTTGATATGGGAAGGGATGCGGAACATTGATGGCTTTGATTACTAGTTTCATTGTTTTATTTCCGCGAACTAGACCAGATCATACGCCGGCAACCGTACTATCAACGTACATGCCACTGATGCCATCCGTGCCAACCATTCCAGCCAATAGAATTCGGACATGCCCAGCCAGAAACCATGCACTCGCATCAAACCAATTCCGCCAGCCAGGTCCGCGCCCGCGCCGCCGCCTCCCGCACCCGATTCGGCGCGGTGCCGCCCAACACATCGCGGGCCGCCACCGATCCCTCCAGCGACAGTACCGCGAACACATCGTCTTCGATCAATGGCGAGAACCGTTGCAGTTCCGCCAGCGCCATATCCGCCAAATCGCGATTCGTCTCAATGCCCAGGCGCACCGCCTTACCAACGACTTCATGCGCATCGCGGAACGGCACCCCCTTGCGCACCAGATAGTCGGCCAGATCGGTGGCGGTAGCGAAACCGCGCCGGGCGGCCTGCAACATATTCTCGCGCTTGGGACGCAAGGCCGGCGCCATGTCGGCGAAAGCGCGCAGACAACCTCCCAAGGTATCGACCGTGTCGAACAGCGGCTCCTTGTCTTCCTGGTTATCCTTGTTATAGGCCAAGGGCTGGCTCTTCATCAGCGTCAGCAACGCAATCAGATGACCGTTGACCCGCCCGACCTTGCCGCGTACCAGCTCCGGCACGTCGGGATTCTTCTTCTGCGGCATGATCGAGGAACCGGTGCAGAACCGATCCGGCAGATCGATAAAATCGAACTGCGCCGATGACCACAGCACCAGTTCCTCGGCCATCCGCGACAGATGGGTCAGCAGGATCGCGGCGGCGGCGGTCAACTCGATGGCGAAGTCGCGGTCGCTGACCGCGTCCAGGGAATTGGCGCAAGGCGCGGCGAAATCCAGCAGTTGCGCGGTGTAATGCCGATCCAGCGGATAACTGGTGCCCGCCAGCGCCGCCGCGCCCAGCGGCATGACGTTGACCCGCTTGCGACAATCCACCAGCCGCTCGTCATCCCGTTTGAGCATCTCGAACCAAGCCAGCAGGTGATGACCGAAAGTCACCGGCTGCGCGACTTGCAGATGAGTGAAACCGGGCATGATGGTATCGGTCTCGCGCGCCGCCAGATCGACCAGACCCCCCAACAGACGCCGGAGTTCGACTCGGATCGCGTCGATGGCGTCGCGCAGATACAGCCGGATGTCGGTGGCAACCTGATCGTTGCGCGAGCGCCCGGTATGCAAGCGCTTGCCGGCGTCGCCGATTCGCTCGGTCAGCCGCGCCTCGATATTCATATGCACGTCTTCCAGCGCCAGCGACCATTCGAACTCGCCGCGTTCGATCTCGGCGCGAATCTCCTCCAAACCGCGCACGATGGCCTCGCAATCTTCCCGCGACAGCACCCCGATCCGCGCCAACATCCGGGCATGGGCCATCGAACCTTCGATATCCTGGCGGTACATCCGCCGATCGAACCCGACCGAGGCGGTAAACGCCGCCACGAACGCATCGGTGCTCTCGGTGAATCGTCCGCCCCAAGTCTGATTGGTCTGTGTGTCGTTCATGAGATATTCTGTAGGCTAAATAAAGAGAAGCCATAGCTTAACAAAATCATGCCTTCCGACATCTTGCGCATTGCTACCCGTAAAAGTCCGCTCGCTCTCTGGCAGGCCGAACACGTCGCCGCGCGCTTGCGCCAGCTTCATCCCGAGCTGCGGGTCGAACTGGTCGGCATGGTCACCCGCGGCGACCAAATTCTTGATAGCCCACTGGCCAAGATCGGCGGCAAGGGCCTGTTCGTCAAGGAACTGGAGCAGGGCTTGCTGGATGGTCGCGCCGATCTCGCCGTCCATTCCATGAAAGACGTGCCGGTGGAGCTTCCCGCCGGCTTGGGCCTACCGGCGATTCTGGCGCGCGAAGACCCGCGCGATGCCTTCGTTGCGAACGTCTATTCCCACCCTGACGCCCTGCCGACCAACGCTCGGATCGGCACCTCCAGCTTGCGCCGACAATGCCAGTTGGCGGCCCGTTATCCCGGCTGGCGGATTCGCGGCCTGCGCGGCAACGTCAACAGCCGGTTGGCGAAGCTGGACGCGGGCGAGTTCGACGCCATCATTCTGGCCGCCGCCGGCCTAAAGCGACTGGGATTGGAAGAACGCATCACCGTCGCCCTGGCGCCGGAATTCAGCCTGCCCGCCATCGGCCAGGGGGCCATTGGAATCGAGTGCCGGCTGGATGACTCGCGGACCCGGACGCTGATCGCCCCGCTCGACGACGCCCCGACCCATACCCGGATTGCGGCGGAACGGGCTTTCAACGCCCGCCTGCAAGGCGGCTGCCAAGTGCCGATCGCCGGTCATGCCCTACTGGAACGGGATCGGATCTGGCTGCGCGGCCTGGTCGGCGAACCTGACGGTAGCCAGATCGTGGCGGGCGAGATTCGGGGTCCGGCCACCGATGCCGGCACGCTCGGCGTGGCGCTGGCCGAGGAATTGCTCGGATGCGGCGCCGGCGAAATCCTGCGGCGACTACTATAAAGACTCATGGGCGTCGCTTCGACATTAAACGGTCTCGGCGTGCTGGTCACCCGACCGGAGCACCAGGCCGAAAACCTGTGCCGGATGATCGAACGCCACGGCGGCGTGGCCATCCGTTGGCCGGCGCTGATCATTGTCGAACCGCGCGACCCGGCGCCGGCCCTCGCCTTGTTCGAGCGCCTGGCCGATTACGATCTGGCCATCTTCACCAGCGCCAACGCCGTGGACCGGGCGCTGCCGGCTATTCGCAAGCGTGGCGGCATCCCCGATCGACTGGATATCGCCGCCGTCGGTCGGGCCAGCGGCCGGGCACTGGCCCGCCACGGTATCGACCGCTGCCTGCAACCCGGTGACGATTTCAGCAGCGAGGGATTGCTGGCATTGCCGCGATTACGGGACGTGACCGGCCAGCGCATCGTGATCGTCCGTGGCGAGGATGGCCGGGAACTGCTGGCGGAAACCCTGAGCGCTCGCGGGGCGCGGGTGGACCGCGCTGAAGTCTACCGGCGCGAGCGACCGGCGGCCGGCGACATCGAAACACTGTTGGTACGCTGGAAGCGCGGCGAAATCGGTGCCGTAACGGTCACCAGCGGTGAAAATCTGCGGAATCTGTTTGATATGCTTGGCGTAGCCGGGCAAGATTATTTACGTGATACACCCCTGATCGTGGTCAGTCCCCGCATCCGGCAGATCGCCGCAGAATACGGCTGCCGCCACCTCTTGCTCGCCCGGGACGCCGGCGACGACGCCATCGCCGCCGCGCTGCTCGACCTAACGACGACCGCCCTCTCACCCGTTCGGTGAATACGACATGACAGATAAAGCCAACGATCCCGAAATCACCAATGCGGCGACCGCCGCCGCGCCCGAAACCCCACCCGTTCCGCAGCTTGCCAAGACCACCCCACCCGTTCCGGCGCCCGCGCCCAAGAGCGGTCGTGGACTGGCGGCGTTCGCCTTGCTGGTCGCGCTAGGCGCCGGCGGCGGTAGCGGTTATCTCTGGTACCTGGGGCAGCAGGATCAAGCCGCCCAGACCACCCGGCTGGACCAGGCGATCAAACAGGCCATCGCCCAGCGCGACCCCGAATTTCAGGCGCTGAAGAACCAGATCCAGCAACTGCAAACGCTCAAGGGCGGGCTCGATCAATTGCGTGCCGACAATCAAGCGCTCAAGGAGCAACTGCTGGGCCTGACCGGCGATTTGCAGCCGCTGAAAAACGCCATGGAACTGAGCAAGGGCGAGGTCGAGATCGTCAAGGGCGAAATCAAGCTGCTGCGGGAAAGCCAGGACGCTCACAAGACCACCGTCCAGCAACAGAAAGAGCAACTCGACGCCGCGCTGCGGGAACAGGAAACCCGCTTGGGCAAGCTGAGCGAACACCTGCAAAATCTGCAACTCAGCCATAACGGCCTGACGGAAAACCTGGAAACGGTCAAGACCGTGGCGGCTCAGGGCGGCGACGTCAACGCCTTCCCGCTGGCGGAGGCGAACTATCTGCTGCGGCTGGCCGATGCCAAGCTCAAGCTGGAACGCAACGTCCCCGCCGCCCGGTTGGCGCTGGAAGCGGCCCAGCAGCGGCTTAAGGCTGTCAACGAAAACGGGCTGGCCCCGCTGCGCACCATGCTCGGCGAGGCCATCGCCAGCCTGCGCGGCGTCAAACTACCCGATTTTTCCGGCCTGGCGCACAAGATTCTGGAACTGGAAAAAGACGCCGATGCACTGCCGCTGAAACTCGACTCGGGCGTCCCCGACATCAAGAGCCGGGTCAAGCCGGCCACCAGCGCCACCGTGAGCGACGACGCTAACCGCTCCTTGTGGGATCGCGCCACCGAAGCGGTTTGGAACCAGTTCAAGGATATCGTGGTGATCCGGCGCGAGCGCAGCGAAGCACCGCCGCTGATCGCCCGCGAAGAAGAGTATTTCCTGCGCCAGAACCTGCTTCTGGCACTGGAAAGCATGCGAATGGCGCTGCTGGGCGACGATGCGCAAGCCTTTCAGGACTCCTACCAACAGATTCGCGACTGGGTCGAAAAGTATTTCGATACCCAGGATCCGCGGGTCGTCACATTCCTCGCCGAGCTGCAAGCTCTGCAGGCCGTGCAATTCAATCCCTACATTCCAGATCTGACCCGTTTGAACCAGGGATTCGACGATTTCATGACCCAGCGGCAACCGATTCGCACCGTGAGGCGGGCTTCGGCAAGCTCGACGGTCGCGCCGGCGGCCCCGGCGACGGAAGTCTCGACCGAACAGCCGGCGGCTGGGAGGGAATAACCATGAGGCTGCTGATCGGCATTATCGTTACTTTATTCGTCTCGGTCTGGATGGCGCTGTCGCTTCGGCAAGATCCCGGCTATGCCATGTTCAGCATGGGCCAGTGGACCGTCGAGACCAGCCTGACTTTCTTCGCCATTTTCCTGACGATCTCCTTCTTCGTGTTTTATCTGCTGGTGCGGTTGGCGATCCGACTATGGCGGACGCCAAGACAAACCTTGCAGGCCAACCAGCGGCGGCTGAACAAAAAGGCGCGGCGTTTGCTGGATCTCGGCAACCGGCAACTGGCGGCCGGTCAGTGGCTGATGGCCGAGAAAACCCTGCTGAAAGGCGCGGAATACAGCGAAACCCCAGCCCTGCACTACCTGGGCGCGGCGCGCGCCGCTCACCATCTCAACGACGACGACATTAAGTGGCGACGCGACCTGCACTTGCGCCGGGCCGAAGATTCGCCCGACGCCGACAAACTGACGGTGCAACTAACCCGCGCGGAGTTTCTGCTGGACGACAGGAACGCCGAACAGGCCCGTGTCATTCTGGAGTCGCTGCACAATCTCAACCCGCGCCATCCGGGCGTGCTGCAATGGCTGGCCAAAACCTACCAACAACTGCATGCCTGGGAACCGTTGCAAAAACTGCTGCCGGAAGTGCAGAAACAAAAAGCGGTGGGCGCCGAATTGTTCGCCGAGTTGCAGAGCCAGACCTACCGGGCGCTGCTGGAAAGCGCCGCCGCCAGCGGCTCACTGGACCGGCTGCGGGTTCTATGGAAACAGGCGCCGGCGATACTGCGCGAGGAAGACGAGGCTTTTCTGGTCGATTACGCCATCGCGCTGTGCGATTGCGAGGCGATTGACGATGCCGAGGCGCTGCTGCGCGAGGCGATCGACCGGCGCTGGAGCGCGAAGCTGGTGGTCGGTTACGGGATGCTGGGGCGCGGCAACGCCACCGCGCAACTGGCCGCCGCCGAGGGCTGGCTGGTCAAGCATGGCGACGATCCGTATTTGCTGTTGACGCTGGGCCGGCTGGCCAAGCGCTGCCAGCAGAACGGCAAAGCCCGCGACTACCTGGAGCGCAGCATTCGGTTGATGCCGACACCGGACGCCTATCAGGAACTGGGCGAATTGCTGCAATCCCTGCACGAGCTCACCTACGCCGGCCAGTGTTTTCACGCCGGCTTGCGGCTACTGGTTGGCAAACCGCAAGAGAAACAGGGTGCGATGCTGCCCGCCGGTGAATCGGTGCAGCAGCTTCAGGGACCGGTGGATCAGGCGACGGCGACGGCGACGGCTGGCTAAACCGAGCTAAACCTGGCTAAACCGGTGGGTGGTTGCGAAGACCGCCCGCCGGTATTTCCAAGGGTATCAGCTACTGCCAACCATGCTCTGCCATGGCCTAGCGTAAGAATCGCGAGGATAAACGAAGTGGCGCTGATCGAAGGGTTCCGTGTACAAAATTACCGCGCACTACGAGACGTAACAATCGGCAAACTCTCCGGTCAACCAAAAATTGATTCGCTAACCCCTTTTACAGTGGTGATTGGAAAGAACGGCACAGGCAAAAGCACACTCTTCGATGCCTTCGGTTTTGTCGCCGATTGTTTGACGCTGGATATAGAAACCGCTTGTGATCAAAAACAGCGTGGTGGTTTCGAACGCCTACGTTCGATGGGATCAAAAGAAGCGATCCGCTTCGAAATCCATTACCGTGAAGCAGCTAACGAACGGCCTATTACCTATGAACTAGCAATCGCGTTGGATAATTTTGGAAGGCCATTTGTCGAGTCCGAGGTCTTGAAACAACGCCGCAAAGGGCAAAAGTACGGTCGACCTTATCCTTTTCTGCGCCTCCACCATGGCAGAGGCATGGTGTGGGCTGGCGAGGATGCAGTAGAGGACGATGCAAGAACCGAGAACGAGGAGGACCGTGCCCAAGAGACAGTTGAATTGACTGATCCACGCCAACTCGGCATCGCCACACTAGGGACACTCAGAGAACATCCTCGCATCAAGCGCTTCCGCGATTTCCTAAAAGGCTGGTACCTATCTTATTTCCATCCGGACGCTGCACGTAGTCTTCCCAGTGCGGGTCCGCAGAAACACTTAAACGTGCATGGAGACAATATCGGCAACGTCGTGCAATTTATGGAGCGGGAACATAAGGCACGATTCAAAACTATTCTAGAACACATTGCAGCCAAAATCCCAGGGGTTACCAGTATCGACACTCATGTAACCGAGGATAAGCGGGTGCTGCTTCGTTTTAATGATGGCGCTTTCAAAGATCCTTTTTTTGCCCAACAAATGTCTGATGGCACATTAAAAATTTTCGCTTACTTGTTGCTACTCGAAGATCCAGATCCTCCACCATTCATTTGCATTGAAGAACCAGAAAATGGTTTATATCACAAGCTACTGGAAACATTAGCTGAGGAGTTCCGCTCCCACGCAACCGGAAAAAAGAATGCGTCACAGATTTTCGTGACTACACATCAGCCGTATTTTGTCGACGCTCTAACACCAAAAGAGGTTTGGAGCTTGGAGAAAGAAAAAGATGGTTACTCTACCGTTCATCGTGCCTCCGACCTAGAAATCGTGAAAAATCTGGTTGCTGAAGGATTACCACTGGGAAGATTGTGGTACAGCGATTATCTCGATGTGAGGTGAGTATGCACATCGAGATTCTGGTCGAAGATCAATCGGGGGAAAAATTGTTGGAAACGCTGCTGCCACAACTACTGGGATCACAGGGCGAACCTCATTCTTGGCGCTTATTCGCCTACAAAGGCATTGGCCGCATCCCTCAAGGCTTATCTACGAAAGGCGACCCTTCCAAACGGATTCTGCTCGATCAATTGCCGAAACTGTTCCGTGGCTATGGGAAAACGCCTGGAATTGATGCGGTTGTAGTGATATTGGATGTAGACAAACGCAACTGCGTTGAATTTTTACACGAGATGCAAGCAGTGACTGAATCTTGTCGCCCTCATGCACCAAAAACCTTATTCCGACTAGCTATTGAAGAGATGGAAGCCTGGTATTTTGGTGACCAACAAGCCTTGATAGATGCTTATCCACGCGCCAAGCGGAAAGTGCTGGACAATTATATACAAGATAGCGCCTGTGGGACTTGGGAGCTACTCGCAGACGCAATATATCCAGGAGGCTCGGCAGCCATCAAAAAAGCCGGATGGCCATTGCCGGGACAGGTGAAGTACGGATGGGCTGAAAAAATCGGGCCGCTAATGGACCCCGAGCAAAATACGTCACCCAGTTTTTGCAAACTGCGTGACGGCTTACGTCGACTGGTCGGGAGCGCAAGCTAAAGTAAAATCAGGAGTCACTTTCACCCATTTGGGAGCATTTGCATCTCATGCATCCGGTTTTTATCGCGCTGAAAACTCGAAGGAATCGTAGAACAGATGTTCGACCGGAAGC
Source organism: Candidatus Competibacter sp. (assembly GCA_029624815.1). Taxonomy (GTDB): domain Bacteria; phylum Pseudomonadota; class Gammaproteobacteria; order Competibacterales; family Competibacteraceae; genus Competibacter. The sequence goes on from JARSSH010000038.1 coordinate 9,963, forward strand.
CCTCGGGCGGCGAACACCGGTTTGGCGGCTTCGATCATCGGCGGCGGGCCGCTCATGTAGACGTCGTGGCCGCTCAGATCGGGATAATCGGCCGCGACCGCCTCATGCACCCAACCGGTGCGTCCTTGCCAATCGTCTTCCGGGCGCGGCTCCGACAGCACCGGCGTATAGCGGAAGTTGGGATGTTCCGTCTCCCATCGGCGCGGCAGCGCGTCCAGATAAAGATCGATCTTCGCCCGCGCGCCCCAGTACAGGTGCAGCGACCGGTCCAGCCCGATGTGAATGGCGTGCTCCACCATGCCCTTCAGTGGCGCGAAGCCAGTGCCACCCCCCATCAGGATGATCGGTCGCGACGAATCCTCGCGCAGGAAAAACGTCCCCAGCGGTCCCTGAAAGCGCAGCAACGCCTTGTCCTTCATCCGCTCGAACACATATTCGGTGAAGAACCCATCAGGGACACGGCGCACATGCAACTCCAGCAGATCGTCGGCATGGGGCGGATTGGCCAGCGAAAACCCGCGCCGCCGGCCATCGGCCAGCAGGATGTCCACATACTGACCCGCCAGAAATTGCAGCCGCTCAATGCTCGGCGGCCGCAGATAAAGCCGCATCACATCCGGCGCCAGCAATTCTCGCCGTTCCATCCGGCAGGGCAGAGTCCGGACCACGATGTCGGCTCCGCCCCTGACCTCGCGCGCCTCGATCACCAAATCGGAACACGGCCGGGCCTGGCACAGCAGCGCCTTGCCGGCGTTTTGCTCGGCTTCGCTCAAGCCCGGCGGGCGCCCCTCGGGATAAGTAACCTCGCCGGACAGAATCGTACCCATGCAAGACCCGCAGGTACCGTTGCGGCATCCGTAGGGCAGCACACTGCCCTTCTCGCGCAGGGCGGCGTCCAAAACCGCTTCGTTTTCAGCAACCTGGAATTCATGGTCGCTCGGCTGGATGGTGACGCGATAAGGCATAATCGATGTCGTCTCTCGTTTGTTATTGGGCATGGGCTGTTTAGAAACGGATTCCCCCGGTCGGTTCGCCCGCTTCACAGCCCCAACTCGCCCCACAGCCCATCCACCCGCTGTTTCACCACCGGACTCATCGCAATCGGCCGACCCCATTCCCGCGTGGTCTCGCCGGACCATTTATTGGTGGCATCGAAGCCAATCTTCGAACCCAGGCCCGACACCGGCGAGGCGAAATCCAGATAGTCGATCGGCGTATTTTCGATCATGACCGTATCCCGCGCCGGGTCCATGCGGGTGGTCATCGCCCAGATCACATCCTTCCAGTCGCGGGCGTTCACCTCCTCGTCCACCACGATCACGAACTTGGTGTACATGAACTGGCGCAGGAACGACCAGACCCCCAGCATCACCCGCTTGGCGTGCCCCGGATACTGTTTGCGCATCGCCACCACCGCCAACCGGTAGGAACAGCCCTCCGGCGGCAGGTAGAAATCAACGATTTCGGGAAACTGCTTTTGCAGGATCGGCACGAACACTTCGTTCAGCGCCACGCCGAGAATCGCCGGCTCGTCCGGCGGGCGGCCGGTGTAGGTGCTGTGATAAATCGGATTCTCGCGGTGAGTGACGCGCTCGATGGTGAACACCGGAAACCGGTCCACCTCGTTGTAGTAACCGGTATGATCGCCAAACGGTCCCTCCAGCGCGGTCTCGTCGGGGGCGATGTGCCCCTCCAGCACGAACTCGGCGCTGGCCGGCACCTGCAACTCGCTGCCCAAACACTGCGCCAGTTCGGTGCGCGAGCCGCGCAGCAAGCCGGCGAAAGCATATTCCGACAAAGTGTCCGGCACCGGCGTCACGGCGGCCAGAATCGTCGCTGGGTCGGCGCCCAGCGCCACCGCGATGGGAAACGGCTCGCCGGGTCGGGCCTGTCGCCAGTCACGGAAATCCAGCGCTCCGCCGCGATGGGCCAGCCAGCGCATGATCGCCTTGTTCCGCCCGATCACCTGCTGGCGATAGATTCCCAAATTCTGCCGGGTTTTGTTCGGTCCCCGAGTCGTCACCAAACCCCAGGTAATCAGCGGCCCGGCGTCCCCCGGCCAGCAGTGCTGCACCGGCAGCCGCGCCAGATCCACGTTGGCCGCTTCGATCACCCGCTCCTGACAGGGCGGCCGGCTGACCTTTTTCGGCGCCATGTCCAGCACTTTCTTGAAAATCGGCAGCTTCTCCCAAGCGTCGCGCATCCCCTTGGGCGGGTCTGGCTCCTTGAGAAACGCCAGCAGCTTGCCGACCTCGCGCAAGGCTTCCACCTCGTCGGCGCCCATGCCCAGCGCCACCCGCTTTGGCGTGCCGAACAGGTTGCCCAGCACCGGAATCGCATGGCCCTTGGGGCTCTCGAACAGAATCGCTGGCCCACCGGCGCGCAGTACCCGGTCGCAAATCTCGGTCATCTCCAGGCACGGATCGACGGCGACCCGAACTCGTTTCAGCTCGCCGAGCCGTTCCAGTTGAGCGATAAAATCGCGCAGATCCTTGTAATGCATCGCTGCCTCCAACGGCATCGGCCCACACGGGCCAGGAATGAATGGCTCCGATACTCAAACGCCATAAGGCAAGGCATTTTACCGTTGAACGCCTGAATAGCGCGCTCGAAGCGGACACAGGGAATCGCAACAAATTGCCTTATTGGCCGCCGTGGCATCTTCAACCTCAACGGCTACACTTTTCATTTCGATCCAGGACGGATCGGAAACCGCGCCGCCGGCCAGCGCCGCTTTCCGCTATCCCGCGCCCGACCACGAGGAGAGCGCATGAAATCCCTGCTTCGCATCGCGGCATCCATCGACGCCTTGAATACAGCGATCGGCCACTGGATGACCTGGCTCATTCTGTTCTGCACTCTGATCAGCGCCACCGCCGCCACTCTGCGCTATGCCTTCGATTGGGGCTCGAACGCCCTGCTGGAGGCGCAATGGTTCATGTTCGGCCTGGTGTTCCTGTTCTGCTCGGCCTGGACCCTGCGGGAAGGTGGCCATGTCCGCATCGACATCCTGTCTTCCCGGTTATCGCCGGTGATCCGGGTGTGGATCGATATTTTCGGAACGCTGCTGTTTCTGCTGCCGGTCTGTCTGCTGATCGTGGCCGATTCCTGGAATTTTTTCCTGCTCTCCTTCCACACCCGCGAGGCCTCGCCCGATCCCGGCGGGCTGGCCTGGTGGCCGCTCAAGTTCGCCATTCCCGTGGCGTTCGCCCTGCTCAGCCTGCAAGGGCTGTCCGAGATCATCAAGAACGTGGCGGCGCTGACCGGCGACCGGCCGATGCCCGAGTTCCGGGGAGGCCACTGACATGGTCGAATTTTTGATCGCCTACATGGCGCCGATCATGTTTACGGCGCTGATGGTGTTCCTGCTGATCGGCTATCCGGTGGCGTTCTCGTTGGCGGCGGTCGGCATGGCCTTCGGCCTGCTCGGCATCGAACTCGGCCTGCTCACCCCCAACCTGTTGCAAGCCCTGCCGGACCGCGTGTTCGGAATCATGAAGAACGAGATTTTGCTCGCCATCCCGTTTTTCACCTTTATGGGCCTGGTGCTGGAGCGCAGCGGCATGGCCGAGGATTTGCTGGACACCATCGGCCAGATGTTCGGCAGCATCCGCGGCGGGTTGGCGTTCGCGGTGATCTTCGTCGGCGCCCTGCTGGCGGCCACCACCGGCGTGGTCGCCGCCTCGGTGATCGCCATGGGATTGATCTCGCTGCCGATCATGCTGCGCTATGGCTACGACAAACCGCTGGCCTGCGGGGTCATCGCCGCCTCCGGCACCTTGGCGCAGATCATCCCGCCCTCGCTGGTGCTGATCGTGATGGCCGACGTGCTGGGCCGCTCGGTGGGCGACATGTACAAGGGAGCGGTGCTGCCCGGCCTGATCCTCGGCGGGTTTTACGTCGGCTGGGTGCTGCTCAACACCTTGTTCCGCCCGCATCTCACTCCGGCCCTGCCGCCGGAAGCCCGCACCCTGCGCGGCTGGGGGCTGGCCCGGCGGGTGGCGGTGGCGATGGTGCCGCCGTTGCTGCTGATTTTCCTGGTGCTGGGAACCATCTTCATCGGCTGGGCCACCCCGACCGAGGGCGGCGCGATGGGCGCGGTCGGGGCGCTGCTGCTGGCGTTTTCCAAGGGCAAACTGAACCGGAAGATGTTGACCGAATCCCTGCACTCCACCGCCAAGATCGCCAGCTTCGTGATCTTCATCCTGATCGGTTCCAGCGTGTTCAGCCTGGTGTTTCGCGGGGTCAACGGCGACCTGTGGGTGGAGCATTTGTTGCTCGATCTGCCCGGCGGGGCGATGGGGTTCCTGATCTTCGTCAATATCCTGGTCTTTCTGCTGGCCTTTTTTCTCGATTTCTTCGAAATCAGCTTCATCATCCTGCCACTGTTGGCGCCGGTGGCGGAAAAACTCGGCATCGACCTGGTCTGGTTCGGCATCCTGATGGGCGTGAACATGCAGACCTCGTTCATGCATCCGCCGTTCGGGTTCGCGCTGTTCTATCTGCGCAGCGTGGCGCCGCCGGAGATCCGCACCAGCGACATCTACTGGGGGGCGGTGCCGTTCGTGGTGATTCAGGTCATTATGGTGGCGTTGATCATCGCCTTCCCCGCACTGGTGACCCTGGGCCTGGACCGGCCTACTCACACCGGCCAGCCGGCCCCGATCCAACTGTTGATGCCGCAGGATAACCGGGGCGGCGTCAACAGGAACGACGCCGCCGACCTGCTCCGGCAGCTCCAACCCTCGGGGCAGTGAGCGCTTCCGCATCTCTACAACCCCTCTCCCTTGGGAGAGAGGGGCGCATGACGGCCTGGCGACTACTTGCCGCCGGAGCGCAACATGGCTTGCATGAAGTTGGCCAACGTGCCTTCCGGCAACCCGGACCAGATGTCGGACACCTGCTGGAAGGCGCGCATCGAATCATACAGTTTTTTGAAGTCGGGATTTTTCGCCGATTCCTCGGCGTAGATCTTCTGCGCCGTCGCGTAGGCCGCCTTCAGCACGTCGTCCGGATAGCGGCGCAATTGCGTGCCGCTCTGCACCAACCGCTGGATCGCCAGCGGGTTCTTGGTGTCGTAAGCCGCCAGCATGCCGACGTTGGCCTCGGCCGCCGCCGCCTCGAACGCCGCCTGATAGGGTTTGGGCAGCTTGTCCCACTGTTCCTTGTTGACGTAGAACGACAGCACCGGACCCGGTTCCCACCATCCGGGGTAATAATAAAACTTGGCGACCTTGTAGAAGCCGAGCTTTTCGTCGTCGTAAGGGCCGACCCATTCGGCGGCGTCGATGGCGCCCCGCTCCAGCGCCGGATAAATCTCGCCGCCCGGCAGCGACTGCGGCACCGCTCCCAGCGCCGAAAAGACTTCCGCGCCGAAGCCGGGAATCCGGATTTTCAGGCCCTTCAGATCCTCCAGCGAATTGATCTCCTTGCGGAACCAACCGCCCATCTGCGTCCCGGTATCGCCGCCAAGAAAGTTGACGACGTTGTATTTGGCGAAAAATTCGCGCAACAAAGGGCCGCCCTCGCCATGATAATTCCAGGCGAACATCTGCCGGGCGGTGAGGCCGAACGGCACCGAACAGTCGAGCGCGAACGCCTTGTTCTTGCCGTGGAAATAGTACGAAGCAGTGTGACAGAGTTCGACCGTGTTCTGCTGCACGGCGTCCAACACACCAAAGGGCGGCACGATCTCGCCGCCGGCAAACACCCGGATTTCGAACTTGCCTTCGGTGATTTCCGCCAGCCGCTTGGCCAGCACTTCACCCGCTCCATAGATCGTGTCCAGGCTCTTGGGAAAGCTCGATGCCATCCGCCACTTGATGGCGGGCAAACCCGCCGTCTGCGCCATCGCGGGGACGGCGGCCGTGCCGGCGGCGGCGGCGGCCAAACCCAGACCGGTCTTCTTGATAAAATCGCGACGCTCCATCACTATCCTCCACATGTTTATTGGTATGAAATACTTTCCAGCGTCCCGGATACTGGACAAATCGCCAGTCCTGACATGGATAACTCTATCAGACCCAAACCGGATTGCACCCCGCGCGCCACGACCGGTCTATCCTGTACGGCACCGCTTACCGCAAGCGCACGAATTTTTGACAGCTTTCCGGGACATGCTTATAATTTGATTGTGGTTTTTGGTAGCACCCTGCAAATTTTTTCACGGGACGCCCCATACCGTCCCAACGCGCGGAAGGCGAACGACATGCTCGCACAAGAACACACCCTCATGTGACGCCTTCCGGGCGGTCTTCGGAAGGCCGTGCTTGTCTTCCGAGTCTGCTTCCCCCGCGACTTTGGAAAACCCTGGATGACCCCATTGTCCAGGGTTTCTTGCTTGGGGATCAGACCCCGCATCGCAATGAGAACCCATCATGCCGATCCAGAAAATCCTGACCGATGGCAAGGTTCCGGTCAAAATCTATACCGACGACGTGGATCCCAAGGCGCTGATCCAACTGAACAACATCGCCCGGTTGCCGTTCGTCCACAGCCATGTCGCGGCGATGCCCGATGTCCATGTCGGCATCGGCGCGACCGTGGGCGCGGTCATCCCCACCAAGGGCGCGATCATCCCGGCGGCGGTGGGCGTGGATGTCGGCTGCGGGATGAACGCCGTCCGCCTCAGCCTCAAGGCCGGGCAGTTGCCGGACAACCTGCGGCCCCTGCGTCATGTCGTGGAAGCCGCCGTGCCGGTCGGCTTCGACATGCACCCTGAGGGGCGCGGCGCTCCGGCATCGACCGTGCGCGCGCTGTCCGGCGGGCTGGACCGCATCGCCAGGCGGCATCCCGGCATTCTGAAAATGCAAAAGAACATCGAACGGAGCTGGATGCGACAACTCGCCACCCTGGGCGGCGGCAACCACTTCATCGAACTGTGCCTGGACGAAAACCAGGACGTGTGGGTAATGCTGCATTCCGGCAGCCGCGGCATCGGCAACATCATCGGTCGCTACTTCATCGAACTGGCCCGCAAGGATATGGGCAAGCACCTAGCCAGCCTGCCGGACCGCGACCTGGCTTATTTGCAAGAGGGCGCCGAACACTTCAACGATTACGTGGACGCCGTGCATTGGGCCCAGGATTACGCCATGACCAACCGCCGCGAAATGATGCGGCTGATCATGGAAGCGCTGGCCCGGCACCTGCCGCCGTTCGCCGCGACCAGGGAAGCGATCAACTGCCACCACAATTACGTGGCGGTGGAGCGCCATTTTGGCGAAGATCTGCTCGTTACCCGCAAGGGCGCGATCCGCGCCGGCGAGGGCGATTTGGGCATCATCCCCGGCAGCATGGGCGCCAAGTCCTACATCGTGCGCGGCAAGGGCGAACCGCAGTCGTTCTGCTCCTGCTCGCACGGCGCCGGCCGGCGGATGAGCCGGGGCCAGGCCAAAAAGAAGTTCGACCCGCAAGACCTGATCGCCCAAACCGCCGGGGTGGAATGCCGCAAGGATGCCGGCGTTCTGGATGAAATTCCGGGCGCCTACAAGGATATCGACGCGGTGATGGCCAACCAGTCGGATCTGGTCGAGGTGGTGCATACCCTCAAGCAGGTCATGTGCGTCAAGGGCTGACCACCGGCCGGGATGGAGAATACGTCATGGAACACAATCGCCAGCGGCGCCGCAACCCGGTCGCCGCCGCGCCGATCCTGCGCAAGGGCGGCGCGCACCTGAAGTCGAAAACGGCGGAACGCGCCAAAATCCGCTCTCAATTGAAACGGGATGCCAGCGAATGGCGACAGTGGAGCGACTGAGCGTCCGGCTTTCCTCGCCCCCCGCTAAACCCTCTACCAGCGCAACAACACCCAGGCCGGGATCGCCAAATTGCTTGCCAGGTCGTTGAAGCGGGTTTCCAGGCTACCGTCGCCGTCGCTGTCCACCAGATAGTAGGAAGCGCCCTTGGCGGGATTGACCTTGACCATGTACAGCACTCCGCCGGCCCGGTACTCCTCGATCGTTCCTTCGTCGCCGCGGCGACGAATGGTCACTTCCGGCGCCGGGACATTTTGCTCGGCGCTCCCGGTCGGCGAACCGTCGGGGATGGGTTCCAATCCGGCGGGCTGAGAAGCGTCCTGGGCCCAAACCAGGCCCGACACCAGCAACAACGGAAAAAACAAGCGCGCGCGCATGGCTGATCCTTTCAAGAACGGTTGGGTGAGTGAATGCGGGGCGGGTCCGTTCGAACCCGAAAAGCCCGCGCTTGGAAACCATTCGCATCATTGACCAAGCCCGAAAACGGGGTTGGTTTCCGGCATGGCGTTTTCGGCGCGCGCCCGGAGGCTGTCGATGAAGCGTCGGATGTGCGGCATGTGGCTGCCCTCCCAATACAACTGGCCGCATTCGCCACATTCCCAGAACGCTTCGATACAGCGGCGGGTTTCCGGGAGCAGCCGTTCCCAGACACGTTGCTTGGACGCCGTCGCCAGCAAGCCATTGCAGCGGGCGCAGCGCTGAAGCGGCTGGATCGCGCGGTACAGATCCAGGCGGGCCACCACCTCCTCGACCTGCCGGCGCGGTTCGACCGCGCGCACGTAGTACCCATGCGTCACCACGGCGCGTTTTAGCAAGTCGCGATCACGGGTCAGTAAAATCCGCCGTTCGGCGCTGGCCAAGTGCGCCAGTTCGGCGTCTTCGTAGTCGTTGCGATACAGGGTGTCGAAACCCAGCAGACGCAGGTAACGCGCCAGCTTGCCCAGATGCACGTCCAGCACGAAGCGGCTGACCCGCAGCGGACGCGGGCGAACTCGAACCAGCGGCTGGATGTCGAGGGCCTCGAACAAGGGATAGACGCTGATCTGGTCGCCGTCCTGAACGATATGGGTAAAATCCACGGATTGGCCGTTGACCAAAATCAGATCGATTTCCGTATGCGGCACGCCGAGCGCCTCGATCATATCCTTGATGGAAGCCCGTCGCTGAAATTCGTGAATGAAACGAACCTTGCGTCGCGCGGGCGGCAGAAAGTCGTTCAGCTCCTCGTAAAACCGCATCTCGCACTTGTTTTTCAACAACGTCGAACCACCTCGAAAACCGGCGCGGCGCGGTCGTGGAAGCCAGGGATTCGCCGAACCTCTTTTCAAGAATAATAGTCGAGACTGGCGCGACTGCCGCATTCCGTCGTCACGCGATGAAATGCGGCACTGACTCACCAAACCGCGCCACGAAGCCGGCCAGCGTGTGGTTCTCGGCAATCTCATCGTGGGGAATCAGCAGGTAACGCCACGGCTTGCCGCCATGGGTCGCCGCATGCGCCGAGGCGTTTGCGCACCACTGGAGCGCCGATGCTTTCTTCGCCAGAACGACCGGATCGTCCATCTGATTGCTGGCCTTGGGCTCCAGCATGAAAAGGGTGTTTTCCGTCTCCGCGACGAAATCCGGCTGATATTCCAGGCGATCCGCCGCGTGCCGGTAGAAAATCTGGAACTGGCCCTTGGCTGGCCGAAACCATTTGAGAGCGTCGCGTTCCAGAACGATCGCGAGTTTGCGCTCGGCGTCGGAATCGAATTTCTGCACCGGGTAGAGGCAACGCTTGAAGCCGCCGAACAGATATTTCGCCATGTTGCTCTTGTCCGCCGGCGCGACCCGGTAATCGGCGGGCGGCTCGTGTACGGCGCAGGTATAGGCGCTTTGCTTCAACGCGGTGAAGCCCTTGCTGATCTTCACTTCGTAGCCGGCCGTGTCTTCCCAATAATGAGCCTGCATCTGGGCATGAATGAATCGTGCGATCGGGCGCTGGTGGCAACGCAGCACTTTTCGAGTCTCGTCGACCGAGAGGTAGCCGCGAAAATGCCGTACCGTCTGCGCCGCCAAGTCGTAGAGCAGATCGGCGTGATCGTCGTAATCGATGTCGTCGAACTCCACCAGTCCGCTGACGATGTAGTCTTCCAGCCGTGCTTGCTCGCCGTCGCCACGCCCCAGCGCCACAATCTCCATCTGGCGAGTGTGCAAATGCTGAATCCACAGTTCGTCGGCAACCGCCGGATAGCGCAGCGTCTCCAGTTCGAGGGTGAAAGGCTTGAAGCCGGATTTCACTTCGCCTTTCGGCACGACCAGAATACGCGGGATGGCGATGGTCCGTTGCGTGACCAGTTCCACGGTCTTCGCCACGATGGCGGCAATATCCGGCTGCTCGGTCACGCCTTCCAGTTCCCCCTGCGCCGGCGCGCGTTGGGTCTCGATCGCCTTGACGATGGCGGCCTGGATTTCCGGTTTCCCGAGGTGCTCGATGGTCGGTACGGCTTGCGGCTGGTTTTCAAGCTGGCGGATGGCCTGATAGGCGATCCGCGCCACGCTTTGCTCTTCCGGCCGGTTAAAAGCCGGCGCTTCATCCTGTCCGGCCACCACGGTATTGCGGGTGACTTGCGCGGGCGTGATCCCCAGTTTGGTGGCGAGTTGCGATTGCGCCACCACGGTGGCCGTCTTTTGCCCGAGTTGGTCGACGTCCAGCACCACGGTCCGCAAGCGAATGACGGAATCCGGCCGGTTGGCTTCGTCGATGATTTCCTGAAACTTGTCGTGGGCGACGATGTTCAGCCGGTCCACAACCGTGACGCCGGTGCGTTTGCCATAGGGCAAGCGCAGGCCGCGACCGATGGATTGCTCGATGAGGGTGCGGGCATTGGCCGCGCGCAGCGGGACGATGGTGTAGAGGTTGGTCACATCCCAGCCTTCCTTGAGCATGTTGACGTGGATGACGATCTCGGTCGGTTCTTCGTTGTGCTCGACCTTGAGCAGACGCGCGATCATGGCCTCTTCTTCCGCGCCGGTCTTGCTGGAATCCACCTGGATGACCTTGTCCCGATAACGCGCCTCGAAAAAGCCGTCGGACTGGATCAGCCTCAGAAGTTCCCCGGCATGAGTCGTGTCGCGTGCGATCACCAGCAGGAAGGGCTTGACGATGGGGTTGTCGCTTTCGCGGGCGTAGGTCTCCAACTCCACTTTCACGCTTTCATGCAGGCGCAGGCCGTCTTCCAGCTTCAGTCGCTCGATTTCTTCCGGCGACATGCCGGCCGGGTTGAAATTCTGGCGAGTGACCACCGCCGGTTCCTTGACGAAGCCGTCGGCCATTGCCTGGCCCAGCGGGTAGTCGTAAATGACGTTCTCGAACGCCACCGCGCCCTTGCTGGTTTCCACGAACGGCGTGGCGGTCAGTTCCAATCCCAACACAGGTTTCAACTCGTTGATCGCCCGTACCCCGGCGCTGGCTCGGTAACGGTGCGATTCGTCCATCAACAGCACCAGGTCGGGCAAACCGGCCAGATAGTCGAAATAGCTTTGGCCGATGTACTCCGACAGGCGCTTGATGCGCGGCGATTTGCCGCCCCGTACCTCGGAGTTGATTTTCGAGATGTTGAAGATGTTGACCTTGCAGCGGATCGTCTCGTCGAATAAGGTCCGCGCCCGCGCCTCGTAGGTGTCGCCGGTAATAATCTCCGGCGGGTCGGCGGCAAACTCAGCGATACCCCGGAATACGTACTTGGGCGTGTTGGGGGTGAAGTCGACGATCAGTTTGTTGTAGATGGTCAGATTGGGCGCCAGCACGAAGAAGTTGTTGATGCCATGCGCCAAATGCAGATAGCTGATAAAAGCGCCCATCAGCCGCGTCTTGCCCACGCCGGTGGCCAGTGCGAAGCACAGCGAGGGAAATTCACGCTCGAAATCGATGACCGATGGAAATTCGCCGCGGATCGTTTCCAACACGGCGGCGGTATCGGCGGCCTTGCCGGGCGGCGCGATTTCCATGACGCGGTCGAGAATTTCCAGCGAGCGGCGCTGCGGCGGGCGCAGCGAGAGGCGGCCGGCGATGGCGTTGACGTGGCGGTTCACCGTGGATTGTCCGTGCGGCGATGGTCGTTCTGGGTCTTGTTCAGCAGCTCCCGCGCCTGAACCAGCATTCTCGGGATGTGCGTGGTCGCGACCTCCCAGATGATCTCGGCATCCAGCGCGAAGTAGTGATGCGCGATCAGGTCGCGTAGCCTCGCGGGCGCCGAACCGCCGGCTTCCGACAGCGTGGAACGCGCCTCGACGGGCATATTTTTGGTCGCTTCACCAATGACTTGAAGGTTGAACAAGACCGCGTCGAAGATGGCTTCATCGGCGAGAAACGCTTCGAATGTTCGGTTGCGCACGAAGCGCTCGATCTTTTCCCCGCTTTCGATCAAATCGCCCAAATAGAGCAGCCAATCACGCGACACGGATCAGATCCTTTTCGACATGCGGTCGGGCGCGGGGCTTCAAACCCTTTTCGGTCACCAAATCCACCGGCCGGCCGATCAGTTGTTCAAGGTAATCCTTGAGGCCAAAGTAGCCATCGAAAGTCGCGGAACCCTCGAATTCCACCAGCACGTCCACATCGCTGTCTTCTCGTGCTTCATCCCGGGCCATCGAACCGAAAAGGGCAAGATGTTTGACGCTAAAGCGTCGCTCGATTTCCGCGTGTCGTTCTCGCAACACCGACAATACCTGATCGCGTTTCATGGGTTAATTCCCGCTGAAATCCAATCTCCGCTGCCCGGCACTCTCCCCTTTCGCGGCGAGAGAAGTGCATCCTTTTCTTGCTCCCTCTCCCTCTGGGAGAGGGCTGGAGTGAGGGGCTTTCGGCAGGTTCTCCACCCGCAGGCTGTAGTCGTCGTGGCCCCATTCGCAGCGGTTCAAGACCTGTTTGGGGATTTTCTTGACTGTGAGATTGGGATATTCGCCACATCCCCGGAAGGCGGGACACAACACCAGCAGCGTGCGCTCCGGCCCCACTTCGTCGGAGAGTTGCTGGAGTTGTTCGTGGTTCAACGCGGCGGTGGTGACGTAGAGGAAGTCGCGCTCGGTGGAATGGCCGTGCTGCCAGTAGACCGCGTCGGACGGTGCGTAGCGGAAGCCTTCCAGCTTGCACAGCGCCTCGGCCAGCATGGCGGCGTTGTAGTCCTTGTTGATGACCCAGTTGCCCCACTTGTCCTGCTCCAGCAACGAGGGCGCGAGTCGGTAGTAGCGGAAACCGCCGCCGCCTTTCCAGCCTACCGCCTTGGTGATGCCGCTGGGGTCTTCACCGTCGATGACTTTCTTCAGACGCGGGATGATGTGGGTGTGGCAGTGCTCGCCCAATTCGACCATGATCCAGCGCCGGCCCATCTTGTGGGCCACCGCGCCGGTCGTGCCGGAACCGGCGAAAGAGTCGAGGACGAGGTCGCCGGGCTTGTCCGAAATCATTTGAATTATTCGACGAATCAATGTTTCTGGTTTCTTCCCAGCAGGAAAATCAACGCCACCTTCACCCTTTAGATTATTGGTCGGAATGTCTGTCCAGATATTTGAAATCGGTTGCGAAACAACTCTTTCACCATCTACTTCTTTTACAGCTTTACCTAAGAAATACACTTGACGCCCTCGATAAAGGTAGATGCTTTCCATATTGTCTCGGACAAGTTCGATCACCTTCTCTTTATCAAGAGATCTCTTAATGTGATCGTGCAGCCATCTAGATGGCTTTTGCAATGTTTTCGTCTCGAAAACTCTATGGCTATTCTCTAGCACAAATTCTATAGCGCGTTGTTTAACTTCTTCCTGTGCACGAGATGAACCGAGTGTTTTTTTGGCCATGGCCCATTTTGCATTTGACGTATCGCCTTTGAACCCCATTTGTGTAAGGACGTAATCGTTAATATTTTGAAAGCGCCATTGGCTGGCTGGTTCTTCAATGTTTTCTATAAAACGAGAGAAGTGTTGGAGATCAATTTCATAAATTGGAATGTATTGTTGCAAGTATTTAAACCGCGTTTTATCCTTGGCAAAAAAAAGAAGGAATTGAGCTGTTTGCGTTGGTCCAACATTAACCGTTTTAAAACTAGATGGTGTTGCTGCTTCCACCACAACTGTTGTTACGTAGTTCTGACGGCCAAAAACCTGATCCATTAGTACCTTGCAATATGCAGCCTCAGTATCATCAAGGTTAACCACAATAGCACCATCAGGAGAAAGAAGGCGTTGCAGAATTTCAAGCCGATCTCGGAGCAAACTGAGCCATATAGAGTGTTCAAGATTATCGTCGTAATGCTCAAACGCACCTCCAGTATTAAAAGGAGGGTCGATATATATACACTTAATTTTCCCAGTAAACTCCGCCTCCAGCGCCTTCAATGCCAGCAGGTTATCGCCGAAGATCAAACGGTTGTCGAAAACATCCCCATCCGTCACCTGATGCGCGGCATGATACGACCGCGCTGGATCTTCCAACAAAATGCGCGGTTCCAGTTTCGGCCGGTTCTCCTTGCCAATCCAGGTGAGTTCGAGTTTTTGGTTCTTGGTCATCGAGTGGCATCTCGTAACTGTCGCAGTTGGGACAGTAAAGACGGAATGTCAGTCTGGATGATGCTCCACAGAGTGTCGTTGTCAATGCCAAGGTAGCCGTGAATCAAGCGGTTGCGCGTAGCAATGATGAGCCGCCAGGGAATTTGCGGATTCGCTTGGCGAATTGCATCTGGAACGTGGGTGGCAGCCTCGCCGATTAACTCAAGATTGCGCGCCGTGGCATCGTAGTTCATGCTGCTGACCACGAATTCAGCCTGATTGAGACCATCGGTATAGGCGATAACCTTTTCAGCAAATCCGATCATGTCGTCCAGGTAAAAACGCCACTCGCGGAAGCCTGGATCAGACATGGAGCGCTTCCTTTTCGATAAAAGGGCGCAACTCCGGGCGCAGGGCTTTTTCGGTAACCAGATCGACCGAGCAACCGAACAGATCTTCCAGATAAAACTGTACCCCGAAATAGCGTTCCGATGTTGCTGGGCCGTCGAAAGTGACCAATATATCGATATCGCTATTAACTCGCGCGGTGTCTCGCGCGGTTGAGCCGAACAAGGCAAGCCGGGTCACACCATAACGGGCGGCTAAAAGTGGTTTACTCTGGGTAAGCAATTCCAGAACGTGGGATCGATTCATGGCAGTCTCCATTCAACAGTCAGGCTCACTTTGCCGACGTACATACACCACTCTGCTCAATGCGCCTCGTCCCAATTCGCGCCCACGCCAACATCCACCTCCAACGACACCCGCAACTCCGCCGCCGCGATCATCGCCGCCCGAATACGCTCCCCGGCTTCCGTCACCGCATCCTCGGCCACTTCAAACACCAGTTCGTCGTGAACCTGCATCAGCATCCGCGCCGGAAAGCCGGACTCTTGCAGCCAGCGATCCACCGCCAACATCGCTCGCTTGATGATGTCGGCGGCGGTGCCCTGCATCGGCGCGTTGATGGCGGCGCGTTCCGCCGCTTGCCGAAGCTGCGGGTTGCGGGCGCGGATGTCCGACAGATACAGCCGGCGGCCAAATACCGTTTCCACATAACCCCGCTCGGCGGCTTGGCGGCGGGTGTCCTCCATATACGCCTTGACGCCCGGATAACGGGCGAAATAGCGGTCCACATAGTCCTGCGCCGCGCCGCGCTCGATGCCCAGTTGCCGGGCCAGCCCGAACGCCGACATGCCATAAATCAGCCCGAAATTGATGGCCTTGGCGCTACGGCGCTGCTCGGTACTGACCGCTTCCAACCCCACCCCGAACACTTCGGCGGCGGTGGCGCGATGCACGTCGGCACCGGTGGCGAAAGCACGCAGCAGGCCCTCATCGCCGGACAGGTGGGCCATGATCCGTAGCTCGATTTGCGAATAGTCGGCCGCCAACATCACCCAACCCGGCTCCGGCACGAACGCCTGACGGATGCGCCGCCCTTCCGGCGTGCGGATCGGGATGTTTTGCAAGTTGGGATCGGAGGACGACAGCCGGCCGGTGCTGGCCACGGCCTGATGATAGGACGTATGCACCCGGCCGGTGCGCGGATGAACCTGCTGCGGCAAGCGGTCGGTGTAGGTGGATTTCAGCTTGCTCAGACCGCGATGCTCCAGGATCACGCGCGGCAGGGGATAATCCAATGCCAGTTCCTGCAACACGTCCTCGGCCGTGGAGGATTGACCGGTGGCGGTCTTCTTGCCGGCCGGCAGCCCCAGCCGTTCGAACAAAATCGCCTGTAATTGCTTGGGCGACCCCAGGTTAAACCGCTCGCCAGCCAAATCGTGAGCCTGCTGCTCCAGTTCCCACAGCCGCTTGGCCAGCTCGCCGCTGTGCTGGCGCAATGCCGCCGCGTCCACTCGCACCCCGATCCGCTCCATCCGCGCCAACACCTCGATCAACGGGATTTCCAGCTCCTCATACAACCGCCGCAAACCCGGTTCCGACTCCAATCGCGGCCACAGACAGCGATGCAGGCGCAGGGTCACGTCGGCATCCTCGGCGGCGTAGGGTCCGGCCTGTTCCAGCGCCACCTGATTGAAGGTCAACTGCTTGGCGCCCTTCCCCGCCACGTCTTCAAAACGGATGGTCCGTAGCTTGAGGTGTTGCTCCGCCAGCGAATCCATGTCGTGGCGGGCGGTGGAATCCAGCACGTAGGATTCCAGCAGCGTGTCGTGCTGGATGCCGCGCAACGCGATGCCGTGATTGGCCAGCACATGCGAATCGTACTTGAGGTGCTGGCCCAACTTGGGTCGCGCTGGGTCTTCCAGCAGCGGGCGCAACTGTTCCAGCACGGCTTCCCGGTTCAACTGATCGGGAGCGCCGGGATAATCGTGCGCCAGGGGGACGTAGGCCGCTTCGCACGGATTCACCGCGAAGGACACGCCGACGATTCGCGCATCCAGATAGTTTAGGCTGGTGGTCTCGGTGTCGAAGGCGAACAAGTCCGCCGCGCGCAACTGCGCTAACCAGGTATCAAGGGATGTTTGATCGAGGATTGACTCGTAGACGGGTGGCCGGGTCTGAATCTCGTCTCCTTCCGCCAAGGGCGAGAGGGCGAGAGGCTCGGTTGCTGAATTTTCAACCCTCACCCCCGATCCCTCTCCCGCTTGCGAGAGAGGGGAGGATAACTCGCGCAGCCAGGAGCGGAATTCAAAGCGTT
Source organism: Candidatus Competibacter sp. (assembly GCA_029624815.1). Lineage (GTDB taxonomy): Bacteria > Pseudomonadota > Gammaproteobacteria > Competibacterales > Competibacteraceae > Competibacter. Next base: position 26,907 of record JARSSH010000038.1, read on the forward strand.
CGTACAGTGCGCGCAGCGCGGCGCTATCGGGCGGGGCAGGCCGCAGATCGTCGAACGCCACGGGCAGCGGCACCCGACAATCCAGGGTCGCCAGTTGCCGGGACAATGGCAATTGCGCCAAGCCGGCCCGCAGCTTGTCGCCAATCTTGCCGGATACGGCGTCGGCATTGGCGACCAACGTGTCCAGCGAACCGTACTGGCGCAACCACTTGGCGGCGGTCACCGGTCCCACGCCGGGCACGCCGGGAATGTTGTCGGAACTGTCGCCGACCAGGGCCAGATAATCCACGATCAGCTTCGGCGGCACCCCGAATTTCCGTTCCACCCCGGCAATGTCTGTCACCGTGTTTTTCATGGTGTCCAGCATCCGCACCCGCTCGCCCACCAACTGCGCCAAATCCTTGTCGCCGCTGACGATCAGCACCGGCAAGCCTTTAGCGGTCGCTTGCTTGGTCAAGGTACCGATCACATCGTCCGCCTCGACGCCCGCCACTTGCAGCAGCGGCAATCCCAAGGCGCGGATGCAGGCGTGCAATGGCTCGATCTGCTGGACCAGTTGCGGGTCCAGCGGCGGGCGATGGGCCTTGTAATCGGCGAATTGCTCGTGCCGGAAGGTCTTGCCGGGCGCGTCGAACACCACCGCCAGGTACTCCGGCCGGTACTCGGCCAGCAAGCGGCGCAGCATGTTCAGCACCCCGTACAAGGCGCCGGTCGGCTCACCCGCCTGGGTGCTCAACGCCGGCAGGGCGTTGAAAGCCCGGTGCAACCAGGACGAACCATCCACCAGCACGCAAGGATTGGATGCGGTCATCGATACCCGTTCTCCGTTATTTGCTCGATCGCCGACCTTGGCGCCGTAGGTGGTCGATGGCGTGCAATTGCGCCGTGGCCTCCGCCAGCGTCCTTGCGCACTCCATATCGCTCAAACATTGCAGCAACGTGCATCGAGCCGCTTCGCGGGCGCGAACGGCGGCGGCTTCGTCGAGATTGGCGGCATTTTCGGCATAATCGGCCAACACCGTGACCACCCGCGGCTGCACTTCCAGCAGACCGCTGGACACGTAAAACACTTGCATCTCGTCGGCCGAGATCCGCACCCGTACCTGCCCCGCTTTCAGCCGGGCCAGAAACGGGCTATGACCGGGCAAAATACCGACCTCGCCCAACTCCGCCGTTGCCACCACCATTTCCGCCAGTCCGGAAAACAGTTCCTTTTCCGCGCTAACAACATCGACGTGTACCTTAAATGCCATTCGCTCTCACCCGCTATTGACTCTTTACATCGACTAACCGTCCTATTGTGTTGCCGGCGACGCTTCATATACATTCGGGTTCATATACATTTGGGAATTACGTTAAGCGCTTGCGTCTCGCTTCCCATCCCTTCATCAAACTCCACCCAGGTCCGATGCCTCTTCATGCTCAAATCGCCTTCCCCTCTTGCCATTCTCGGCTTGGCGCTATTCATCGCGTCGGGCTGCGCCAACAATCCTGACCCGCCGCCTTCCTGGACCCAGCCTCCCTATACAAGCGACGATTGCAGCGCTCAAAGCCAGTACGACGCAAAGTCCTGCATCCCGGCGCCTCCGCCTCCGCCCCCGTCGATCCTCGATGGTTGAAATACCGTCCGGTATCTCGGCGTTATGTCACGCTATTGCCCTGCAAATCCAAGAAGAGGCAGCGAAAATCGCAACCGGTCACGGCAGCCGCTCCGCCGCTTCCGGCGGCAGACCCCGCGCCGCCAGCGCTGTCCGCGCGGCTTCGTAAATTCTGTGAATCGGCACGCCGTTCTCCAACGCCAGCCGCTTGCAATCTTCATACTCCGGTTTGCCATGCAACGGCCGACCCTGATGGTAGGCGACCTTGACCGCAACTTCGCCGTAACGGGTAGCGACCCGCCAGGCTTCCCGCTTCGGGGCGGCATGGGTCGCCGCATGCTGGCGCACACCCAGCGTGGTGGTTTCGATCAGCAACACGTCGGTCAACGCCAGCGCCAGCATCGGGGTGCACAACACACCGAGCAGCGTGCCGGGCCGATTCTTCCTCATCAACACCGGCGTCAACCAAGCATCGTGGGCGCCGGCCGCGAACAGCCGTTCCAGCACATGGTCGTAGCATTCCGGATTCATGTCGTCGATATTGCATTCCAGCACGCACAATTCACCCTGTTCGTCCTCCTCGCCGGGCGCTTCGCCCAGCAAAACCCGCAGCACGTTGGGAATCGAACCGTCGCGATGACCGATGCCGTAGCCGATCCGCTGGACCCGCAGCGCGGGATGCGCCACGAACTCATCCACAAAGGTCGCCAGTAGCGCCGCGCCGGTCGGGGTGGTCGCCTCGAATGGCACCGCCCCCAGCTTGACCGGCGCACCCTTGAGCAGTTCCAGCGTGGCCGGCGTCGGCGCCGGCAGTACCCCGTGGGCGCAGTGCGTCACGCCACCGCCCAACTCCACCGGCGAACACAACACTCGGTCCACGTTCAATCGCTCCAGAGCAATAGCGCCGCTGACGATATCGACAATGGCCTCCAACGCGCCGATTTCGTGAAAATGAATTTGGTCCGGCGATGTGTCGTGGATATGGGCCTCGGCCTGGGCCATCCGGCGGAACACGGCCACCGCCCGCGCCTGCACGCGCCCCTTGAGCGAGCTGGCGCCGATGAGCGCCTCGATCTGCCGCAGGTTACGGTGGCCGGGCTGCTTGGGGTCGACCACCACCCGCACCTGAGTACCGGCAATCCCCTGGCGGGTGGCGCGGCTGGCCTGGACGCCGTAACCGTCCAGTCCCAACCCAGCCAGTTCCAACACCAATTCGTCGTAATCCAGCCCCAGATCGAGCAGCGCCGCCAGATGCATGTCGCCGCTGATGCCGGCAAAGCAGTCGTAATAGAGGATGTTCATCGCTCGGGCTAGTGTCGGTGGTCGGCGGTCGGAAGCGGCCGGGGCAAAACAAAACGGCCTGGGAGGATTTCGATGCTATCCGAACCGCCCGCGGGAAAACTTCCGGTGGCGGCGAGCGCCGCCATCACTTCGGAACGGAGATTCGCTGTGTAGCGGGTGTTGGATCGGCTTGGCCAACGGCCGGTGTGCCCGCGGATGCACTGGATGGCCGCCCACATGGATTACCCGCCGATGTCGCCAGAAAATATCCCCCGGCTCACGCGCCGTTCCTGCCCGCCGGGGAACGCCTCTCATGTGTCTTGCGGTTTAAAAGCGGAACCGCCGGAGAATGGTCAACGAAGACAGCGAACCGACCAGCTTGCGGTCCGGCCCGATCACCGGCAGGCGGATATAACCCTCCGCCAGCAGCCTGAGCGCATCGGACAACGGCGCTTCCGGCTCGACCACCGGATGTGCCGCGGCGAAATCGCCCACTTTGCGGTGCAAATGCGGAATGAGGCGGTTATCGACATCCTCGGCGGTCTCGGCTTCGGCGTCGTCCGGCAATTGCGGGTCCGGCGGCAGCAGCATCTTGGAGAACATGAACGAAGTGATGGTGCCCACGAACTCCAGTTGCTCGTTGACCACCATCAGATCCTGCATGTGCTTGCGTTCCATGATCGCCAGCGCTTCCGACAACGGCGCGGTGTCGAACACATACGTAGGCGCGGACATCATGTAGTGTTTGCACTTCATTTTAATTTCTCCCGCTGGGTTTGACCGGTGGTACCGGGCTTCGGTCGTCGCCCCGAACCGTGTCTGCAATCTGAACTTTATATTAGTCGGCTTGGCAACGCCGCATTCGGGTATTATTGCCCAGTCTCGGCCGCCGCGCATGCGGACCTTGCAAATACAAGCACATCGTGGAGGGAATAATATGATTGTCGGAATTCTATCGCTGGTGTTGGGCCTGGGCGGGCTCGTCTTTGCCATGAGGCTTTACAAGGGAATTGTCCGTCGGCCCACCGGCGATGAGTTGATGACTTCCATCGCCGCCGAAATCCAATTGGGCGCCATGACCTACCTGCGCGCCCAGTACGTGAAAATCGGCATGTTCGCGTTGGTGGTGGCCATCCTGTTGTCGGTGCAGCATGGCTTCGACACCAGTCTGGCTTTCCTGCTCGGCGCGCTGGCTTCGGCGGCGGCCGGCCTGGTCGGGATGTACGCGGCGACCAAGGCCAACGTCCGCGTTACCGCGGCGGCTCGGGAACACGGCGCCGGCGAAGCGCTGTTGGTGGGATTCGACGGCGGGGCGGTGATGGGTCTGGCCGTGGCCAGCTTCGGCCTGATCGGTCTGGGCCTGCTGTACAGCGGCTTGTCCTCCAAGCTCGCCGTCGATCCCCACTCGGTTTCGGTGATCTGGGGCTTTTCGATGGGCGCGTCCTCCATCGCCCTGTTCGCCCGGGTCGGCGGCGGCATCTTCACCAAGGCGGCCGACGTCGGTTCCGATTTGGTCGGCAAGGTCGAGGCCGGCATTCCCGAGGACGACCCGCGCAATCCAGGCGTGATCGCCGACAACGTGGGCGACAATGTCGGCGACATCGCCGGCATGGGCGCGGACATCTTCGAATCCTATGTCGGGGCGATGGTGGCGGCGATCACCCTGGCCGCCACCCTCACCGCCGCCGAACTGACCCAATACTTCGGCGGCGACATCAGCCGTTCGATGCTGCTGGCGTTGCCGCTGACCCTGGCGCTGATCGGCTTGCTGTCCTCGCTGGTCGGCATCCACGGCATGAACGTCTTCAAGAAACACGGACCGGAGCGGGCGCTGGCGATTTCCGAAACCAGCGCGGCCGCGGTCTTTTTGCTGCTGACACTACTGACCATGCTGGTATTCGGCTATAGCTGGTCGCTGTTCTTCGCCATCTTGGCCGGCAATTTGGCGGGCGTCGCCATCGGTCGGGCGGCCTGGTACTACACTTCGTCCAAGCCGGTGACCAGAATCACCCTGGCCTCGAAAACCGGTCCCGCCACCAACATCATCACCGGGCTGGCTGTGGGGCTGGAAAGCTGCGCGTTGCCGATGCTGATCATCGTGCTAACCATTTTCATCGCCCACCAGACCGCCGGTCAGTACGGCATCGCCATCGCGGCGGTCGGAATGCTGGCCACCGCCGGCGTGACCATGACCATCGACGCGTCCGGCCCAATCTCCGATAACGCCGGCGGCATCGCCGAAATGTCCCATCAACCGCCTGAAGTGCGGGCGATCACCGACGAGCTTGACGCCATCGGCAACACCACCGCCGCCACCGGTAAGGGCTTTGCCATCGGCTCGGCGGCGTTGACCGCGCTGGCGCTGTTCGTCTCCTACAAGCAGGCCGTCGAACTGGCCATGGGCAAACCGATGGCCATGGACATCACCGAACCCCGGGTCATCGTCGGCGTATTGCTGGGCGGCATGGTGATTCTGCTGGCCGCGGCCATGACCATGAGCTCGGTGGGCCGGGCCGCCATGGAAATGGTCACCGAGATTCGCCGCCAGTTTCGCGAAATCCCCGGCCTGTTGCAGGGCACCGCCAAGCCAGATACCGCCCGCTGCGTCACCATCTCGACCGACGCCGCGCTGCGCGAGATGATTCCACCGGGCGTGCTCGCCGTGCTCTCGCCGGTCATCGTCGGGTTCTTTTTCGGGCCGGTGGCGCTGGGCGGCATGCTGCTGGGCGCCCTGCTGACCGGCATGACCATGGCGCTGCTGATGTCCAACGCTGGCGGCGCCTGGGACAACGCCAAGAAAGCGATCGAGGCCGGCAAGCTGGAAGGCTCGCGCAAGGGCGGCGACGCGCACGCGGCGGCGGTGATCGGCGATACCGTGGGCGACCCCTTCAAGGACACCAGTGGGCCGGCCATGAACATCCTGGTCAAGCTGCTCTCCATCGTTTCGCTGATCCTGGTGCCTTTCATCACCTGAACGGCGACGGGAACGCAACCACCGCGCCCGTTGGGCTCAAGGCAAAGCGACCGGCCGGAGCAGAACTGCTCCGGCCGGCCGCTTTGGTCCGGATCCCCGGCAAACCGGGGAGATTTTATCCCGGATGGCCGGCGAACCACTCCGTCAGTTCATCCAGACGGCTGACCACCACGTCCGGTTCCACATCCCATGGATCGAATACTGCGTCCGGCTGTCGCCGCACCCAGGCGGCGCGCAGACCAGCGGCCTTGGCGCCGATGACATCCCAGGCGTTGCTGGACACCAACCAGGTTTCGTTCTGTGCCCGCCCGGTCCGCCGCCTCAGATAGGCGTAAACCGCCGGATCGGGCTTGAAGGTGCGCAGATCGTCTACGCTCACCACATCCTCCAGATGCGGCAACACCCCGGCATTGGTCAGCAGCGCCCGGATGCTGGCCTCCACGCCGTTGGTAAAAGCCACCACCTGATGGCCCTGGGCCTTGAGGGTGGTCAGAGTGGTCACAACCTCGGGGAAAGCCGAGAGGTAAAGGTAGGCCTCCAGAAGGCGGCCCTGATCGGATTCCGGCAGGTCGCAGCGCAGCGCCTGCTGGGTATAAAGCAGCGCTTGCCGGGTGCAGGCGTCAAAATCCACGTAACGCTGCATCAGGCCGCGCCGGAACGAATATTCCAGTTGTTTGACCCGCCACAACTCGGCGAAACGGACGGCCTGTTCGCCGACCAGTGCTTGCAAGGGTTCGGCCAGGGCCAGCGGGTCGACCAGCGTACCGTAGACATCGAATCCCAAGGCGTAAGTTCTTTCCACATTCAACTCCATTTTCCTCGTCTGAAGGGTTTGCTGTCGTCATGTCCGCTCCGCTCTTTCCCGCTTCGGGTCGCTGTCCGGCTGATCTAGCTGGCCCGGACGACCGCGATGACCCACAGCAACCAGGCCAGCAGAAAGCTCGCGCCACCAATCGGAGTGATCGCGCCCAACCAGCGGACGCCGCTCAGGGCGAGCGCATACAAGCTGCCCGAGAACAGCAATAAACCCATGATCATCAGGATGCCCGAACCGCGCAGGAGCATCGTCGGCGGCGCATGCAGCGCCAGCAGCCCGACCGCCAGCAACCCCAGGGCATGATAGAAATGATAGTTCACCGCGGTTTCGTAAACGGCCATGAGTTCCGGGGTCAGTGTCCTTTTCAGGGCGTGCGCGCCGAACGCGCCCATCGTCACCGCCAGCAGCATCCCACAGCCGCCCAGCGCCAAAAACGCTTTCGCCCATACTGACATCACGATTCTCCACGAAATTCGGTTGGATGGGCGGTCCGCCTCATGCTTCACGGGACGCGCGGATTTCCATCGAGGCCCAGGATTCCCGCCCAACAGCGGCCAGATACATATTCGCAATCCTCCTTCACTTCAAGCCGAACTCATCCCTTGACAGTGCGGGGCGGATCATACATGGGTAATCGGATGTGCTGAAAACCTTGCACGAGACGATGCGCGGCCTGTCCGCCGAGGAAAAAACCCACACCGGACACACCCGCCGCAATGCCCTGCTCGCCCACATCGCCGACGAGATCCGCGCCCTATGAACCGCCCCCCGAACCCATTTGCCGAACCCGCCCGTGTGGTCGCCGTCGCCCTCAATCCGGCGCTCGACCAAACGATTGAGATTGCCGGCCTGCAACCCGGCGTCGTCAACCGCGCCCTGCGGATGCAGGTCGATGCCGGCGGCAAGGCGGTCAATGTCGCCTCCTGCCTGTCCGATTTCGGCGTGAACGCCGCGGTCACCGGGCAATTGGGCCGCGACAACGCCGCGCTGTTCGAGGAACTGTTTCAGCGCAAGAAAATCGCCAACCACTGCTGCTACCTTGACGGCCTGACCCGGACCAACGCCAAGCTGGTCGATACCCTTAGCGGCGAAACCACCGACCTCAACATGCCGGGACCGGAGTTTGATCCGGTCACCGCCGCCGATCTGCTCCAACAGGTGCTGGAGCGACTTGAGCGGCTGATGGAGCGGGTCGAATGGGTGGTGCTGTCCGGCAGCCTGCCGCCGGGGCTACCGGTCGACGTCTACGCCACCATCACCGCGTGGGTGCAAGCCGCTGGCGCGTCGGTGTTGCTGGACGCCAGCGGCGCACCCCTCAAGGCCGCACTGGCCGCCGGACCGAGGATCGTCAAGCCGAACCGGCACGAGCTGGCCGAACTGTTCGACCGACCGCTCGACAATCGGGAAGCACTGGTCGCCGCCGGCCGGGAACTGTTGCACAACTCGCCCGCCCCGGAGTGGGTCGTGGTCTCGCTGGGCGGCGATGGCGCCCTGTTCCTCACCCGCGAGCGCGCCTTGCAAGCCCAAGCGCCGCGGATGACGGTCGCCAGCACCGTCGGCGCCGGCGACGCCATGGTGGCCGGCCTGATCGCGGCCCGGCTGGAAAATCTCCCACTGGCGGAAACCGCGCAACTGGCGACCGCCTTCGCCGCCGCCAAGCTGACCCGACGGGGACCGCATCTGCCGCGCCCGGCCGAAGTCCGCGTTTTGGCCGGACAAATTGTCGTGTCCACCATCGACTGAGGCCATTCCCCGAATCCGTATCAAAAATAGAGCATAGGGAGCGCCTACAATCGTCGCCGTCGCCGCAGGACGATTTTCCTCGGCCCACTGCTGGGTATGATGATAGCCTTCGATATGGGCGGGCCGGTTAACAAGTCGGCCTACACCCTCGACTGAACCGCCCGCTCTCGTCGTTGAATGGCTCAACAAGCGGTTCGGAATCCGGTCGTCCCCGCCTCGCCGGTCCTTGGGACACCAGTCACCGGCCGGTAAGCCCCGGGTCTACAAAAAGACCGTTGAGGAAGGAGCGAGATCCAGGACAGCGGCGACCCGCCAGGAAAGCGCGCACCGCCTGTTCAACGGTGGCGGCCAGGTAATCGCCACCAGCCGCCATCGCTTGCTCCATGCTCACCGGACCCGGACACAGGCTAAACACCGCGTCGATGCCCCGCTCGTGCAGGGATTCCAACTTACCGCCGACGCTGCCGGCAATGGCGATGCAGGGCACGCCGAGTGCGCGGGCGTGTTCGGCCACGCCCGCCGGAGCCTTGCCGAACGCGGTTTGAAAATCGATTTGGCCCTCGGCGGTCAGCACCAGATCCGCATCGCGCAAGTGCTCGTCCAGATCGGTCAGATCCAGCACCAGATCGACGCCGCGCCGCAGATCGGCGTCGAGAAAAGCTTTCAAGCCCGCGCCCAGACCACCGGCCGCGCCGGCGCCCGGCAGATCGCGCACGTCCAAGCCAAGATCGCGCTCGATCACCGTCGCTAGATGAGCCAGTCCGATTTCCAGCGCCCGTACCTGTTCGGGCGTGGCGCCCTTCTGGGGACCGTAGACGTGGGCTGCGCCGCGCTCGCCCAACAACGGATTGTCCACATCGCAGATCGCTTCCACTCGTACCCCGGTCAGCCGTGGATCAAGGCCGCCGAGATCGATGCGTTCGATGGTCGCCAGCGCGCCACCGACCGGTTCGACCGGTGCGTCATCCCTGTCCAGGAAGCGTGCGCCCAGCGCCGCCGCCATACCGATGCCGCCGTCGTTGGTGGCGCTGCCGCCGATGCCGACCACCAGATGGGAAATCCCCAGATTTAGCGCCGCCGCAATCAGTTCTCCCGTACCGAGGGTGGTGGTGAGCATGGGGTCGAGCCGATCCTTGGGCAGCAACGCCAAGCCGCTGGCGGTGGCCATTTCGATAGCCGCCAGCCGGCGCGCGGGCACATGGCAGAACACGGCTGGCACGGGATCGCCGCGCGGGCCGGTGACGGTGACGGTGCATGCTTCGCCGTTCAGGGCATCGATCAGCACATCGGCCAGCCCATCGCCGCCGTCAGCGACCGGAACCCGTGCGATCTCGCAGTGCGGGCAGGCCCGCATGACGCCGCGCGCCATGGCCTCCGCCGCTTGGGTGGCGGTCAGGCAGCCTTTCAGCGCATTGGGAGCGAGTACGATTTTCATACGTTAACGCGATGCGCAACTCTAGCGGCTGGCTTTTGAAGCGACACGGCTATCGCCTTAGGCTTTCGATGGGAATGATCAATATAACCTGGAGAGCGATAGCCATGCCACTGATCGAGTGGATCGTTACGGTGTTTTGTCGGGTTAAAACGGCGTTTGACGACGTGATTGCAGGGATCGAACCGCGCTGCCGCGGGTTTGCCCCCGGTTGAGCGACAGAGAAACGATCGCCTTGGCGATCGTTGGAGAAGTGCTGGGTTTACGATAACGCAACTGCTTGAATTGGCGGAGAGGGCGGGATTCGAACCCGCGTGGGGCGGCTAAGCCCCCATCCGATTTCGAGTCGGCGCCGTTATGACCGCTTCGGTACCTCTCCGGGAAGAATCGCTTGGAGCAAATGCGGAAGAGTTTTATATTCTACCGCATGGAGAAGTTTTTCCAATCCCCACATGCAATTCCCGCCGGCTCCCGGTCGCGTGAACCGTCCGGCCGGAAGATCGTTGACCCCGCCGTACCGACGTGATGAAACTAGCTACCCCTACCGCCGACCCCGATTTCCCGGACGATCCGCCGCCGAGCGACGACGGATCGGACTCCGAACCCATTGGCGCGGTCTTGCTATCGGGCTTTCTTAGATGGCTGCGGCATTTCGCCGTTTACCTGAGCGCGGTCCTGGCTGCTTGTGCGACCGGCCTTTTCTTTCTCTGGCAAATCCCCGTCGTGCACGAGTTGCCTCAGTTGCTCAACAGCGGCGATGGAGCCTCCAAATCTTTTGCGGCGGCGGTGACGCCACCCTCCCATTCGCCCGCCCGGCCACAAGATCCTTTATCTCAGCCGACCACCGCGCCGGCCGCTCCCGCTGGTTCGCCGCCCGCCGCCGCCGCGGAACCCACCGCCGCAAATCTCGTTGGCGACCCTGACGCACTCCCAACCACCCCGGAATCTCAGCCGGACACACCGGACCACCAAACCGCATCCACCGACCCCCCGGCCGTGCCCCCCGCCGAAGAACCGACCCCTGTCCCCACGCCGCAGGTCGAAATCGAGCGATTACTCGCCGAGGCCCAGCAGCAAATGGACAACCGCCGGATCACCGCTCCCGCCAGCGGCAACGCCCTGAGCACCTACCGGCGCGTGCTGGAATTGCAGCCTCAAAACCCGGTGGCGCTTGCGGGCATCCAGCGCGTCGCCGCTTACTATCAGAATGTGGCGGAACAGAGCCTGCGGCAGGGACAACTGGATGAAAGCCTGGCCTACATCGGCCGCGGGCTGCGCGCCGCACCCAACGATCAGGCGTTGCTCAACCTGCGCCGCGCAACCCAACTGGCCAAACAGCGAAAACAGGAAGAACAGGCCTTACTGGAGGACATACGCCGCCAACAGGCCGAACGGCAGCAGCGGGAAGCACTCCGCCAGCGCGAGTTGGAGGCACAACAACCCTGGTGGCAACAACCACCCAATTATCAAAACAGTAGCGGCTTCAACCAACGTTGAGCCGGGATTCCTCGTCGATCATGGGCTTGATCCGGCGAGCGCGGAAGAATTCCCGCAACATCAGCCCGCATTCCTCGGCCAGAATGCCCCCCACCACCAGGCACCGATGGTTGAGCACGGGCGATTGCAGGAGATCGAACACCGTACCCGCCGCGCCGGCGCGCGGATCGGCCGCGCCGAACACGACCCGCGCCACCCGAGCATGCACCAGGGCGCCGGCGCACATCGGACAGGGCTCCAGTGTCGCGTACAGGGTGCTACCCACCAAGCGGTAATTAGCGATCCGTTCCGCCGCCGCGCGCAGGGCCAGCACTTCGGCGTGGGCGGTCGGGTCGCGGTCGCCAATCGGGCGGTTCCATCCCTCGCCGATCGGCTCGCCATCCCGCACCAACACCGCCCCGACCGGCACCTCGCCGGCCGCCGCCGCCCGCCGCGCCAGTTCAAGCGCCCGGCGCATCCAATGCCGATCCCGCTCGGCGTCCGGCGCATGCTCTTTGTCCATGTTCCGACTCCGCGAATCGCCCGCCCGCCGCGCCGCTCACTCCCATTCGATCGTGGCCGGCGGCTTGCCGGACACATCGTAGACCACCCGCGAGATGCCGCGCACCTCGTTGATGATGCGCCGCGATACCCGATCCAGAAACTCGTAGGGGAGGTGCGCCCAGCGGGCGGTCATGAAATCCACCGTCTCGACCGCGCGCAAGGCGATGACGTAATCGTAACGGCGACCGTCGCCCATCACGCCGACCGACTTGACCGGCAGGAATACCGCGAACGCCTGGCTGACGCGGTCGTATAAATCGTGCTGGCGCAATTCCTCGATGAAAATATGATCGGCCCGGCGCAGCGGCTCGGCATATTCCCCGCGCACCTCGCCCAGAATGCGTACCCCAAGCCCTGGTCCCGGAAACGGATGGCGGTATACCATTTCGGACGGCAGCCCCAGCTCCACCCCCATTCGGCGCACTTCGTCCTTGAACAGCTCCCGCAGCGGCTCGACCAGCTTCAGCCGCATCGCCGCTGGCAAGCCACCGACATTGTGATGGGATTTGATGACGTGGGCCTTGCCGGTCTTGGCGCCGGCTGATTCGATCACGTCGGGATAGATGGTGCCTTGGGCCAGCCATTCGACATCGCGCAGCTTGGCCGCTTCCTCCTCGAAGATGGTCACGAACAAGCCGCCGATGATCTTGCGCTTCTGCTCGGGATCGACGATGCCGACCAAGGCTTCCAGAAAGCGCCGTTCCGCGTCCACTCGGATCACCCGCACCCCCAGATGCCGGCCAAAGGTCGCCATTACCTGATCGCCTTCACCCAGACGCAATAGGCCGGTATCCACGAACACGCAAGTCAATTGATCGCCGATGGCCCGATGCAACAGCGCCGCCACCACCGAGGAATCCACCCCGCCGGACAGCGCCAGCAGCACCTCGTCGCCGCCCACTTGCGCGCGGATGGCGGCGATGCTGTCCTCGATGATGTTGCCGGTGGTCCACAGCGGCGCGCAGCCGCAGATGTCCAGCACGAAGCGGCGCAGGATGCGCTCGCCCTGACGGGTGTGCGTTACCTCGGGATGGAACTGCACCCCGTACCAGCGTCGATCCTCGTCGGCCATGCCAGCGATCGGACAGGTTGCGGTGCTGGCGATGCGGGTGAAACCGGGCGGCGGGGCGATCACCTGATCGCCGTGACTCATCCACACATCCAGCAGGCCGTAGCCTTCCGGGCTGGTGTGATCCTCGATGTCGCGCAGCAGGGCGGAATGGGCGTGGGCGCGCACCTGAGCGTAACCGAATTCCTGATGGTCGGCCGACTCCACCCGACCACCCAACTGTACCGCCATGGCCTGCATGCCGTAGCAGATGCCCAGCAGTGGCGTGTCCAATTCAAGGACAGCCTGGGGAATGCGTGGTCCGTCGGCCACGGTGGTCGATTCCGGGCCGCCCGACAGGATAACCCCCCGTGGGCGAAACTCGCGCAATGCCGCCGGGTCGGCGTCGTAGGGTTGAATTTCGCAGTAGACGCCAATCTCCCGCACCCGGCGGGCGATCAGTTGCGTGTACTGAGCACCGAAGTCGACGATCAGAATGCGGTCGAGGTGGATGTCGCGAGCAGTCATGTTCAATCCACCCGGTAGTTCGGTGCTTCCTTGGTGATGCTCACGTCGTGGACGTGGCTTTCGCGCATCCCGGCGCTCGTCACTCGGGTAAACGCTGGCTTGACCCGCATCTCGGCGATATCCCGACAGCCGACATAGCCCATGCTGGAGCGCAAGCCGCCCATCATTTGATTGATGATGGCCAGCACGCTGCCCTTATAGGGCACCCGGCCCTCGATGCCTTCCGGCACCAGTTTTTCCACCGCGCTGCCTTCCTGAAAATAACGGTCGCTGGAGCCATGCTGCTGGGTCATGGCGCCGATCGAACCCATGCCGCGATACGACTTGTAGGATCGTCCCTGATAGAGTTCCACTTCGCCGGGCGCTTCCTCGGTGCCGGCGAACAAGCTGCCGATCATGACCGAATGCGCGCCCGCCGCAATCGCCTTGGCCAAATCGCCGGAATAGCGCACGCCGCCGTCGGCGATCACCGGCACGTCGCAATCGTGCAGCGCCTCGGCGACGTTGGCCACGGCGCTGATCTGCGGCACGCCGACCCCGGCGATGATGCGGGTGGTGCAGATCGAGCCGGGACCGATCCCGACCTTGACCGCATCGGCCCCGGCCTCCACCAGATCGCGGGCGGCGGCGGCGGTGGCGATGTTGCCACCGATCACCTGCACCTGGGGAAAATGTTGCTTGACCCAGCGCACCCGGTCCAGCACGTTGCGGGAATGACCGTGAGCGGTGTCCACCACCAGCACGTCGGCGCCAGCGTTTACCAGCGCCGCCACGCGGTCGTCGGTGTCGCCGCCGGTGCCCACCGCCGCGCCGGCCCGCAAGCGTCCCCATTCATCCTTGCAGGCCAGCGGGAAGTCACTGGATTTCTGAATGTCCTTCACCGTGATCATGCCGCGCAATTGGAAGCGGTCATTGACCACCAGTACTTTTTCGATGCGATGCTTGTGCAGCAGGGCGATGATTTCCTGACGACTGGCGCCTTCCCGCACCGTCACCAGGCGCTCCCTGGGGGTCATGATGGTGCTGACCGGCGCGTCCATGTTGTACTCGAACCGCAGGTCGCGGCTGGTCACGATCCCGACCAAATCTTCACCATCGACCACCGGCACGCCGGAGATGTGGTGGGCGCGAGTCAGCGCCAGCACCTCGCGGATGCTTGCGTTCGGTCCGGTGACGATGGGATCGTTGATAATTCCGGTCTCGTACTTTTTCACCCGCCGCACTTCCTGCGCCTGTTTTTCAACCGGCATGTTCTTGTGGATAATACCGATACCGCCCTCCTGGGCTAGGGCGATGGCCAGCCGCGACTCCGTGACCGTATCCATCGCCGCCGACACCAGCGGGATATTGAGGCTGATGGCGCGAGTCAACTGCGTCTTGAGGCCGACGTCATTGGGCAGCACCGTGGAATAGGCCGGCAGGAGCAGGACATCATCGAAGGTCAGGGCTTCTTGAACGATTCGCATGGCGGGGCCTCAAGACTTAGCGAAAATAAACGGATCATTTTATGTCACGATACCCGACCGGTAAACAGAAAACAGACCAGACCGACCAGGGTCAGCGCACTATCGGTACGGCTGCCCTCGCAATTCTTCCGACCTCGGCAAGATGCCTCGCACGATGACCACCAACGATCAACCCTCTTCCAGCACAAGCGACATTCTGGCAATCGATCAACAACATCGCTTTAGTGACGCTGAAATCAGCGCGGTGTACAAAGCCATCGCCCTGCGCCGGGATATCCGCCATTTTCAGCGCGGTCACGTCTCCGAAGAACAACTCGCGCGCCTGCTGGCGGCGGCTCATCAAGCGCCGAGCGTGGGATTCATGCAACCATGGCGTTTTATCCGCATTACTGATACAGCTTTGCGACGTGCCGTTCACGCCCAGATCGAAGAGGAACGCATCCGCACCGCTCGCGCCCTGGGCGAGCGCGAGAGTGATTTCATGCGCCTCAAGGTCGAGGGCGTGCTGGATTGCGCGGAAGTGCTGGTGGCGGCATTGATGGACGGACGGGAACGATATGTCTTCGGTCGGCGCACGCTGCCGGAAATGGATCTAGCATCGGTAGCTTGCGCCATTCAAAACCTGTGGTTGGCGGCACGCGCCGAGGGTCTGGGGATGGGATGGGTCTCGCTGTTCGACCCCGACGCGCTGGCCGAGCTGATGGGCATGCCGTCGGGGGCGCGACCCGTGGCGGTGCTCTGTCTGGGGCCGGTCGAGCGCTTCTACGAAAAACCCATGCTGGAACAGGAAGGCTGGGCGCAGCGCCAGCCACTGAGTGAATTAGTGAGCGAAAACGGCTGGCCGGGATAATCGCAACATTGAATACCTGTAACAATCCCCCGGCAAAGCCGGGGGCCTTCGTTTGTGAGCCGCTCAAAGCGGCTACAGGGTCGCTAACGCGGCCCTGCGATTCTTGGTCCACCTAAAGGTGGCGACTCAGCCCCAGAGGTTGATCTGCTCGAGTCGCCGGTCCTCCTGCTCTTGGTTTCGGATGTACTCACGAATCGTCGCCTCGTCCCGACCCACCGTCGAGACGAAATACCCCCGAGCCCAAAAACTCTGCCCAACGAAGTTGCGCCGGCGCTCACCATACACCCGGGCAAGGTGGATGGCACTCTTGCCCTTGATGAAACCCACCACCTGCGATACTGCATACTTCGGCGGGATCGCGATCAACATGTGTACATGGTCGGGCATCAGGTGTCCCTCCAAGATGCGGCTCTCCTTCTGCTCCGCTAACTTGCGAAACACTTCCCCAAGGTGGCGTCGCAACTGCTCGTACAAGGTCTTGCGTCGGCACTTCGGGATAAATACCACATGATATTTGCACTCCCATCGGGAGTGACTTAGGCTTTCGGACTCGTCCATCGGGATTCTCCACGGTCGTGTGCTTGGCGGCTCACAACGCGGAGTCTCCTGGATGGACTCCCTGAATTGTCAAACTTCTACTGTCTCCCCGGCAAAGCCGGGGGATTTCCCAGTTTGGTTAACATTTCACCTGTCTCGAACAAATCGTAATTAACAGGATGTCGATTCAATGGGAGCCAACTCATGCAAACTCGTTATGATTTACTTTTCCAAGGCCAAATAGCGTCCGATTGTTCTCCCGAAGACGCGAGGCGCAACCTGGCGCGGTTACTGCGGCGGGAACCGGCTGAAATCGAGCCGCTATTTTCCGGGAAATCGTATGTATTACACCACAGTCTGAATTCAGAAACTGCCCAGCATTACTATGCTCTGCTTAAGCAAGCTGGTCTTATTTGCAGGCTCAGTCAAAGCAGTCATCAAGCGCCAAACAATGAAGCTTCACCTGCAACATCCAGCGATCAGTTTCTGGATAAACAAACATCCAGAAGGCTGGAGCTTGCATCCACCGATGATCAATCGCCAACTAGTTCTCCCGCGTTGGAAAAAGTGCCTTCCAGAAAGTTGGAACTAAAGTTTACCGATGCTGGGTTGGATGCCCAGAAAAGCAATGTAAACCCCGATGGCACTACATCTACCGCACTTAATAAATGCCCTAAGTGTGGTTACAAAGCTTGCGATCATAACGATCCATTAATCGTTAAATATAACGGGTTGGGTGAGTGCCCCAAATGTGGCATCATTCCAAAAAATTACCTTAAGCAACAGATGGAACGGCAAGGCATAGCTAATCAATCAAGCAAAAGGGTCGATAACACAATAAAAGAAAATATCAAGAATAAAAGATCTGATAACCATAAAAACTCGCCGATACAAACTAGCCAAGACGAACGGCGCAAGGTAGAAATACTATCAGCTCTTATTGGAGTAAATGTACTGATTTATTTTGGAATAATGATGGCCTACGGGGTTGGGGTAACCGACAAAGAGATCGCTTTCGTCATAAGTATATTTTTCGGTATGGCGGCAACAATGCAAGCAAGAAGGTTTCTGCTATCAGAGCGCGGCATTGACTGGCTTGATCACTTTGGAATTTTGGTAACCATTAATATAGCGCTTATTGTCTCACCAATGGTATGGCATTTATGGAACTCATTTGGCTCGGAAAATCTTAGTTGTACGCCCTCTAATTTCAGTGAACGCATGCTAGGTTGCGAACCGCTCGATCAGCAAAAGCTTGAAGCGACGTTAATGGCGCGTGCCGAATCACGGCTTTCACCCACCGAAACTCTTGGACAACTGGTGGAACGGCAACATCAATACCACACTCAACACCAACGCTATTCCGACGCCATTGAGGAGTTGTTCCTGGAGTCATCCCATCCTCAAACGCCGAAACTATTGGCCTTGTTGATGCGGCAGCAACAAATGGGACGACTGAAAATACAGTTGACAGCGCAAGGTTTCAAAATCGGTTTGCGCCGCGACGAAGGCTGGCACATCGCGACGGAACAAGGGTATGAGGGCGTACGATCTACTTTTTAGATACACCCCTTGATGCCATTCAATCGCGACATCCACACCGTCTCCGAACTGTCACAAGCGGTTCGCCGGCTGCTGGAGCATCACTTTCTCGATGTCTGGGTACAGGGCGAGGTCTCCAACCTGTCGCGTCCGTCTTCGGGGCACCTCTACTTCTCGCTCAAGGACGCCCGGGCGCAAATCCGCTGCGCGCTGTTTCAAAACCGCACCCGGCTGTTCCGCGGTTGCCCGCGCAACGGCCAGCAGGTCGTGCTGCGGGGTCGGGTCAGCTTGTACGAACCGCGCGGCGATTTCCAGATCATCGTCGAATATATCGAGGAAGCCGGCGCGGGCGCGTTGCGGCGGGCTTACGACGAACTGCGTCTCAAGCTGGAACGGGAAGGATTGTTCGCGCCGGAACGCAAGCGGCCTTTGCTCCGCTTTCCGCGCCGGATCGGCGTCGTCACCTCCCCCACCGGCGCGGCGCTGCGCGACGTGCTGACCACGCTGCACCGCCGCTGTCCTCATCTGCCGGTTCGGCTTTATCCCGTGCCGGTACAGGGCGACGACGCGGCGGAGCGCATCGCGGAGGCGATCCGACTGGCGTCCGAACGTCAGGATTGCGAGGTGCTGCTGCTGGTGCGTGGGGGCGGTTCGCTGGAGGACTTGCAGCCGTTCAACACGGAGATCGTCGTCCGGGCGATGGTCGAATGCGCCGTTCCGCTGGTCACCGGCATCGGGCACGAAACCGACGTCACCCTCGCCGACTTCGCCGCCGACCTGCGCGCACCCACGCCCACCGCGGCGGCCGAATTGGCCAGCCCCGACCGCCGGGAACTCCTGCGCGCGCTCCACCTGCTGGCCGAACGACTGGAACGGGCCCAGCGACGCGCCCTGAACGAGCGACGCCAGCGACTGAACGCGCTCGTGGAGCGGTTGACGCGGTTGCACCCGCAACGCCGCCTGCGGGATCGCGCCCAGCGACTGGACGAATTGGACCAGCGGCTGCGGCGGACGCTGCGCCGGCGCCTGGAGAACGCTTCCCAACGCCTGCAAACCCTGAGTGGCGCCCTGCACGCCCTGAGTCCCCTAGCGACCCTCCAGCGTGGTTATGCGATCATACGCCGGCATCCGGATGGAACCCTCGTCCGGCGGGCCGACCAACTCCAGATCGGCGACCCGGTGGAGGCGGTGCTGGGAAGCGGTCGCCTGCGCTGCGAGGTCGTCGCCATCGATGCCGGGGAACGGACGCCGCCACCCGATCCTGAAATCCACCCCGAGAAGGAGTGATCGCCGATGCGCCGCCTCGGACTACTGCTGCTGATCTGCGCGCTGGGCGCCTACTGGGCCTGGAGCGATCGCCCCATCGAACGCTCGCCCGGCGTGCTGGCGCCCGACCCACCCGCGCAGCGACCGCTCGACGCCGGAGCGCCGGTCTTTCAAAAAGACCGCTACCACCTCAAGGCGCTGGCGGAATTTAGCCTTGAGGCCCGGGTGCTGGGCCGGGAGGATTACCGCTTCGACGCCGGCGCCGATCTCTCGCCGATCGATCTGGCGCTGGGTTGGGGGCCGATGTCGGACAGCAGCGTGCTGGGGCGCATCGAGATCCGGCAGCGCAACCGCTTCTATTACTGGCGGGTCGATGATTTTTTCATCCCGCGCCGGGACATCGAAACCCACAGCGCCAACATGCACCTGATTCCCGCGACCGGCGACATCGCCGACCAGTTGAAATCGATCCGCCCCGGTCATATTGTCAGTCTGCACGGCTATTTGGTCGAAGTTCGCCGCGACGATGGCTGGCAATGGCGCAGCTCGCTGAGCCGCGAGGACACCGGCAACGGCGCCTGCGAACTGATCTGGCTGGAAACCGTGGCGTGGCGCTGAGGGGGCCTTCTCCCAACCCCGGGCGGTGGTCGCTTCAGCCGTTTTCGGTCCGCATGTCGCCGGTTCGGCCGCGCGCTTTCTCCACCCGTTCCCTTTCACTCACCAGGAATAATCGTCATGAAGCTGGACCTGATCAGCCGCTATCCGGAAACCGCGCCCAAACCGACTCCGTTGCTGTTCGTGCATGGCTCGTTCACGGATGCCCGAGTCTGGGATGAAAATTTCCTGCCCTACTTCGCCCGGCGGGGTTATGCGGCGCACGCCGTCAGTTTGCGCGGCCACGGTCTCAGCGAGGGCCACCAGCACCTGCACACCTGGCGGCTGGCCGATTACGTCGCCGATCTGGCCCAGGCAGTGGCGAACCTGCCGGCTCCGCCGGTGCTGATCGGCCATTCGATGGGCGGCATGGTGCTTCAGAAATACCTGGAAACCCATTCCGAAGAAATACCGGGCGCGGCGCTGATGGCCTCGGTGCCGCCCCAGGGCCTTCTACCAAGCAATCTGCACATGGCCATGCGGCACCCCTTCCTGTTCCAGCAGATGACGCTGTTCTCGCTGCTCGGCCCCAGCTTCGGCTCGCCCGAAATGATGCGGCGCTTGTTGTTTTCCCAGGATATGCCCATCGTAAAGCTACGCGAGTATTTCGACTACATACAGGCGGAATCGCAAGTCGTGTCGCTGGACATGATGGGCATCGACCCGTTGCGGCTGAAACCGGAGCAACTGCGGCTGCCGATTCTGGTGCAGGGGGCGCAAAACGATGTCTTCATTTCGCCGGCCATGGTGCGGGAAACCGCCCGCTTCTACCGCGCCGAGGCCCACATCGTCCCCAACATGGCCCATGCCATGATGTTGGAACTGAACTGGCAAGAAGCGGCGGACCCCCTGTTGGACTGGCTGGAACAGAGGGTCGCCACCCGCCGGGCGGTCGCGGCCTGAAATCCACCCTCGCTCCTACCCTCTCCCGGAGGGAGAGGATCGCTCGCGCTTATCCCTCCCGCAGCAGGCGTCGCAGGATTTTTCCCACGTTGCTTCTGGGCAGTTCGGTGCGGAATTCGATCCGCCGCGGCACCTTATAGCTGGTCAGGTGCTGGCGGCAGTGTTCGATCAGCGCCTCGGCGGTCAGCGCGGCGTCCTTGGCCACTACCACGACCTTGACCGCCTCGCCCGACTTCTCGTCCGGAACGCCGACCGCGGCGACTTCCAACACGCCCGGATGCAGCACGACCACATCCTCGATCTCGTTGGGATAGACGTTGAAACCGGACACCAGGATCATGTCCTTCTTGCGATCCACGATGCGGACGTAGCCGCGCTCGTCGATATACCCCACGTCGCCGGTGCGCAGATAGCCGTCGGCGGTCATGACCTTGGCGGTTTCCTCGGGCCGGTTCCAGTAGCCGCGCATCACCTGCGGCCCGCGGATGCAAATCTCGCCGATCTGGTCCGCGCCGATGCCCAGTTCGCGGCCCTCGTCGTCGCGCACCGACAGATCGGTGGAGGGAATCGGCAGGCCAATGCTGCCGTTGTATTCCTGGAGAGTCAGCGGGTTGATGCACGCCGCCGGCGAGGTTTCGGTCAGGCCATAAGCTTCGATCAGCGGCATACCAGTCACCCGCTTCCAGCTTTCCGCCACCGCCCGCTGCACCGCCATGCCGCCGCCCAGGCTGATTTTGAGGGCGCTGAAATCGAGCCGCTCGAAACCGGGCGCGTGCAGCAAACCGTTGAACAGGGTGTTCACGCCCGTGATGATGGTGAAGCGGATCTTAGCCAGTTCCCTGACGAAGCCCGGCATGTCGCG
The DNA here is from genome assembly GCA_029624815.1 of Candidatus Competibacter sp. GTDB lineage: Bacteria > Pseudomonadota > Gammaproteobacteria > Competibacterales > Competibacteraceae > Competibacter. The sequence continues at coordinate 48,448 of JARSSH010000038.1, forward strand.
GGGATTGGTAACGAGGATGTTGTGGCCCCCCACCTTCATGAAGGTCAGGCAGTTGGCGGTCAGCGAAAAGACGTGATACAGCGGCAGCGCGGTGACGATGGTCTCTTCGGCTGGCCTGGAAAAGGGGCTAAGCCAGGCCGATACCTGCTGCAGATTCGCCACCAGGTTGCCATGCGTCAACATCGCACCCTTGGACACGCCGGTGGTGCCCCCGGTGTATTGCAGGAATGCCAGATCGCCCTGCTCCAGCGGCACTTCCTTCAGAGTTTGCCCCGCACCCTCGGCCAGCGCCCTCCGGAACGGCACGGCGCCCGAAATGCTCCAGGCCGGCACCATTTTCTTGATGCGCTTGACCGCGAAATTGACCAGCGGGCGCTTGGGGAACGGGAGCAGATCGCCCAACTGGGTGGTGACGACGATCTTGACCGAAGTCCTGTCCAGCACCCCCTGCAAGGTGCGGGCGAAATTCTCAACGATAACGATAGCGGCGGCGCCGGAATCCTTGAGCTGGTGCTCCAGTTCGCGCGGTGTGTATAGCGGGTTGACGTTGACCACCGTCAGACCGGCCCGCAACGCGCCGAACAAGGCGACCGGATATTGCAAAACATTGGGCATCATGATGGCGACCCGCTCGCCCTTGCCCAACCCAAGTCCTTGCAGGTAGGCGCCAAAATCGCGGCTGAACCGGTCGATGTCCCGATAGCGCAAGGTCGCGCCCATGTTGGTATAGGCCGGCAAATCGGCGAAACGCCGGCAGCTTTTTTCCAATATGTCTTTCAGAGACGCAAACTCCTTCAAGTCGATTTCGGCCGGCACCCCTTCCGGATACTCCCGCAGCCAGATTTTTTCCACTTGGTTTTTCTCCCGATTTATATCCAACAGTTCGGAATGGGATTCAATGCGGCCCTCGATCGCCATCGGGGCAAACCCCTACCCACAGTCCGGAATCCATATTGAGCCTTTCCGAATGCTCAACCCTATAATAGTGTTTTTGTGACAAAGACACCGTTGCGGCCAGGAATCGATCATTATGAATTACTTTATAACCGGCGCTTCCGGCTTTATCGGCCGCCGCCTCGTCGAAAAGTTGCTACAGCGTCGAGACGGTCACGTTTATTACCTGATTCTGGAACGCGAACTGCCCATGGTGGAGCAGTTACACCAGCGGTGGGGCGCCGCCGCCCGCGCTTTCCCCATCGTCGGCGATCTGACAGAGCCGCGAATGGGCGTCTCCGACGCCGACCTCGCCCAACTCAAGGGCAACATCCACCACCTGTTCCACTTGGCGGCGATCTACGACCTCAAGGCCAGCGCCGAGATTCAGGAAAGCGTCAATATCGAAGGCACCCGCAACGTCGTCGCCTTCGCCGAGGCGATCGAGGCCGGTTGCTTCCACCTGACCAGTTCCATCGCCGCCGCCGGCCTGTACGAGGGCGTGTTCCGCGAGGACATGTTCGAAGAGGCCGAGGCGCTCGACCATCCCTATTACCGCACCAAACACGAGTCCGAAGGCATCGTCCGGCGCGAATGCTCTCGCCCCTGGCGGGTCTACCGGCCCGGCGCGGTGGTCGGCGATTCGCGCACCGGTGAGATGGACAAGATCGACGGTCCCTACTACTTCTTCAAGCTGATCCAAAAAATACGCAACCTGCTTCCGCCGTGGATGCCCATCATCGGCATCGAGGGCGGCCGGCTCAATCTGGTGCCGGTCAACTTCGTCGTCGACGCCATGGACCACATTGCCCACCAACCCGGACTGGACGGCCAATGCTTCCATCTGGTGGACCCCAACCCGCACCGGGTCGGCGATCTCCTCAACCTGTTCGCCCGCGCCGCTCATGCCCCGGAAATGAGCGTGCGTTTCAACGCGCTGATGTTTGCCTTCGTGCCCGACATCATCAAGGCCGGGCTGGCTCGCCTCAAGCCGGTGCGGCGCATCAAGGATCAGATCCTCAAGGATCTCGGCATTCCGCCGGACGCGATGGGCCTGATCAACTACCCCACCCGTTTCGACTGCCGCGAAACGCTCCGAGCGCTCAAGGACGCCGATATCGCCGTACCGCCGCTGGAAACCTACGCCTGGCGGTTGTGGGACTACTGGGAGCGCCACCTCGATCCCGACCTGTTCGTCGATCGTAGCCTGAGCGGCGCGGTCAAGGGCAAAGTGGTGATGATCACCGGCGCCTCCGCCGGCATCGGCAAGGCCGCCGCGCTCAAGATCGCCGAGGCCGGCGCCAAGACCCTCATCGTCGCCCGCACCGAGGAAAGGTTGCTGGACACCCAGCGGGAAATCGAGACGCGCGGTGGCCAAGCCTTCCTCTACGTCGCCGACATCGCCGACATCGCCGCCTGCGATGCGCTGCTGCAACGGGTGCTGGACGAGCACGGCGGGGTGGATATCCTGGTCAACAACGCCGGCCGTTCGATCCGTCGCGCCATCGAGAACTCGCTGGATCGCTTCCACGACTACGAGCGCACCATGCAGCTCAATTACTTCGGCGCGCTGCGGCTGATCATGGGTTTTATCCCCAGTATGCTGCAAAAAAAGCGCGGCCACGTCATCAACATCTCTTCGATCGGCGTGCTCAGCAATGCGCCGCGCTTCTCGGCCTACGTCGCCTCCAAGGCGGCGCTGGACGCCTTTTCGCGTTGCGCGGCGGCCGAGTTCTCCGACAGCGGCATCGAGTTCACCACCATCAACATGCCGCTGGTGCGCACCGAAATGATCGCGCCGACCCGGCTCTATCAGCATGTGCCCACCCTCAGCCCGGAGGAGGCGGCGGATCTGATCGTGCAGGCGATCATCGACCGGCCGGAACGCATCGCCACCCGGGTTGGCATCTTCGCCCAAGTGCTGCATGCCATGGCGCCCAAGGTCTATGCCGTGATCATGAATACCGCGTTTCGCCTGTTCCCCGAATCGAGCGCGGCCAAGGGGCAACAACCCGACGCCCAGGAACCCTCGCCGGAGCAAATTTCCTTCGCGCAGTTTACCCGGGGCATTTATTGGTGATCGCTACCGATCGACTGCGATTGTCCCGATGATTGGCCATACTTACTTGAGGCGGCGTGCGGTCCGGAAGCTTTTCAAGCTCGACCGGTCAAAGATACCGGCGCGGATCGCACCGCCCACCCGGTCTCGAACGATCGCTTGTCCGCGCGCTTGCGGTCAAGTCCGTATTCCAAGATTGCGGTTCGAACCGACCCCTTTGTTGCAAACCATCCGTGAGAATACAACGATGAAGTTGAAAATCGGCGACCCCGCCCCCCAGTTCAGCGCTACCGGCACCGATGGCAGCACGGTCAAACTATCCGATTATTTCGGCAAAAAACTGGTGTTGTACTTTTATCCGATGGACGATACGCCGGGCTGCACCAAGCAAGCCTGCTCCCTGCGCGACCATCACCAGGAAATCCAGGATAGAGACGCCGCCGTTCTAGGCGTCTCCACTCAGGATGTTGCCACCCACCAACGCTTCACCGAAAAATACAACCTCCCCTTCCCGCTGGTGGCCGACACCGACGGCGCCGTCGGCCGGGCCTATGGAGCAATCGGCGGCGGCGGCGGCGGCCTGGTGGGAACGGCGATGAATCTATTCGGCGTCGCCAACCGCGTCACCTTTCTCATCGACGAGAGCGGCCACATCGCCCACGTCATCGACCACCCCGACACCGCCCATCACGCCGAGGAAATCCTCAAGCTGCTGTAGATCCACCGATTGACGGCTTTTCCTCGGCGATCTCCGACCCGGATGACGATGACACTGGAATTTTGGAGTGTTTGTCCCCGATGCCCGGTAAGATAATTGCACGGTCGTCGGGGCGAAGGATGCGGCTCGAACCCGGCGCCCGCGCGGCGCCGGAAACGACTCCGCAAGCACCCGTCGGAATTGTCCAGAGTACTGCCGAGGAGATTCGCATGCCCGGGCGATATGCTCGCACCATCCATCGTTCCGCCCGCCGGGTTCCGGCCCGGGCAACAATCCCTTTCCTCCCAAGCGCGGCCCCCGTTCCGGCGGCTGCCGTCACCGGCCTCGCCCGGCCGCCGGAGATCCTGCCGTGAGCCCGACCCAATCCAGTCCGATTCCCCAATGGGAGCCCGGCACCGCCAGTCAGCAAGGCGGTCGCCACGAACAGCAGGATCGTTGGGGGATCTTTCAACGGCCCAGCCACCATGCCGTGCTGGTCGTGGTGGCCGACGGGATGGGCGGCCACCTCGATGGCGCTCTGGGCGCCCAGATCGTCATCGATGTAGCCCGCGATTTCATCCAGAACTCGCCGATCCCACTGCTCGATGACCCCACCGTCGCGCTCGACCATCTGTGTCAACAGATGCACGACACCATCAACCGTCGGTCGGAAACAGCCCGCAGCACCGTAGTGGTGGCCTGGCTCGACCATGACAGCGCCTATTGGCTGAACATCGGCGACAGCCGCCTCTATCACTTCCGCCGCGGTCGACGTCTGATGCGCACCCGCGATCACTCCGCCGTGCAACTCTTGATGGATATGGGGGAAATCGACGAATCGCAGATGGCGACCCACCCGGCGCAGAACCGGATCTACCGCTGTCTGGGCGGCGACGAGCACCCCAGGCCCGACAAGGGCCGGCTTGCCGTCCAACCCGGCGATCTGCTGGCGCTGTGCTCGGACGGCGTCTGGGAACACGTCGCCGAAACCGAATTCTGGAGCGCCGCCACCGAGCACGGTCCAGCCGCGGCCGCTCAGTTGCTGGCCGAACAGGCGGTGCTGCGCGGCGGGGCGATGGCGGATAACGCCACCCTGGTTCTACTGCGCGCGGGCAACGCGGGCTCCGCCCGCGCGCCCTGGCTGCGACGGCTGTCGGCGAGTCTGAGATCCTGGTTCGACCGCGATCGCTAACACCGCGACTACCACCCGCGCCTTTCCAACCCGCCGCGCTCATCCACCAAACGGAACCCCGATGACCGAAGAAACCAACGCGCTGCCTAAGGGTTACAGCCTGCATCGCTACCAGATCGAGGGCGTGCTGGGCGCCGGCGGCTTCGGCATTACGTACCGGGCAATGCACGAGGCGTTGGAAAACGAGGTTGCCATCAAGGAATACTTCCCGGCCGAATGGGCGTACCGCGACCGAAACGGCACCACCGTCCGCCCCAACGCCCAGGGCCAGGTTCCGGCCAAAAACGGTGAGCCGCCCTCCTACGATTGGGGTCTGCAGCGCTTCTTGGACGAAGCCAAGATCCTGGTCCAGATCAACCACCCCTGCGTGGTGCGCGTGCGCGACTACTTTACGGCCAACGGCAGCGCCTACATCGTCATGGAGTTCGAAGAAGGGGAGTCAATGAGCGCTCTGCTGCAGCGGGGCGGCATCCTGCCCGAGCGCGAACTGCGCCGCTTGCTGGCCGACGTGCTGCCGGCGCTGGAAGCCGTCCACGGTCAGGGCTACCTGCACCGCGACCTCAAACCCAGCAACCTCTATATGCGCAAGGTCGACGGCCGTGTCATGCTCATCGACTTCGGCGCCGCACGCCAGGCGCTGGGCCGGCGCAGCCGCAGCGTCACCAGCGTGGTGACGCCGGGCTATTCGCCGATCGAGCAATATGTCACGGTCGGCGAGGATTACGGCCCATGGACCGATATTTACGCACTCGGCGCCGTGCTGTACCGCTGTATCACCGGCGCACCGCCGGTCGAAGCGCCGGGCCGGGTGCTCAAGGATCCGGTGCAGCCGGCGATCGAAGCGGGGGCCGGACTGTACTCGCACGGTCTGCTCCAGGTGGTCGACCAAGCCTTGGCCGTGCGCCCGGAGGATCGCTTTCAGAGTGTGGTTGCCTTGCAGGACGCCTTATCGGAAGCCGACCACGCCGACAAGCAGGCGGATTTTTCCCAAGTACCGCCGATCAAGCCCGAACTGCTCAACTTGTCCCAACGGGTCGACGCCCTGCGGCTGGAACCGCAAGCGGACAGCGCGCCATCCGTCCGCCTGGAGTCATCCGAGAACGACGTTTGGTCGGGCCGCACCCGAATCTCGCATTCGCTCTCCCCCCAGCCGCCGGCCGGCTCGCGCCCCTCCGAACGTATCGACCTGGCGGCTTTCGGCACCAACGACAAACTGAGCTGGACGCTCACCGATCCGGCATCGAGCAGCCCACCATCGACACCGCTACAGCCCGCCAACACCGACGCGCAATCGATGAGTTTGCTGGAAGACATCTGGGATCATCTGGAAGAGCCGGCATCCGAGCCGGAGCCAGCGCCTCCGGCCGACATCGCCGAGACCGAATCACCCTCTCCCCTACCCGAACTGGCGTCGCCCCTGCTTAAACGCACGCCGGGTTCCGCGATCGAGCACCTGCGGAAAGCCACGGCGACCCGCCTTCAGGAAACGCCAGGCCCCCGCCTGTCGCAGCCGGAATCGCTCTCGCCGGCCGGGACGCCGACCGCCTCTCCAGTGGTGGAATCGGCCGTCTCGCAACGGCCGAGCGTTACCGAGACTTCCTCCCATCCACCATCGCAACCTCTTTCCGGTTCAAGCTCGGTCAACTGGACATACCTGCTATTGGGAGCATTCGCTGTTTTGGGTCTCTTGGGCGCTGGATTGTTCGCTTACGAGTACTATCAGAATGTCCAGGAACAGCAGCGGCTGGCGGACGCGGCGCAACGGCAACGGGAGCAGGAGGAAACCGCCCGCCTCGCCCAGGCAGCCGCCCAGCAGCGCGAGGACGAAATCGCGCGCTACCTCGAACAGGCCCGCCAAGCGATCGCCGGACGCAACTGGTCCTTGGCCGACAGTTTTCTGAATCGGGCGGCCGCCGTCGATCCGAACCATCCCGCGATCGCCGCCACCCACTCCGAACTGCTGGCCGCCCGCCAACCGAACGCCAAGCTCAAAACCCGGACCGACCGCGCCACGGGCATGGAACTGCGCTGGGTCGAGGGGGGTTGCGTCAACATGGGCAGCCCCGCCAACGAGCGGGATCGGGGCGGCGACGAATCCTCCCACCAAGTCTGCGTGCGGGGGTTCTGGATCGGCAATACCGAGGTCACCAACGGCCAGTACCGGCGCTTCAAACCGGGCCACGACAGCGGCTCCTTTCAGGGCCGCCCCCTGAACGCGGAGCAACAGCCCGCCGTGCAGGTGAACTGGGGCGACGCCGAGGCCTTCGCCGAATGGCTGTCCTGGGAAGCGGGCGCCGGCCAGCGCTTCCGGCTGCCCACCGAGGCCGAATGGGAGTACGCCGCCCGGGCCGGCGCCGCCACCCGTTACCCCTGGGGCAACGACATCGACCCCCGCCACGCCAACTTTTCCGACCGCAACGATCCGACCGGCGCTTCCATCGGCAGCCTGGACGACGGTCAGGCGGTCACCGCGCCGGTCGGCGCCTACCAGCCGAACGCGCTGGGCCTGCGCGACATGATCGGCAACGTCTGGGAATGGACCTGCTCCGATTACGATCCGAGCTACGCCGGTCAGGAGTCGCGCTGCTCCGAGCAACGGCCCGCCGACGGCTTGCGGGTTGTTCGGGGCGGTTCCTGGAACAGCGGCGCCGGGGATCTGCGCTCGGCCAAGCGTATGCCCCGGAAAGCCGGCCAGCGCGACGCGACGACCGGCTTTCGGGTCGTCATGGAAGAGTGAACCGCCACCGCCCCCTAGGAACCGCGGCGATTCACCACGAAGGTGGCGCTTCCCTCCACCACCACCTTATCCTGCACGGTGCAGGTCGTGCGCATGATGACCCGCCGACGCTCCGGAACGATTTCCTGGATGGCGCAAACCGCGGTGACGGTATCGCCGATCCGCACCGGCGCCTTGAAGCGCAATTGCTGCTCGACGTACACGCAACCGGGTCCGGGCAGACGGGTGCCAGCCACGCAGGAAATCAGCCCGGCGCAAAACATACCGTGGACGATGCGGCTTTTGAACGGCGTCTGAGTGGCGAACACATCGTTGCAATGGATCGGATTGTTGTCGCCGGTCAGCCCCGCGAACAGCACCACGTCGGTCTCGGTGACGGTCTTGGCGTGGGAAGCGCTCATGCCGACCCGGAGATCCTCCAGGTAGTAGCCGTGCAGGGTGTCGTTATAGCCTTCGTGGGTCGGGTACATGGGTTTCTCCGGTAGAGGTGAGAATTCCAGCGGACAGCATCGCCGCCATTTGCGGCGCATAGCCTACACGACCGAGCGGAATAGTGGGAAATTCCCGACCGGGTTCCAAACGTTCGAACCGCCCGGCGCCCAACGAACCCGCTTGCCCGGCGCGTCCGACACGCCGGAGGCCACTTTCAACCATGGCCAATAAATCCATTGCATCGCCGGGAACGAATAAATACCATAACTTAACACGCATTAACCCGGACGGATTTATGGTTTCGAACGCCACCGGCGCGGCCCTGCCATCGATCCGGTCACTCCGTATGCACCATCCAACCAACCCACAAGCCGCGTGGTCTCGAAGGGTCGGGTTTGCGCCACACCCCGGCCGAGCGCCCGCGCCGCAACTTAAAACTTGAGCAATCCCAAGCGAAGGTAAACGATGAAGATTCTAGTCGCCGTAAAACGGGTCGTTGACTACAACGTCAAGGTACGGGCGAAAGCGGACGGCACCGGCGTCGAAACCGCCAACGTCAAAATGTCCATGAACCCGTTCGATGAAATCGCCGTGGAAGAGGCGGTCCGCATGCAGGAGGCTGGTAAAGCCCAGGAAATCGTGGCGATCTCGCTGGGCGTCGCCGCCTGTCAGGACACCATCCGCACCGCGCTGGCGATGGGCGCCGACCGCGGCATCCTGGTGGAAACCGACGCCGAACTGCAACCGCTGGCGGTGGCCAAACTGCTCAAGGCGGTGGTCGAGAAGGAAAACCCGGATTTGGTCATTCTCGGCAAACAGGCCATCGACGACGACGCCAACCAGACCGGCCAGATGCTGGCGGCGCTGCTTGGCTGGCCGCAAGGAACCTTCGCCTCCAAGGTCGAACTCGGCGACGGGACCGTCAACGTCACCCGCGAGATCGACGGCGGCCTGGAAACCGTGGCGCTGAAGCTGCCCGCCCTGGTCACCACCGACCTGCGCCTGAACGAACCGCGCTTCGTCAAACTGCCCAATATCATGAAAGCCAAGAAAAAGCCGCTGGAGGTGCTCAAACCGGCCGATCTGGGCGTGGACGTCGCCCCGCGACTGGTCACCCTGAAAGTGCAGGAACCGCCCAAGCGCCAGGCCGGCATCAAGGTCGGCAGCGTCGCCGAACTGGTGGACAAGCTGCGCAACGAAGCCCACGTCATCTAAGCCCGCGGGAACCGAAACATGAGCATCCTGGTCATTGCCGAACACGACAACGCCGCCCTCAAGGCGGCGACCCTGAACACCGTCACCGCCGCCGCGCAACTGGGCGAGGATATCGCCATCCTGGTGGCCGGCCACAACTGCGGCGCGGTCGCCGAGGCCGCCGCCCAAGTTGCGGGCGTCAGGAAAGTGCTGGTCGCCGACGCTCCGCACTACGCCCACCAGCTTGCCGAAAACACGGCGCCGCTGGTGGTCGGTCTGGCGGGTGGCTACACCCACATTCTGGCCCCGGCCACCGCCGCCGGCAAAAATTTACTGCCGAGGGTCGCGGCGCTGCTGGACGTGGCGCAAATCACCGATGTCATCCAGATCGATGGCGCCGACACTTTCGTCCGCCCGATCTACGCCGGCAACGTGCTGGCCACCGTCCAGTCGAAGGATGCGGTCAAGGCGATGACCGTGCGCGGCACCGCCTTCCCGGCCGCCGCCGCCAGCGGCGGCTCCGCCAGCATCGAAGCGGTCGCCCCGGCCGCCGACGCCGGCGTCTCCAGTTTCGTCGGCCAGCAATTGACCCAGTCCGACCGACCCGAACTGACCGCCGCCCGCATCATCGTGTCCGGCGGGCGCGGCATGGGCAACGGCGACAACTTCAAGCTGCTGGAAGACGTCGCCGACAAGCTGGGCGCGGCGGTGGGCGCCTCGCGCGCGGCGGTGGACGCCGGCTTCGTGCCCAACGATTACCAGGTCGGCCAAACCGGCAAGGTGGTCGCGCCCGAACTGTACGTCGCCGTCGGCATTTCCGGCGCCATTCAACATCTGGCCGGCATGAAGGACAGTAAGGTCATCGTCGCCATCAACAAGGACGAGGAAGCGCCGATCTTTCAGGTGGCCGATTATGGGCTGGTCGCCGATCTGTTCGCCGCGGTGCCCGAACTGTCCAAGGAACTGGATACGCTGAAAGCCGCCGGCTAAGCCGCCGGCCGTCCCCGCTTCCCCGTCCCGACCCTATCCTCCAACGCGGGGCGAGGGCGGGACGGGGTTTTTCATCGCCGTTCCCCGAACGTTCAAGGAGGCGTCATGACCGCCTATTTCGCCCCGATCCGCGACATGCAGTTTGTCATCAACGAGCTGGCCGACCTCTCCGAAGTCGCCGCCCTCCCCGCTTTCGCCGAGCAGGAAGTCGGCCCGGAGCTGGTGGAAGCCGTATTGGAGGAAGCGGCCAAGCTGGCCACCGAGGTGCTGGCGCCGCTGAACAAGCCGGGCGACGTGCAGGGCGCCCGGATCGGTCCCGATGGCGTCGTTCCCGCCGCCGGCTTCGGCGAAGCCTACCGAAGTTTCATCGATGGCGGCTGGAACGGCATCGGCAGCCCGGTGGAGCACGGTGGCCAGGGTCTGCCGGAGCTGTTCAACACGGCCACTCAGGAGATGTGGAATTCGGCCAATATGTCCTTCGCGCTGTGCCCGATGCTCAATGCCGGCGCGATCGAGGCGATCAGCCGCGCCGGGTCCGCCGAACAGCGGGCGTTGTACCTGCCGAACATGGTCAGCGGCGAGTGGACCGGCACCATGAACCTGACCGAACCGCAGGCCGGCTCCGACCTGTCGGCGGTGCGAACCCGCGCCGTTCCCCATGGCGATCATTACCGGATCTTCGGGCAGAAGATCTTCATCACCTGGGGCGAGCATGACATGACCGGGAATACCATCCATCTGGTGCTCGCCCGCACCCCGGACGCGCCGGAAGGCGTCAAGGGCATCTCGTTGTTCCTCGTGCCCAAGTTCCTGGTCAATCCGGACGGTTCGCTGGGCGTGCGCAACGATGTTCACGCCGTGTCGATCGAACACAAGCTGGGCATTCACGCCAGCCCGACCTGCGTGATGGCTTTCGGCGATAAGGATGGCGCGGTCGGCTATCTGGTCGGCGAGGAAAACAAAGGCCTGGCCTACATGTTCATCATGATGAACGAGGCCCGCTTCAAGGTCGGCCTCCAGGGGCTGGCCATCGCCGAGCGCGCCTATCAAGCGGCTCGCGAATACGCCAAGGACCGGGTGCAGGGCCGCCCGACCGGCGCCAAGAGCGGCGATCGGGTCGCTATCATCCACCACCCCGACGTGCGGCGGATGCTGATGACCATGAAGGCGCAGAACGAGGCGATGCGCGCCCTGGCCTACGTGGTCGCCATGCACATGGATCTGGCCCGCCACCACCCCGACCCCGCGATCCGTCAAACCCATCAGGCCCGGGTGGATCTGCTGATTCCGGTGGTCAAGGGCTGGTGCACCGAGACCGGCATCGAAATCGCCTCGCTCGGGCTACAGGTCCACGGCGGCATGGGTTATGTCGAGGAAAGCGGCGCCTGCCAGCACCTGCGCGATGCTCGCATCACCACTATTTACGAGGGCACCACCGGCATTCAGGCCGCCGACCTGGCTGGCCGCAAACTGAACATGGATCAGGGCGCCGCGATGCGGGCCTTGATCGCCGAAATCGAAGCGACCGCCGAGACACTGGACCCGATCCCCGGCGACGACATGGCGGTGATCCGCGACGGGCTGCGCGACGGCGTGCGGGCGCTGAGCAAAGCCACCGAATGGATGCTGGCCGGCGGCGACCCCGGCGAGGCGATGGCGGTGTCGGTGGATTACCTGATGCTGACCGGCACCGTCTGTGGCGGCTGGCAGATGGCTCGCGCCGCGCGGGCAGCCCAAAACAAGCTGATGACCGGCGAGGATTCGGTGTTCCACGAAGCCAAGTTGGTCACCACCCGCTTCTACGTCGAACACCTGCTGCCCAAGGCGGACGCATTGCTGCGCTCGATCCGGAACGGCGGCATTTCCATCATGGCGCTGACCGAAGAACAGTTCTGACCGCCGCTTTCCGGTTCGATGCCCGGCAATCCCGCCAGATCCGTTTGGAATGGCGGGATCGTTTTTCGCCCGACCTCAACCAGCCACCCGGCAGGCACAGGGACTCCACCGTCTCATCAAGCCTTACAACCCCCTGCTTTGACTAAGGTTAACACCTATACTTTGGCAAACCGACGACGTCCACGCGATCTCCACGACGCCAGCGGCGCGCGGCGGCACGCCACTCCATACGGCAACCCCTTGCAAAATCAGGTAATTCCGTCATGTCCGAACTGACCACTCGCGAGCCTGAAGTTACCCGCGCCAGCCTGTTGAACCGCACCATGACCAACCTCCGCGAGGCGTGGCGGGAAATGGCCGACTGGCGGGAGGGGTTGTTCGCGGCGCCCAGCCCCAACCTGCCCGAAAAGGACATGGAGGCATTGAAGGAGCAAATGCGCGACTGCCTGGAGGCGCGCGGCGGCGAAGTGTCCGCCCGCGCCCGAGCCGCCAACCTGGGGCGGATTTACCTCTCGCTCAACGCCCAGGGCCGCAAGCGCTTCCTGCAAATTCTCGCTCGGGAGTTCGATATCGACCGCCAAGCGGTGAACAAGGCGGTGGCGACGCTGCAAAAGGCGGGGGACAACCACGATGAGCGCGCCAAGGCCGAGCGGACGCTGCGCCAAGCCTTGCAGCCACCGCGACTGCGGCTGTTGACCCAGCTCAACGCCTTGCCCGAGGGCTTTCACTTCCTGGTGGATCTGCGCGCCGAACTGTTGATGTGGCGCAAGGGCGACCCGGCGCTGGCGGCGCTGGAACGGGATCTGCTGTCGCTGCTGACATCCTGGTTCGACGTCGGCTTTCTGGAACTGCGGCGCATCAGTTGGGAATCGCCGGCGGTGCTGTTGGAAAAAGTGATCGCCTACGAGGCCGTGCATCCGATCAAGAGCTGGGACGACTTGAAGAACCGGCTTAGCGCCGACCGACGCTGTTTCGCCTTCTTCCACCCGCGCATGGCCGACGAACCGCTGATCATCGTTCAGGTGGCGCTGGTCCATGGCATCGCCGACAACGTTCATACGCTGCTGGACGAATCGGCGCCGGTGATCGATCCGGCCGAGGCCGACACCGCGATTTTTTACTCGATTTCCAACGCTCACGAAGGGCTGGGCGGCATCAGTTTCGGCAACTTCCTGATCAAGCGGGTGGTGGACGAACTGACCCAGGAATTCAAGAATCTCAAGACCTTCGCCACCCTCTCGCCGATCCCCGACTTCCGCCACTGGCTGGACGGCAAGCTGAACGAATCCGGCAGGGACGCGGAGGCCGAGCTGCTGACCGCGTCCGAACGAAAAATGCTGGCCACCGCCGGCGCCGGCAAGGAACCGGCCTCGCTGTCGAGCCTACTGCAAATGCCGGACTGGCCCCGGAATCAGGAACTGGCCAAGACGCTAAAGAAGCCGCTGCTGCGGCTGTGCGCCTGCTTTCTGGCCAAGGAAAAACGCGCGGGCGGGTCGGCGTTCGACCGCGTCGCTCATTTTCATCTGTCGAACGGCGCACGCATCGAGCGGCTGAACTGGCTGGCCAACACCTCGCCTCAGGGCATCGCCCAGTCGGCCGGGCTGATGGTGAACTACCTCTACAAGCTCAGCGACATCGAAACCAATCACGAAGCCTACCGTGGCGAAGGCAAGGTGACGAATTCGTCGGCGATCCGCTCGCTGCTGAAAGGTTGATCGTCCGGTTTCGAGTGGATCGCCGCCACCGGTCGCCAGAGAATGCCCGCAGTGATGTCGTCGCCGCTGCCCCGTTGCGAGGCCTCGCTCAACCACTCCCGCAAATGCGGTCTGACCGCCTCCTCGCCCTCGTCGCGCAGCATCGCCCAAAAGTCCCGCGCCACTTGCTGGAAACCGGCCTCGTCGCGGTAGGCATGGATGCGCAGTTGCTCCGCCACCATCGCCAGCGCCCGGCCCAGGGCGGTGACGCCCTCGGTCTGCAAGTCGGTCCACTTGAAATCCGCCACCGGGGTCGGCTGCGAGACGTGCCATTGCGCACCGCTGGAAAACTTGAGCGCCCGCACCAGTCATAACCGAATCTAATGGAATGGTCGCCTCTTTCGTGAAGGGAATAGCTTGGCTATCTCCACCTTGGCACATCGATGTCGTTTCGGGAAAGGGGCGACCATTCCATTAGATTTGACTATTGCTCTCGGGGTTGCAGCCCTTGCCGCACCGGCAGGGGAGGGGTGGGTGTTCGCCCGCACTTGAGATTCCAGTAGGCCCATGAACGCGGGTCAAAGACGCCCGGCGGGGCGTGGTCGAGTACTTCCCGAAACTCATTGATCCCGACCACACCTTGCAGTGCCCACAGGTCTTCGGGTGTGCCATAAGTCATAACGTGCGCTAAGAAATGCACCGGCTCCGCCAGCGCCTCGGACGGCGGCTTGAACCACACCACCCGTTCGGCCACAGCCAGCAATGCCGGCGTTGTTGGCAACGGCTTCACGGCGTCAATCCATTATCGGGCCGCTTTGCGTAAGGGATTAAAGACGGCAGTGTCGTCACATCAACTGCCACGACCGCCGTGCTGAGCCGCGCTTGCACATCGGCAGGCAGAGTTGGCACATCGTCGAAGTAGTTGAGCGCCTTGAGCGTAATGAGCGGATTGAAGCTGCGCCCATAAACGACCTTTCCCGCCGCGAGCGCCGTTGGCAAATCAATCCCGTGCCGTAGCAGCGCATCCAGATCAAGATAATCCTTCACTTCCGCCCGTTTCTGCACCACGGCGGCTTTCGTGCCGGCAAGGTCAAGCAGCGAAGCCACCCGCAGCCCCATCCCTTGCACTTCATCGTGGGCCGCGACTTGCCCCAAACCTAGCCCACCGAAAAACGAGACCAACACCGGCCCGTCGCGTTGTATGCGACAGGTTAGCGTGTTGGGCGCAACCTGCACACGTTCGGCATTCTTGAGATAAGGCAGCGTGTTCGCCAGTTGGTCGGGGTCGAACGTGGCGTTCGAGAAAAAGTCGAAATCGACGGACGCGCGGTGTCCCAAGCGAAGCGCGAGGGCGGTACCACCGTAGAGGGTGAACGCCGCAGGTGTGGCCGTGAGTTCCGGCCACAGGTTGTGTTGCGGCTGGGGCAACGTCGTCAGATCGGGAGTGAAAACCATTGCGTGAATCTAGCCGTTGCCGGTTAATCTGTCCATGTCGGGAAGCGCGGAAGAAGATGTAACGTAATGGCGCTTATCCGGCTTCCGGGAGTTACAACCGAATCTGGTGTACGGGTGGGTTGAAGAAGGGCGGCGTACCCTGCTGAAATGAGGTTGACGAGACCGGCATTCAGCGCGGAAAGAAGAGGTACGCCATGAGTGAAGATAGCGCAAGCGGGTTGGGGACGGGATAGCGGTTGGCGATCAACCCGATGAAGCACAGACAGAGCAGCAGAAACTCGCCGCCTGATTCAGGTGGGCCATACCCCAGATTTGACTATTTGGTTAGCCCACCCCGTTCCGATCCAGCCCAGCCCCGTTTCCCGCCGGGAGCGAGGCTGTTCGTCGCCGCGCGCCGTCTTTCCTCTTTACGGCTTGGCGGGCAATGGTTAGATTGGCCACCTTTCCGCCAACTACCCCCCAATACAATCGCATGGCCCAATACATCTACACCATGAACCGCGTGGGCAAGGTCGTCCCGCCCAAGCGCGAGATTCTCAAGGACATTTCCCTGTCGTTCTTCCCCGGCGCCAAAATCGGCGTGCTTGGTCTGAACGGCTCCGGCAAATCCACCCTGCTGCGCATCATGGCCGGGATCGATAGCGACATCCTCGGCGAGGCCCGCCCGCAACCCGGCATTCACATCGGCTTCCTGCCGCAGGAACCGCAACTCGATCCGGCCAAGGACGTGCGCGGCAACATCGAGGAAGCCGTGACCCCGATCAAAACCGCGCTGGCCCGGCTCGACGAGGTCTACGCCGCCTACGCCGATCCCGACGCCGATTTCGACAAACTGGCCGCCGAACAGGCCGATCTGGAAGCCTATCTGCACGCCACCGACGGCCATAACCTGGATCGCACCCTGGACGTCGCCGCCGACGCCCTGCGCCTGCCGCCGTGGGAAGCGGAGGTCGCCACCCTGTCCGGCGGCGAACGGCGCCGGGTCGCACTGTGCCGGCTGCTGCTGTCCAAGCCCGACATGCTGCTGCTGGACGAACCGACCAACCACCTCGACGCCGAGTCGGTGGCCTGGCTGGAACGTTTCCTGCGGGATTACTCCGGCACCGTGGTGGCCGTCACCCACGACCGTTACTTCCTCGATAACGTCGCCGGCTGGATTCTGGAACTGGATCGCGGTCGCGGCATTCCGTGGGAGGGCAACTACTCCTCCTGGCTGGATCAAAAGGAAAAGCGGCTGGAAATCGAGGAAAAACAGGAAACCGCCCACATCAAGGCCATGAAGGCGGAACTGGAATGGGTGCGCGCCAACCCCAAGGGCCGCCATGCCAAGAGCAAGGCCCGCGTGGCCCGCTTCGAGGAACTGGAATCGCAGGAATTCCAGAAGCGCAACGAAACCCAGGATCTGTACATCCCGCCGGGGCCACGACTGGGCGATCTGGTGGTGGAAGCGACCCAGTTACGGAAAGGTTTCGGCGACCGGCTGCTGATCGACGGGCTCGACTTCAAACTGCCCAAGGGCGGCATCGTCGGCGTCATCGGTCCCAACGGCGCCGGCAAAACCACCTTGTTCCGCATGCTGGTCGGCCAGGAACAGCCGGACGGCGGTACCTTGCGCGTCGGCGACACGGTCAAGCTGGCCTACGTCGATCAGTCGCGCGACAGTCTCTCCGCCGACAAGACCGTCTGGCAGGAAATCTCCGACGGGCTGGACGTGATCGCCATCGGCAATTACCAGATCAACTCGCGGGCCTACGTCGGCCGTTTCAACTTCAAGGGACAAGACCAGCAGAAGTTCGTCAAGGATCTGTCCGGCGGCGAGCGCAACCGCATCCACCTCGCCAAGCTGCTCAAGAGCGGCGGCAACGTGCTGCTGCTGGACGAGCCGACCAACGATCTGGACGTGGAAACGCTGCGGGCACTGGAGGAAGCCCTGCTGGCCTTCGCCGGCTGCGCGGTGATCATCTCCCATGATCGCTGGTTTCTGGACCGCATCGCCACCCATATTCTCGCCTTCGAGGGCGATTCGCAGGTGGTGTGGTTCGAGGGCAACTACGCCGACTACGAGGCCGACCGCAAGCGCCGGCTGGGCGTGGACGCCGACCAGCCGCACCGGATCAAGTACCGGAAGCTGGCGTAGCGGCGCGGAAAAACCGTTCCCTGGGCCACTTGCGAGCCGCCGCGACGCGGCGGCTCAGCCTTGGGCGAAGTATTGAGCCAGGAATTCATCGAACGACATCGCGTCCGCCGCTTCGATCTCGGCCTGTTCCCGCAGCGACCGTTCGGCCGCCTCGGTGAACACCTGTATCCGCGCCTCGGCCAGCGGCCGCGCCTCGAAATGGCGGCGATGCTGCTCCGACAATCGCCGGGCGTACCGGAAGAAGTTTTCGCCGCTGGCACGCATGGCGGCCACGATGCGGGCGGACGGGGTGCGCTCCGGTTCGGCCAGCGCCGCGCGCTGCTCGGCCAGCGCCGCGGCATAGGGTTGTCCTGTCTCGCCCACGTCCAGTAACGCGCAGATCGGTTGCAGCACACCGAGTATTTCGTCCGCCCAGCGCCGCAGTGGGAGCGCTGGGTCGCGGCGGCGGCGCAATATCAGCGCCGGGTCGCGGCCGGTCAGGGCCACCGCCATCTGATTGTCGTCGATCAGCGCCCGCTCTTCGGCGTCGAACGGCGAGGAGTCGTTAAGCAGACAAAACAGCAGAAAGGCTTCCAGAAACCGCAACTGGGTTTCGTTCGCGCCCAGCGGCTCCAGCGGGTTGATATCCACCGAACGCAGTTCGACATACGCCACCCCGCGCCGCCGCAGCCCCACGGTCGGTTTTTCGTTGCCTTGCGGCGGCTGCTTGGGCCGCATCGAGGCGTAATACTCGTTCTCGATTTGCAGGACGTTGGCGTTGAGCTGGCGGTAGTCGCCGTCCACCTTCACCCCGATCCGCTGGTAAGGCGGCCACGGAGTCGCCGTCGCTTGCGTGAGGCTGGCGATGTACGAAGGCAGCGAGTTGTAGCACACGTTGACGCCGCTTTTCTTTTCGCTGCGGTTGGTGTAACCGATGTTGCTCATCCGCAGCGAGGTGGCATACGGCCCGTAACAAGTGTGCTCGTCGAATTCGGCCAGCGGGGTCGCCTTGCCGTCGAGGAAGGACTTGCACACCGCCGGCGAGGCGCCGAATAGATAGAGAATCAGCCAGCCAAACCGTTGCAGGTTGCGAATCAGTCCGAAATAAGACTCGGAGCGGAAATCCTGGAGCGAACGGCGGTCGCCCTCCATCTGCTGGTAGGCCCTCCAAAACCCATCCGGTAGGGAAAAGTTGAAGTGAATACCGGCGATCACCTGCATGATCCGCCCGTAGCGCCACGCCAGCCCGCGCCGGTAAACGTGTTTCATCCAGCCCAGATTGGAGCGGCCGTACTCGGCGATCGGAATACTGGCCTCGCCAGCCAGAATGCAGGGCATGCTGGCCGACCAGAGCAGCTCATCGCCGATCCGGGAACAGGAAAATCGATGCAGTTCGTCCAGAAATCGCAGCGCCTCACCGGGGCCGGCCAGCGGCGGGGTGATGAATTCCAGCAGCGCCTCGGAGTAATCGGTGGTGATCCAGGGATGGGTCAGCGCCGAACCGAGCGCGGGCGGATGCGGGATCTGGGAGATGTAGCCATCCGGCGCGACCCGCAACGCCTCCCGCTCCAAGCCCAACAAGCGACCATCAAACACGGCGGGCGGGCCGGCATTGAACAGCCGGGTCAGGCGCTGGTCAAGAATTCGGTACACGATCTTCGCCTCGCGTAGGCGGCGCTCCCCATCTTGGGCATTGCCGGTTCGACGAAACCGCCCACTCCAACCGGAGCGGGCGCTCGGCACGGGCCGGGATTTTGCGCTTTTTATCGGTGAAAATCACTTGGCGGCGAACATCGCGCCGCGCTTGAACTTGAGAGAGGTTCGCATGAACGATGGTTTGCTGCCCGCCCGCACTCCCGATTGCATTCCCGTCATCCCGGTGATCGAGAGCGAATTCGACCCGTGGCTGGAACGACAGGAGGATTTTTTACGCCACTGGCTGATCGCGACCGGCTTCAAGGCGAAGTCGGGCAGCTTCAATCCGATCCCCGGCGCGGACGGCCGGTTGCGAGCCGTGGTCGCCGGCATCGCCAGGGCCGACGATCTCTGGGCGCTGGGCGGCCTGCCGGCGGCGCTGCCGGAAGGCGACTACCGCCTCGACGGCGCCTTCGATCCCTGGCGGCTGGAACGGATGACCCTGGGTTGGGCGCTGGGAGCCTATCAATTCACCCGTTACAAGGCTCTAAAAAGGTCCATGGCCAAGCTGGCGCTCGATCCGGTCAGCGACGGCGACCGCATCGGCCGGCAGGTGGCGGCGGTCACGCTGGTCCGCGATCTGATCAATACCCCGGCCGAGGACATGATGCCGGAGCACCTGGCCGAGGCGATGCTGGCGCTGGGCCGGGAATTCGACGCTCCAGTGGAGCAAACCGTCGGCGAGGATTTACTGGCGCGGAATTTCCCACTGATCCATGCCGTCGGCCGTGCCAGCGCGCACCCACCGCGACTACTGGATCTGCGCTGGGGCGACCCTGCGCACCCCAAGGTAACATTGCTCGGTAAGGGCGTCTGTTTCGACAGCGGTGGCTTGGATTTGAAACCGTCGAGCGCCATGCGGCTGATGAAAAAGGACATGGGCGGGGCGGCAACCGTGTTGGGTCTGGCGCGGCTGATCATGAGCGCGAATTTACCGGTGCGGCTGCGGGTGCTGGTGGCGGCGGTGGAAAACGCGGTCGCCGGCAACGCCTTCCGGCCCGGCGATGTCTTGCGCTCGCGCCAGGGACTGACGGTCGAGATTCACAACACCGACGCCGAAGGCCGCCTGGTGCTCTGCGATGCGCTGACCGAAGCCGGCGTGGAGCAGCCGGACATCCTGCTGGATTTCGCCACGCTGACCGGCGCGGCGCGGGTGGCGCTGGGCACCGGAATACCGGCGCTGTTCTGCAACGACGAAACGATGGCGGGCGGCTTGCTGGCGGCGGCGGAACGCGAGCAGGATCCCTGCTGGCGACTGCCGCTGCACGCCCCTTACCGGGAGATGCTGGACAGCAAGATCGCCGATATCGCCAATGCTTCGGATTCCTCCTACGCCGGCGCGATCACCGCCGCCCTGTTCCTGAAAGAATTCGTGCCCGCCGGCATTCCGTGGGCGCATTTCGACCTGATGGCCTGGAACCTGAAAACCCAGCCCGGACGGCCGGAAGGCGGCGAGGCGATGGGGATGCGGGCCGTGTTCGGCTGGCTGGAGCAGCGCTACGGCGGCGGTTGAGAGGGGAAGGAAAGAGCAGCCGACGCCATCCCTGGCGCGGGTGCTCGTCCGGGCTAAATAGAGATCAGGCGACGGGATGACGCAAGGCCGGATTCGGGATCGGCGGCTTCACCGAATAGTCGTAAAAGCCCTTGCCGGTCTTGCGGCCCAGATAGCCCAACTGAACCAACCGGGTCAGGGTATGCGGCGAGGACACATGCGGCTGGTGCATGTCCTGATAGATGTTCAGCGTCATCGCCTCCACCACGTCCAAACCGATATAGTCGGCCAACTCGAACGGCCCCATCGGATGCGCGGCGCCCGACTTCATGGCATGGTCGATGTCGCCGATGGTGCCGGTGCCCATTTCCAGCAGACGGATGGCGCTCAGCATATAGGGAGTCAGCAGACGGTTGACGATGAAACCGGTAGTGTCCTGCACGATGACCGGATCCTTGCCGAGCTTCTTGCAAAAATCGTTCAGGGTGCCGATGGTGGTGTCCGAGGTCTCGAAGGCGTGGATGATTTCGACCAGCTTCATCACCGTCGCCGGATTGAAGAAGTGCAACCCCGCCACCCGGTCGCGCTGCTTGCAGACCGCCATCATCGCCGTGACCGACAGCGTCGATGTATTGGTGGTCAGCAGCGCCTGCGGCGAAACGATGCCTTCCAACCGCTGGAACAACGCCTTTTTGGTCTCCAGATCCTCGATGATGGACTCGACGATCAGATCGCAGCCGGCGACATCCTCTTCCTTGGTCGTCAGTTGCAACAAACCGAGAGTGGAGTCCTTTTGCTCCGCGGTCATCTTGCCGCGTTCGACCATCTTGCCCAGCGATTTCTCCAGCCCCGCGCGAAGCTTGTCGGTCGAACCCGGCGTCGCCTTGACGGCAACGGTCGGAATACCCGCCTGCGCGCACACCTGCGCCACGCCCAACCCCATCGCTCCGCAGCCCATAACACCTACTTTTCTGATTTCCATAGTACATTCCTTCATCGTAACGGGATCATCGAACAATGCTGTTTTTTTCCGGCATCGACGCATGCCGGCATTTAACATTAATGCCAATAATGAAATTCTTCGGCGATTCGGTCAAATCTTTCGAACAATCCAGCCGAATCGACCAACACCGGCCCACAACGGTTTTCAACGGTGTTTGAACGCCGACGACCGCTTGCCGGCGAAGGCTTCCATCCCTTCCTTCTGATCCTCGGTGGCGAACACGGCATGGAAGGTCCGCCGTTCGAACAACAGCCCTTCGGCCAACGTGGTCTCGTAGGCGCGGTTGACGCATTCCTTGGTCATCATCACCGAAGGCAGCGAATAACCGGCAATGGTTTCGGCGGTCTTGATCGCCTCCTCGATCAGCTCCGCCACCGGAACAATCCGGCTGACCAGCCCAGCCCTTTCGGCTTCCGCGACATCCATCATCCGCCCGGTCAGGCACAATTCCATCGCCTTGGATTTCCCCACCAGCCGCGTCAGGCGCTGGGTGCCGCCGGCTCCCGGCAAAATGCCGAGCTTGATTTCCGGCTGGCCGAATTTGGCGTTGTCGGCGGCCAGAACGAAATCGCACATCATCGCCAGCTCGCAACCGCCGCCCAGCGCGTAGCCGGCCACCGCCGCGATCACCGGCTTGCGGCAGCGGCTGACCCGCTCCCAGTTGCGGGTGATGAAATTGCCTTTATAGGCATCCATGTAGGAGTAATCCTTCATGCCCTTGATATCGGCGCCGGCGGCGAACACTTTCTCGCCGCCGGTCAGCACGATGGCGCGAACGGACCCGTCCGCCTCGATCGCGTCGAGCGCCTGGGTCAACTCCTCCATAAGTTCGTCGGATAGGGCGTTAAAAGCCTTGGGCCGGTTCAGAGTGACCAACGCCACCGGACCGCGAGTTTCAACCAGGAGATTCTGGTAACTCATGTGCTTATCCTTTTTACTTAAATGGTTATGGGCGGAATCGCCACGATTCTGGTGGAAACCATCCCGGCGCGGCTTGCACGAAAAAGCCTTTCACAGCCGGCGCTTGGCTAACACAAACGGCAGTATAAGCCAGAATGGGGGCTCGGGATGGATTCAAGCACGGTGGATGACCGAAAGCCCCCAACGGGATCGGCGCGCACGCGCTTTGGGCGGCGGAACGGGTTGTTCAGTCCATCGCCGTCGTTGCTGGAAGATTCGCCGCATTAGGCGGGAAACGCCCGCTGGAAACCCCACCAACCGACAGCGAACCTCCCTCCCCGAACTTTCGCGTTGTTCAATGGCAAAATTCACCCTACCATTTCGGATTGTCTTTAGCCGTCCTCGTTGTTTCCTTTTACATTAGTGAGGTTAATATCTCCCATGAGCAAGCCCAAGAAAGTAGCCATCCTCACCGCTGGCGGTTTGGCCCCCTGCCTCAGCTCGGCGGTTGGCGGCCTCATCGAACGCTACACCGAGATCGATCCCGGCATCGATATCATCTGCTATCACAGCGGCTACAAGGGACTGCTACTAGGGGATTCCTATACGGTCACCCCGGAGATTCGCGAAAAAGCCCGGCTCTTGCACGGCTTCGGCGGCTCGCCCATCGGCAACAGCCGGGTCAAGCTCACCAACGTCAAGGACTGCGTGAAGCGCGGCCTGATCAAGGAGGGCGAGGATCCGCAGAAAGTCGCCGCCGACCAACTGATCAAGGATGGCGTCGACGTGCTCCATACCGTCGGCGGGGACGACACCAACACCGCCGCCGCCGATCTGGCCGCCTTTCTGGCCAAGAATAACTACGGACTCACGGTCATCGGTCTGCCCAAGACCGTCGACAACGACGTGTACCCGATCAAGCAATCGTTGGGGGCCTGGACCGCCGCCGAACAGGGCGCCCGCTACTTCCAGAACGTCGTCGCCGAAAACAACGCCAACCCGCGCATGTTGATCGTTCACGAAGTCATGGGACGCAACTGCGGATGGCTGACCGCCGCCACCGCGCTGGAATACCGCAAGCTGCTCGACCGCGCCGAATGGCTGCCCGCCATCGGGCTCGGTCGCCCCTCGTTCGACATCCACGCCGTCTTCGTCCCCGAGATGGAAATCGACATCGCCGCCGAGGCCAAGCGTCTGCGCGCCTTGATGGATGAAGTCGACGACATCAACATCTTCGTTTCGGAAGGCGCGGGCGTGGAAGCCATCGTGGCCGAACTACAGGCCAAGGGTCAGGAAGTGCCGCGCGACGCCTTCGGCCACATCAAGCTCGACGCCGTCAACCCCGGCAAATGGTTCGGCGAGCAGTTCGCCCAGATGATCGGATCGGAAAAAACCCTCATCCAGAAGTCCGGCTATTTCGCGCGCGCCGCCGCCGCCAACAGCGAGGACATCCGCCTCATCAAATCCTGCGTCGACATGGCCGTCGAATGCGCCATGCGCCGCGAAGCCGGCGTCATCGGCCACGACGAAGATCGCGGCGGCGTATTGCGCGCCATCGAGTTCCCACGCATCAAGGGCGGTAAGCCCTTCGATATCGATACCCCCTGGTTCACCGACATGCTGGCGGCCATCGGGCAACCGAAAGGCAAGAAGCTCACGGTCAGTCACTAGAAAAAACAGTCGAAATACGCCAGGACGAAGCCGTGCAAGCCCACGGTCGATCCCGGTGTGTTTCCGGCTCGGGTCGTCCGCCCCCGCCCTCTCAAGGCGGCGGGGGCGCGATGACCTCGCGGCTGCCGTTCGACTGCAACGGCCCCACCACACCGGCGCTTTCCATTTCCTCGACCAGCCGCGCCGCCCGGTTATAACCGATGCGCAAACGGCGCTGCACGCCCGACACCGAGGCGCGGCGCGATTCGGTCACGATGCGCACCGCTTCATCGTAGAGTGGATCGCTCTCGCCGCCCCGACCCTCGCCATCGCCGTTGCCGTTACCGTTGTCGCTCTCCTCGCGCGGTTCGGCCAACACATCGTCGATGTAGTCCGGCGCGCCGGTCTGGCGCAAAAAGTCGACCACGCGATTGACCTCGTGATCGTCCACGAACGCGCCATGCACCCGCTGCGGCAAACCGGTGCCAGGCGGCAGATACAGCATGTCGCCGTGCCCGAGCAACTGCTCCGCCCCCATCTGATCGAGGATGGTGCGCGAATCCACCCGCGACGACACCTGAAAGGCCACGCGAGTCGGGATGTTGGCTTTGATCAGACCGGTGATCACATCGACCGACGGCCGTTGAGTCGCCAGGATCAGGTGAATGCCGGCGGCGCGCGCCTTCTGCGCCAGCCGGGCGATCAACTCCTCGACCTTCTTGCCGACGATCATCATCATATCGGCCAGTTCGTCGATCACCACCACGATGAACGGCAAGGGCTGCAACACCGCGATTTCGCCCGGCGCCTCCGCGCACTCCGGCGTCCAGAACGGATCGGCCAGCCCCTCCCCCGTGGCCAGCGCGTCGAGCACCTTGCGGTTAAAGCCGGCAATGTTGCGCACCTTCAAGGTCGCCATCAAGCGGTAGCGACGCTCCATTTCCGCCACGCACCAGCGCAGGGCGTTGGCCGCCTCCTTCATGTCGGTGACCACCGGGGTCAACAGATGCGGGATATCCTCGTAAATCGACAGCTCCAGCATCTTCGGATCGACCAGGATCAACCGCACCTCGCTGGGCGACGCCTTGTACAACAGGCTGAGCAGCATGGCGTTGATCGCTACCGATTTACCGGAACCGGTGGTGCCGGCCACCAGCAGGTGCGGCATCTTGTTTAGATTCGCCACCACCGGATTGCCGCCGATATCCTTGCCCAGGGACAGGGTCAGCGTCGCGCTCGACTGGGTGTAGACCGGCGCCTCCAGCACCTCGCGCAGGTAGACGATCTCGCGATGCCGGTTGGGAATCTCCAGACCGATCACCGACTTGCCAGGAATGATCTCCACCACCCGCACACCGATCACCGACAGGCCGCGCGCCAGATCCTTGGCCAGATTGCTGATCTGGCTGACCTTGACGCCCGGCGCCGGCTCGACCTCGAAACGGGTGATCACCGGACCGGGCTCCACCGCCACCACTTGGGCCTCGATGCCGAAACTCTTGAGCAGGACTTCCACCCGTCGGGACATCTCGACCAGCGTCTCGCTGGAATACCCAGCGGTGCGAGCCGGCGGCCGGTCCAGCAAATCCAGCGAGGGGAGCAGGTGGGGCGGCGCGGTCGGGCTGGGCGCGGCGACCCGCCGCACCAGCGTCGCCACCGGCGCGAGGGATGCCGGCGCGCGGGGCGCGGGATGCGAAGCCAGGGCGAACGGCGGCGGCGATTCCGGCTCATCCGGAACCTCTTGCTCCTCCGGCGCGAGATCGGATTGCGCACTCGCAACTGGATGGGATTTCGAAATCGCACGGGCAAACCGCTCGCCACCGATCGAAACCACCCGTGCGCTTGTCGCCTCGCCGGCGAAACCCGTGTCCATGGGTCTGTCCGTCCACGCCGGAGCGCTTGGCGTCACCGGTGGGAGCGTCCCGGTAAGCGGCCGACTGGCGATGGGGTTGCGAGCGACGCCCGCGACGGGCACCAGCGTCAGCATATCCAGCGTCGGCCTGCTCAGGGCCTCATCGACCGGCGCGGGAACCGCCGCGACCGTATCATGCGACCGGCCATCTCGCGGCGACAAATTCAACACCGGCTCGATGCGCGCCGACGGCCGCGCACCCACCATCGCCTCGGTTTTACTGGGCGCCACCGCCTCGGTTTTACCGGACGGCGGAGTCGCATCGGCCATCGGGACGGAGGCGGCCGACACGGAGTTTCCGCCAGTGGCATTCGTCGCGGAAGTCCGATCGATGGTCGGTTCTCCACTGGCTCGCCGGGAGCGCCACCGGTTCAGCAAACGGGTAGCGGCACCGCGCAATCGTGCGCCCGGATCCGGTCGCTCCGTTACCGCCGCGGGCGTCGTCCCGGCATCGGCTTCCGCTTCCACCGGCGCGGGATCGGGCGGCGGCTTGATGCTGTCGTCCGCCGAACGACTCCAGCGCAGCGGCGCCAGAATTAGACCTCCAACCCAATCCATTGCCTTCAACACCGTGCTGCCCAAACCCTCCACCAGCACCAGCCACGACAAACCGGAACCCAGGGTAAATCCAGCCAGTAACAGGGCCGCCATAAACAGGTTGCCACCCGCAAACCCGAAGGCCCGAATCAAGAATCGACCGACATGCGCGCCCACCAACCCACCGGCCGATCCATCGCCGGGCATCGCACCGGGAACCGCGCTCAGATGCACCGCCGCCAAACCGCAGGCGGTGGCCAGCGCCACCGCGAACCCCAGTACCCGGAACAACACCACTTCCGCATCCAGATCCAGCAGCATGCCACATTTGAACAGTCGCCAGCCGCCGAAGACCACGCC
The DNA here is from genome assembly GCA_029624815.1 of Candidatus Competibacter sp. Taxonomy (GTDB): domain Bacteria; phylum Pseudomonadota; class Gammaproteobacteria; order Competibacterales; family Competibacteraceae; genus Competibacter. The sequence goes on from JARSSH010000038.1 coordinate 75,392, forward strand.
CAGCGGCAGGAGATAAGCGGAATAACCGAAAAAATACAGGCTAATATCGGCGAACCAGGCGCCGGTCACGCCACCGAGATTATGCAGTTGAGCCACATGCCCGGTATGGGTCCAAGCCGGATCCGCCGGGCTGTAGGTCGCCAACGCAGCGACCATTCCCAGCGCAACCACCGCCAGAAGCCAAAAGCCGATTTCCCTTAATACCTTCTTCAAGAAACGAAGAACGCCGCGCCGAATCTCATGGCGTTCGGTCTTGATTCGATGTGCCTGCGCCAAAATGGAATCCTATGGTGGTATGGTGATGGACGAGGATGCACCCGGAGGTCAAGAATCGATACCGGCGTTGGGCGTAATCGCCACCGGCGGTGATCGGAAAAATCGAATGGGGATTATTGTCCCATCCCCAGACGGTCAGGTGAAGGGCGTCGACGCGGCCGGTGCGAACCACCGTGCCGTTTCGAGTTCAAAATCGCATGGCGTGCTTTCGGTCCGATCCCCCTCCACCGCCAACCCATGACTCATGCGCATCCAACGCCTCGATAGCTTGAGCGAACTTTCCGCGAATGAATGGAACGCGCTCGTATCCGACCGCAACCCTTTTCTCAGCCACGAGTTTCTCGGCGCCCTGGAACGGCATCGATGCGTCGGCGAACACACTGGTTGGTTGCCCTGGCATCTCGCCTGCCGGGACCAAAACGGGCGACTGCTGGGGGCGGCGCCGCTGTACCTGAAATACAATTCCTACGGCGAGTTCGTCTTCGACTGGGGCTGGGCCGAAGCCTACCGGCGGCAGGGCCTGCCCTATTACCCGAAGCTGGTCGGCGCCATCCCCTACACCCCGGTCACCAGCCCGCGGTTGCTGCTGGCGCCCGGTCAGTCCGACCCTGGGACAACGATGCGGGCCATGATCGGCCATGCGCTGGAGGAGAGCCGCCGCCACCCGATCTCCTCGATCCATTGGCTGTTCCCCACCGCCGCCGACCTGGAGCCGCTGCTGGCCCAGGGTTTTCTGCATCGTCTGGGTTGCCAGTTCCACTGGCGCAACCGTGGCTATCGGGACTTTCAGGATTTTCTCGATACGTTCACCGCCAAGCGCCGCAAAAACATCAACCGGGAACGCCGGCTGGTCCGCGACGCCGGCTTGGAATTGCGCGTGCTGTCCGGCCACGAGGCGACCGAGGCCGAATGGCGAGATCTACATGACTTCTACCGCTCGACCTTCGAGCGGCTGGGTGGCGCGCCGACTTTGACGCTGCCCTTTTTCCAGGAGATCGCCACCACCCTGGGTGACCGCATCGTGCTGGTGCTGGCCCGCTCCCAAGGCCGCGAAGTCGCCGGCGCCATCAGCTTTCGCAGCGACACGACGCTCTACGGCCGCCATTGGGGCTGCCGATCCGATTACGATAGCCTGCACTTTGAAGCCTGCTATTATCAGGGCTTGGAGTACTGTATCCGCGCCGGTTTACAGTGCTTTGAACCTGGCGCGCAGGGCGAGCACAAAATTTATCGAGGTTTCCTGCCGGTGCTCACGCACTCAACGCACTGGATCGCTCACTCGGGTTTCCGCGGCGCCGTGGCCGATTTTCTTGCCCGGGAAACACCCGCCCTGCGCCAGTACGCACTGGATCTCTTGCAACATTCACCCTATCGGGATGAGGTAACCCCGGATGCGCCTGCCGTGGCTGGATCCGCATAACGACAACCAGCCCTTTCCCCATCCGGACCGCGCCCTGACCGAACCGGACGGCCTATTGGCCGCCGGCGGCAGCCTGACGCCGCGTCGTTTGTTGCGCGCCTACCGAATGGGTATCTTCCCGTGGTACTCGACCGATCAACCGATTTTGTGGTGGTCGCCGAATCCGCGTCTGGTTTTGTTTCCGGAGTGCCTCAAGATCTCGCGCAGCCTACGCAAAACTCTCCGCAAGGAGCTGTTTTCCATCACCGCGGACATCGCCTTCGAGCAGGTTGTCGTCGCCTGCGCCGGATCGCGCCAGGGGCAACCGGGCACCTGGATCACCCCGGAGATGCACCGCGCCTACTGCCGGCTGCACCGGCTTGGCCACGCCCACTCCATCGAAACCTGGCGGCAGGGCGAGCTGGTGGGCGGGTTGTACGGCGTGGCGGTGGGTCGGGTGTTTTACGGCGAATCCATGTTCAGTTGGATCAGCGACGCTTCCAAAGTCGCGCTGGTCGCGCTGGTCGCCCAGCTCCGGCGCTGGGATTTCGCCGTCATCGATTGTCAGGTCACCACCGCGCATTTATTGAGCATGGGCGCGGCCGATATCCCCCGCGCCGCATTCTTGCGGCTACTGGAACGCTACTGTCCCCAACCGGGCCAACCCGGTCCCTGGCGGTTGGACGCCGATCCATTCAAACCTCTGTTGGCCGGCACGCCCTCATGAGCAATCCCCGCGATTCGCTGTACGACCTGCGCATGTTTTTGACCACCGATTATTCGTGCAGCTATTTGCCGGGCCGGCGGGCGCGCAACCTGGTCGCCGACCCGACGGTAACGGATAACCCACTTTACACCCAACTGGCGGAACTGGGTTTCCGCCGCAGCGGCGAGCACGTCTACCGCCCGCATTGCCGGGGCTGCGCCGCCTGCCGGTCGCTGCGCATCCCGGTGGAGCGGTTTCGACCCAACCGCTCGCAGGGGCGGCTGTGGAAACGCAATCGGGATTTGCGGGCGCGGGCGCGGCCGGCTGAATTCGACAGCGAGCACTTCGAGCTGTTCGCCCGCTATATCGGAAACCGCCATGCCGGCGGCGGCATGGATCCCGCCAGCCCGGAGAACTACTGGTCGTTCGTGGCCTCGCGCTGGTGCGCAACCTGGCTGTACGAATTTCGCCTCGACCGGGAGTTGCTGGCGGTGGCGGTGGTGGACCGGCTGGATGAGGGACTGTCGGCGGTCTACACCTTTTTCGACCCGCTTCAGGAAGCGCGCGGCCTCGGAACCTACGCGATCCTATGGCAAATCGCCGAGGCGCGGCGACTGGGCCTGCCGTGGGTCTATCTGGGCTACTGGATTGAACAGTGCGACAAAATGGCCTACAAGGCCCGCTTTAATCCTCACGAGATCTTCGTCCCGGAACGCTGGGGGTGGGTGGCGGTCGAGCGATAGCACCGGGCGGCACTCAAATTTCCCCCATCACCTCGGCCAAGCGGCTGACGCCGCGCACCTCCAGTCCTTCCACCCGCCCGCCGCGTCGGGGCAGATTGGCGCGCGGCACGATGGCCTGCTTGAAACCATGCTTGGCCGCCTCCCGCAGCCGTTCCTCGCCGTTCGGCACCGGGCGGATTTCCCCGGCCAACCCGACTTCGCCGAACACCACCAGATCGGTCGGCAACGGCCGGTCGCGAAAACTCGACAGCGCCGCCAGCAGCGCCGCCAGATCGACCGCCGTCTCGGCGATCCGCACCCCGCCGACCGCGTTGACGTAGACATCCTGATCGTACATCGCCACTCCACCGTGCCGGTGCAACACCGCCAGCAGCATCGCCAAGCGGTTCTGTTCCAGGCCCAGCGTCACCCGGCGCGGGTGGCCACCGTGGCACTCGTCCACCAGTGCCTGGATTTCCACCAGCAGCGGCCGGGTGCCTTCGCGCGTCACCATGATCACGCTGCCGGCCACCGGCGTGTCGTGCCGCGACAGAAAGATCGCCGACGGATTGCTGACCTCTTTCAATCCGCGTTCGGTCATGGCGAACACACCCAGTTCGTTGACCGGCCCGTAGCGGTTCTTCACCGCCCGCAGCACCCGCAACCGGCCGCTGGGATCGCCCTCGAAATACAGCACGGTGTCCACCATGTGCTCCAGCACCCGCGGCCCGGCGATGGCGCCTTCCTTGGTCACATGACCGACCAGGAACAAGGCCGCGCCGCCGGCCTTGGCGTAGCGCACCAGTTGCGCCGCGCTCTCCCGCACCTGGGCCACCGAACCCGGCGCCGATTGCAGCCGTTCGGTGAACACGGTCTGGATCGAGTCGATCACCATCGCCTGCGGCCGTTCGATCTCGGCGGTGGCCAGAATCCGCTCGACGTTGATTTCCGGCAGCAGCCGCAACCGGTCGCGCGCCAGACTCAGCCGTTGGGCGCGCAGACCGATCTGTTGCGGCGACTCCTCGCCACTGACGTACAGCGTCCGGTTGCGCGCCGCCAGTTCGGCCAGCACCTGCAACAGCAGGGTGGACTTGCCGATGCCCGGATCGCCGCCGATCAACGTCACCGAGCCATTGACCAGACCGCCGCCCAACACCCGATCCAGCTCGCCGTTGCCGCAGGACTGGCGGATTTCCGCCACCGCGTCCACCTCGGCCAGGGTGCGCACCGCCGCCGCCGCCGAACCGGCATAGCCGGCGAACGGGCTCTTCCCTTCCGCTGGGACCGCCGCAACCTCCTGCAGGGTGTTCCAGGCCCCGCAGTCGCCGCACTGACCGGCCCACTTGCTGGCTTGCGCCCCGCACTCGGCGCAAACATAGACCGTGCGCGCCTTGCTAGCCATCGATCGACGGCGCGGGAACCACTTCGCGCCGCACCCGCGCCGTCACTCCACACAACAGGGTGTAGGAAATGGCGCCGGCGGCCTGGGCAATCCGCTCCACCGGCAAACCTTCGCCCCACAGCAGCACCGGGTCGCCGATCCGCGCCTCGGGATGCTGGCGCAAATCCAGCGTGATCATATCCATCGACACCCGCCCGACCAGCGCCGCCGCGCGGCCGTTGACCAGCACCGGCGTTCCCGACGGCGCGTGGCGGGGATAGCCGTCGCCGTAACCGACCGCCGCCACGCCCACGTCCATGTCTTCGGGACAAAGCCAGGTTCCGCCGTAGCCGACCGGTTCGCCCCGGCGCAGCCGCCGGATGGCAATCAATCGGGTATGGAAGCTCATCGCTGGGCGCAAATCCTCGTCGGGCGCCAGGCTGTCCACGAACGGCGAAGCGCCGTACAGCATGATGCCCGGCCGCACCCAGTCGAAGTGCGTCCGCGGCCAACCCAGAATGCCGGCGGAATTGGCCAGCGAACGCTCGCCCGGCAGGCCGGCGGTGGCGGCCTCGAAGGTTTGGAGTTGCTGGCGGGTATAGTCGCAATCCCGCTCGTCGGCCCGCGCCAGATGGCTCATCAGGCCGATTTCCGCGTGCGCCGCCGGACAGTCGCGCACGCGCTGGAAAATGGCCGGCGCCGTCTCCGGCGCCAGACCCAGGCGGTGCATTCCGCTGTCGATCTTCAGCCAGACCCGCAGCGGCCGTTCCAGCCGGGCGAGTTCCAGCATCCGTAGCTGTTCGGGATGATGGATGGCAACGTCCAGGGCGTGACGGGCGCACAACGCCAGTTCGTCCGCCTCGAACACCCCTTCCAGCAGCACGATCCGCCGGTCGATGCCGGCGGCCTCGCGCAGGGCCAGCGCCTCCTCGATGCAGGCCACCGCGAAAGCGTCGGCGTCCAGCGCGCGGGCGACCCGGACCAGACCATGGCCGTAGCCTTCGGCCTTAACGGCGGCCGCCACCCGCCGGCCCGGCGCCGCCGCCCGGACCCGCCGCAGATTGTGAACCAGCGCCCCCAGATCGAGGCGCGCCGTGGTTGCTCGACTCATACGCGGAACCTGCCGGGTAGAATTCGGGGGCATAGCTCTCGAAACGGGTGTATTGCCCCAGGAAAGTCAGACGAGTGCTCCCGATGGGACCGTTGCGCTGCTTGCCGATGATGATTTCGGCGACGCCCTTGTCGGGACTGTCGGGGTTGTAAACTTCATCGCGGTAGATAAAACAGATCAGGTCCGCGTCCTGTTCGATCGCGCCCGATTCGCGCAGATCCGACATGATCGGTCGCTTGTCGCCGCGCTGCTCCAGCGTGCGATTGAGCTGCGACAGCGCCAGCACCGGCACCGACAGCTCCTTGGCCAGGGCCTTGAGCGCGCGGGAAATCTCCGACACCTCGGTGGCGCGGTTCTCGTTGGTGCCCGGCACCTGCATCAATTGCAGGTAGTCCACCACGATCAGGCCCAGTTGCCCTTCCTGCCGGTGCAGACGCCGCGCCCGCGCCCGCAGTTCGTTCGGGCTCAGATTGGAGCTGTCGTCGATGAACAAGCGCGCCTCCGACAGCATGGTGACCGCCGAGGTCAGCCGCGGCCAGTCCTCTTCCTCCAGCCGCCCGGTCCGCACCCGATGCTGGTCGATCCGGCCCAACGACGACATCAAGCGCATGATCAGGCTTTCGCCCGGCATTTCCATGCTGAACACCGCCACCGGACACTTGGCCTGAATGGCCGCATACTCGGCGATGTTCATGGCGAAGGCGGTCTTGCCCATCGACGGCCGCCCGGCGACCACAATGAGATCGCCGCGCTGCAAGCCGGCGGTTTTATCGTCGAAATCGGACCAGCCGGTGGGAAGGCCGGTGATCGGATTGTCGCGCTGGAACAGGAGGTCGATCCGCTCCACCGTGCGCGCCAGCAAATCCTTGATATTGGCGAACCCTTCGCGGGCGCGAAAACCGCGTTCAGCGATAGCGAACACCTTTTTCTCGACCTCGTCCAGCAGTTCCCTGCTGTCGCGGCCCTTGGGATCGTAGGCGCCGTCGGCAATTTCGGTGGCGGTACGAATCAGCTCGCGGCGGATCGCCCGCTCGCGGATGATGTCGGCGTAGGCGCGGACGTTGGCGGCGCTCGGCGTATCCCGCGCCAGCACGCCCAGATAGGCGAAGCCTCCGCCCTCCTCCAGTTCGTTGCGATCCTCCAGCCATTCCGCCAGAGTCAACAGATCGAAGGGCTTGCCCTGTTCGGCCAGCCGGCGGATGGCGCGAAAAATGAGCCGATGATCGGCACGGTAAAAATCGTGTTCGTCCAGCCGGTCGGCCACCTGATCCCAGGTGGCGTTATCCAGCATCAGACCACCCAACACAGCCTGTTCGGCCTCGAGCGAATGCGGCGGCACCCGCAGCGCCTCGGTGACGGCGTCCTTACGGTGGGGAAACGGGGAAACGGGCAGCATGACGGAACTCTCGGAAACAACCGGCGATCCGCCGCCCGCCGCGATAGTCCGGCGGCACGGCCACGAAATTCCCGCGGGGGATAGGTACAAGGCGCTCGATATGGCGCCGATCCGCAGGCATCGCCCGCGCGGGGATGGTTTGAGTCTAGTTCAAATCCCCAGCGTGGGCACGCCGGCCGCGGCTCAGGCTTCGGCGATGATATTGACCCGGATCTGGGTCTTCACTTCGGGGTGCAACAGCAGATCCACATCGTACTCACCGATCTGGCGGATGGAGCCGGTCGGCAAGCGGATCTCGCTCTTCTGCAATTCGATCCCGGCGGCCGATACCGCGTTGGCGATGTCAGCGGAACCGACCGAACCGAACAGTCGGCCTTCGCTGCCGGTCTTGACCGACAGGGTGACAATCAACTCGGCGAGTTGCTCGGCGCGGGATTTGGCTTTGGCCAGCAGCTCGGCGGCAACCCGTTCCAGTTCAGCGCGACGGGCCTCGAACCGGGCGAGATTGGCGGCGGTGGCCGCCGTGGCCTTGCCCGTCGGAATCAGGAAATTGCGAGCATAGCCCGGCTTGACCTTGACTCGATCGCCCAAACCGCCCAGGTTGTTGATTTTTTCCAGTAATATGATTTCCATCGTCAGACTCCGATGTGCGCTTCGATGCGTGTTGTTTAAAGAGAATTCAAGGTTTGCTCGGACGCGGCCGAACGCGGGTCCGGAAATCGGCCCAGGCATCGGCGATACCCAGCGCCATGACCAGTTGCGACAGCAGCGGAACCGCGAGCAGGTAAAAAAGCAGCAACCAGGTGGGCGAGAGCCGTAGCGTGAAGGTCAGGGCATGCGCCACGGCGATGCCTTGCACGCTGTAGAGCGTCCCCAGCACCAAAACCAGATTGCTCAGGACCGGCCAGCCGGACAACAGCGCCGCGCCGAACAGCGCCAGCGCCAGTAGCGCCAGTGGACGCCCCAAGCGCAGTTGATGAAATTCGGGACGAAAACCGCCCGGATTGAACAACAGCGCCTGCCACCAGCGGCCGAGCAGCAATCCCGCCAATACGAACAATAGCGTCGCGCCGACCACCTGCCCCGGCAGCAACGGCGCCCAGCTCCGTAGCAGTTCCAGCAACTGCTCCAATGTGGCCCGTTCGCCCGACGGCAACGCCATCACTCCCTGTCGCACACCGTCGAGCACCACGCTCCACCAAATCGCCGGATCGCCCAACGCCAGGTAGAATCCACCCACGCCCAACAATCCCAGCAGAGCGGCGATTCGCACCGTTGCGGACAGCGATGCCGTGGCACGCAGCAGCAGGGCCAGCACCCATAATGGTGTCCAGCAAGTCAGCAACACCCACAGCATCGGCCATGGCGCCCCCAGCACCAGCTCGGCCAATACGCCAGAACCCAGCCCGGACAACGCCGCCAGCAATGCGCCTTCGGCCGCGCCCCGGCGCAAGGTCACCAGCGCCACCACGGCACTGGACACGACCAGGATCGGCGGAAACAGCCAAAACAACACCGCCGTGGGCGCCGCAATCAGCACCGCCGCGAATCGGCCGCGCATGACGAAGGCAGCGATGGATTTCACGCCAGACTCCTGCCGCGGCCGGACCGGACCTCTCGGTGGATTTAATGCCGGTCGCAGTACGGCAGCAACGCCAGAAAGCGGGCGCGCTTGATCGCTACCGAAAGTTGCCGCTGGTAGCGGGCCTTGGTGCCGGTAATGCGACTTGGCACGATCTTGCCGGTTTCGCTGATGTAGTTCTTCAGGACAGCGATGTCCTTATAGTCGATTTCCTTGACGCCTTCGGCGGTGAAACGACAAAACTTCTTACGACGAAAAAAACGCGACATGGGGTTCAATCCTCGGATGATTCGTGATCAAGCATATCGATACGGGCGGCGTGCAACACCAAACGGTATTCGCCTTCGCGATAATTGGCGCGGCTGACAAAGCCGCTCACCCGCAACCGGGCGCCCGTCACCAGCGGCCCAGCAATGCCAGTCAGGGCTTCGCCACAGGCCACCACCGGAATCCGGCAGCGCGCCTCACGCGAAACACCGGCTTCCATCTGGCCGGAATGGTGCTCCAGCAGGAAACGGCTAATGGGAACGCCTGCCGGCGACTGGCGGGTTTCGCAAGCCCCCGCGATCCGACCGGCGATGATCAGGCAGTTGTCGGCGGGCGGCGCGAACGGCATGGCGACAGGTGTGGCCGACGCTGGCTCAGGCGGCTTCGTCGTCGGCCTCGGCCACATTATCGGAGTCATCGCGGTCATCGCGGTCGTCGCGGTCAGCGCGGTCGTCGCGCGACCTGACCAGCGGCGACGGTTCGGTTTCCGGGCCATCCCGCTCGATGATCAGGTTACGGATCACGGCATCGTTGAAGCGGAAGGCGCTTTGCAATTCTTCCAGCACCGTCTGGCCGCACTCGACGTTCATCAACACGTAGTGCGCCTTGTGAATCTTATGAATCGGATAAGCCAGTTGTCGCCGGCCCCAGTCTTCCAGGCGGTGGAGACGACCGCCGTCCTCCTCGACCATCGCGCGGTAACGCTCGATCATCGCGGGAACTTGTTCGCTCTGGTCGGGATGGACCAGAAACACGATTTCGTAATGTCGCATTGCGGCTCCTTACGGATGACAGACAGCCTCCCGTGAACGGTGAGGCAAGGAGTCGCGGTCCGGGCGGACCGCAAAGGGCAGGTATTCTAGGAGGAAAGATCGGGGGACGCAACGACGGGAGCGGCCGGGCGGTAGAAGCTGATGACGGGCAAACCCGGCTTTGATATCATGATATCATCTATTGTAGTTTTGATGAGTGAAACGTTTATGGCTCAGTTCACCGTCCGCAACCTGGAAGAAGAGGTCAAGGTTGGCCTCAAACAACGCGCCGCCCGGCACGGATGCAGCCTGGAAGAAGAAGTCCGGCGCATTCTACGCACCGCCGTGCTGGATGAGATTCCAAACCGGGAAGGACTGGGTTCTCGCATCGCCACCCACTTCGCGCAGGAAGGACTGACCGAAGACTTGCCCGAACTGCGCGGTCAGGTCGTTCGTCCGACGAACTTCGAGCCGTGATCATTCTCGATACCAACGTGCTTTCCGCGCTGATGCGCGCCCAACCGGAAATGGTCGTCGTGGACTGGCTCGACCGACAACCGGCGGACTCTATCTGGATTACCACCGTCACCCTGTTTGAAACCCGCCTTGGCCTGTCCCTGCTGCCGGATGGGCGACGGCGACAGGCATTGGAAATGGCCTTCGCCCGTTTGCTGGACGCGGAATTGAAAAATCGGGTACTGCCTTTCGACAGCGCCGCCGCCACGCATGCCGCGACGCTGGCGGCCGAAAGGCAACAAGCCGGGCGTCCGGTGGATATTCGGGATACCTGGATCGCGGGCATCGCGCTGGCGCGGCGCGCGACCCTGGCAACCCGCAACGGCAGGCATTTTGAAGGGTTGACGGTGCCGGTGGTCAGTCCATGGAATGTGTCGGAATCAGGGGCTTCGGGCAAACTGGATTGAAAATCCGGGCGGCGCGGCGACCGAGTGCGGTATTCGCCGGGCGGCTGATTGCCCGCTGCGGAGGCAACCACCTCGATCGCTGGACCAGCAGGCATCCTGATTGCCAAATACTAATTTATATCATTGAGTTAAATGTAAAAATACTACAACCTGTGCTATCATGCGCGTCAAATTCATCCATAAAGTTCGGAGCGCCTCCATGATAGCTGAATCCCGTATCCCGGAAGTGAGCGCGGTTTCGTTTGACGGTGCGTTACAGTGGTTCGCCAAAATGCAGTGCCGGGATCTACTTTTTCATCCGGATGATGACCCGGCGGATATCGTGATCATCCAAAATGGCGAAAGGATGTTCCAGAACCGGGAAACCGAAGAAGTCCGGTTCGTGCTGAACGAACTGTTCTCTGCATTGGGCGATGGCGTTTATGAAGCGGCTTATCCCATCATGATGAACGCCTGTGGCATCCGGCTGGATGCATGAGCATGGCAGCCCCGGGCTCCATGTCGTTCCGTGATTAAGCCAGCAGCGCCCGATCCGGGATCATCGGTCGAGGCCAATGATGCGGAATCCCGGTCCGAGTCAATGGATCAGATGGCTGGTCAGGTCGATACGCAGATCCGGGTGATGGACCTGTTCGCGGGTTCCGGTGGTCTGGGCGAAGGCTTTGCGACCTTTGAGTTGCCGTCAGGCCGGCGGCCGTTTCGGATCATCGCCTCGGTGGAAAAGGATCCCGCCGCGTGCCGGACTTTGCGGCTGCGCGGGTTCTACCGCCGGCTGGCGCAGACCGGCGATCAGTCGGTGCTGGATACCTACCATGCCTACGTGCGCGGCGACCGGGAATCGCCGGTCGAGACCAACAGCGCAATGGCCCAGACCGCCTGGAAGCAGGCCAGCGAGGAGGTTCTGGAACATACCTTGGGCGAGCCCGACACCGGCCCGTTATTACAGACGGCTATTGCCCGTGCGGGGGTGAGTCCCACAACACCGCTGGTGCTGATCGGCGGCCCGCCCTGTCAGGCCTATTCCACGGTCGGCCGCGCCCGTAATGCCGGCACGGCGGGCTACCAGCCGGAACGGGATGGCCGCCATTTTCTGTACCGGGTCTATCTGGAACTGCTGCGCGACTACCGCCCGGTGGCGTTTGTGATGGAAAACGTCAAGGGGATTTTGTCGTCCCATGTCGCGGGTCGGCCGTTGTTTCCGCGCATCCTCCAGGAACTGACCAGTCCAGCGGTGGCGGGTAATCAGGATGGCCGACGGGTCCATCCCCGTTATCGCATTTACTCGCTGGTCGATGCCTGTTCGTACCGGCATGACCAGAATCCCGACTCGATCCAGCCTGAGCGGTTCATCATTCAGGCCGAGTACTACGGTATTCCCCAGACCCGGCATCGCGTGATCCTGTTTGGATTGCTTGAAGAACTGGCAGATATCTTTGACCGCCAAGGCGGCGTGTTCCCGCGCCTCAGTCCGTTGACCGGTCCGGACGGACGACCGCTGAGTATATCCACCCGTCAAGTGCTGACCGGTCTGCCACCACTCCGCAGCGGGCTGTCCTGGCACCAGTCCATCTATCCGTCGGGTGATTGGCATAAAACCCTGTCTGCCCTGGCGACGGATTTTGGGCCAATGATCGAGGATCCAGAGCTGCGGGCCACGTTCGAGCAGGCGGCACTGCGAGCCGCCACTTCTGTCCACCTGTCGGGCGGGCGCAGCGTAGCAACCACAGGGGCTAATAATCTGGATACCCTGCCGGCCGACCTGGCAACCTGGTATCGTGGAATCGATCCGCCGCTGGTGCTGAACCACGAAACCCGCAAACACATGCCGGAAGACTTGGCGCGCTATCTGTTCTGCGCCGTGTATGCCCGGCTGAAGGGTACTTCACCCAAGGCAGCCAAATTTCCCGCCGCGCTGGCGCCCCGCCACCGGAACTGGAAAACGGGCAAATTCGATGACCGCTTCCGGGTACAGGTTGCCGATCAGCCGGCCACGACGGTGATGAGCCACATGGCGAAGGATGGCCACTACTTCATCCACTATGACCCGGTCCAGTGTCGCAGCCTGACCGTGCGCGAGGCCGCCCGCCTTCAAACCTTCCCGGACGGTTATTTTTTCGAGGGTAATCGGACCCAGCAATACACCCAAGTTGGCAATGCAGTGCCGCCATTCCTGGCGCGGCAGATCGCCGACGTGGTCTGGGCGCTGCTGCGGCAACTGGGCTATGGAGTGCCCTGAGATGAGCGACATTGTGGATCCGGCAACTCGTTCCCGGATGATGTCGCGCATCCGCAACCGGGATACCGCACCGGAAATGGCGGTTCGGCGCGAGTTGCACGGTCTGGGTATTCGCTACCGTCTACACAACGGCAAGTTACCCGGCCGACCTGATATCGTCATTGGTCGGTTGCACACCGTGATTTTTGTCCACGGCTGCTACTGGCACCGACATCCAGGATGCCGATTGGCCTATATCCCAAAGTCCAATGTTGAGTTCTGGCAGTCCAAGCTGGAGGGCAATGCGATACGGGACGCTCAAAACCAAGCGCGCTTGGTCGCACTGGGCTGGCGGGTGATCGTCATTTGGGAGTGCGAAATCCGCAACCGGGCCACGCTGCGGGAACGGCTCGTCAAGCTGCTGGCCATGGAGTCGGTAGCGGATGGGATCACAGAGTAATTTCGTCAGGCCACGTTTTACCGACACCGAAAACCACGCCCGCCGGAACAGAGGATACTCCGAAATTGGCTAGTTTCATCTCCGGTATGCCATCCGGCATCTGGCTGTAGCTTCCCTTTCGAACCACCTCCCAGCATTCCACTTTCTTGGCCCACTCGGAAACCATCCGACCATTGGCGGATTCATGCAATATCCGGTTGACGACCTGTGCCCAACCCAGCATCTGCTGTTTCAACTGGGAGGACAAATCCTGTTGCAACCAGATACGCTCCAAGTCAAGCCGGTCGCCAAGGCGGTGGCTCAGCAGGGCAACCAGGTAAGTTGCAACATTGGCCTGAAAAGCCTTGAATGCCGGCCGAATCAGCTTCTGAGCTGTCTTGAACAAAATTGCCTTTGCAATCATTTTCTTGTAGAAATCCACATCCGGTTCTGCTGAACAGGGGTTTTGTCCGTTTTCAAGCGCCTGCATAAATCCCTCGAAGTTCTTCTGTGCTCCGAGACTGACCCGATCAGGTTTCTGATCCCAAGCACTCAGAAATTTGGCGAGGTCGGTTTTTGTAACCTTCCGTGAGACCGGGATAACCTCCTTGAGCCGGCGCAACTTCGCCGGAGTAGTGCCTTCCCGAGCCAATAGCACGTTGTAGCTACCGGCAGCGCGCTCGTAGAACCAGCGGCTCACTCCATCAGGACAGAAAACCGTGTTGGCCAGCTTCTCGACCTGCACATGGAATGGTCGGTTTGCCGACAGGTCGGCTTGCCGGACCGAGTTCTGGCTGTTGGCGTAACGGGACACCGCTGCGATCATGTTTTCCTCAGCTTCAGGATCGCTGGAACGAAGGACTATGAGCCTGTTTACGATCTGTTAAGCAGTTATTGCTTCAAAGGCTTTCCATGAAGGA